>JAVBOY010000051.1:0-17297 GCA_031550085.1 Lentimicrobiaceae bacterium
GGTACATGGTGCAAGGTGAACGGTGCAGGGATTGTTGTTCGTTTTTTGTTGTTTGTTTCCTCGTTCTGCCTTCTGCTTTTTGCTTTCTGCATGACCACCCGTCACACGTTACCCGTCACCAAACCTATTTTCAATTTTCAATTCTCCATTTTCAATTAAAAGCCGTTTACTGGTCTACTCGTTTACTTGTATCTAAAAAACCATTTTCAATTCTCAATTTTCAACTTTCAATTAACTCGTAACTCGTAATTGATATTTCGTAATTATTTAGCCTCTCGGCACTCGTTACACGTCACGTATCTACCCAACCAAAACCACCTTCCGTCCTTCTTCGCCTTTGAGCGCCCGTTTGATTTCCTGCCAGTTGTGGTGCGGCATTTCGAAAATACAATACGTTTTCCCGATATCGTCGAGCAAATGGGCATCCGAACTTTGGATAAACGTCTGAACCGGGTGTTTTTTGATATAAGCCTGCATTTGATCCGCCTTGCCGCGCGGCGAAATCTCAAACGCATCGGCCTGCAAACCCGGTGGGATAAACCCCAATTGGCTGATCACACTAAACCGTTGCTTATCAATATGTGCCGGAATAAACAATCCTTCCAACTGGTGAACCTTTGCCGCAATTTCGTCGATGGATTGATCCAGGGCCGTAATCAACAAATAATCGATCATCTGGATGATTTCCTCGTTTTCATCTACTTGCAACTGGTATCCGAACTGATCGGGATCGTTGGCAAAAAACGGATGGTGTTCGTCGAGGTACTGTTGAAATTCGGCGAGCTGCTTTTCCGTTTCGAAAAAGGCCAGGCAATGCGCTTCCTCTTTGGTGGTGACTTCGGCTCCCATCATCACGTAAATACCGTGCGGTTCGGCCAGTTTCCGGATTAAAGGAGCGTGTAAAGTACTGTTGTGGTCGGTAATTCCGATAATATCCAATCCTTTTTCGCGGGCGCGGTTCACAATACGAATCGGGGAGTTGTCCAGATCGCCGCAGGGCGAAAGGACGGTATGAATATGCAAATCGGCGCGGAATTGTTTCATCGTTTTTATCTGGAAAAGTCGATGGGCGCTGCTATTTCAGCAAATTGTAAAGTTGTCCCGAGATTTCGAAGGCCTGGAGCGAGGTCCCCAATACCGGAATATTTTCCTCGTTGGCCTGTTCGAGCATATCGGCATCGGGCGCAAAATCTTTGATTAAAATAACGGCTGCCAGATCTTTCAAGCTGGCAATCGCCATCACGTTTTTGTGGGTTTGCAGCGTAATCCAGATTTTTCCTTCGGACGCAAATCCCATAACGTCGCTCAACAAATCGCAGGTATACCCTCCGTTGACTTCGCGGTTTAATCCTTGTTCTCCTCCGAATAGCTTTAAATCCAATGCTTTTACAATATCATTTACTTGCATGTTGCGTTTATTTAAGTTGATTATTTTGTGAAACGTGAATTGTGAGTGGTGAAATGTAGATGATTGTTGCTGCCTGTATTTCCGATGTTTATTGGAATTTTTCTTTTCCCCATACTTCCATCATCATATCGAGCGCTTCGTCGGAAGAAAGTTCGCCAGTATTGATGCGGTTTTTTTGGATAAAAATACATTGGCGGATATCGGCTTTGCCCTGCGCAATGTCGGTTGCAAAAGCCTGGCAATTGGGCGAGCCGCAAACACCGCAATCGATGCGGGGCAAGCAATTCACCACCTGTTTGATTTTTTCCATTTTACGCATGGCCTCCACGCGGTTTTCATCCAAAGCATGCATGGAACGTGGTTTTACCGGTTGGACCGAAATGCGCCGGTTGATATATTCGCTGTATCCGTTAATTCCTTCCTGTTCCTCCCCGGAACAAACCGGAAGATGTTCGCGCATACGTTCTACACTTAAGAAACGGTTTCCGGTAGTAAGTACGCCTCCGGCGCAGCTTTCGTCGCAAGCGCGAAGTTCCAGGAAATCGATATCGGTAATATCTTCGTTTTCAAGCCGCTCTAAAAATTCGATCACATTGTGAATACCGTCGATGGCCAGCGAGCGTCCTTCCACATGCGCGCTTTCGCCCTGCGTCAAACACCAGCAGAGCGACGAACGGCTTAGTTTGGGCGAAGAAACGGCCAATTGTGCCGGTTTGTTGTTGGCAATGTAGCGCGAAACCTTATTGGAAAGAAAATCCATATTGATCACGCCGGTGATGGGCGAAAAATCTTCTCCCACCGGACTTTTGACGGCGGCAATTTTTGCAGCGCAGGGCGTTACGTAAAATACGCCGATTTCGGAAGGCGTAACCCCTTCGTCGATGAATTTCTTGCGGCAGTAAAGAGCGGTAATGTCCAACGGCTGCTTTAACAAAACGATGTTGTTCACAAAAAACGGAAAGCGCACCTGGATCAAGCGCACAATAGCCGGGCAATAGGCCGATATCAACGGCTTGTCATCCGGGTGCCGGCGGATAAATTCCCGGATGTTTTCTAGTAAAATCGGAACCCCCAGCTCGCCATGGTAAATATGGGTAAAACCAATGGAAATTAACGCATTGTAAATCTGTTCCGGCGAATAACTCTCGGTAAATTGCCCCAAAAAAATCGACGGCACCAGGGCGATGCGGTATTTGAAATTTTTGATGCGGTCGAAATCGTCCTGCATAATCGTAATGGCGCGGTTGGGGCAAGCTTTGAAACATTCGCCGCAATCGACGCAACGGTTGTCCTCGAGCGTCGCTTTCCCGTTCCGGATCCGGATGGCTTCGGTGGGGCAAACACGCATGCAGTGCGAGCAGCCGGTGCAGACGTCGTGCCGGATTTGTAAGGCATGATGAAAATGCTTTTCCATCGGAGGTACAATTTTAATAATTCATCAGATATTGACAATCATCGTTAGTTCGGTTCCCACGCCTACCTCGCTTTTGATGGTAAATTCGTCGGTGTTGTTTTTGATATTCGGCAATCCCATGCCGGCGCCGAAGCCCATTTCGCGGACTTTGGGCGAAGCGGTGGAATAACCGACCTGCATGGCCCGCTCGATATCGGGAATGCCGGGGCCTTTGTCCACCAAACGCATTTGAACCTTTTCCGGTTCAATATCGATGAAGATGGTTCCTTCGTAAGCATGGGCCACAATGTTGACTTCAGCTTCGTAAAGCGCTACCACCATGCGTTTGATCAGTTCCGGTTCGACGTTCAGTTGTTTCAGTACTTTTTTGAATTGGCTGGAAGCCTGTCCTGCGCGTGTAAAATCGCCGGCTTCTACGGGATATTCAAAATGCATAAGCGTCCGGATTAGTAAACAGGTTTCAGGCCTGCTTGGTACAACATTCCACTGGCTTTGAACATCGAATAGGGGCATTCCAGCAGCACCATATCGTTTTCTTCCGCAATCTCGAGCATTTCGTCCGAAACCTTTTTATTGCGGACAAAAATAATATTCGAAATATCGGCCATTTCCGACGTACGGATGGTTTGTACATTCGACAATCCGGTAACCAGAAGCATATCGTGGGTAGGAACGGTCAGCACGTCGCTCATTAAATCGGATGCAAAAGCAACATGAATCTCGCGTTCCAGTTTCTCGCTTCCGCAAATTACCTTGGCATCAAGCAGTTGGGCTATTTCTTTTAAAGTCATGTATGATTGTTTTTCGTAAGTTGTTGGGGGGATTGTTGAACTGTTGAGGTGTTGAATCGTTGAATTGTTATTTGTTGTTCGTTATTTGTTGAATCGTTTATGAGGGAAAATGGTTGGCTGATTTTTTAAAATCGAACATTCTGATAAAATCTATTATTGTTCTATTTTAATCGCATAATGTGAAATGTGAAGCGTGAAATGGGTTCAGGATACACGGTGCAAGGTACCCCGTTAACTAAAAAACTCATTCGTAATTTTTAATTAATAATTCCTTCCGCCTTCTGCTTTTCCCTTTTGCATAAAAATTCCGCTGAGTACCACTGAGAATTCACTGAGTTTCGCTGAGGTTTCCTATCAACTTGTTTACTAGTCTACTCGTTTACTTGTATCTAAAAAACCACTTTCAATTTTCAATTCTCCATTTTCAATTGAAATGCCTTCTGCTTTTTCCCTTCTGCATAAAAATTCCGCTGAGTACCACTGAGAATTCACTGAGTTCCGCTGAGTTTTCTGTCTACTTGTTTACTCGTCTACTTGTCAACTAACGAAATCATTCGTAATTCGCCTTTTTTAATTCGTAATTAAAAAAGTTCATCTTTCATTGTTGAAAAAATCATTTTCCATTTTCAACTTTCCATTTTCAATTAGGTGATTAGCTGCAAATATACATTTAAATTTGAATTTGTTTTCGGGAAGTGCGCGATCGGGTCTTAATTCTTCAAAAAAAATGAGCATCCCCGGTAGAATGCCCATTTGAACGAAAATACATCTCTTTCACAGAATAGATCTGCTTCCGGAATAAAGTTATTTGGTCACCTTTTGGTAATCGATGGTGATAGATTGGCCGTTATACCCCCAATTGCCTGTTGTGAAGCTATCCGGGATATTGGTGTTATCGAACCATGCCTTGACAACAAATACATTGGATACGCCCAAATTTCCTATGCACAGAAACTCGATCAGTTTTGTGTTTTGGCTTATATCCAGTGTTGTGAGCTGATTGTGAAAGCAATCCAATTTAGTCAGTTCCGTATGTTTGCTGACATCCAATTCCGTAAGTTGGTTAAAAAAGCAATGCAACTCTTTCAATGCCGTATTATGGGTTACATCCAGAGTCGTGAGTTGGTTTTGAGCGCAGGACAACCAGGTGAGCGCGGTGTTTTTGCTTAGATCCAATGTGGTAAGTTGATTTTCATCGCACCACAAATGGGTTAGCGCTGTATTTTTGCTTACATCCAATGCTGTAAGCGGATTGTTAGAGCAAACCAGCATGGCTAGCGCCGTATTTTTGCTTATATCCAACGCTGTAAGCTGGTTGTAACTGCAAGTCAATTCACTCAATACTGTATTTTTGCTTAGGTCCAATGCTGAGAGTTGATTGTTAGCACAAGACAACACACTCAACACGGCAAAATATTCAATACCCTTGAGTGAAGTTAACTCTGAAGAGTTAATAGCAAGTTTCGTGATGTCTTTTACATCAGCAATCTTAATATTTGCTGCATCGGGGATATAGCCTCTTTTTTCAAGTACGGCGGCAAATTGCAGATCGAAAAAGGCCGTAATATCATCCGGGCCGGCTGTTTGGGTCACAGTTAATTTATGGGTTTTATTAGCGTAACTGATCGTTACATAAGCGATCCGTTCTGCTGCGGTGGTGTTTACTTCAGCTGTCATCACGATTTCCTGGTCTTTTCCCGCGCTACCGCTGGTGGGGGCTATGGTTAGCCAGTTTTTGTCGCTGCCTTCATAGCCGATGGTTGCCGTCCAGTCTTCGTTGATCTCGAACACGGCTTTGGCTTCGCGATTTTCGACGGCTCCTACCGTAAAATTGGAGGTGGTAATGGTAATTTCCGGACCCGGATCGTCCTTTTTGCATCCGGTAAAAAATAGGACTAGCGCTGCAAGGCTCAAAAGTAATTTGCTGCTTTTTTTCATAAATGGTGATTTGTGTTTTTGTGTTAAAAAGATAAAAATTGACATGCAAGATTAGTAAAAATATATAAATATAACAAAAATTATTTTTTTGGAGTTGTTGTATCTGATAAGATACCGAGCCGAAAGCCTAATTTTAGGGAGCACGGCCTTGACTCAGATAAAAAAAGCGGGTTATTTCCTTTTTTGAAAATACCCGCTTTTAATTTAAAAGATCTAATAGTTTTTTTCCGGCTTTGTCAGATTCCTGTTATAGCCGGAATGCACCTTATCTATTCTGCCTTGATATTGGGCAACTCAAGCCCAAGGCCTTTTTTCTTATCCACAACTTTCAAAACAAAACCGAGTATCAAAGCTGCAACGCCCAAACAGGCAAGCATGATAAGCGGATTCGTGTAGTTGAACGATGTGGCGGCTACTTCGGGCGTCATGGAGCCGTCTTTTACGGCTTGTACAATTTCGGGATTCGAGCGGTCTAAAATTTTACCAATCAGCAAGGGGAACAGCCACAAACCGATATTCTGAATCCAGAAAATCAACGCATAAGCCGAACCGATTACTTTGCTGTCCACCAATTTCGGAACACTGGGCCATAACGATGCCGGTACCAACGAGAAGGACGCGCCCAACACCAAAATGGTTAAATAAGCAACGATCACGCCGCTGATTCCGCTTCCCTTAAATTGAGGCAAGATGAAGGCAAAAGTCAAGTGGCAGGCAATCAACAAAATAGAACCGATCATCAACATGGATGCCGCTTTACCTTTTGTATCTACGTATTTGCCGAGAATGGGCGTAATACCTACGGCTAACAAGGGAAATACGGCAAAAATGGTTTCTGCCGATTGGCGCATATAGCCCATATAACAGAAAATAACCAAAAATATGACAGACATCGTCAACAACGCAATCTTTAAGGTCTTTTTGGAGAAGTTGCTTGCAAAAGCGGTAGCGGCTACAACCAGCATGATTAAATATTGTACGATGGTAACCGTGTTTCCTGACCAGAAAGAACCTTCCGGCACTTCTGTAAAGGTCAGGTTGCATTGCAACATGTTTACGGCATACTTTTGGAAAGGGAAAATGGCCGAATAATACAGCACACAAAGCAAAGCCACCAACCAGAAACCGCTGCTCGAAAGGATTTTCCCGATATCGCGAATTTGAAAAGCATCGTCTTTTTCTTCTGCCTCACCGGTTTGTGCATCCAGTTTTTTGTCCATAAAGAAATACACAATGAACATGATCAAGGCAATCATCAGCAAAATTACGCCGAATGCCACCGAGCGGGAAACATCAACCTGTCCGCCTAATTTTGCAAAAACGGGCGAAAAAATCATACAAGTAGCCACGCCCAAACGAGCCAAGGCCATTTCCGAACCCATGGCAAGCGCAATTTCCCGGCCTTTAAACCATTTTACAATCCCGCGCGAAACGGTAATTCCTGCCATTTCGACACCGCAGCCGAAAATCATAAAACCTACGGAAGCAAATTTAGCAGAGGCCGGCATTCCCCGGTAGAAGGGCGAAATCCCCAATTCGTCAAAACCCGGGATATAATTTAAATTGTTGGTAAACCAGGTTGCCAAACTTGTCCCGTTAAAACTTTCCGTTACGGCATACCAATTGATGGCCGCACCTACAAGCATGACCGCACCCGATAAAATGGCCGTAAAACGGACCCCCATTTTATCCAGAATAATCCCTGCGAAAATCAGGAAGAAGATGAAAACATTCAAAAATGTTTCCGATCCCTGCATGGTGCCGAAAGCGGTAGAATCCCAACCTCGGGTTGATTGCATCAAATCCTTGATAGGCGAAAGTATATCCATAAAGATATACGAGCAAAACATGGCAAAAGCCAGCAAAACCAAAGCAGTCCAACGAGCGCCCGCCGAATCGCGTAAAGTTTGTAATTTTTCTGACATAAAAGTTGATTTTAGGATTAAGTTTTTTTTTGAACCGCCAAATGTAGAAACATTATTCGTGATTCAATCAAATAAGCCGCATTTTTTTACTTCTCCGCCACACAAAAACGTTCTTTCCCGCGAAAATCGCGAAGAACGGCCGGGTTCCGGAAGCCTTTTTCCGTCAGTAGATCGAGCATTTCTTTCCCGTATTGTTCGTTGATTTCAAACAGGAGGTGGCCGCCGCTTTTAAGCTTTTTCCTGGCCACGATGGCAATCTCGCGGTAAAAAATAATGGGGTCGACCTGAGGCACAAACAAGGCCCGGTGCGGTTCGTAGTCCAATACATTGCGCTGCATCTGGACTTTTTCGGCGGGCGTTATATAAGGCGGGTTGCTGATGATGACATCCAGTTCGGGAATTTTCCATTTCCGCTTGGGAAACAGGATGTTTTCTTTTAAAAAATGCAGTTCCAATCCGTTGCTTCCGGCATTGTGTTTGGCTACTTCCAAGGCTTCGTCGGAAACATCCAGCGCATACACTTCGCTTTGCGGAAATTGTTTTTTCAAGGCAAGTGCGATGCAACCGCTTCCGGTACCGATGTCGAGCAGGGTAGCAGGATGCGGGATTTTTTTCAAAACGTCGACAGCCAATTGAACCAATTCCTCGGTTTCGGGGCGTGGAATCAGCACAGCAGGCGAAACCGCCAGATGCAATCCGAAAAACTCGGTTTCTCCGGTTACATATTGAATGGGAACATGCTGTAAAAGCCTTTCTGTGTCTTTATGCAAGCGTGCAAGTAATTCCGGGTCGGCTTCTTCTTTCCGTTTCAGAGAAAGTTCCAGGCGGCTGCAACGGAAATGATGTTGCAACAGGAGCGAAACCATGGCTTTGGCTTCGTCTTCTCCAAACAAAGGAGTCAGTTGCGTTTCGATCGTTGCCTGAATTTGATAAACGGTCATTAATGAATGAAATGAGATTTTCCCGGTAGGAATAACAGGTTGAATAGAAGGGTAAAATTAAATACAAAATTTACCTTACGAAATCCGGGAAACGGTTCCTTCCGATCCGGGATGCGTCCCGGCAAAAAAATGCAATTGTTATATAAAAAACAAGATAAAGTTCTGATCAAGGAAATGCAATCGGCAAGCTGTCACCAAAGGATCGCACTTATTCGGAATAATTATTTTTGCGTATTGATGCTGAGCACGGGAATCGGCGAGTTGTTCACCAATTGTTGCGCATATTTCCCTAAAAGAATCGTATTGGAAGTTTCGTTTTCATCGTCGGTGGTGATCGAAATCAAATCGGCGCCGATCATCATCGAGTAATCGATCAAACTGGAGGTAATGTTTTCCGATTCCAAAACTTCGGATATATGCGGGATCTCCAATTCGCTCAAACGTTTTTCAACGGCATTGATATTGCGTTCAATCACCCGCTTTATGCTTTTCAGTCCGGTTGTGTTGATGCCGCAAACAACCACTTCCGCATTCAGTTCTTTTGCCAGTTCGGCCGTATACGTGAGTTTGTTGACGGTATTTGCCGTATGGTCTACCGGAAACAGGATTTTCCCGAATTTACGGTTGATCTCATATCCGCCGCGTACGCTGATGACAGGGCAGGGGGAATGGGTGATAATGCGGGTGGCGTTGCTGCCGATCCAGTATTCTTCAAATCCCGTAATTCCATGTGTGCCCACAACCAGCAGATCCGACTTGGTGTTTTTTGCCTGCGTTGCCAGTTCCTGGAATACTTTTCCTACACGTGTTTTGTAGGTAAGCGTCCCGTTTTTGAGCTTGGGAGCATAGGTTTTAACAATTTCCTCAATGCTATTTTTAGTTTCATTCAGCAGTTCCGCCGAATGCTTTGAAAAAGGGAAATCCGTTTCGTGGTCCACCCATACAAGGGTAATGTTGCTGTGCATTTCGTTTGCAATCGAGATGGCGTAATCCAGCGCATGAAAAGAACCTTTCGAAAAATCGATTGCTACAATGATGTTTTTCATCTGTTTATTTTTTATATTTTGCATGATCGTCAGATGGAATACGCCTTAAATAATCATTTCCGATGGATATGGACATACTTTTTAGGGCTATTTGCATGATAAAATCAAATTTGTATCATTTATGATGGCGAAGGTACGGTTTTATTTTTGTTCGCAACGAAGATTAAAATCTAAATAACCACAAGGGCTGAAGTTTGTTTTTGGATACAATTAATTTTATGCGTTTTCGTACCTTTGTCCCATGTCGAAAAATAAAAATTTGGATGCAACAGGCAGTTCCCTTTCCAATGCCGAGAAAGAAATTGAGAAAGTGTTGCGCCCTTTGGACTTTGGTAGTTTTGCAGGCCAACCTGCCGTGGTAAGTAATTTGAAAATATTTGTCGCAGCAGCCCGCCAAAGGGGAGAAGCCCTGGATCACATTTTATTGCACGGCCCTCCCGGCCTGGGGAAAACCACCTTATCGAACATCATTGCAAACGAGTTGGGCGTCGGTATCAAAATTACTTCGGGGCCGGTACTGGACAAGCCGGGCGATTTGGCCGGGTTGTTGACCGGATTGGAGCCCCACGATGTACTTTTTATCGACGAAATTCACCGCCTGAGTCCCATTGTTGAAGAATACCTGTACTCGGCCATGGAAGATTTCAAGATCGACATCCTGATTGAATCGGGGCCCAATGCGCGCAGCGTTCAAATCCAATTGAACCCGTTTACCTTGATCGGCGCTACCACACGTTCGGGTTTGCTTACCGCCCCGTTGCGATCCCGTTTCGGCATCAACTCGCGCCTGCAATATTACGATGCTTCCACCTTAAAACATATCGTCGAGCGTTCGGCAGGCATTTTAAGAGTTCCCATACACGAAGAGGCGGCATTGGAAATTGCCCGCCGCAGCAGGGGAACTCCACGTATTGCCAATGGGCTGTTGCGCCGCGTCCGCGATTTTGCGCAGATAAAAGGCGACGGCACCATCAATCTGGAAATCGCCCAATACGCTTTAGCGGCTTTGCAGGTGGATAAAAACGGATTGGATGAAATGGATAACCGCATTTTGACCAATATTATCCAGAAATTCCGCGGCGGTCCGGTGGGTCTGACAACCATAGCGACGGCCGTAGGCGAAGATCCGGGAACCATTGAAGAAGTTTATGAGCCTTTTCTCATCCAGGAAGGCTATTTGATGCGTACGCCCCGCGGAAGGGAAGCCACAGAGAAGGCCTTTGCCCACATCGGCAAATGGAAGCACAAAGAAGACCAACTTTTTTAGTGCCGACTTCCATGCCGGAAAACCTCTCCATATTTATTAAGGAAAAAGCGCGGGAGCTCGGATTCAGCCATTGCGGAATCGCCAAAGCGGCTTTTCTTGAAAACGAAAAAGAACATTTGGCCGATTGGTTGGCTTCCGGAAAACAGGCCGGGATGGCGTATATGGAAAATTATTTCGAAAAACGCCTCGACCCAACGCTTTTGGTTGAAAAGGCACAATCGGTGATTGTGCTGGCATTTAATTATTTCCCCAAAGAAAAATTACATCCGGATTCCTACAAAATATCGCGGTATGCTTATGGTGACGACTATCACACAGTACTTCAGGAGAAATTAACCCTTTTGATTCAGGCTATCCGGGAAAAATCGCACACAACTCATATCCGTTCGTTTGTCGATTCGGCTCCGGTTTTGGAACGTGCTTGGGCCGTAAAAGCCGGTTTGGGATGGATCGGAAAGAATTCGATGTTAATTATTCCAAAAAAAGGCTCCTTTTTCTTTTTGGCGGAAATCCTATTAGACTTGCCCTTGGATTACGATGCCGGATTTACACAAAACCGTTGCGGAAATTGCCGGCGTTGTATGGACGCTTGCCCTACGCAAGCCATCGTTTCCGAAAAAACGGTAGACGCCCGGCGTTGCATTTCTTATTTAACCATTGAAAACAAGGGCGAAATTCCCGCAGAGTTCAGGGGACGATTTGAAAATCAGATTTTTGGTTGTGATATTTGCCAGGAAGTTTGTCCGTGGAACCGCTTTGCTTCTTTTCAGCAGGAAGCGGAATTTTTCCCATCCGAAGCATTGCAAAGCCTGACGCGGCAGGATTGGGAAACCCTTACAGAAGCCGATTTTAGCTACATTTTTCGGAATAGTTCGATAAAACGGGCTAAATTTGCGGGTTTAAAGAGAAATATTAATTTTGTAAAAAATTGATATTGAATAATATTGAAAATTGTAACAAAAGACCGTACGTTTTATGCCGTTAGATTTGTCAACCCCATTTCGAACCGAAATTGAATCCGAAATTGGCGAACTGGAAGCCGTTATCCTGCATACTCCGGGCGCGGAAGTTGAAAACATGACTCCCAGCACTGCGCCCAAAGCTTTGTACAGCGATATCCTGAATCTTCATATTGCCCAAAAAGAATACCAATACTTTGAAGGTGTTTTATCGAAAGTGACCAAAACCTTGCAAGTAAAGGACTTGTTGAAAGATGTGTTGTCGAATGAAAGTTGCAAGATGGATTTGTTGCAAAAAATCTCGAAGCACGAAATCGTGGACAAACCCTTATTCGATGAGTTGATGCGGCTAGAACCTCAAACTTTAGCGATTTCGTTGATTGAGGGAATTGAGTTGAAACACAATAGCTTGACTAACTACCTGAGTAGCAATAGGTATCAATTGCAACCGCTTCACAACTTCTTTTATACCCGCGACACCTCGGTAGCCGTTGGGAATTCGGTGTTTATCAGCCGGATGGCAAACAAGGTACGCGACCGCGAATCGCTTATTATGGATGCCGTTTTTACCAACCATCCGTATTTTTCGACCCAGGTATTCAATCCGGATACGGCATTGTATGACGAAAAAATCAGGATCGAAGGCGGCGATATATTGATTGCTCGTAACGATATTTTGTTGATCGGCATGGGGCCGCGCACTTCTTCACAAGGAGTTGATTTCATCATCGAACGCCTGAAACAACAAAAAACGCGCCGGCATGTTATTGTTCAGGAGCTTCCCGATACGCCTGAATCCTTTATTCATCTGGATATGGTGTTTACGTTGTTGGACCGGAACCAGTGCATGGTTTTTGCTCCGCTGATTATTGAACACAATCAATACCGGACCATCCACATTGAAATCGACAATGGCGAGATCCGGTCGATTGTAGATGTGGAAAGTATCCCGGCCGTATTAAAACAACTGGGCATGGATTTGGAAGTCCTGTATTGTGGGGGGAAAGCAAGCCGGGTGAATCAGGAGCGCGAACAATGGCATTCGGGAGCAAACTTTTTTGCCATCGGCCCCGGAAAAGTGATGGGTTACGAACGCAACCAATACACCCTTGAAGAACTGAGCCGGAACGGATACGAAGTGTTTTCGGCCAAACAAGTGCTTCGCAACGAGGTGGACCTTACCCAGTATAAAAAATACGTGGTTGCTTTGGGCGGGTCGGAATTGCCGCGCGGCGGCGGCGGATGCCGCTGCATGACCTTACCTGTTAAACGGAAAAAGGTTTAGCAGGAACCGTTTTGATTTAAAGCGCACTACGACACCCGATTTTTTGAATAGTTTTTAGATAGCATTTTTTACAGCCAAACCTCGACATCCTTTGAATCCAACAGTAGCGGTCGTAATATTAAATTGGAACGGAGAACATTTTTTGGAAAAATTTCTCCCTTCCGTCGTGAAATATTCCTCAGCCTGCAGCACCATCGTCGTGGCCGACAATGGGTCGACCGACCGTTCTGTGGGGTTTTTGCAAGAAAACTATCCGGAAGTCCGGATCGTCCGGAACGAAAGCAACGGCGGATTTGCCAAAGGTTACAACGATGCGTTGAAACAGGTGGAAGCCGATTATTATGTATTGCTGAATTCGGATATCGAAGTGACGGAAAACTGGATTGAACCGGTTATCAACTTTATGGAGGCCGACGAAAGCATCGCGGCTTGCCAGCCCAAGTTGCGGTCGTACCACGAACCGGAGAAATTCGAATATGCCGGAGCGGCCGGCGGATTTATCGATAAATACGGCTATCCTTTTTGCCGGGGACGCATTTTTCAATCCATCGAAACGGATCAAAACCAATTCGACGACCCGGTTGAAATTTTTTGGGCTACCGGGGCCTGTATGTTTGTCCGTGCCAAATTATACCACCGGTTGGGTGGTTTCGACGATGATTTTTTCGCCCATATGGAAGAAATCGATTTTTGCTGGCGGTTGAAAAATTCGGGATATAAAATCATGTATTGCCCTCACAGCACCGTATTTCATGTGGGAGCCGGCACTTTACCTAAAAGTTCGTCGCGGA
This sequence comes from Lentimicrobiaceae bacterium, assembly GCA_031550085.1. Taxonomy (GTDB): domain Bacteria; phylum Bacteroidota; class Bacteroidia; order Bacteroidales; family UBA4417; genus UBA4417. The sequence continues at coordinate 13,766 of JAVBOY010000051.1, forward strand.
AAACCTACCTCAACTTCCGGAATAATTTGTCGTTGCTTTACAAAAACCTACCCCAACGCTACCTGTGGCGTGTGTTCCTGCTTCGTGCCGGACTCGATTGGATTGCGGCCCTGAAGTTCCTTTTGGATGCAGGCTGGGGCGATCTACGGGCGGTTCTCCGGGCTCAGGGGTATTTTATTTCGCACTACAAACAACTCAAGAAAAAACGGAAAGCGCTTGTTCAAATCGACCAAACCTGCGTATACAAACATAGTTTGGTGCTCGACCACTATTTACGCGGGAAAAAGTATTTCTCCGATTTGGATCCCCGGAAAATTTCAAAATAATTAAGACACTACGTCATCGAAAATTGATATAACTTTGCACCCTTAAAGAATAAAAGAGGACTTGAATGGTATTACCGATCGTTGCATACGGACATCCCAACCTGCATAAAATATCGCAGCCCATCGCGGCCGATTATCCGGATCTGGCCGAATTGATTGAGAATATGTGGGAAACCCTGTATCAATCCAGAGGAGTGGGATTGGCTGCTCCGCAAGTAAATAAACAAATACGGCTCTTTTTGATCGACACGCAACAATTGGTTGCGGATGAGGATGAAGAGGAAAATCTTGAAAAAATAAAAACTGCTTTTATCAATGCCAAAATCCTGGAAACACGTGGAAACTTGTGTTCTATGGAAGAGGGTTGTTTGAGTATTCCTAAGATACAGGAAGAAGTCCTTCGCCCCAAAGAAGTCCGCCTGAGTTATGTCGATGAGAATTTTGTCGCCCACGACCGTTGGTTTACAGGATATCTGGCGCGCGTCATCCAGCACGAATACGATCATCTGGAAGGAATTTTGTTTGTCGATAAAGTCCATTCCCTCCGGAAAATCATGCTCAAACGGAAATTGGAGGATATCGCCAAAGGACAGATTGAATTGCCATACCGGATGATTTTTCAACCTACTAAAAGATAATACTAATTAAACGATCATGATGAGATTTATTTTTCCCACCCTTGCCTTTGTGATTTTGTTTTTTTCCGCTTGTACCGAAACGCAAGATGATTTGAAACTGAAAATTTCGAAGTTGGAAGCCGAGGTTACGGCTGATATGGCAAAAAGCCTTGATACCAATAAGATCGTTCATTTGAATGAATTGTATCTAAAATATGCTGCCAAATTCCCATCCGATACGTTGGCTCCCGAGTATTTATATAAATCGAGCGGCATGTACCAAACGATCAACCAGAGCGATAAAGCGGTGATGATGTTGGACAGCATTGTAAAAACCTATCCCAAATACATGCGCTTGCCCGAATGTATTTTTACCGAAGCATTTATTTACGAAAACAACTTGAACGATTACGGGAAAGCCAGTTATTACTACAACCTCTTTTTGATGAAATATCCCAACCATCCCTTGGCCGAATCGGCTTCGGCGGGAATAAAAAATCTTGGGAAACCGTTGGATCAACTGATTCATGAATTTGAAGCCAAAAGGGAAGAAGCCCAGGCAAAAAAATAAACTCCATAAGCGCCAGTAGAAGAAAAGGACTCTCTGAAAGGCTTATTTGACAAGCTTTTCAAATTGGAGGTTCACCCGTACATTTTTCAGATTTCTTTTACTTTCGGGTTATCCATTTATCGACGGCAGGAATCGGCCGATAATCCGATAATTGACTGATCAATGTTTCCATGTTGTGATGCAACAGCAGCAATTGTTGGTTTTCTTTTTTCAAGAATCCTTTTTCAACCATGCAACAAAGTAAGGTATATAGCGAATCGTAAAATCCATCAATATTGAATAAAGCGACCGGCTTCTGATGAAAACCCAGTTGCGCCCAAGTGAGTACTTCAAATAATTCCTCCAAAGTACCGAAACCTCCGGGCAAAGCAATAAACGCATCGGCCAACGCATTCATTTCGGCTTTTCGCTGGTGCATGGTTTCCACCACAATCTGCTCCGTAAGCCCTGAGTGGGCAATTTCCTTCGACTGTAAAAAACGGGTAATCACTCCGGTTACTTTTCCGCCGCCACGCAAGGCTCCATCAGCCACGGCTCCCATTAAACCGATGTGGGTACCCCCGTAAACCAATTCCAGATTGTTTTGGGCCAACATTTCTCCAAGCTTTGCGGTCTGCAGCCCATACTTCTCATTGTTCCCTGAACTCGATCCGCAAAATACGGCAATGCGTTTGATCATTTGTAAAAAAAGTTATCACTTTCTTTGCAAGATTTATTTTCCATTTTGCCAATTCCCGGATTCCAAAAGGCAACCGGTTGTTTTGATACCGGAAATACGGAAGAAGCTCGCTTCCGAAACTTTGATAAAAGCGCGCCAGATTGGTATTGTTTGAACCTTCGAAATCAAGGACATGAAGTTTTTCAGCATTTTCTTCGATGAAACGATCGATTAAAAAAGGCATGGCAGCCGATTCTTTCCCGGCTTGGCTCAACGCCGAAAACCAAAAGGTAGCTGCATTTTTATAGATAATCCAAACAGCAGCCGCCAAGAGTTTTTGATTTTCATCGAAAATTCCCCGGGTACGGCAAATTCCTTGCTTCCTGCATTTTGAAGCGACTTTATAAAACAACCGATAGGCTTCATCCGAAAGATTCGAAATGGTTTTTCCCCTGTTTTCCCGGAAAAGGGAAATAACATCCTTCAATGGGACTTCGTTGCGAAGTTCGAATGAGCGGTTTTGAGCTTTCTTTAAATTCCGCTTCAAATTTTGAGAATATCCTTTTTGCAGCTCCTTGTATGGTTTTCCTAGCCTTAAAACATAATTGTTTTGCATTAAAACTGCGGCTTTCTCCGGTTGACAAGCAAAATTCAGGTTTAAATCGAGGTAGCGGAATTCGTGGGGGATGGCTTCCAGAAATTCGTCCACCCAAACAGGAGTAATTCGTTTTTGGGAAAAAACACCCAACTGTTGGGCAAATAGCGGTTGTAAGGAATAGGTAATACCTACCTTTTTAGAATACGACAACGGAAATACCGCTTCATAGTCATTTTGAACTAACGCGCACCAGTGAGGCGAAACGACGTCCAGAAACCAGGATAAAGCACAAAAATTGGCATTGTCCGATCGATGGATACAAGCATCCCAGGCTGTTTTGTCGATTTCACTGTGCTTTTTAAATTGGATCATGGACGGACGGCAAAGGGTGTTGAGTTGTTGAACTGTTGAATCGTTGAATTGTTGAGTTGTTATTTGTTGGATCGTTGAGTTGGTAAAATGGGGAAGCAGGGGAAGTTGGGAAAATGGTTGTTATGTTATTTTGAACCGGATAGGATAATTTAATCTAATAACACTCTATTTCTGTCGCATAGGATAAACTGGTTGTTGAACTGTTGAATGTTTATTGGGTGAAGCGTGAAAAGTGAAGTGGGTTAAGGATTCAAGGTACATGGTGCAAGGTGAACGGTGCAGGGATTGTTGTTCGTTTTTTGTTGTTTGTTTCCTCGTTCTGCCTTCTGCTTTTTGCTTTCTGCATGACCACCCGTCACACGTTACCCGTCACCAAACCTATTTTCAATT
>JAVBOY010000031.1:0-53321 GCA_031550085.1 Lentimicrobiaceae bacterium
GGTACATGGTGCAAGGTGAACGGTGCAGGGATTGTTGTTCGTTTTTTGTTGTTTGTTTCCTCGTTCTGCCTTCTGCTTTTTGCTTTCTGCATGACCACCCGTCACACGTTACCCGTCACCAAACCTATTTTCAATTTTCAACTTTCAATTAAATTCAGATTTTCCCGCCCAACACGGTTGTTTTCCGGTATTTTTTCACGTTTCCTTTTAAATTGAAGCATTCGGCCTGAATAATGTAACGTCCGATCAAGGCTTTGTGATGGTTGTTATCCAGTCCGTCCCAATAAACCGTTCCTGCAGCAGTTCCGCAAAGTTCATTCTTGCAGAGGTTCCGCACCAACCGCCCCGAAGCATCGTAAACCGTAATTGTAATGGAATAGTCGGGTTCGTCAAATTCGTATGAAATCGCCAGCACATCGTTATAGCCGTCGTTGTCGGGCGAAAACACATCGGGCGACAGCAAAATTACATCTTTCTTTTCTTCTGTTTCAGCTACCAAAAACTGGGAATTCCGATATCCGGGCGTCGCAAAACCAACGCTTTCGGCCGCCGAATGCCAATTATTTTTGTCATCCGCCGGAAGTTGCGGATTCATGCGTTCCAGCGAGACACCTGAAACGGCTGTCAACAACGGATAGTGCATTTTGCCGGTATATGCAAAGCGGTCAATCAAAACACCCGATTTATTTGCAATGGCAATGGTTCCCGATTCATTGCTCATGGTCGGCAATTTAGCCACTTGCACCAAATTTCGCGGAGTTTGTGCCGGGTAAAAAAGGTTTAAAGCCGCTGTGTCGGTTGTAAAAGCAAAATATTCATTCGGAAAACACAAAAACGAGTCATCCGAAATATTGACCGGATGTTCCGGCTCCAACGTGCTTGAATTGAAATTTGAAAAACTGAACTCTTTCAAATCCAAAATCTTTCCCGACCGGTTGTAGATTTCTACAAAATCCTGGCAACCGTTTTTAGGCGCAAATAATATTTCGTTGATAATCAAATCGTTTTTTTCTGCTGCATTAGGAACCCCAAACCGCTTCGAAACCGACGCTGAAACCAAATTGCCCACACAATCTTTTACTTCGCCTGTGACACTCAGCTGGTAGGTTTTTCCTTCTTCGATTGCCACAGGCAGCATGATGCAAACTTTGCGGTAGTCGGGTGCAACAGCAGACACGCCGGCAGGAGTTCCGACTTGTTGATCGATGTAATAATTGTTTTTATTGCAAATGCTGGCGCTATCCATTTTTTCGGAAAATACGACGAGCAGTTCGGTGGGCGAATTGACGCCCACAAAATGGATGACCGGGTTTTGCAAATCAGGATTCTGATTTGTCTGGCTATTAACAGCACCGGGCGTTCCTCCTTTCAGATCTTTGGAGGGACGCCAATTGGATGCCTCGCTGCAAGGGTTCAGCACATCGACCATTTCGAGCGACCAACCGCCGTCCTTTTTAAAACTATTCTCATACCATGAATCGGAATAGGTGACCGAATGGATAATCTTTCCGGAAGACTCCTTCAAAACAAGGGTTGTTCCGGTGTTGACCAGTGAAAAACTCGAAAATCCCACAAAAGCGCCGTACGGAGCAAATTCCGCCTGTGCAGCGGCTGCTCCGAGGATTAAAAAGCCTTTGGCCGGAAGTGTGGTTTGCGGAAAGGTCTTGATGGTGGAGCCTAACGTTAGTTTCCATCCGGATAAATCCAGATCAAAATCGCTCCGGTTGTACAATTCAAGGTATTCCTGATTGGGCAGGCCCACTGCCGGGTCGGGATCGGCCATGATTTCGTGGATCAATACATCAAATTGTTTTACTTCATGAAAGGAAAAAGGCAGCGTGATCGCTTGCATTAAATTGCCCGCCAAATCCCGAACCCCGGATATTTTTACCTGATACGTCAACTCGGAAGCAAAAGACGCTGCAAATTGCAAATGCACCAAGGCTGCGTTTTGCATATCCCGCGAGGCTGCGGAAGGATTTCCGATCGATTGGCTTACTTCGTAATTTACCGGATTCTCGCTTGTCGTCTTATCAACCGGTTCGGAAAACAAAACATCCAGTTGGGCCGGATGAACCCATGTAAGCGATTCGACCCCAGGCGGCTCTTGATCCACCACAACTTCTCCTGCATAAAAATCATCGAAAAAGAAGTTTTTAGCATTGCTGGAAGTATACGTACAAAGCACGCCCATCCAATCGCCCGTGGTGTGGGTTGCATCATTCGCCGAGGCTTCCAGATGATAGTTTGTTCCGCCGGCAGCATCCGCCCATATTTTCCAATCGCCCGATTTATCGTGAATGACACGAATACGAACGGCAAACGCATTGGCAACCAAGGCCGGCGTACCTCGGCAAAGGCTCAGCACGGTAGTTCCCGTTTGCTTGAAAAGCTCAATGGGATCGTTCGACAAATTCTCGCCCAATTTGATAAAATATCCGTTGAGCGGAGCCGTTAAATCCTCGCGGTCTGCCAACAAATAAATCCGTACATTGTTATTATCAGAGGGGCTAAAATTCAGTTTTACCCAAAAAGACCATTCCATGCTATCTGCCAACATAATTTGAGTCGCCAGTATGGAGGTGGCTGCACCGGAATGGTTTAATTGCAATTGTTTATTTGCGTTGACAATAAAATGATCGGTATTTCCAATCCAGGCCGGATTGCCGGTAAAATCTCCGTCCGAAAAGTTGTCAACCATTTGAGCACGTACAAAACACGGAATCAATAAAATAAAAAACAAGATTGTTTTTGCATTCATAATTAAGATCCGGTTTAGTGTATTGAAAAGCGTAAATGTAGTACTTTTGTCGAACAAAAAAATAAATCTTGCGATAGATTCTATGAAAATTTCAATTGTTGGATGTACAGGTCTTGTTGGTAGTATTATTTTAAAAGTTTTAGAAGAAGGTCGTTACTTATCGATTGATAAGATTGATGAAATCATTCTTGCCGCTTCGCCGAAATCAGTCGGGAAAGAGATCACCTTCCGGAATAACGCCCACAAAGTGGTCAGCATTCAGGATGCGCTTGCCAAGAAACCGGATGTAGCCATCTTCTCTGCAGGTTCGGCCGTTTCAAAAGAGTATGCCCCCTTGTTTGCACAAAACGGCACCTTCGTCATTGATAACAGTTCCGCCTGGCGTATGGATGAACAGATTCCTTTGGTAGTACCCGAAATCAATGCAAACACAATCAGCACGTCTACAAAAATCATTGCAAATCCGAATTGCTCTACCATCCAGATGGTATTGGCCTTGAGCCAATTGCACAAAGCCTATAAAATCAAGCGGATTGTGGTATCTACCTATCAATCGGTAACCGGGACAGGGCACAAAGCCGTGCAACAACTGATGAACGAGCGTTCCGGAACCAATGCCGAACGGGTTTATCCGCATCCGATCGATCTGAATTTGTTTCCGCATGGAGGCATTTTTGAAGAAAACGGCTATACCAGCGAAGAAACCAAACTTCTTACTGAAACCCGCAAAATCTTGAACGACCCATTGATACAAGTTTCGGCCACCGTCGTCCGGGTTCCGGTTGTAGGCGGGCATTCCGAATCCATTAATGTGGAATTCCATCAGGATTTCGAAATTGACCGGATCTACAAGTTATTAAGCACCACACACGGCGTTGTGGTTCAGGATGGAATCGACCAGGCCATCTACCCTACCCCACGTTCTGCCGAAGGCCACGATGAAGTTTTTGTCGGGCGCATTCGTCGCGATTTTTCGCAACCGAATACGTTAAATTTATGGGTCGTTGCCGACAACTTGCGAAAGGGAGCAGCCACCAATGCAGTACAGATTGCTGCTCATCTGGCTGAAAACGATTGGGTTCAATAATTTTATTTTTCTTTCCGGGTGCAAATTTTTTGGAATATAGCCGATTACCAATTGCAAAGCCGTCCCATTGTTACCATTGGGGTGTTCGACGGTGTTCATCTGGGGCATCAACAAATCATTACGCAATGCGTAACGGAAGCCCAACAACAACATACCGAAACAACGTTGGTTACGTTCCACCCCCACCCCCGCTTGGTGGTTCAGCCCAACGCCAATGTCCAATTGCTACAAACCACCGGTGAAAAGCTGGAGTGTTTCGAGAAATTAGGCATCGATCATGTGTTGGTGATTCCTTTTACCCAAGAGTTTTCAAAAACATCTTCTTCCGATTTTATCAAAAACATTCTGGTCGATCAAATTCACGTCCGAAAAGTGATTGTCGGGCACGACCATTCCTACGGGCATTCACGGGAAGGAGGAATTGAGCATTTGCAGGCCATGGGAAATCAATACCAATTTGAGGTGGAACAAATCGAACCGATCTCGCAAAAAGAGCTGACGGTTAGTTCCTCTGCTATCCGCGATACGTTGGCACAGGGAAACGTACGATTGGCTTCCCAATTATTGGGCCGGTTTTATACCTTACCGGGAACTGTTGTCCCAGGCAACCAATTGGGACGGGAAATCGGTTTCCGGACGGCAAATACCGAACCGGAACCTACCAAAATTATTCCGGCAAACGGAGTCTATGCCTGCCTGGCAACGCACAAAGGACAGGTGTACAAATGCATGACGAATATCGGTATCCGGCCTACGGTCGGCGGAAAGAAATTGGTTGTGGAAACACACCTGCTCGATTTTTCGGGCGATATTTATTCCGAGGAACTGATCCTTCAATTTGTAGATCGCATCCGCGACGAAGTTCACTTTGAAACAATGGAAGCCCTATCACTGCAATTGATGCAAGATAAGGCTTCAACCGAGAAAATTTTAAACGGAATTTATTAGCCGGATTAATTGGTCCTTTTTTTAAAAAAGGTGTAGCCGATTCCCAAATGGCCATCCACATAACAACCTGGGCCCCAATACCAATACGGGACAGGAGGCATAAAAGACTGATCCAATACATATTCTTTTCCGTTTTCGATAAAAGTATCAGGAACATTGCGATACACATATTTTGCCCCAAAATCAACACTCAACGTAAAACCCTTTTTAAATACCCATTGCCTTCCAAAAACCAAACCTCCGCCATACATAGTAAAATTAATATCGCGTTTGAGATGATAAGCAGAACTGTTTGGGACGCAGTAGGCTTCTTGTGCCTTCAAGTACCCAAAAATCAATTTGGGTTGGAAATACCATGCATCCGGGGCTTTTTTGCGGTTGGTAAAAAGTTTTACGTAAGGCGCCACATCAAATCCAGTATACGCATTGTAAGTCGCTCCAAAATAACCAGACACAAAAGTACCATAGCTGATCCAAGTATCCGGCCGATGATACTCATAGCTGATACGGGTTATTTTTCTGAACAGGCTACTGGGATAAACAGAAATGGTGCTTTGTGCAGTAGCCCTGCCCCAAAAAGCAAACATGAGAAAAATAAATGGAAAAAAAATCGATTTTCTTTTCATACCGATTGTGTTTTTTTAGGCATAACTCCTTATTACTTATGTAAAACACAAATTTATAAACTATTTTTCAGAAATAGGAATCCGATAAAATTACTTTGGTAAAAATTTTGCAGATTAATCCGGAAGATTTTAAAATCTGCCGTTATTCCCCTTGCAACGTCCAATCGATAAATTCATTTACCACTTGCCGCCAATGGGGTTTTGAGTAGTCGGGGATTCCGTCGTTATCTACTTCAAAAAAATTATGGTCGAGGCCGATTTGCCGTTTCAGGGTCAGGTTGTTTTTCCCGTGGCTGATAAAAATCAGGGGCAACAGGCCACACAAATCCGATGTAATATCCCGGGTGCCGTAGGTCAGGTAAATGGGAATATCCAGTTTCAACAAATCTTCAAAGGTAGGTTTTGAAAAGCTTTTCCAGGAATATAAATCGGGTCTTGTCTCCTTCGCTTTGGGATCATTGGCTTCCGCCCACAATTGATACCAATATTCCATATTTTTCTGGGCTGTTTCCCAGGATATTTTTCCGGTTTCGGCACGCCGCCTTTCTTCCCGGATCATTTGGTCAATTCTCCCGAATACATTCGCCCCGAAAAGCCCCAGATGCGTGACATTTTTATTTTTAACGGCTAGTTCCGATGCCACATGGGTTCCCTGCGAATGGGCCATAACAACGAATTTATCCTTATCGACCCAAGCTTGTTTTCTCAAAAAAGAAATCACCTTATCTGCCCGCTCCACGTAATTTTCAAGGTAATCCACCTGCAAATACTCTTTTTTGAAACTATTCTCATTCGTTGAATCCGCGATGTAGGCGTAATTTTTATTCAGTTGCGACATATTGGCCATCAGCGGAGTTTCCGGCATGGAAATCACCACCAAAGGTACTGTTTGCGGATCGCCGGAAGATCGAAATTCGAAATTCCGCCTCCAAACAGGAAAATACCGTGCGGCCCGAAATCGGCAAAAAACAACGGCATCGGCATGGATCCCTGGCAATACAACAAAACAGGTTTTTTCTGATTTAAAACCGTATCGACGACGAGAAAGTCGATGTCTCCTCTTTTGTCTTTCAACTGAAAATGAACAGCCTGATTGTTCACAATTTCCAATTGTTGAGCAATCAGGCTGCTGGGTAATAAGACGTAAACGGCTAAAATTCTTAAAACCTTTTTATAAATTGCATTCATAACCTGTGAAGCAATGAGCGCTTATTCGTGGCAATGATCGGGATTGGTGCAACCTTCTTTTTCACAACAAAGCTTGCAGACGCGTTTGTAAACGTTGAAATCCAACAATTCGATATCGGGCGTATAATAGCCTTCTTTTACCGGCTCGTTGCGCATGAGGTCGGTGCTTAAATACTTTTTGTTGCAATCGGAGAAAACGGTGGCCACAACGGCATTTTCACCTAGTTTTTCCTGCGCAACCAGGGCTGCCAAAAAGTTAGCGCCCGACGAAATCCCAACGGCCAAACCCAACTTACGGGCCAATTGTTGCGCCATCAAAATCGAATCGCCGTCGCTGACCATAATCACTTCGTCCAATTGATCCAGTTTTACAATCGACGGGATAAACTCATCCGAAATTCCTTGAATGCGGTGGTTTCCGACTTTATAACCGGTTGACAATGTAGGAGATTCCAACGGCTCCATGGGATACACTTTCATGTTGGGATTCATGGATCGCAAATAGCTTCCAACGCCCATGACGGTTCCCCCTGTTCCGACTCCGGCTACAAAAGCATCGGGAATAACACCGTGCTGCTGCAATTGATGCCAAAACTCAGGGCCTGTCGTTCTCATATGGGCTTCTACATTGCCTTCGTTGGCAAATTGACGCGGAAGGAAAATATTCGGTTCTTTGGCGTGAATTTCTTCGGTAATACGAATGCTACCCAAAAAGCCACCTTGTCCTTTCGAAACGGGAATGATCTCGGCGCCCAAACTCTGGATGATGTCCACGCGCTCTTTGCTCATCCAGTCAGGCATGGCAATGCGTACATTGTGTCCCAGGGCTTTGCCGATCGCAGAAAAGGCAATTCCGGTGTTTCCGCTGGTAGCTTCTACAATGGTGTCGCCTGGTTTGATGGCGCCGGTTTCGTAGGCATGCTGCAAAATATACAATGCCATACGGTCTTTGATGCTGCCGGTGATGTTGAAATGCTCGCTTTTGGCATAAATTTTCCGTTCTTTTCCTTTGTATTTAAAATCAATAACAAACAAAGGCGAATTTCCTACCACGCGCCACAGGTTCTTAAATTTTTCGGACAGTTTGGGGTCTTTAATGGTGTTTTTCATAAATTTCTATACAAAGATATCCCTCAGGTACCTTCCTAAATTAATGCAGATTTATTTGATTTGGTGCGATTCAATTGAAAAGCAGGATGTTTTAAAACAAAAATCCAAGCAATATTCCGGCAGCAACAGCGCTTCCAATCACTCCGGCGACATTGCAGCCCATCGCATGCATAAGCAGGTGGTTGGTTTTATCATACTCCAATCCGACAACTTGCGACACACGGGCCGAGTCGGGTACGGCAGATACGCCGGCATTGCCAATCAGCGGATTCATCTTATTTCCTTCTTTCAAAAACACGTTGAAGAATTTTACAAATAAAATGCCGCCTGCCGTTGCTACCATAAACGAAAATGCGCCCAACACAAATATCAAAATTGATTTGCTGGTCAAAAACGTAGTGGCCTGTGTGGATGCACCTACGGTAATCCCAATCAGAATGGTTACAATATCAATCAACGGCCCTTTTGCGGTATCTGCTAAGCGCTTGGTTACCGTACTTTCCTTGAGCAGGTTTCCAAAAAACAACATGCCTAACAAGGGAATCCCGGCTGGAACAATCAAGCAAGTGAGCAACAATCCGATAATGGGAAATAAAATCTTTTCCCGTTTTGAAACCGCACGGGGAGGTTTCATCCGGATAAGGCGTTCTTTTTTATTCGTAAGCAAACGCATGATCGGGGGTTGTATTACCGGCACCAAAGCCATGTAAGAGTATGCAGAAATAGCAATGGCCCCGATTAAACTGGGCGCCAGTTTTGATGATAAAAAGATTGCCGTAGGACCATCGGCTCCTCCGATGATGCCGATGGAAGCGGCCTCAGGAATGGCGAACCCCAAATATAAGGCCAAAATGTAAGCTCCAAAAATTCCCACTTGGGCAGCAGCTCCGACCAATATCAATTTAGGATTGGAAATCAGTGCCGAAAAGTCAGTCATCGCCCCAATACCCAAAAATATCAACGGCGGATAAATCCCCTGAGTTACCCCAAAATAGAGGTAGTTCATCACCGAGCCGCTTTGGTAAATTCCTATTTTCATGTTGTTGGGATCTGTTGCAGCAACAAAATCTGCGCCCCAAAACGGAATGTTTCCGATTAAGATTCCAAAACCAATGGGTACCAATAACAACGGTTCATATTCTTTCGCAATCCCCAGATATATAAAAATCAATCCGAAAAGAAGCATTACCAAATGCCCGACCGTAAAATTCATGAAGGCGGTGTATTGGAAAAACCGTTCGATATTTTCCACAAAAACTGACCAAAAACTTGTATCCATAATTTTAATCTCCAATTACAAGTAAAACATCCCCTTCCATCACACTGTCTCCCTTGCTTACTTTCACGGAAAGCACCTTCCCGTCGCGGTCGGCATTGATATTGTTTTCCATTTTCATGGCTTCCAGCATGACAAGTTTTTGACCGGCTCTCACCGTATCGCCTTCTTTTACGGTAACATCCAAAATGACGCCCGGAAGCGGTGATTTCACATTTCCGGTTCCTTTCGGCACCGCAGGATTGGCTGTTTTGGGAGTTGCGGAAAGGCTATCGTTGGAATTGGATATATGTGTAGGAGCAGAAACCAGACGAGGCGTTTTTGTCGTTTCCATATTGCGGTCTACTTCTACCTGATATACATTCCCATTGATTGAGACTTCGGCAAGATTTTCATCAACATTTAAGATTTCGGCTTCATATTCGTTGCCGCTTATGGTAAATTTAAATTTTTTCATTCGTTTACTGTTTTTTAGGATCTCTTCTTAATCCATAAATTTTTGAACTCCAAGGGGAATATGTTTTAGCAACTTTTTGGATAGTGATGATGGTGTTTTCCATGTCATGCATTTGGCTTCTGTACAAATGCAGAGCCAATGCAATAGCCGCATATTCTTCATTAGCAACCTCTTCGGATGAATGCTCGGGAACTATTGCAACGGCTTTTTTGGCTGCATTCTTTTTTATTCCATCGCTTTGAAACAGGCGGGACATATTTTTAAAGACAAAGTATAACAATAACAACGCAGAAAAAACCACTGTCATTGCGATAATCGTCATGGTAAATCCGTGCGGGTCAAGCTCTGAAAATGCTTTTGCATTTTCAGAAAGCGGATTTGCAGAGGCTTGTAAAAAAAATATATTCATGGTTTATAGCGGTATGTTCGAATGCTTTTTGGGCGGATTGGTATCTTTTTTGGTTGCCAATGCTTGGAAAGCCCGGATGACACGGAAACGTGTATTGCGGGGTTCGATCACATCGTCGATATATCCATAACGGGCTGCATTGTAAGGGTTCGCAAATTTATTGCTGTATTCTTCTTCATGCTGCTTGATGTATTCGGCACGTTCGTCAGGACTTTCAATTTCAGCCAGGCGTTTGCTGTACAATACCTCGATCGCACCTTTGGGGCCCATAACGGCAATCTCACCCATCGGCCATGAATAATTGATATCGCCGCGCAAATGTTTGGAACTCATGACACAATAAGCGCCGCCATACGACTTGCGCAAGATAACCGTAACTTTCGGAACGGTTGCTTCTCCATAAGCGTATAATAATTTCGCTCCATGCACAATGATGCCGCCATATTCCTGTACGGTCCCGGGTAGAAATCCGGGAACATCCACCAATGTCAAAATGGGAATGTTGAATGCATCGCAAAAACGAACAAAACGAGCGGCCTTGCGAGAAGCATTGATGTCCAGAACTCCGGCTAAATAGTTGGGTTGGTTGGCTACAATCCCCACACTCATCCCGTTAAACCGTGCATATCCGGTAACAATGTTGGGTGCATAGTAGCGGGCAACTTCCAAAAACTCGCGATCATCCACAATAGCATGGATGACATCTTTTACATCGTAAGGTTTGTTCGGGTTGTCGGGAATGATGTAGTTTAGCGAATCTTCCAGGCGATCGATCGGATCGCTGCAAACCACCACAGGTGGCTCTTCCAGATTATTGGAAGGCAAATAGCTTAACAATTTCCGGATCAATTGAATCCCCTCTTGTTCGGTTTCGGCTACAAATTGCGAAACGCCCGATTTGGAGGCATGTACCATAGCTCCTCCCAGTTCGGCATCGGTTACAATCTCTCCTGTTACGGTTTTCACCACCCTGGGGCCGGTTACGAACATGTAACTGTTTTCCTTGCTCATGACAATGAAATCAGTCAAAGCAGGACTGTAAACCGCTCCACCGGCACAAGGCCCGAAAATGGCTGAAATTTGCGGAATAACGCCTGAAGCCAGAATGTTGCGTTCAAAGATTTCGGCATAACCGGCCAAACTTTGAACGCCTTCCTGAATACGTGCCCCCCCCGAATCGTTGATTCCGATTACGGGAGCTCCTACTTTCATGGCGTGATCCATGACTTTGCAAATTTTACGCGCAAACATTTCGCTCAAAGAGCCTCCGAAAATGGTAAAATCCTGTGAGAAAACATATACCAAGCGTCCGTCGATGGTTCCGTAACCGGTAATAACGCCGTCGGTAAGATACTTTTCATTATCGATGCCAAAATCCGTGCACCGGTGTGTGACAAACATGTCAAATTCTTCAAAAGAACCGTCGTCCAGCAGCAATTCTATGCGTTCTCTTGCGGTTAATTTTCCTTTCTTATGCTGGGCATCAATGCGTTTTTGCCCGCCGCCCAACTTAGCTTGTTCCCGCTTTTCGAGGAGCTGCTTAATTTTATCTTCAATAGCCATGAAATTTGTATTTAGCGAAGTATGTGACTTTTTAGTAATTTCTAAAAGGAATCTTTAAAACGTTGGGATCCCCTTGTTTCTTCTTTCTGTGCAAAACACCTACTTGTTTTTATCTTCACAAAACTCGGTCAGCACGCCAAAAGTCGATTTGGGATGAAGAAATGCAATCGTCATGCCTTCAGCCCCTTTGCGAGGTTGCTTGTCAATCAGCTGAACTCCTTTTGCTTCGGTTTCAGCCAGGGCATCTTCGATATTGTTCACGGCAAACGCCAAATGGTGAACTCCTTCTCCTTTTTTCTCAATAAACTTCCCGATCGGACCTTCAGGTTCGGTGCTTTCCAGCAATTCTATTTTGGTTTGACCAACCATAAAAAAGGCCGTACGAACCTTTTGGTCTACGACTTCTTCAATGGCATAGCATTTTAACCCGTATGTTTTTTCCCAATATGCAATGCTTTCTTCCAGATTTTTGACAGCAATGCCAATGTGTTCTATGTGTGAAATATTCATATGATTTTTTTTTCGCAAAAATATTATTTTCTATTCAAGTAAAAAAACAAAACAGCCTCCAAAAAGCGAATTCTTTGGATGATTTTTTATGCAAAAGCTATGAAGTGTTACTGTTTGTAACTATATTTTACCAGAAGTTTCATCTTGCGGCTCGTTGCATCTTTCCCGTTAAGCACAACCCGGCTTGCCAGCAACCCCTCATTCGAAACGGTTATAAATATGCCGTAATTGTCCTTTTTGCCGATCAATACCTGTTGCATATACCGGGGTATGTGGAAACGGTAGGTTTTATTGCTTGAATTATAGTATCCGTCAATAAAACTCGACGAAATGGCATAGTCGGGGAGAAGATTGGATGTCGGCGTGTTTGTGGTAGAATCCGCCAAATACAAAGACAAATGAGGCGGTGTGGTATAAAGGCTGGTCGTCGTATCCACATTGGTGATGATGAGTTGTGCATCATTGATCATCAGTTGCTTGTTCGTCCATTTTTGCAAATTGGGTATTTGAAGTTTTACACGCGTCCCGGCAGTTCCCTGTAAGTAAAGCGTTTGATTTCCCAAGGCCGTGTTTCCGGCCAACTGATCCCGCAAATCCTGTGTGGCATCGTTGTAATTGTGATGGTTGTAATTGTAAAAACGGTTTCCGCCCAATGTCAATGTCGTTTGCTTGATCGTATCCGAAACATTGTGGTAATGAATAAAAACCTGCGAATATTTCGAGTTGTCCGAAGGCAATGCGAAGTATACGATCGCCCCTTTTCCCGGTGTTGTTTGCGGTTCGGCCAAGATGCAGAATCCCTTGTAATTTTTTTGAAAATTTACTTGCGAAGTGATCACGCTATCGGGCAAGGCAAGAATTTGATCGCTAAAGTACTTGGACAGGGGAATGCGAACCTGCGGAAAGGTTGTCTTATTATTGACCACCACGCTGTCTTTGGGGCGCGGAAGGAATGTCACTTGTCCCAGCAGATGGCTTTCGTCATAAGCAACTGTACTTTGGGAGGAATAAATCCGGTCGACGGCATTTTGAATATCTTCTGTCAACTGGTAGACTTTTAAAGTCATCGGGGTCATCGAATCGCCAACCAATCCGCCCATATAGGGCAACGACAAAATACACGAATCTACCACCGGCATATCGCCCCATCCGCTATGCAACGGATCGCCCAGCACTTGGGTATAGCAAGTCGCATCCGTCCGTCCGAATACCGGATCGAACATGGAACCGATGAGGGCGTAGGTCTGGCCAGAAGTGGTCACGCTATCTACCGGAAGGGTATATGCCCATACGTCAACGGTGTCCGTATAGCCTAATCCTAACAGGTCTTCGGGCGATAACAAACCGTAACCGATACGATCTGCTTCTTTTTGGCATTGGGAAAATAGGAGTACACAAACTGCAACAAAGGCAAAGAAGGCAATCAGGCGGCGTGTTTTCAAAGGGAAATAGATTAAAAGTCGTGTAAAAAAATTATTTTTTCTTCAACAGCTTATCATAAAACTCATTATAGGCATCGATATAAGTCTCTAGCGAATGGTAAGGCAAAACGGGGACTCCGATCTGTTCGGCGTATTCTTTTACTTCTTCTTTTACAACCTCGCTCCCGCAAATCAATCCATCCGAATAGTCCAGTGCATTTTTCATCAGGTTCACGTAATTCGGCTCTTTCAAATGCTTGAGATCTTTTAACGCCATACTGCCCAGCTTTATTTTATTGGCAAAGTTGGGATGAAAATTTTCATCAAAGAAATCATCATAAATGGAAACAACCACTTTTGAGTTGGAAAACAGCGGATTATCTTTATAGGATTTCTTAATAAAAATCGGGGTAAGGCAGGACATCCACCCGTGGCAATGAATAATATCGGGGCTCCATCCCAGTTTTTTAACGGTTTCAATCACACCCCGGGCAAAAAAGATCGCCCGCTCGTCGTTGTCATCAAAAAACTTATTGTTTTTATCCCGGAATTCATACTTGCGATGAAAATATTCTTCATTATCAATGAAATAGATTTGCATCCTTGCCGATTGAATGGAAGCCACTTTCAAGATCAGCGGATGATCGGTATTATTGATAATCAGGTTCATGCCCGATAACCGGATCACTTCATGCAGTTGGTTACGCCGCACATTGATGTTCCCGAATTGGGGCATAAATGTCCTGATTTCGCGGCCACGTTCGTGTATTCCCTGAGGTAAATACCTCGAAATGTGCCCGATGATGTTCTCCCCATCCAAATAGGGAGTAATATTTTGCGACACAAATAATACCTTCGTATTTTCCATTAACTTTACCGAAATTTTTAATGTGCAAAGGTAACAAAAATATCAATTCCTTCGGTTATTGTCGCAAACGGAATGAATGCTTTGAGTACATTCGGTTCTCGAAGGGGTATTAAAATCTTTTGAAGTATTTTTGTCCCGATTTTCTCAATAATAAAATTTTTAATGCCGACTTTTTTAACGGAAGTTAAAGCTTTATTGAGCAAAGAAATCCGGATTGAACTGAAACAGCAGTATGTCATTTTAAGCCTGTTGCTGTATGTTGTTTCCTCCATCTTTGTTGTTTACCTGTCGTTCAATTATTGGAACGACCCGGCTGTGTGGAATACGCTTTTTTGGATCATCATCTTATTTGCATCCATTCATGCTACAAGCAAAAGTTTTGTGCAGGAAAACATCGGGAGGCAATTGTATTACTACACCTTGGCCAGCCCCCAGGCAATTATTTGTTCAAAAATAATTTATAATACACTATTAGTAGGTATTTTATCCTTGCTGACGTTTGTCCTTTTCAGCATTCTGATGGAAGGGACATTTACCAACTACCTGCTTTTCGGTTTTGTTGTCCTGTTGGGAAGCATCGGATTTTCAGCAATTTTAACTTTTATGTCGGCCATTTCGTCACGCTCGGGAAGTAATTTTGCCCTGTTGGCCATTTTAAGTTTCCCTATTTTAATTCCTTTGCTGCTGCTGTTGCTGAAACTCAGTTCCGGAATTTTAGCCGGAAACAATTTCTCCGGTTTAACGGGATACCTCCTGGTATTATTTTTGCTCGACTTATTGGCTATTGCTTTAGCTTACATTTTATTCCCCTATCTTTGGACTGATTAATACGAAAAATGAAGATACGAAAAAATTGGTGGAAATATCTTGGAATCGTCTTGGTGTTGTACAGTATTGTAGCCGGATTTTGGGTTGAAATTCCCGATAGCCCGATCCGCCAATCCATGCGGAACATCTTTTTTCATGTGCCCATGTGGTTTGCCATGATGGCCTTGTTTACCGTATCCATGGTGAACAGCATCCGTTTTTTATTGAATTTTAATTCCCATTTCGACGAAATTGCCCACCATGCAGCTATTGTCGGCCTTTTATTCGGTTTGATGGGAATTTTAACCGGCATGGAATGGGCCTATTTTACTTGGGGAATTCCCTGGCTCAACGACCCGCAACTCAACGGATCTGCCGTCACTTTATTGGCTTATTCGGCTTATTTCGTTTTGCGCCGTTCCATCGACCAACCATCAAAACAGGCCCGGGTTGCAGCGGTTTACAATATTTTCGCTTTTGCCATGATGATTGTGTTTTTGGGCATCATCCCCCGGATTAACACATCCATTCATCCTTCGACCAGCGGTGAAACTTCTGCCATCGGAAGCCTCACCCATGCCATGCGGTATGTTTTTTTTCCTGCCATCCTGGGTTGGATTTTGCTTGCCGTCTGGCTTTTAAAACAACGCATGCATCTGCAAAAGCTAAAAAATAAAGTTCAAGACCTTTAATTCTTTTTTACACGAGCAAATTCATCTACCCATAAACCTATGACCGATTCCAAGTTAATCGTTGTGATCATCTCGCTGCTAACCATCTTCATTACGTTAGGCCTGTATGTTTTTTTTACAAATAAAAAAATTACCCAATTGAAAAATCAACTGGACAGAAAAGATTCCCACCTATGAAGCCCGCCCATATCATCCTTTTAATTTTTATCATCACGGCCATTGGGGTGGTCATCAGTTTGTTCGTAAACGCCAATCCTTATTCAGATTTCACAACAGCGGCACATCAGCCGGGTAAAGAATTTCAAATCATCGGAAAACTTTTGAAAGAAAAACCCATCCAATACGAATCCGAAAAGGATGCCAACAGCTTTACTTTTTTTATGGCCGACGAAAAAGGAACGGAAAGCAAAGTTGTATTTAAAGGCGCCAAGCCGCAAGATTTCGAAAAATCGGAACAAGTGGTGGTCATCGGAAAAATGCAAGACTCATTATTTATCGGTTCTAAATTATTGTTGAAATGTCCTTCGAAATACAACGATGAAAGCAAACCCGAAGCTTTTGACACGAAATCTTTTTAGCATTGTAGCTATAAAAAATCATATAAAAAGACAAGTTTCTTGCAATCGGCAAATAAGTCTATAAATTTGTCCCCGAGTGGGTCCCCAAAAAATCGTTTTTCCATAAAATACTGACCATGTCCTCAACCTCCGAGACCATAATCAAGAAAAAACCATCCGTATGGATCATCCGGTTGCTGATGTTCAGCCGGATCTTTTTTATCGTAGCCGCATTGGTTTTTGCCGTGATCTTATGGCATCAAAATACCAACAAGCTGCTCAATTCAATTAATATCCTGGCAAGTGTCAACCCGAACATCGAATTGTTGGAGCAAGGCATTAAAAATTTGTACGATGCCGAAAACGACTTCCGGTATTATATTGCAACTTACGAAAACAAATATTTTCAGGACTATACAACAAAAATCAAAACCGTAGCGAATATTTTCGATACCTTGCAAACCGCTTTGTATCAGAAAAGACCGACAGGGCCAAGTTCTTTTGATTCGATTTTTTACAGAAAGTTAATTGCGGGAAATGTTTTCATCAACATGAAACGATCCATCGACTCGTTGCTCATGATTTCGATGAAATGGGATACCGTACGTCCCCGCCTGATTGTCACGCCTACTTATGATGCCAGCAAAATACGTGCCTGGAGATCCTTTATGGAGAGTTCGGATACGATTAAATTAGATGCAAAACCGGAAAAAGAACGAGCCTTGATATCCATAAACTGGGAACGGCTGAGAAAGAAAAAAGCTAAAAAGGATGAAGCCGGGGAGCAAGTCGTAACCCATTCGAAATCAGCTACGGTCGATTCCGCCTTGATAAGCGGCGCAAACACCGATTCTATGGATGCCCTGTTTGCAAAGGACATTCAAAATTTTTATATGGATCATATCAACAAGTACATCAATGGGCAAAGCAGGCTGAATAAACAAGAAACCGAAATCGTAAAACTCAACTCCCTGCTTATAAAAGAACTGGAAGAGATCCTAAAATCAATCAAAGAAAACGAAATTGCTTCAACAAATTTTTTAAAAGCCGACTCGTCGTTTACCGCAAAACAATCCGCTCGAATTATTTCTTCGTTGGCCGTCATCGCTTTCATTTTTGCATCCGTTTTGTTTTTCCTGATTGTTGTAAATTTACGCAAGGTTGAATTGTATACGAACAAGCTTGATTCGGAACGGGAAAAAGCGGAAACACTTTTAAATCAAAAAAACAACTTATTAACCAACCTGAATTCGCAAATCAGGACCCAACTGGCGCAGATTATCGGCTTTACCGAACAAATAAATCATTCCGACATTACGAAAGAGCAAGAAAAATACACCAAATCCATTTCGCAAGCTTCGGATAAATTGTTGTTTATGAGCAACCAAATCATGGATTACATGGGCTTGGATGCACAAACCTTGTATTTCGAAAAAAACATATTTAATCCGTATAAATCCATCCAGCAACTTTCCGCCTCCTTCCTGCCGTTTGCCAAAGCAAAAAAACTCAATCTCTCTGCCCACCTGGCTGACGACAACCTGTTGGTAGAAGGAGATGAAAAACGGTTTAAACAAATTGTCGGAAATTTGATTTCAAATTCCATCAAGTTCACCAAGACCGGGGAAGTCAATATCCGGACCTTTGTAACTCCCATGGCTGAAAACAAAATCATGATAACTATTGAAGTGGAAGATACCGGTATTGGGATTAAAGAAAGTTTGCATGAAGCCATTTTTTCTCCTTTTTTCCAGGCCGGCCGGGCGGAAAATGGGAACCTGCAAGAAGGATCAGGACTCGGGTTAACGATTTGCAAAATGCTCACGACTCAACTTCATGGCACCATCCACCTGAAAAGCAAACCAAACAGCGGCACATTGGTAACCGTTGCCATCCCGTTTACCACGAAACAGGTTTCTACGACTGATTCCAACAGCCGGCCGACAGATAAAGACCTTTCGAAACGAACACCCTCCGAAGAGGTTGTTTATAAAAAAGTGTTACTGATCGATGACGACGAACAAAGCGCCTTATTGTTTAAATCCGTCCTGAAGAAGCATGCTTATTTGGCAGATATTTCCAGCAATACAACGAACGGGTTAATTCTTTTTGAAAATAAAATATACTCGGCCGTGATCCTAAGCACATCATTACCAATTCACTCCATTGTCGAAACCATAAAAACCATCCGAAAAAACCGGATATCGGTAAAGTCAAAAATCCCCATAGTCTTGCTTACCAATAACATCCATGAACAAAACCAAAAGCCTTGGAAAGATCTCGATTTTACCCATTCACTTCTGAAACCGGTAAAAGAAAACGAACCCATAAAACTCACCCCCAAATTTTCACAAAAAGAAAAAAATACGGGGGATAAGCAATCCTAACTTTTTAAGCAATCGCCATGAAAATATTGATGGTTTGTCTGGGCAACATTTGCCGTTCTCCCATGGCCGAAGGCCTGCTGCAGGAAAAAATCAAAAAATACGGCCTCAATGCCCAAGTCGATTCCTGCGGTTTTGAAGCCTATCATTTGGGAGAAATACCTGATAAGCGGGCGATACAGGTGATGCAAAAACATGGTATTGATATTTCGGGGCAACGCCAACGCCTTTTTTCAGCCGACGATTTCACGCGTTTTGATAAAATCTATGTGATGGATGCATACAACTATCAATGTGTCAAGAAAAAAGCTCATTCCAAAGAAGATCTGCGCAATGTCGATTACATTTTGAATGAAATCAATCCCTATTCCGACGACGAAGTGCCCGATCCGTACCTGGGTGGAGAAAGTGGCTTTGAACATGTGTACCAACTTTTGGATCAAGCGACGGAAGCCATCTGTTCAAAACTAAAAAAAGGAAATTTCTAACCGCTCCTCCCCTTCCCTGCTTTGTTATGCCTGCACAAAAAGGATTTCTGTTGCTCATTCCCACACCCTTGGGCGATACAAACATCGGCGCTTGTTTGCCGGCAAATTGTAGCGATCGCATTTTACCGCTACGGGTATTTATTGTAGAAGAAATCCGCACGGCACGCCGCTTTTTACGAAAAATAGGTTATCAGATACCTTTTGATACCGTCACTTTTTTGGAACTCAACGAACACACGCCTCAACAGGAAATCACATCCTATCTGGACGCGGCGTTGCAAGGCGAAAACATCGGATTGCTGAGCGAGGCCGGGCTTCCCTGTGTAGCCGATCCGGGAAATAAAGCGGTCGCCTTGGCTCATCAAATGGGAATTACGGTTAAACCGTTGGTCGGCCCTTCATCCCTGATGTTGGCCTTAATGGCATCCGGGTTGAACGGCCAAAACTTTACCTTTCACGGTTACCTTCCGGTAAAACCGCCTGAACGTGCCAAAGCATTAAAGGCCCTTGAATTTAACGCACAGACGAAGAGGCAAACACAAATTTTTATCGAAACACCTTACCGCAATCAGGCACTACTCGAAACCATCCTGTCGACCTGCCAGCAAAACACATTATTGTGTATCGCCTGCGATTTAACCATCGAAACCGAATTTATCAAAACCCAACCCGTTGCAGCCTGGAAAAAGTCGAAAGAAAATTTCAACAAACGTCCCGCCGTTTTTTTAATCGGAAATACCGATTAATTCCATCCTCCGTTTAATCAAAACGGATTGCTTTCGTCGGGGTTACTTTGGAAATCAGCAACGAAGGGATTAAAAGCATCAGCAAACAAGCGAGGAAAGTTCCGGCATTCAGAATTAAAATATAGAGAAAATCGAGATTTATCGGAACCTCCGACATATAATACGATTCCTGGGGCAAGGTAAAAAAACCGGTTTTCAATTGCAGATAACAAAGCCCGATTCCGAAAATATTCCCCCACAAAAGCCCACGCCCAATTATAAACGCCGCATTGTAGAGGAAAACCGACTGGATCCGGCCATTGGTCATGCCTAAGGCTTTTAAAATGCCAATAAGTGTTGTCTTCTCCAACACCAGGATCAAAAGCGTAGATATCATGGTTATCCCCGCAACAAAAACCATCAGCGAAATAATGATAGCAACCGTGGTGTCTTGCATGTCCAGCCAATCGAATATTTGCGGATACATATCACGGATGCTCCGGGCCTGCAGGTTTTGTCCCGTTACCTGGTGAACTTCTTCCGTCAGTTTCTCCAGATCATCGAACCGGTCGATCATAATTTCCGCACCCGAAACCTGATTTTCATTCCAACCGTTCAATTTCCGGATTTGCAACAGATCGCCGAAAACATACCGCTTGTCAAAATCTTCGAAACCCGTTTCAAAAATCCCGGAAACCACAAATTTGCGTGCTCGCGCCTGATTGCCGAGAATAAAGTGCATCCGGATCGGATCGCCGACTTTTAACTTGAGAAGCGAGGCAAGCGATTTTGAGATCAAAACCGAGTCGTTGGGCAGGCTATCGCCTTTTTTCAAGGAAAAAATCCGTCCCGTTTCGATTTTATCCGCAAAAAAAGAAGGATCAAAATCCGTCGAAATCCCTTTCAGAACCACTCCTTGAATTTGATCTTCCGTTTTAATGATTCCGGCTTTCAACCCAAACAGTTGAACGTGTTTCACCCCCTTTATCTCCCGGATTTCATTTAAATTTATTTGATCCTTCTCGATAGGAGCATATTCGAACGATTCGTTATCATCAAAATTGGCAATCTGAATATGAGCGCCAAAACCAATCACTTTCTCCCGGATTTGCTTCTGAAAACCGGTAGCAATGGCAACCGAAACAATCATCACCGCCAGGCCCAACGAAACAGCCACCATCGCAATCCGTACCACCGGCCTCGAAAAGTTTCCTTTCCGGTTGGAAATGATGTTTCGTGCTATGAAATAGGGTAAATTCAAGTTTAATGGAAAATGAGTTTAGACATAAGTAAACGAGTTGACGAATAGACTAGTAAACGGCTTTTAATTGAAAATGGAGAATTGAAAGTGAGGTTTGGTGACGGGTAACGGGTGACGGGTAACGAGTAAACGAGGTTTAATGGCAGAAAGCAGAACGAGGAAACAAAAAACGAACAACAAACCTTGCTCCATTCACCCTTAACCGTTCACCTTTCACCGTGTACCTTGAACCCTTAACCCACTTCACTTTTCACGCTTCACCGTTCACCCAATAAACAATTCAACAGTTCAACAATTCAACAGGCATTTCACTGTTCACGCTTCACCCTATGAGATTAAAATAAAATATTATTAGATTAAATTATCCTATTCGGATCAAAACAACATAACACCCATTTCCCCAACTTCCCCTATTTCACCTTACAAAAAATAAACAATTCAACAGTTAAACGATTAAACAAGCATTTCACTCTTCACGATTCACATTTCACCATGAAACCCTTTCCCCAACTTCCCCTATTTCACCTTCAAAAAAAACAATTCAACAGTTAAACGATTCAACAAATAAACAATTAAACAGTTAAACAGTTAAACAAACTCCTCCCTAATACGCCCGTGCAAACACCACGCGTTGTTTCGAAGGTTTTCCCGAGAAAATACATTTCCCTTCTTCCTCTTTCGAATCCAACGGAATGCAACGAATGGTCGCTTTGCTTTCCTCTTTGATCCGCTGTTCGGTTTCGGCCGTGCCGTCCCAATGCGCTTCCACAAACCCGGCTTTGTTATCGAGAATATCCAAAAATTCTTCCCAGGTATCGGCTGTATGTGTGGAACTCTCGCGGAACGAGAGGGCCTTTTGGTATAAATTATCCTGGATGTTTTCGAGCAAATGTTCGATTTTCGTTTCAATGTCCACCAATTGATATGAAGTTTTCTCCAACGTATCGCGGCGTGCCACTTCAATGGTACCGTTTTCAATATCCCTTTGCCCGATGGCCAAACGAACCGGAACCCCTTTCAGTTCATACTCGTTGAATTTCCAACCCGGCGTAAGATTATCCCGATCATCGAATTTCACCGAAATCCCTTTTTGCTTCAACGCATCAATAATAGGAAGCACCGTTTTACGAATTTCTTCCAGTTGCTCTTCCTTTTTGAATATCGGAACAATCACCACTTGGATGGGAGCCAGCTTCGGAGGCAATACCAAACCGTTGTCATCGCTGTGCGACATAATCAACGCACCCATCAAACGGGTAGAAACGCCCCAGGACGTAGCCCACACATACTCCAATTTATTTTCTTTCGTTAAAAACTGTACTTCAAACGCTTTCGCAAAATTTTGACCCAAAAAGTGCGACGTACCTGCCTGTAAAGCTTTTCCGTCCTGCATCAACGCTTCGATACAAAAAGTTTCTACCGCTCCCGCAAAACGTTCGTTCGGCGATTTTACCCCTTTCAAAACCGGAATTGCCATGTGTTTCTCAGCAAAATCCGCATACACACCGATCATTTTCACCGTTTCTTCCATCGCTTCTTCAGACGTAGCATGAGCCGTGTGTCCTTCCTGCCAAAGAAATTCGGTTGTACGCAAAAACATACGCGTACGCATTTCCCAGCGCACCACATTGGCCCATTGATTCACCAATATCGGCAAATCGCGGTACGATTGAATCCAGCTGCGGTACGTATCCCAAATAATGGTTTCGGATGTCGGGCGGACAATCAGTTCTTCTTCCAGTTTGGCTTCCGGATCGACGACCACGCCCCCGCCGTCCGGGTCGTTTTTCAAACGATAATGCGTAACCACGGCGCATTCTTTTGCAAAACCTTCCACGTGGCTTGCTTCGCGGCTGAAAAATGATTTGGGGATAAACAACGGGAAATATGCATTTTGGTGTCCCGTTTCTTTAAACATTTTGTCCAATTGAGCCTGCATCTTTTCCCAAATGGCATAACCATAAGGTTTGATAACCATACACCCCCGGACGGCCGAATTATCTGCCAATTCCGCTTTTACAACCAAATCGTTGTACCATTGAGAGTAATTTTCGTTACGTGTTGTTAAATCTTTTGCCATGAATATTTTTTGGTACAGAAATTGCACATTCTTAGTTAAATACCAACCATGTACATCGTTAAAAACTTGTTATTAAACTTTTGCAAAGTTAACAAACTTCCCGAAAAATATTATCTTTGCGAAAGCGTTACACTAAAGAGAAAAAACGTTCAAAAAGGAAAAGGAGGCACATCATGAAACTTATTTTAATCTCTATGCTTGCATGCCTGTTCGTTGCAGCAGGTTGTACGTCGCAGTATCAGGCGACTTCGTATGATGATGTTTATTATTCACCCAAAGATCAACCTGTCGTTGTAGAAAGAACCGAAACGGTCGTTGTAAAACGGAGCGTTCCGGTAACAACGGATGATCAGGCACAGGTAAACCAAAATTATGACCCGGTTGATACGACGTATTACCCGGAATCAGCGCCTTCCTACAACTATTCGACCAGCGAAAGCTACACAACGCCCGAAGGAACGACTTATGTAACCAACAATTATTACAACTCCGACGATTATTACGATTACGAATATTCGTCCCGTTTGCGCAGATTCTATACCGGCGTAGGCATGGGCGGATATTACAACGATTATTACACCAACACGTATTGGTATGATTACAACCCGTACAACTGGGGAGTAAGTATTTACATGGGATACAACTGGTGGTATCCTTCTTATTATTACTCCTGGTACAGTCCTTGGGGCTATTATCCCTACTATGGTTGGGGCGGCAGCTACTGGAGCGGTTATTGGGACGGTTACTATGCCGGACGCTATGGTTGGGATTGCCATTATTACAACAGCTACGACCACAATTCGTATTATTACGGACAACGCACATCCATCGGAAACGGAAGTTCGCGCCGGGGCTTCGATAATTTTGACAATGATCGCCGGACGACCCGGAGAACCCTTGGATCCGGAACTACCTTCGGCGAGCGTTATGAAGCCAGCGTCACGAGGGAACGCAATACAACAACAAACCGGACAAACGAGCGGAACGGTACGACAAGAGGGGGAAGCAATCCGACCATCAACGACGACAACCGCCGTACAAATACGACATATACCCGGGGCTTGCCAAATAACAACACCGATGTCAGAACGCGAGGAACCGGAAACACAAATCCAACCGGCACCCAAGTTCGTACAAACAACAACGATCCGCGTACCAATCCTTCTGTTGGCCGTACCACTACAACACCTGGTACCACAAGAACCAACAATAATGCAGGATACGACAACCGCCGCAACAACAACAGCAATACCAACACAACGGTAGAACCCAGGATAACGCCTCAAAATACCCGTACCTACGAACGTCCGCGTCAAACCAACAGCGGAGAAGTCCGTCAATCGACGACACCCACCCGCAGTAGTTCTGAAAACAGCGGGACAAGACGTAATTCGAGCGGTTCAAGCAATGATACTTACTCGACACCCACACGTTCAAATAACAATACACCCTCGCAACCCAGCCGTAGCAGCGAAAACAGAAGCTATTCATCGCCAAGCCCCAGCAGCAGTTCAGGAAGCAGTTCATCGCCTTCCCGGAGCAGTAGCAGCGGATCCGGCAGTTCCGGTTCATCATCCGGAAGATCGAGCAGCAGCGGAGGAAGAAGATAATTTTAGCGCATTCTCTATATTTTAGTTTGAATTAATTAGAAACAAAATACTTGCAATCTCATAAAAACCTTTGGGTTGGATTGCAAGTATTTTTATATAAGAAAATAAAAACAAAGATCTTATGAAACGAGTTTTAGGAACTATCCTTTTATCATTGGTAATTATTTCCGGGTTTTCGCAAAACGAAACCGATGCATTACGTTATTCGCAAGTATCCTACGGAGGAACGTCTCGTTTTATCGGAGCGGGCAGTGCTTTTGGTGCTGTGGGCGCCGATTTCAGCACATTGAGCCAGAATCCGGCCGGTATCGGGCTTTTCCGAAAATCGGAAGTGTCGATCTCTTTTCAATTTTTTACTCCAAAAACCGAAAGCGAATACTATAAGACATCTCGCGACGACAACAAGTTAAGTTTCAACTGTAGCAATGCCGGAATTATCGGAGTTCAAAATATTGAAAATTCGAACAGCGTGGTGAAAGCCGTACAATTCGGATTCGGATTCAATAAATTAGCCAACTACAACAGCCGGAGTTATGTAAAAGGATTTAACAACCTGACTTCCATGCTATCTCCATACACGCTAGGACTCAACCAAGGTGCAGGTTGGAATGAATTTACAAGCGGATTGTTTTGGGACACCTATTTGATCAATTACGATAGTGCGGCAGCCGAATATTATAATGCGTTTGATGATGCATACCCGAACCGGGGCTCAATTAACGATTTTGGAGTTACACAAAGCCGTGAAACCGAAACATGGGGAGCATTAAACGAAATGGTACTGAGTGGGGGGCTGAATATTTCCAATAAGCTGTTTATCGGAGCCACATTGGGTTTTCCCTTTCTTCGCTATGAAGAAGAAAGCTCTTACAGGGAAACGGATGATAACGTGCTTCAAGATTACAATTATGTTCCTTTTAAAATGGGCACTTATTTATTAACAAAAGGAACCGGCGTTAATTTCAAAATCGGAGCAATTGCCCAACCGACCGAATTTCTTCGAATCGGTGCCGCATTGCACACCCCAACATCTTATTTCAACATGACAGATGAATTTTCTTCCACTGTAACCACAACCGAATATAAAAGTAGTGCAAACGGGCTTTCGGAATACCGGCTTACAACTCCTTTGCGGGTACAAGGAAATATTGCCGTTTTGATCAATAAGATGGGATTTCTCAGTTTCGACTATGAGTGGATCGATTATTCCAAATCAAAATTCCGTGCGGACGGAGGAATGGATGACAGTTTTGACCAAACCAACGAGAACATCCGGGAGTATTACCAATCGGCTCACAATTTCCGGATCGGTACCGAATGGAACTACGATCAGTTCAATTTCAGAGGAGGAATCAATTACAGTACCTCCCCATACAAAAAAGAATTTGTGGTTAAAAATGACGAAAGCATTTTCGGCTATTCTTTGGGTATCGGTTACCGGATCAGCAGTTTCTTTATTGATTTTGCATTTGCCCATATGTCAAAAAATGCGGACGTTTGGCTGTATCCTTCTTCTTATGCCAGCGCCACGGATGAATTGGTCGACACAAAAATCCGGAACAACAGTTATACGGTATCGTTCGGATTCAAATATTAGGAATTAGCAAGAATAGTCTTCAGCGACTTGGGCTGAAATCAAAACCATCCATGCACCAACCACTTTTCCAGTTAAAAAAGCCTGTAGTCAGAAGGATTACAGGCTTTTTTGTTTTCGGTTCTCTTTATGAAGCATTGGTTTTTATTTTTAATGGACAGATACAAGCGCAAACGTACCTTTGCTTGTTTTCCGGTTTGTTTCCAAGCAGAAGTCAAGATTTCATATTTTCGATTATTTAAAGTGTAAATTTGCATACAAATAGCAGTTATGGCAGGTAATTACACATGAAAAAGGAAACCATTTTAGACAATATATCGCAACACAAGGATTTGCGGATAAGAGTAAAAGCTTCTTTTCACAAACCGGTAAGCCAGGAAATACTCACTATTTTTGACAAACCGGTTCCTACCAACATGTATTATCTCTTGCTGGTAGTTCAAGGTACTATGACCAAAATGCTGGATTTTCAGGACTTGCAACTAACCGGCAACCAACTGATGTTTGCAACGCCTTGGCAAGTCCACACTACGGAAAGAAATGCAACTAAAGATGCGGTGTTCTATCACTTGAGTTTCGGCGAAGAATTGGCAAGTTATTTTTCAGCCGGTTTTTCTTTTTTCATCGACCCGTTGGGTAATCCGGTTGTCAGTCTGGATATCAATATAACACAACGTATGGTAGGCTGTTTGCAACAATTGGAAAATTTATTACAGGACAAGAATGCACGGCCCGAATTAGTACTCATCTACTTGAATGCCTTCCTTACCGAATGTAATATTGCGTATTTCAATGATACTGAATTAATACCACATACCAGAGAAAACCTGTCGCTTCTAATTGCATTCAAAAATTATGTTGAGGAACAATTTAGGGAACAGCCCACGGTGGAACAAATGGCTGCAAAACTGGGAATAAACACCAATGCATTGTACTATTTGGTAAAGAACCAATGCGGTATTTCTCCTAAAACTTACCTTACGGAACGATTGATTCTGGAAGCCAAACGGAAATTATATCTTGAAAACTTATCCATCAAGGAATTGGCCTACGATCTGAATTACAGCGACCCAGAATATTTTTCACGCTTATTCCGAAAGCACACGGGGAAAAGCATTCCCGAATACCGGGCATCTATTCAGGATTTATCAGGGTATTAATTTGAATTGTGCGGGTGTATCCTTTTCACCCACCCTACTTTTGTATCCAGTTACCAACATCAAAAAACAACGGATATGAAAGAACAAGATGATATCACAGCCAAAGAACTTTACGACACTTTCAGGGCAAACAAAGCGGAAGCAGAAAGGGAATATGGCCGCCGCATGATGAAAATATCAGGGTATGCCGTTTATGTGGGCCCCGACATGTTCGGGCTTCCCTGCGTGGAATTATCCGAAAAAAAAGAGGGTCCCGGTCGTGCCATTTGTCTGCTTTCAATAGGCGATTATCTTAAACTACGGAAGATTTCCAAAGGCGACGAGGTCATTATGGAGGGCGAAATCCGCAGCTTGTATGATAAAGGCCAGACAGTGGTTGTCAAACATTCCCGAATAATAGAACGAAATACAAATAGTACCTTTTAAAAATCAGAACCATGAAAAAAACATTTATCCTACTATGTACCATCGCTGTTTTCGCTGCATGTAATAATACATCCCAAAAGCAGACAGCAAATGAAAACACAAATTCAACAACAGTTATGAACGTAAAAGACAAATCTTTCGAAGAACTATTTACCAAGGTCGATTCGGCCGAAGTTAAGGAGACTCTGTCGAAATTGATGGTGCAGAAAGACCACACGGTGATCACAGCAGGAACAGATTCCAACTTCAATTCCATGGTAGCAAGCTGGGAAGTATTGGGGCGGTATTTTGAGAAACCGACCACGTTCTGCTTGTTAGGCGCAAACCGTTATACGCTCGAATTTATCCGGAAGCAGCAAACTTACACGATGTCCTTTTTCCCGGAACAATTCACAGCAGACGTTATGGCGTTTGGCACGAAAAGCGGCAGGGATTCCGATAAAATGAAAGAAACGAAACTGACGTATGTAAAAACACCCTCGGGTACGATCACGTACAAGGAAGCCACCGTAGTTATCGAATGCAGGCTTTTTGAAATCACCAGCGTTTATCCGGGCGATTTCTATACCGAAGACGGTAAAACGTTTGTGGAAGACGCCCTGAAAGAAGCCAACGATTATCATAAGCTGGTATTCGGAACGATTACGAATGTATGGATTCGGAAATAAGTGTATGTAAATGAGATACCTCATGATGTTCGGAATGAGTGAGGCACGAACGAATGAAGTCGAGAAATCTGCTGAATAATGCAAAATATTATTGACCTAAAAACAAAGTAATCATGAAAAATTCAATCAAAATTATGATGATGGCCGCTTCATTAGCCTTGGCCGTTACAGCAAACGCACAGCAAAAAAGCAGCGCAACTTCCAAATCGAATAAATCTGTTGAATCAACAAATAAAAAAATGAAAATTATCACAATCGAAGAGCATTTTATAAATGCCGAAATCTCGACTGCCATTGCGCCTGAAATAGAAAAAATAGCCCCCGGACACGCCCAATCCTTCCATGCCGATTTCGGTACGCGCCAAACGATGAGACCCGAGCAATTGTTCGACCTTGGTGCAGCGCGTATTGCCAGCATGGATGCTAACGGCATTGATGTACAGATACTTTCGTATAGCGGACCTTCTACCGAACTGCTTCCTTCGCCGCAAGCTGTGGAATTGGTGCGGAAGGCCAACGACCAATTGGCTGCCGCAATCGCAGTTTACCCCGATCGTTTCTTGGGATTCGCCACTTTGCCGATGTCCGACCCGCAAGCTGCCGCCAAAGAATTGAGAAGATGCGTGAGCGAATTGGGATTCGTAGGTGCTCTAATTAACGGAACGGCTCACGGACGATTTATGGACGAGCCGGAATTTGAAGTATTCTTTGCCACAGCAGCCGAATTGGATGTGCCGCTCTATCTTCACCCCGCCCCCGTTAAGAAAGAAGTGCGCGACGCCTACTACGACAATGCCGACCCGGCCTTTGCCGCACGTTTTGCAGGCGCAGGAATCGGTTGGCATTTTGAAGTCGGTGTGCATGTGATGCGCTTGATTTTCGCAGGTGTTTTCGACCGTTACCCGAATTTGCAGGTTATCACAGGTCATTGGGGCGAATTGATCCCCTATTATATGGATCGGATCAATACCTTTTTTCCCGCCACGGCATCGCCCATGAAGCATGATTTTAAGTATTATATGCAGAATAACGTGTACATCACTCCGAGCGGTATGTTCAACCAACCCCAACTTCAAAATGCCATGGAAATGATGGGAGCCGACCGGATTATGTATTCGGTCGATTATCCTTACTATCCCAATGAAGGTGCAAGAGCGTTTCTGGAAAATGCCCCGATCAGTCAACAGGATAAAGAGAAGATTGCGCACGGGAATGCGGAAAAGTTATTTAAACTGAAAAAGTAAAAGAAAACTAATAAAGTCCATCCGGATTTTACTTATTACACGCGCATATTGCCGGCAAGCAGGCTGCTCTATAGGAAAAAACAGGGGTATATACCGATAAAAAGCACAATAAATCATTCACTTGACCTGATGCTACCACATGCCTTCCCCGTCAAGATGGGATTGGAAAAATAAGTATTTATACAAAACGACAAAAGATTTTGTTTATGTATTTTTTTATGATTTAGTTTGATTATTGATTTTTTTACAAGAACAAACAAATATGAACAAATATTACCACCATATTGTTCCTTATATATAAACAAAATTATAAAGCGATGAAAAAAGTATACCTCTTATTTCTTACCCTCTTTTTGGGTGCAGTTCTGCTTTCCTGTAAAGATGATGATGAAGCACCCGTACTTGGAGCCTATGTGGGTGTTACCGTGAAAAACTTGTTGGGAACCCCTCAATCCGGGATGGACGTCTATATGTTTACAAACGTAGAGCCGAACGAAACGACCGACCTGTCGACTGCTTCTGAAAAAGTTACCACGGACTCCGTTGGGTTAGCAGGGTTCAAATTAAACCTGGTTGAGCTGAACATCACGGAATCGGAAACACCTCTTTATTTTGCAGTTTATTATAAGGTGGGCGACGATTTTATCCTGAAAGCAGGCGAAGAATCCCTAACGGTAAAACGGAACGACGAAAAGGAAATCACCATAACAATTCCGTTTTGAGTTGACATCACATCAAACTTCTTCGGTAGCGAACACGAAGCTCCTATAGTTTTGGCATTGTGAATCATTCGTCAGGGAGCCTTATCTTGAAGAGCTCCCTGACGAAAAGTAATGTCTCAAACGAATAAAAGGTTAGAATCAGTTGTTTTCAAAATTTTCACGAGTACGCGCCGCTTCCGGCAATTGCTCATCCAACGATTTACGGAAACGAACACAACCTTCCATAAACTGCGGCCAATCGGGAACCGATATTTCCGGGGTATATTTTTCAGGTAACAGATTCCACAAATCCGGATGAAACCAACACAAGTCGTGCCCTGTGCTGTCGCGGTGTGTCCGGATCCCTTTACGCAGTTTCTTTATTTCTTCCACTAATTCATCCCGCGACATATTTTTCAGGTCTTCGTCCATAATTTTTACCTTCATTTACCCATAGTAACATACAGGTCTGCCGCTTTGTTTGCAAAGTCAACCACCGTTTCTGTTACTGGACTTCCCATTGGGCTGCGGTCTGTTATCATGGAGCGATTTCTCCCTGTTCAGCTGAGATTGGCATTCAGATACTTTTAAGCGCTACCTTTGCATTCAAGCTAAAAAAGAAAAGACGATGACTTTCGAAGAAGTGATGCAGACATTGGTATCGCTGGCAACCGAACAAACCAAAAAAATCTACCGGACACATGGTGTACGTGAACCGCATTGGGGCGTTCCTACGATGGCCATGCGGCCCTTGGCGAAAAAAATAAAACGAAACCAGCCGCTTGCCGAACAGCTTTATGCTACCGGAAATTACGACGCCATGTATTTTGCGGGAATGATTGCCGACCCGAAAGCGATGACGGAGGCTGATTTCGATCGTTGGATGGATGCTGCCTATTTCTTTATGCTATCGGATTATGTGGTGTCGGTAAGTCTTGCCGAAACTGATTTTGCCCAATCGGTTGCCGACCGATGGATCAAAAGTGGCGAAGAACTTCGCATGTCGGCAGGCTGGGCTTGCTACGAGTGGCTTTTAGGCTCACGTCCAGATCATGAATTTGACCCGGAAAAAATCAAAAAAATGTTGGATTTAGCAGCAGATACCCTTCACGACCAGCCAAACCGGACCCGTTACAGCATGAATGGCTTTGTCATTGCGGTAGGTATTTCCTTTCTTCCGCTTCACGAGGAAGCCGTAAAAGCTGCTGAAAAAATCGGGAAAGTAAAAGTAACTACGGAAAAAGGGCTATGCTCTGTTCCTTTTGCTACGGAAGCCATTCAAAAAGCAAAAGACAAAAACCGTTTGGGTTTTAAGCGTAAAAACGTACGATGCTGATGGCATGAGGAAATTAAACGACAAACAATAATAAAAAGAAAGATGAAAACAGTTGTTTTTTACGAATCAAGTAATGCGGCAATGGAAAAAGTCATGGACGTTTATCCAAGGCATAAGCTGCTTGTCGATGAATTTGCAAAACAGGGAAAAATTATTGCGATAGGGCCTTTTGCAAATCCTAGCGGGGGCTCAATGGGGGTATTTAAAGATAAAGAAAGTGCGGAGGATTTTATCAAGCAAGACCCATTCGTGAAAGAAGGCCTTGTGGGCAAAATCACGTTGAAAGAGTGGAATGAGATCTTGCTTTGATTCTTTTCTTTACAAACAAAATAAAAATACGGTTACAAAATGACTGAATTTTGGGAAGCAAGTTTTATGGAAAAACAAACCATGTGGGGCTTTGAACCGGCCGAATCCGCCATTCTGGCAAAAGATTTTTTCATGAAAGAAAAAGTCAAAAATGTATTGATTCCGGGAATCGGATACGGACGGAATGCACAACCGTTTCTTGATGCCGGCATGAATGTGACCGGAATCGAGATTTCAAAAACAGCGATAGATTTGGCGAAAAGCCAAAGCAAACTTGATATTCCCATTTATCACGGTTCGGTAACGGATATGCCTTTCGATGATAAACGCTACGACGGAATATTTGCCTACGCCCTGATTCATTTGTTGGATGAAAACGAGCGTAAAAAATTTATCCAAAATTGTTACAACCAACTTCGTCCAAACGGAATCCTGATTTTTTCGACGATTTCAAAAAATGATCCGATGTACGGAAGCGGGCAGGAATTGAGTAAGGATTGGTTTGAAATGCCGAGTGGGGCGAAGCTGTTTTTTTACGATCCGGATTCTATTAAACGGGAATTCGGAAACTATGGATTGACGGATTTTTTTGAAATCGATGAACCGGTAAAATTTCGGCCGGATCATCCGCCGATGAAGTTCACCATCCTAAAATGTAAATTGGCTGGTAATATCTAAGCTTATTTCAAATACTCGTTTGAATCATCCGGCGCTTGCGTCCGGTCCGTATCGGTATATTCCCGGATGATGGAAGCCACGGTAATATGATATTTCTCAAACAAGGAATCATGACCCGCTTTTTGGCTTTCCCGATGGGCAACGTGATTACGCCACCTTGCCACCGCTTCTTCATTTTCCCATACCGATAAGCTAAGCAGCTTTCCCTCCTCGTTCAAACTTGAAAATCGCTCGATACTTATAAGCCCTTCTATCTTCGACAGCTCGCTTTTCAAGTTTGCAGCAAGTGATAAATATTCATTCAGGCCCTCTTCTTTAGGGCTCACCTCAAAAACAACAATGACTTTACCATTCATAATTCGAGAAACTATTTTTGATGGACCATAAAATAGAAACAGGCATCATACGTCCCTTTTAAGATTCTCTATTTCGAGTTCCAGTAGTTTTTTCTTTCTCCAGATTCCTCCGCCATAACCGGTCAGCGTGCCGTCTGCCCCGATAACCCTGTGGCAGGGTAAAATAATAGAGATCTTATTTTTCCCGTTAGCATTGGCAACGGCTCTTACAGCAGACGGTTTGCCTAGCAATTCGGCTTGCTTTGCGTAGGTTGTTGTGGAGCCATAAGGTATTTGCAGCAATCCGAGCCATGCTTGTTTTTGAAATTCCGTGCCTACCAAATCCAGCGGAATATCAAATTCCCTCATCGCTCCCTTAAAGTATTGTTCCAACTGTTTGCGAAGCGCATCAAAATGAACATTATCGCCCTGTACAAGCGGCGCTTTCAGCGTGTCAGTCAGTTGCCTCAGCTCCATTTCAAGCAGCTTGTAATCCGCAAACTCGAACATGCAAATTCCTTTATCGGTTGCCCCAGCTATCATGGTTCCCAGCTCTGTTTCAATGCGGGTGATGTTGACAATGCGTTTATTCTTACTATGGAGCGGCGAAGTCCCGATAATATTCTTGAACATGCTGTTGAATCCGCTCAAAGAATCGTACCCCGATTCGTAAGCAACATCCGTCACGCTTTCACCTGACTGAAAGCGTTGAAAAGCATTATTTATCCGGTGCATTCTTTGATAAGCATGAAATGTCAGCTTGTAGTTTTTCAAAAACCAACGGCGAACCTGATTCGGTTCCAGGTCCAGATTTTCAAGGTCTGTATCTTTTATTTTGACGCTGGGATTATCTTCCATATATTTCAGCAACCGGCTGATGTTTGAAGGCGGATTCCCCAATTTCTCCAACGGTTTGCATATTTTGCAAGGTCTGTAGCCATTAAACAGGGCTTCCTTTGCCGAAGGAAAAAATTCGATGTTTTCCCGTTTCGGTTTGGCCGGACATGTCGGGCGGCAAAAGATACCGGTTGTTTTTACGCCAACAATAAATACGCCCTCAAAAGAACTGTCCCTTTCGATAAATGCTTTGTAGAATATATCTCTTTCCGTTTCCATATCGCTATGTTGATTTTTATTTTATGATTTTGGCTTGCTGGCCTTGCTTTTCGTTTTCCCTGGACAGTAATCTTTCATTCCGTCAACAGTTCCGCCCGCTACCGCCCACAAATACAGGCTGGCTACCGAAGCATAAGGCGTATAGCGTTTCCAGTACTTATCAAACCGTTCTTTATTAATTTCCCGGTGATGGTACACCATCCGCAATCCACGAAGAATGGCCAAATCGCCATAACTCAAGATATTGGGACGCTGCATGGAAAATAACATCAGCATTTCTGCCGTCCACACACCAATGCCGTCCAATTCGGAAAGCCTGGCGCAGACTTCTTCGTCCGGTACCGAATGGAGCAAAGCCAGATCAAATTCGCCGGATTTAATCTTCCAAGCAGCCGATTTGATGTACGCAGCCTTTTTGAAAGTGATGCCGAATTGCTGTAGCTTTTCCAACGGCAAATGATCAATGGCAACAGGAGTAATTTCCCTCAACTCCTTTCGAATCCGTTCCCAAACAGTTTGATGTGCTTTGGTTGAGATTTGCTGGCCGATAATGGAATGTACGAGTGCGGTGAAAAGGTCGGGAATAACCGGCCTTTTCACGATGCCTACCTTGTCAATAATCACAGCCAACCGTTTGTCCACTCTTTTCAAGTGTTCAATCTCCTTTTCCCCATATTGAAAATAGCCTGCCATACGTTATTGTGCTTGTAAATCGTCTTATTATTTTCGTGCAAAGTTAAAACTCTACAAACCTTTACACAACCGAAAAATTGACAGTCTCGTTTGTTCTTTCGGTAAGTGAAATCGCTTATCGATTGGGCTTCGGATATCCGCAATCTTTCAACAAACTATCTAAAAATAAGAGCCACAAAAATCCCGGTGAAATACCGGCAATCCTTTCATTGACAACAAATTTCTTCCCGCAAAGGGTTGGCATGAAATCCGCTTTAAACCGTATCTTTGTCCAGCCGAAGTTTAAGAATGGATTTCAATTGATCAATGCAATTATAGAATGACCGGCATTTATACGAAAATTTCCACGGTTCTCGAAAAGCGTACCCAACAGGGGAAAAGTAAGATTGATAGAAAAAGTAAAAATATAATGCAACCAAAAGAACTTATCATACAATGGGTTGACTTATTCAACCAAGGAGATGCAAGTAAAATCGCCGAATTATATCACGAGGATGCCGTTAATCATCAGGTAGCCAACGAATCCATCGAAGGGAAAGAGAATATCCAGCAGATGTTTGAAAGCGAATTTGCCGCCGCCGAAATGATTTGTATTGTTGAGAATCTTTTTGAAGACGGCGAATGGGCAATTCTTGAATGGCGAGATCCTCTTGGGCTGCGTGGTTGCGGATTTTTCCATGTGGTCGACGAGAAAATCAAATTTCAACGCGGATATTGGGATAAATTGTCATTTTTGCGACAGCATCATTTGCCGATACCCACTGAATAATAGAGTTGGACTTGCCGTAACCTAAAAATGGAATTTCATGGAAATAAAATTAAGACCGGAAGAAGAAAAAGATTACCGGTGTGTGGAAGAAGTAACCCGGGAAGCATTCTGGAATGTGTATGCGCTTGGTTGTGACGAGCATTTGCTTGTTCATCATTTAAGAAAGACAAAACCGTTTATCAAAGCGTTCGATTTTGTAGCCGTTCACGATGATAAAATCGTGGGAAATATTGTTTATGTGGAAGCAAAAATAACGGACAACAAGGGCCAAAAACATAAAGTTGCAACCTTTGGCCCGGTATGTGTACTGCCGGAATATCAAGGCAAAGGTGTCGGAAGTCAATTGATAAACCATACCGCGCAACTGGCCAAAGAAATGGGATATAAGGCAATATTGATATATGGCGACCCCGAATACTATAAACGGTTTGGTTTCAGGGTGTCGAAAGAATATAACATTACCAACGGGGACAAGAAATATCCCGCCGCATTACAGGTGTTGGAATTATATCCCGATGCCTTAAAAGGAATAGAGGGGATATACGACGAAGGAGCTATTTATGCCATAGACAAAGACGAATTGACCGCATTCGAGAAAGAATCTCCTGAAAAAGAAAAGAAACCGACCAAAACACAGGAGCGTTTTTTGGAAATGGTAAATAAATTCATATAGCATATGAAAGTTATTATTACAGGCGCTACCGGAATGGTAGGAGAAGGTGTATTATTGGAATGTATCGCCAACCCGCATGTGGAACAAATCCTGATAGTAAGTCGCAGCCCATACGACGGGATTAAAAGTCCGAAAGTAAAAGAATGCATCGTTCCAGGAGTGGTCGGAAGAAATTCCGACCACTCCTGGCGTTTTTTGTCTTGTTTTTGACATTTTACCAAGACGGTATAAAAACAAAAAATCCCACAAATTACTGAAAATGTGGGATTTTGTCTTACTTTTGTCGCTCACTTTCCTGAGCTTTTTGCGGTCCGGACGGGACTTAAATTCCTTCCGTTGGCAACTATATTTCAATAAGTTATACTCACAAAAAATATTAGGATAACCGATTTTTCACCCTTAAAATTTGAGGCTTCAAAAAGTGTCAAATCGTAGGATACAAAGATAGCATATTTTTTGCTTATATTGCAACTATTTTATGGTGGACTTTTAATTTGCTACCTTTGCATATCAAATCTCTTAATTTAAGATGCCAACGGAAACAAACCGTATAGAATTTAAACAACAACTTACCGATGGTTTGGAAAAGGAAGCTGTGGCATTTCTGAATTATCATGAGGGAGGCGTTTTGTATATTGGCATTGACAAACAGGGGAATCCTTTTCCAATTGCCGATATTGACGGGGATATGCTTAAAATCAAAGACCGCCTGAAGAATAACATTCTTCCCTCTTGTTTGGGTTTGTTTGATGTGGCAGTTGAAAAGGTGGAGGGCAAAAGCGTTATCAAAATCACGTTTGCAAGCGGAACGGAAAAGCCTTACTATATCAAAAAACACGGCATGTCCGAAAAAGGTTGTTTCATTCGGGTTGGTACGGCAGCGGAGCCGATGCCGGTGCGAATGATAGAATCTTTGTTTGCCAAGCGTACACGCAATTCCATCGGCAAAATCAAATCGTCAAAACAAAGCTTGTCGTTCGAGCAACTGCGGATTTATTACGATTCCTCAGGAAAAACGCTGAATGAACAGTTTGCTGCCAATTTGGAATTGCTTACAGAAGAAGGACAGTACAACTATGCAGCTTACTTGCTTTCGGACATCAACAATATGTCCATAAAAGTGGCCAAATACAACGGGCTTGACCGTGTAGATTTGGCTGAAAATAATGAATACGGCTACTGTTCCTTGATTAAAGCGACCAAGCAAGTATTGGATAAGGTTGAGGTTGAAAATAAGACATTGGCTAGAATTACGTCAAAAGAGCGAGAAGAAAAACGGCTGTGGAATCCTGTTGCTTTGCGCGAAGCGATTATCAATGCCATTGTGCATAACGATTACACTTCGGAAGTACCACCCAAATTTGAATTTTTCGACGACCGTTTTGAAATTACTTCATATGGCGGTTTGCCACAAGGATTGGAAGAAAGCGAATTTTTCGACGGGCTTTCAATTCCCCGCAATAAAGAACTGATGCGTATTTTCAGGGATGTGGATTTGGTGGAACATTTGGGTTCCGGCATTCCGAGGATTTTGCAACATTACGGAAAAGAATGTTTTAAATTCTCAACGAACTTTTTGCGGATGACTTTTCCATCGGCTGCACCGATTACCATGCAAGTTACCCCCCAAGTCAATTCTCTGGAAAATAATGAGAGTGAGAATGTTGGAAATTCTACCCCCCAAGTCACCCCCCAAGTCACCCCCCAAGTCATTCAGCTTATAAAAGTGTTGGATGGAGATATGAACAGGCAGGAAATACAGACACAACTTGCTCTTTCAAACAGGAAATACTTTAGGTTAGGTTATTTACAACCTGCCTTAGAGCAAGGCCTTATTGAAATGACGGTACCGGACAAGCCGAACAGCCGTTTACAAAAATACCGTTTATCGGCTACAGGAAAGCTATTGAAACAGTCCCTGCAATAAAGTTGTAGAAAAAACAATCCCAATCTCTTTTTCAAGAAATTGGGATTATTGAAACATTGTTACCAAAGTGCAATTACTTTTCCTTCAACAATTTTTCCAACAAATCATTCTTCTCTTTTATCATCCGCTCGTAAAGTTCTATCACTTTTTCAATGGGATTGAATGTCGGATAATAGTTTACACCATGCAAGGTTGAAGTATCATAACTGCTGAAAGTATTTGAAATAATGTTGAATGCAGCTTCTTCACTAAAATTCTTTATCGCCTCTACAGGAATTTTCAAAGCGATTGCAATTTTTTCCAATACCGCTTCATCCAATTCTTCCTGCGATTCAAGCCGGGAAATTGTTTGCTGGGATAAACCGATTTCTTCGGCAAGCACTTCTTGTTTCATGCCGAACAATTCACGGAAACGTTTTACATTCTTTCCGTGGTGTACTTTATATCGCGAAATTGTTCCTGTTGTTTCCATAATCCGTAATTTATCAGTTTATTGCTCCCGCAAAAATATGGAAATTTACCATTGCCCGAAACAGCCACACAAAGTATTTTACTTCCCAATTTGAATAATATACCGGTGAAATGAGTTTGATACCGTGTTCCTGATTATTTATTTTGCAGGGATTTTGAATAAACAAAAATACAAAACTTATGGAACCAAAAATTGACATGACTTTAATTGAAAAAATTTTAGTCGAGGAAATACACCCGGCAGAATTTGCCGCTTTGATTGATGAATTCTTTTTTGAATTTTTCTTAATGTATGCACGTTTGCAAGTGCCGTGTAATGAACAATATCAACCACTCCCAAAACAAACCGGAGCCTTCCTTTTTTATATGCGGGAGCTAAGGAATGCTTTATGGAATGCTGGAAGAAAGCCTAAAGGAAAAAGTTGATTGGTAAAAAATGCGGATTAACTCATTTGAAAATGTTGTAATTCAATAAAATATTTACAGGACTGAAAAATGCTGAGTAAATTTACTCATAGTATTGAGTAAATTCTATATTATATTTTAAAAGTCTGATATAGGATGAATTGAAAAGATAAAAAGTTTATTCAAGTTACTCTTGAAGTTCGTTGGAAATAGGACGGAAAAAATCCGATGGAATACCTTTCATTATTTTATCAAAACTTGCATTTCTTGCAGATTTTAACAATATTCTTGTTCAAATAAAATTCGAAAAGTGAATTATTTTGCTCTTTTTGTAT
This sequence comes from Lentimicrobiaceae bacterium, assembly GCA_031550085.1. Lineage (GTDB taxonomy): Bacteria > Bacteroidota > Bacteroidia > Bacteroidales > UBA4417 > UBA4417. The sequence goes on from JAVBOY010000031.1 coordinate 39,669, forward strand.
TTCAATCCCAAAATAATTCTTACTTTTGCATGAAAAGAGCGATAAAATGCACCTTACAGATATATGCAATAAAATTAAAGAACGTCGTTCCCTGCTTGGAATCACCCAACAGGATTTATCCGACATTTCCGGTGTGGGATTGCGAACGATTAAAGAAATTGAAACGGGAAAAGGAAATCCGTCCATTAATACATTACTTAAAATTCTCGATGTGTTAGGCATGGAACTGGATGTAAAAATTAAACGGACTATTGAATAATGAGAACAGCCAAAGTCTATATGAATGGAATAACAGCAGGTGTGCTGAGGGAAAACAGTGATGGTTCATTTACTTTCCGTTACGATGAGGATTATTTATCCAATCCCTCCTATTCATCCATCAGCCTTACCTTGCCGAAAACTCAACAGGAATACCACTCAAAAACACTTTTTCCGTTCTTTTCCAATATGCAGTCGGAAGGTGTAAACCGCCGGGTTCAAGCCGGCAAATTTAAAATCGACGAAGAAGATAGTTTTGGATTGTTGATGGCAACGGCTCAAAGTGATGTTATTGGTGCTATTACCATTGAAAAAATATGAAACAGCTACCTGATATAAAAAACTGTCCCGGCACTCTTGCTGCCGGATATGCGGCATATAGCCCGACAGCTTTGCGTCGTATGTTTGACAACAAGAAAGTAAGCCATCTGCTCGATTTCTCGAACGACGAGAATAGCCGTGTGTTGATTGACGATAACATCGGACGTATATCCATATCGGGTGTTCAGGAAAAGTTATCGGCCATTGTTGAAAAAGGAAAAATTATTCTTACTCCGGAAGGTGTTCAAGGCCGCTACATCATCAAACCAGCACCGGATGACAAACGGTTGAAGTATCGGGATTTTATGCCTGCCAACGAACACTTGACTATGCAAATTGCCCGTCAGGTGTATGGGATTACAACGGCAGAAAATGCCTTGCTGTTTTTCCAGGATGGCGAACCCGCATATATTACCAAGCGTTTCGACATCAATACGGATGGATTAAAAATCAAGCAGGAAGATTTTGCTTCATTGTCACAGAAAACAAATGAAACACATGGAAAGCATTTCAAATATACCGGGAGCTACACAGATATAAGTTTATTGTTTCCGAAGTATGTAGCGGCTTGGCAGGTAGAAGTCAGCAAATTTTTCCGCTTGGTACTGTTCAACTATCTGTTTGGCAATGGTGATGCTCATCTGAAAAATTTTTCGTTGCAACAGTCCGAAAACGGCGATTACATGCTCAGTCCTGCTTATGATTTGCTGAACAGTTCCCTACATATTCAGGACGAAGATTTTGCTTTGGAAGGTGGTTTATTTGGCAAAGAATATTATTCGGAAATCTATTTGCAAAAAGGACATCCTTGTCAGGATGATTTCATCACTTTCGGTAAAATGATTGCTGTTCCCGGCATTCAAATACAAAAGATAATGAAGGATTTCCTTGCCTCCCAACCGTTGGTTTACGAATTAACGGAACGTTCTTTTTTAGATGATAGGTTAAAGCGAATGTATATCCGTAGTTATGAAGAAAGAATGGACAGATTGAAAAGGACTATGGCAAATTAAAATGATGGTAACCAGATTTTTAAACGATTACCAAAACAAGGTAATTTGAATACAATATGGTAATCTCATGTATATAGAACATTTAATACAAATTGATGGAAGTTTACCTTTTGTGACACAAGGTTATCAAATGACATATGCATGCGTGATAATTTGCATATAATTCTTTGGACTCTTGAAAAATGGAATATTATTAATAAATTAAAAATACAGTAATGTCAAAAGTTTCCGGTTATATTTTAATTTTAAAAGAGGATAGATATACTTCTTTTAAATCAAATATGTATGATAAATTTGCTGAACCTGTCCCGGAGTTTAGTCATTCCAGGCATGTACCTTTAGTTTGCTTCATTACGAATAAAGAAAAAGTAATAACGCATATTGGATTGTGTAAAAGAGGTATGCATGCAGGGACAGAGCTACGAAGGCTTAATATTGAAGAAATATTTATGCTGACAACCCCGATTCCAGCTATGGAAATAGCTAATATAACAGATTCAAAACTAAGATACCATATTATCAGCAAAGTAGAATATGGAGGTCTCTTTTCCCAAAAATGTTTTGAAGAATTCCTTCGTATATTCTTGAGAAAAGCTCCCGAAACAATTCCCATTTTAGGTAAATTTTCAGAGAGCAGACGATCAAGAATCGCTAAACTTTCTAAGTCCGAAAAAAAATCGTTAGCAGAACAAAAAGAAGCGGTATTAACAGCAATGAATATTGCAGGAATAGACAGAGACAATGTTCAAGGATGGGATTATGACGAAGCTGAAAAGCCTTCATCATTTCTTGACGGGATTACTCAAGTAAGGCTACGGGAAGATTCTATGATAGCAAGTGATTTGTCAAATATTCCCGGTTTCAATCTAATAAAATCAACAAAATATTCATCCTCTGTATTTGAAAACGACAAAACTCGTCTCACGGTTTTACTGACAAACAGATTACCTCTTGAGGAACTTTTGGGAACTGATTTGATTTATTTCAATGAAGACTTCAAATGCTTTATCATGGTACAATATAAAATTATGGAAAGGGAAAGGGATAAATTTTTATTTAGACTTCCCAATGTACAATTCTCTAAAGAAATTTCCCGAATGGATTCTATTATTCAATCCCTAAAATCAACAAATAGTAATGGACTTATTGGGGATTATCGGATTAGTGAAAATCCATTTTTTATTAAGATTTGTCCAAGATTAGAGTTTGACCCTGACAATGTTGGTCTGAGTACCGGAATGTACATACCTTTAGATTATGTTAAATTATTAGAGAATGATAAGTGTGTTGAAGGGAAAATCGGCGGCAAAGCAATTACCTATGATAATGTAGGACGATATTTTGACAATACTGCATTTAAAACAATTATTGAGGGAGGATGGATAGGAACAAATCAAAATCAATCGCTATTAATTGAAGAAATAATAAAAAATACTTTAGAAAACGGGAAAGCAGCTGTTCTTGCAATAAAGAAAAGACTTAAAAGTAAATGATAAACCAAGTAGAAATATGCTACGTTACTTTTATTTGACATGAGAAATTTTTGGATTATATATTTTCGTTTGTTTTTCCATCATTTCAATCAAGTGATTGGATTCCTCTATAATCCATTGGTCATTTTTGATTAACTTATCAATTATTTGCACCTGTTGTTCATCCGAAAACAATTGTTTAACGTTGCATTGTTGCCACTTGCTATCATGTTCTGTTTCTTCAATTCCTCTTGGTAATCCATTAGGGGTAAGTAATTCTATTGCAGGTATTTTTTCTTTTACTAGTGGATAGATTACAAATAAACCATCATAGTCCCAATCACAAGAATAGAAAATTGGTAACCCTCGCGTATCTGCATATTTTAATTTTTCAACATTCTTTCCTCCTGCATACCAAAGTTCAATCCCGAATTCTCGAGGTTTTACTGGCTTTTTGAGAAAGTCAAGATTCTCACATAATACAATTAATTTAGGATTGTGACATTCTAATTTGTAGATATACTGTTGGTCTTTCTCATTGGCAAACTGTTCAACTTCTAATATTGTCTTTAAGGCTTTAGTTAGAGAATCTTTATTATCAAGATATTTCTCATTTTTAAAAAACATTAGAGACACGCCTCTCAGGGTTTCGTTAGAAGCAATAATTTGTTGACGCAATTCATCTAAATTCCCTTCTTTTTTTAATTCGTCAATTTCAATTAATTTCTTAATATCGTTTTCTTCAAAACGAGTCTGCGGAAATAGTAATTTGTTCTCGGTCAGAAAATTCGTATATTTTTTATAATCATCAAAATATCTATGTTCATAAAACTCTTTGAAATCTGATGTACTCTTTATTTCTTTACTATTTTTCTCCAGAATATTAAGCGAATTAATAAGAAAATGAATCTCTGAACTGTGTGCCAGTGTTTCATTAACTTTCACCACTTCGTTATGATATAGCGAATTAAGTGCTTTGAGTTCAATCCAGTTCATGTTTCAATTTGCTTATATAAAGATTCAAATCCTCACGTCTTTCTTTTGTTTTAAAATAGGATACACAAGGATGAAGATTAATGTTTTTATCGGGTTTACCTTTTATCAGGTGGTGAGAATACCACTCATCTTCCAATCCCATGTTCAATACATGAGGTGCCATAGTAATGATTTGGTAACCGAATTCTTTGGCAACAGATGGGAAGGTATTGAAGTTTACTTTATCTAAATCTCCCAGTTCTTCCAATATGATAAATTTTAATCCGGGACGTTCCTCTTTTTGAGCCACTGATAAACGTGCAATTCCTAATAATGCAATAGCAGAATATGTTTCTCCTGTACTCCCGGGAATTTCATTCTCATTCAAATCTGTAAGCTTTGCCGAAAGGCGAAAATATGATTTGGGATTTAATAATTTATCAATACTTATCTTCTCTCTCATTTGTGTCGATTTCCTAAAAAAATCTTCAATTAGTTCAGAAATAGGTTGGTCGAATGGAAGTTCACCTTGTTTAGCCGAAGTTCTTACTTTTCCAATCATTTCATCTATAAGGTCGATATGAAGAGGCTGATTTTCGTTGAATCCAAGTTTGAAGAAGTATTCGTCACTTATTTTTCTTCCATTGAAGAAAATATTGATAGATTTTATTTGTTGCTTGTAGAGATTATACTGCTTTATTGTGTTCTCAAAGACTTTAATCATGCTGTCTCTAATCCCATCAGCCATGTTTAACCTATTTTGATTAGCTTCGTCCAGCGCAGCAGTAATCTCATCAGTGGACTTAATCTTACTGCCAAGCAAAGCCTCTTCCAGCACACGAAAAGAATAAGATGATTTATTAACCTCTAAATTAACAGCAGTGTTTTTACTGTCTTTCGTTTCTTCGAACATAGGAACAATAGAAACATATTTTGCCTGATATAGTTTAAAAACCTCTTCTGATTGCTCTTTCAGCTCATTCAGTGACTTTTCATCAATGAATGGATATGCCATAATATCTTCATTAAAAAATTTGAAATATTTTTCATGAAGATTTGCAAATTCGGTTTTTTGATTTTCAAACTTTGTTTTTATTGCAACTAACTCATCTTCAAATTTTTGAATATCTTTCTTTACCGTTGGTTCTGCTGCGTTAATTCTTTCAGAATATCTTGTAATATTTGTTTGGCGAGTGTTCCAACATTTACGCAAATCGAATAAATCCGATTTTATCTCTTCTATAGTCTTTAATTTCAAGTTGTGAGGAAAATTCGCTTCTAATTTTTGGTGTACTGCTTCTTTTTCGCTTTTCCCCGACTTAAGAGATTCAATTTTAGAACCTAAGTGTAAAATGTATGAAACACCTTTTTTGATTCTTTTTATATTGCTAAACTCTATCAAAGACAAGTCAAATTGGTATTTCAATATATTTTCATCATACGATTCTGCTTTACGTACTTTATCCAGTTCTTTGAGTTGACTATCTATCGTACCAATTTCCTGTTTTAATTTTGCAATTAATTTTTGAACGGATTGTTCCAAGTTCTTCTTATCTTCAAATAAAACTACATCTGGCTCATAGGATACATATTCTGAAATCGCACCTAATTCTATCCAATAATTTCCTTCATTTTCAAATTGCTTTGGATCAGATTCAGAAAACAACCTTTCAGGATTAATAAATCTAGCTCTATTTTCAGGATGCGTAATTCTATTTATGGGCAAGGACGCAAAATGCAATAAGGTGTGCAATTGTTCTTTTGATAAAGTTTTTTGATGATTAATAAACCAATGAACCAAACTGTCTTTTGACTCTTTGTCCAGCAATGCCAACAGTTTCTGCTTTTGGCTTTTTTCTGCCTTTAGCTGTGATTTCAACTCTTCAAGTCTTTCGTTTTGCTCGTCCCTTGCCTGCTCAATGTTCGAGACTGTTCCATATTTTTGAATATAAGGAATCGTGAATTTTATTTCTTGAATAATTTCTTGAGTATCTACATCTGCTATTGAAACAGACTTCTCTAATAAGTTATCTGCTTCATGCAATTTGGGAATGGATAATGATTCCAAATCAGAAATATTTTGCGTCAACTCTCCTATTTCTTTGCTTAGTGCCTCATAACTACTATAATTGTCATAGTTATTATTTGCCTTTTCACATTCTATTGATACAAGCGATTCAATTTTTGGAAGCTTCGCCAGTACTTTTTTCAGTTTTTCATATTCCCTTTTTTTCGTTGATAGATCGTTCTCTAATTTGCCAATGTTTGTTTGTATATTTTCCTTCTTATGGTAAACCTGACTAATTTCTGCCGTTTTATAGACTTTGAAAGCTTGAGCATATTGTTCATTAAGCACCTTGAGCTCAACAAGACAGTTTTGTTTCTTTTTTAGTGATTCAATGTCGGTACTGAGCCGTTTATATTCTCTAAGGATTTTTTCCAAAGATTCCTGTTGTTTATTGAAATCGTTCATGAAATCCATATCTGAATCTTCAAATAGAAAATCCTTCAAACTGTCGGAAGCACGCTCTTCATCTAGATGAAACGTTTTTACTTTTGAAAAAGATTGAATTACTTTTGAAAATGCCCGATAATTCTTTTCCAAAGCAAGGTTTAGTGACAGGAGTCCTTTTGTGTATAAGAACCCATAATAGTTTTGTATTTCCTCTTTGGTCTTAAAATTTGTGAGATACAAATTTCGAGATCTTAATAAAATTTTGGCGAAATCAGTAAGACTTGGTATCTGATCTTGTTGTATCACGTCTTCTGCAAAGAAGAGGTCATCAGTTTTAAGTGCTAATTGCTCCTTAGTTAGGGTTAAGTCTGTTTGTTTGGTTATTATAAATGGGGTAATTTTTCTTCGGGATTGAGAACATATCGTGATTCCCATAATGAAAAACTGACCTTTGTCAACTTCTACGGTTAATAGACAATAGGCAAGATTTGTATTATAAGGCAGTGTCTCTATCTTTCGTTTTTGTATTCCATCCGTTCCAAAATAAATATCTTTACTATCGTATATAAACAACATCTGCAATAAATCTGTAATAATAGACTTCCCAATTCCATTAGCTCCCACAAAATCGGTTCTTATAGGATGGAATAAGTAATCACTATTGTAGTGTTTCAATATCCCTACTGTTGAAAGGGAATATATACGCGGATATTTCATATTGCAGTGGTATTATTCAATTTTTCAATAAGCACATCTAAGTTCGACAGCTCCTGCTCGTATATTTTTGCCATTCGGAAAATGGCGGGTTTAATTTCAAATATTAATTCTTCGCCTTGCCCTGACATTTTTGAAACCCAACCTAATTTAGCAAAGCTGGTAATAGTTTCATTAAAAAGTCTTTCAACACGGCTCCATTCTTGCTCTGTATATGAAGGTCGAATTGCTTTGAATAATAAATTTTGATACTGCTCTCTAAATTCGCTATCTTCAATCAACCTCTTTATATCTGTCCAATAAATAATTTTCTGTTCATTAAAGTAGCGATGGTAATACATGTCCAACAAAACCAATCCAATGATAGTTTGTAGTTCCGTAAGTTGGCGGCTTCGAGATGGATCGTTTAGTCTCCCTTTGTCCGAATCAAAGAAATCAAGATAATAGTAAAGTCGTTGGTCAAATGTGTCATCTGCCAAATTCAGACCATATAAATTTCGATAGAAGAATTTCCAATCAGGCTCATACTTTTCCAGTAAAGAATAAAACGTGTAATCCTCTGTAAAACAAATATGTTTTCCTGACAATAGGCAAGTGTGCAAATCGGCAAAACTTCTCTGCACATCTTCCTCCAAAAGGAATGAATAGTCTATATTTTTGTTAGAGTAGTTTTCCATAAAAATAAATCTGTATTTTTTATATTGACTAATTCCTTTTCTGCATTAATATGCATGTTTTCATTTGCAGAAATCTCTTGTTCAATTTCTCCGGCTATCTGATATGCAAGAGTTTGGTCTGCTTCAGAATTCATGATTTGTTCCATAAATTCTTTTAAATCAATAAACCGATGTTCTTCTATAATAGACCTAGCCTTTTGTATCCATTGATTGATAAGTTCTTGCCGATCATTTTCTTTTGTTATTTGCAGATACTCGTTCTGAGTGTATTGCTCATCTTTAGGTATCCGAATAACTATATTGGGCTTGGATATATTAAAATCATGGTGTCCGGGATAGGCGAAAACACCTCTTTCATTTACTATTTTCTTTAGTGGAAAGTTATCGTTAAGCAAAATCCCTTTATTGGAATACGAAGCGTTATCAAGTACTACTTTCAATATGCGTTTTATCTGCAAACGCAATTGAGCTCTTGCTGTAAATTGTTCATGAAGTTCGCTGAGTTTTTCGCTTGCATTGTGAATGCGTTTCTGGATATTTATAATTTTATCATCTACGGTTTTGAAAAAAGCCTCAATATCCTGATATATTTCACCTGCTTTATTGTAGTCTTTTTTCAGTTGTTCAAATTCTTCTCCTGATTCAGTGTATCTAAAGCTGTCCAATTTTTGATAGAATTGTTCAACAGCTAAATGCAAATCTTTCAAAAACCTATCTTTGGAAGCAACAGAATTTGTAATATCTTCAGCGCGTTCTCCAAACTTCCTGAAAACAAATGCGAATTGATTGACCATTGTCGTTGCATTTTCTTCATCAGATTCCAGAATTTTATTCAATTCGGCATACCCTTCTACAAGTTCGTCCTCCAAGCCTTCAAGGTGGTCATTAATAATTTTCTTAGGGCCTTCAATAAATAAACGTCCAAACTTTCTTTCGAGGTCGCTTATTGATTGTATTTCATCTGGAACAATAGTAAATGATTTTTCAAAGCTTTCTTTTAGAGGAAAGTTCTTGTATGGATTTTCAAGTATATTCTTTAGAAACTCGACCAACTTACGCGCACGTTCGGTAAGATAATACTTACCGGGATCTTTTGCCGAATTCCTTATGTAGAAATGCAATAGCATTTTGAGTATTCGCTCCGATTGTGGTGTCTGTTGTTCACCATAACTTCGAGTTATTTCTTCAAGTATATTTCGAATGTCGGTAATGGTAAATTGTTCTGCAATTTCTTCATTCTGAATTTTGTCATATAGGGCTATAATAAGATAACCTCCATCAAACTTGGCAGGAAGAAGTAATTCATATTTTTCATATATTTCATTCGGTGCTATCATTTACAAACTTCAGATGTCGTTAATATCCTTTTCAATCAATTTATATTTATCTTTAATCGACTCTCCTTGATAAAAGGATAGTAAATCCTCTTTAGTCAATGAGCCATCTTTTAAGAATTTCAACAAATATTCTTGATTAAATTCCATAAGGAGAATACTTTTCTCCAGTTGTTTCAATATTGCTTTATTATTTTCAATATTGTTATTTACTAGAGTGCGAATACCCACTATCTCATTTATATCTTTAATGATCCGATTGACAATCATTGTAAGAATATTCTTATCAAAATCAATACTTTTAGAATTGAGAACAATATCTCTAGCCAACATATATGCAATAGAGAGGTTAGAATAATCTCCTTTTTGCGAGTCAACGATTGCTACAAAACCGATATCAGGGATATACCCTATATTTTCATATTTCCTCAAAATGGAATTATCCGTCAATGAAATATCCAGCACGATAATGCTTGCTTGTGCCTCTCTATTAGCTTGCGCTTCTATTAACTGACTCCACGCTGTATCAGTTTTTCTAGTAAATATTTCCTTCGATTCAATTTCTCCTAGTTTTATTGCTTTGTCAAATTTACATTCAAGAACTATTTTCAAATCATCTTGCCCATTTAATGCACAAACGATATCTCCAGTTTTATTTTTTGAAAGTTTTCCTGTTGTGTTTCCAGTTAAATAAACTTTGTCTGGAATTTTTCTATCCTTGAAATATTCAGTAAGAAATTCAGCAATATCATTTTCTGCTAAAATCCCTTTAATACTTGATTTATAGAAAATCTCTTTTTTCATTTCAAAAATCATCTTCAGGCTTTCTAACTCTGTCCCTAACTCATTAGATGTTTTAGAAAGAAATGATGAAAAACGATCTTCCATTAGTGCCAAAACACCAATGTATATGGACTGTAACAACTTCTCGTCTCTTTCTGATGCTGAAAGTTTATCAAAGAAATTAAAAACAATTTCGTTTTCAATTTCAAATTCTTTTATTTCAACCCGTTTGAGTTGCTGGTTTATTCTGATTGTTGACATACTTATATGACGGTTTTTAATGCTTTGTAATGAGTTTTATCTTTCTTCAAATGTTTAAGTAATTCTTTGCATGCACTTCCAATATCAGCAATGAACTCACTTTGTTTTCCTATTCTATCAATGTTGTTAAAATGGCTAAAATAGTGCAAAGGCTTTAATATCCTTTTGGATACCTCTTTCCCAAAAACCTCATCGGCTCGAATATCAACCTCATCACTACTTGGATATTTTGTTAAAGTATACATCTCTACGAAACGCCGCAAGATATTTGGAATTATAAATAACGCATCAGAAGTCCCCTGATTTGTTTCTTTGTCGAATTCTACAATTTTACTAAACAAATATTGATATTCTGATGAATACGAATCATAAACCTTTGGTAGTTTTTCTATACTGGAACTTTGCAACTTTCTCGAAATAAAATACCTTGATTCTTTATTCTTGCCTAACCCCTTTGACTTTGGCATTTCTTTCAACAGATTGAAAAATTCGAAATTGTGTGTTGAAATAAATAGCTGTTTACATTTCAAATTCCACATTAACTGATTTAGCTGCTTGGGGTCTGGTATTTGTTCAAAGAAAACATCTTTCAACAAAGAGTTGATTTGAAAGACATGATTACTATCTAAACTTGAAATAGGGTCATCAATAAATATTATGCAATCTTTTAATTCTCCTTTCTTTTCAATGCTTTTTAACAAAACAAGAAAATGAGAAAATGAAATTGCTGTTTTCTCACCCTCACTTAAATTTTTAGCAAAATTAGCTCCCCTTATTAGATTATATTTTCCGGATTCCTTACTTGGTTTTATTTCAATATCATTTCTTCCCAAAAAACTTTGGACAAAAGAATTAAATTGGGCACATCCTTCAGATTTGCTTTCTTTCCGCAAATTTTGTTGGACAATTTCCTTCTGATATTCTTCAACTTTGGTATTGAGTATATTAAGCTCTTTTTGCGCCTTTTGCTCTTCTTGTTCTTTTAAAAAATATCTTGTGGTTTTTAGAAAAGTCGCCACTAAATGATTTTTATACACAGCTCGCTTTTCATCTATTATAGTTTTGAAATGTTCCGAAAATTCATTATTGGAATCTATCAAACTATTGATTTCATTAATCTTATCAATTATAGGAATTATATCATCTTCTTCATTTTGGATTTTGATTATTTCATATATTGATTTTTCCTTCTTCTTGTTAATAGCTGATTTTATTTGATTTACTTTAACTATATATTTTTTCAACTCTTTATCAAATTCTGATTTCAGTTTTTTAAAATCTTCCTGAAAACTATCATTGAAGTCATTAAGACTATAAGGTATTATTTCAGAGTTTATAAAGTTAATCTCTGACAAAATCACACCTAACACTTCCTTTGTTTTTTCTTTCAGTTCGGAGGCTTGGCTTTGAAAGTATTTTATAAGGTCATCGTAACGATTTTCTGTTAATGTATTCCCACAAAAAGAGCATTTATCTCCTTTATGGTGTAATTTCAAGCCTTCTTTTGACCATTCATAAACCTCATTACTGTTTTTTAATATATTTCCGATGTCAGACTTTGAGGGAACAAAACTCAGAATTTCTTTAGCCGATAATACAATTTCCCTATAATGGGTTGGAAACGAAATATGACTTAACTTTTCTTTGGGTTCTTTGACAAGTACTATTTTTCCAAGATTTTCAAGTTCTTTTTTTGATTTAATGATATGCTTTTCTAAGTCATTTGAAATATCATTTTTTATTTTCTTCAAATGAGCTTTGGTAAATTCGATCAAACTCCAGAATACATCATTCTTTATTCTTCTTGCTTCATCTGTAAATGCAGAATTTTCAAACTCATTATAATCATTTATCGCTGAGATATAGGATTCTTTTTTTCCTTTAAGTTTATCAGTTCCATTAATTTCATCGATTAACTTATTGAGTTCTTCAACTCTTTGGGATATTTTTGCTGTGTCTCCAACTTCAAATGAAATACCACTAATTTCTTCCTCAAATCCCCATCTCAAATTATCTTTTATATATTCAGAGTTAAAGACTTCAATGTGGCACGAGTTTGTCGAAATATTAGAATTGTCAATAATTCCACCGTCACATGTAATTTTAAAAGTAGCTAACGGATAATCAGGATGCAATGCTTTTTCTTTTAAAGAACTAAACAATCGCGATAAAGTCGTTTTCCCTGAATAATTCCATGCATAAATAATATTCTTATCCTTAAATTCTTCAAGATTAGGAATGCTATTCCATGAGAAATTACTAAAAATTCCCAAATTATTGATAGAATCAATTTTTTTAATCATAATCGTTCCTTACATTTCTTGTGATAAATGTACTTAATCCAGAACCACTTCTTGCTAAACGTTTCATCGTCTCAACATTACTCATTCCTGCACGACTATGACTGTAAGTGTAACTTTTCCCTCCTTTAAACCAGACGGTAATACTGTCACTATTTATTTGATAATGGGTAATTGGTGAATTCCCACTTCTATTTGCATATCTTTCCATGATAATTTAAGTTATATTTCGTGATATATTCTAGACATTCCTTTGTCTCCCTTTTTATAGTCATAACGCACTTCAAAAATTTCATCTAAGACCTTAATATCCTCTGCTTTAGATAAGTCATATAATTTCCAACCCATTTTACCCGAAGAACTATATCCATCGACTTGGTATGCTCGAATAGCTTCATTACCTTTAGTTGTTAATCCATAACAATGTGGCTCAACTATGCGAGATTCCCCTTCATAATCAAATTCAACTAAGTTCCTGTTTTTAATCGCTTTAATGATTTCTGTATTCATAATGCTTTGTCTTTTGGTAAATATTACAATTTATTTTTTCGTTGAGACAAGCAAGTCCTTCACGTCTATTTTCAAGATTTCTGCAATTTCAACCAATGTTTCAAGCGAAGGCTGTGTTTTGTTCGTACACCAACGCGAAACAAGTGGTAAGGCTTCTATCGAGTTATTCAATTAAGCACTTATTTGTTTTATTTTTTAGCAAATATTATTCTCTCTAATTTATTATTCTTTTACTCATATTATCGTAAAATGCAAATGTATTCAAATTAATTTGATGAAAAAAAGAAATGAAGCATTTAATTACCAACATTTTATCGGAAAAAGCATTCTCGACATTTGATTTTTCTTACAAATATTATGGATTTCATTGTTTGTAAAAAATTCATTTATTAAAATAGAACATTCAAAAAATATTTTTTGAATGTTCTAATATCGTAACAACATTGCTATAGTTAGGAATTCCATAAATCCATTCCTATAACTTGTTGAATGTAAGAACTTTTTCTTTGGAATAATGAAAATAAAATAGTTACCTTTGCGGATAAAAATGAATAACCGATAACTATTTATTATAAATGAT
>JAVBOY010000025.1:0-42642 GCA_031550085.1 Lentimicrobiaceae bacterium
TCTTACGATACTTCGTTATCCAAACTACATGATACTTACAATCATAGGTCGTATGACTCGTCTTGCGATAATGCTGCATTTTTTATTTCAAAGATAAAAAAACATACTAAAGTCTTCGCCTAAAGGCGAGGGATTTTCCCCCAGAAACTGACATTAAATCTAATAATAATCTATTTTAATCGCACAAGGTGAAATGTGAACAGTGAAGGGTGAAAGGATTGTTTTTTGTTGTTCGTTTTTTGTTGTTCGTTTTTTGTTGTTCGTTTTTTGTTGTTCGTTTTTTGTTGTTCGTTTTTTGTTGTTCGTTTTTTGTTGTTCGTTTTTTGTTGTTCGTTTTTTGTTTTCTCGTTCGCCTTCAGCTTTCTTCCCTTCTGCCTTAAAACCATTTACTAGTCTACTCGTTAACTTGTTTACTGGTATTTTCCATTTTCAACTTCCTAACAAATTGACCAAATCATTTTCCGAAAGGTTCTTGAATATTTTCTTTCCATCCAGCGCTATTTCAGGGGTTTTGCAAGCAAAAAGTTCGTCAATAATATTTTGCATTTCGATTTCTGTCAACTTTTTTCCGGGTTTTATCGAAAGGCTCCGGGCAATGTTGAGCGCCATAAACGTATTGCGGTCTTGGTTGGCAATCAAGCGGCCGTTTTTATATCCTTCAATTAATTGTTCCAAAAAGCTTTCGGCTTCATCGACCGGAAGCGAGACCGGAGTGGCATTGATGGAAAAGGTTCCTTTGCCCAGATCAGCCAAATCGAAACCTACTTTTGCCAAATCGTTGTGAATTTCCTTTAAAATATTGGCATCCTGGGCCGAGACTTGAATTTTCAGCGGAAACAAGCAAGCTTGCTGCGCTCCCGACTCGTTGGAAAGCATCGACAAAGAACGGTCGAACAAAATGCGCTCGTGCGCTTTTTGCTGGTCGACCAAAAGCATTCCCGATTTCACGGCCACAACAATAAAGCGATTTAAAATTTGAAAAAACTTCCCGTTGTTATCTTGCTTCAGAACAGGTTCTTTATCGAAAATTTCAACTATTTTTTCTTGTGTTTCGGGAAAAACATTTTGTTTTTGGCGTGGCGTTTCCACCACTTCGTACAATTTTTCCCAGTTGTCGCGGTTGGGTTTTATATCTGAATTTCGTTGCTTAGGACTTGACTTTTTTTGCGTTTGAAATGGATTGTAATCCGGATTGATCTTTATTTCAGGCAGTTTGGGTTCATAACCTTTCGGCGGTTCGGTGTTAAATGCATTTTCCGTTTCAAAATCAATGGTGGGCGACAGGCTGAACATGCCCAGAGAATGCTTGACCGCTGCCCGCAACGAAGCGTAAATCAATTGTCCATGCTGGAAATTGACTTCCGTTTTGGTCGGATGGATGTTGACATCGATCAAAGTAGGATCAACCTCCACATGCAAAAAATAACTGGGGAACGACGCATGGGGAATCAATTCCTTAAAGGCTTGTTCCACGGCATGGTTCAGGTAGGCATGCTTGATAAAGCGCCCGTTGGCGAAAAAGTACTGTTCTCCCCGGGTTTTGCGTGCCGTTTCCGGTTTTCCGATATATCCGTGAATCACCACATGGTCGGTGTTCATTTCAACGGGAAGCAATTTTTCGGTAATGGAACTTGCAAAAATATGGCCGATGCGCTGTTTCAGGTTTTCCTTGGGAAGCTGTATCGTCAGTTTGTCGTTGTGATGCAACGAAAATTCAATATCGGGATGAATGAGCGCTACACGTTGGAATTCTTCGAGGATATGGCGAAATTCCACTGAATCGGACTTTAAGAAGTTACGCCGCGCCGGAACGTTGAAAAACAGATTTCTAACAGCCATCGACGTGCCGATGGGACAGCCGATCGGATCCTGCGATTTTACTTTGGCGCCTTCCAATTCAAGGCAAGTACCGATGTCTTCGCCGTGTTTCCGGGTTTTCAGTTCTACATGTGAAATGGCTGCAATGGAGGCCAGGGCTTCACCCCGGAATCCGAAAGTACGAATGGCAAACAAATCGTTGGCTTCGCGGATTTTAGAAGTGGCATGGCGTTCAAAACACATGCGGGCATCGGTGGGCGACATACCGCAACCGTTGTCGATCACCTGAATCAAGGTTTTTCCCGAATCCTTGATGATCAGTTTGATGGTATTGGCGCCCGAATCGATGGAGTTCTCCAGCAACTCCTTCACCACTGAAGCGGGACGCTGGATAACCTCGCCGGCAGCAATTTGATTGGCGATGGAATCGGGTAATAGGCGAATGATATCGGGCATGAAATTTAGTTTTTTGGATGGTGGTTTTCAGCGATTCCTTGTTACTAAAAAAGGTATTTTCAACAGCAAAAGTAAGCAAAGCACGGCAAAACTAAAAGTTACAGCCTCGCAAACAACGTCCGGAATTTATTTTATTCATTTGAAGCTTATCATTTAAACATTCCTGATAAACTCATCCAAATCTTCATTTTCGATCAACCCCAGTTTTTTTTTCAACCGGTACCGTTGAATCAAAATCGAACCATGCGAAATATTCAATATTTGGGCAATTTGTTTGAGCGGGATGCCCAACCGAAAGTACGCGCAAAGCCGTAAATTGTTTTCAGTCAAACCTTTGCTCAATTCCGTTAAACGATTAAAAAAGTCAGGGTGTACTTGCTCGAAATGCATCATAAAACCGTTCCAAGCATGGTCGACATTGAGATTATTTTTTATTATCTGATTGATTTCCTGATATTCGTCGAGTTTTTTAGGCAAACGCCCGGCTACTTCCGAAAGTTGTTGCAAAACCTGGTTTTTATTCGACAGCATCAAAGCATGTGAAGTAATTTCGCGTGATTGGGCTTCAATGCGTTCTTTTTGCAGCGATTCCATTTGCTGTTTTGCTTGCAAAAGTTCTTCCAGGTCTTTGTTTTCGGCTTCCTTCAACCGTTTTTTTTGTTGAACAAGCACTAAAAACAGCGTAATCACCAATATGATAGCTAAAGCAAAAGCAATGGTAATGATAAGGCTCCGGTTTTTCAATTGCAACTTTTGTTCGGCAATAGTGAGTTCCTTTTGTGATGACTCCAATGCGGTAGAAACATACGCGCGGTAAACGTCAAGCAGCTTCGAACGGTCAATTTTTTCATCATTCAAAGCTTTGTAATATTTCAAATACAAAAAAGAACTGTCCCGAATTCCCGTTTTTTCATATAAATCAGATAGTTGCAGGTAAGTATATAACAACGATCCCCAATTACGATCCCGTATGGAAATATTTTTTGCCTTCGACAAGCATTCCAACGCTTTCTCCGGTTCACGATTCAATACATAATAAGCACCCAAATTTTGATAAAAGCCCAACAACAACCGGTTGTTATGGATTTCTTTCATTAAGGGTGAAAGTTTTTCGCAGCAATTCCACAATTCTTGCGGTTTTTGTTCAAAAAAGTAAAGAGCGCCTAAATTTAAGTAGGTAGAAACCAGCAAGGCAACATCCGCTTTGGCGTTTAGCATGGGAATAAGCGCTTCGAGCGAATCAATGGCGTTTTTCCCCTTGCCCATAAGGTAGCGGATGGTATAAATATTCATTTTGATCCGATGCAAGCGGAATAGGTTTTCGCCTGATAATGCAAGTGCGTGATTGTAGTAATCTTCAGCCATGTCAAAATTTCGAATGTTATTGCAAATGATTCCGAGAAGCATTTGCGTGTGAACAATCAATAAATTGTTTTTCAATGCTTCAAATTGCTCCAAAGCATGCAATGCCGCCAAAAAAGATTTTGCATAATCGCCTTCCCCGTAATATGCCGAAGAAAGAGAAAAGTTCAGCAAGCCCTTTTCGAAAACGTCTGCTGTGTTGTCAAGCAATTGCATTTGCTTTTCAATTTTAGGAATCATAGCCGAATCATTTCGCCCTTGGTTGAAATTTACCACGGATTCAAAAAAAGTACACTGCATAAGCATGTGCCGGCCATCGCTCAACTCAGACGCAACAGCTCGTAAAGAATCTATTAGTGCATTGGCTTTTGACACATCTGTCAAAGCATAACGCTCCATTCTGGTTAGTAATAAATCAAATTGTGCTGTTTGCAAAGCATTTGTTTTTGCAAAACCGGACGAAACGGAAAGGAACATAAAAGTCCAAAAGTAAAAAAACGGTATCCGAAGAATTATTTTTTTTACCTGTTTATAGTTCATCATCAAACTCTTTTTTTTTACAAATTTATCATATAAATTTAAAGAGGAGCACTTTCATTCGTTTTTTGGCATGAAATAAGCAAAAAAAATCAAGCACCTGATAATCAATATTTATTTTTCAATTTTGTAATAGTTTGTATATATAAAAAAAGCAATCTAGAGGATAAAATACTTTATTTTTGCGCTAAAATTTTTCTTCGAATTACTTTACTTTTTTTGTACTAACCAAATAATTTACCAAATGAAAAAACTTTTTACACGCTTTTTTGCACTTTTGCTCTTAGGATCGGCATCAATGCAAATGTACGCAAATCCTACCGGAACCTACAATGAACACGACAAAGAAGCTTTGCGTTCTTTTCTTCGCCAGCCTTCGGCCCAAGCCGGAAATTTGAATTTGCAACGAGTCGGTTTGACTTTAGCTGACACTGCAAACTGGCAAACAGATGAAACTTGGATCTCTAAACTTACCGGTATTACCTGGACAACAACAGCGCCCAAACAGCTTCAAGACATCCCAAATCTGTGGAGCGGAAAAAAATTAGCAGGGGTGTTAGACTTTAGCAACTGTACCGAGTTTGTCCGCATTGGATTAAACAATAATTCCATTACAAGTCTTAATTTCAGTAATTGTGCAAAACTGAACACATTTAGTTGCGATTTTAACAAACTAACCTCTGTAAACCTCACCGGTTGTGTGTCGTTACAAACTTTATACTGCAACTCAAACCAGCTGAGTGCCATTGATGTCAGTGCCTGTGCTAATCTTCAAGGAATTAATGCCGGAATGAATCCTTTGGTTACCTCTCTCAGTGTGGCGCACTGCGCCAACTTGAACAAGATTTCTATGGAAGGGTGCGGACTAACTTCACTGGATGTTAGCCACAATCCGCTTTTGGCAGCCCTCTATTGTTCAAACAACAAATTAACCACACTTGATGTTACGCATAACCCGTTACTTACCGAGCTTTATTGCAGAGGTAATAAATTGACTTCGTTGGATTTAAGCCATAATACCGCATTACAAAAGCTATTGGTTAATAACAATTTACTGACATCGTTGAATTTAACAGGTGTTACAGGCCCATTATATCAAATGTCATGTAGTAATAACAGATTGAAATTTTCAGACCTGCCATTAGGTATTGCAGAGCCGGATGCTTATGGTTACTGCCCGCAAGACACTGTCCGCGGGGGGATCATTGATTTTAACGTGCCCATCAATTTAAGCAGTGAATATCTTTTGGGCGGAAATGCTACGGTATTTCATTGGTTTGATGTAACCGGCGGCACCGAAACACCTGTTACGCTCGGCAGCACAAGCAATGGTATTTTTAATCTTACCATTGACGACAGAAATAAAACTTTTATCTGTAAAATGAAAAACGCTTCTTTCCCTGACTTTGACCAAAGTCCATTGATATATAAAGTAGCTGTGAGTGGCAATGTACCAATCCTAACCATCACCGCAACCTCAGGAACAGGCGGAATGATCAATCCCGAAGGAACTGTTACTGTGGCATACGCAGCTAACCAAACCTTCACTTTTACGCCCAATGCAGGATACGGAATATTCAAAGTATACATTGATGGTGTTTACGATCCCTATGCATTGGCAAGCTACACGTTTGAAAATGTAACGGAAAATCATACTATTTCTGTTGAATTTGAACAACTTACTTATCAAATCATGGCAACAGCGGGTGCTAACGGCACCATTTCACCTTCGGGCAGCATTTCGGTTGCACATGGAGAAGACCAAACATTCATATTTTCGCCAAATTCCGGTTACAAAATCATGCAAGTATTGGTCGACGGAGTAAGCAATCCGACAGCTGTTACAGACGGGAACTACACATTTACCAATGTTACAGCAAGTCATGCCCTTGATGTGCAGTTTGAAGCAGTTACATACACCATCGTAGCTACTGCCGGCTCAGGAGGGATGATCTCACCTAGCGGCAATGTGAACGTAGCCCATGGTGCAAACCAAACTTTTACCATCTCACCCAATACGGGAAAAGTAATTTTGCAAGTCTTGGTTGATGGCGTAAACGTAGGAGCTGTTAGTAGTTATGCGTTTGAGAATGTGATCGCAGCCCATTCGATCGAAGCAACTTTCCAAACCGATGCCGTAGTGAGCTTTGAATCGCCCCAACCAAGAGTATACCCCAATCCAACAACCGGCGAATGTAGCATTAACAACGGAAAAAATTTCATAAATAAAATTCAGGTGTTTGACGCTGTCGGAAGATTGGTGTATGAAGAAAATTATCATGGGAAAATTCAAAAAACGATAGACCTTTCAACCTTTGCAAACGGAATCTATTTTATAAAAATAGATAACAAAACAGTTCGAGTCATCAAGCAATAATATACCTATCGCATAACATAGCAAAAGCGGCTGTTGTTTATCTCAACAGCCGCTTTTGCTTATCCATCTGTTCCGTAAAAGAAAATTTTTATTTTTTCCAAAAACGCAAAATCAAAACTTCCCCCAACAGCATCAGCAACACAAACCAAATCAAATATTTCCACAAGTGCGTTCCATGGGTAACTTGAGCCAAAATTTCACCTACAGGCTTGTTTTTAGTTTCTACAATTTGTGTATTGGTCAACCGGTTTTTCTCGATCAATGTGTTTAATTCCGCTGGAGTCCAACAGTCCAAATCACTTTCATAACGGTCGTAATTAAAGGAAACTCCTGCAACCGGCTGGCTTTCGGAGCTTAAAACATAATTTCCGGCTTGGGTCAATTGGTTGTGGACAAAAATATTGGTGGTGGCGCCAAAACGTTGAATTTCGGGAATCATTTCCGTTTGCCCGTCAACCGATTTGAGTTTCAATATTTTCTCGCTTCCCGAGAGAGGAAACTTTACGTGAATCGCTTCCTCCCTGTCGAGGGTGTGGTACAATTGGGTCTGCGGCTGGCTCATCAGAGCAATGTTATACAAGGCAGGAACAAACAAGGCTTGTTGCTGGAAGTTGCTGAAAGCCTGGTTCAACGGGACAGCAAACTGGTAAATTTTTCCTTGTGCAAAGTGTGTTTCGGTTAAAAACTCGTGGTTGTTCAGCATGCGCATCACGGATGTAGACAGGTTTCTCGAGGACAGGTTTAATGTGTAATGTTTCAGCACTTTCGGTAATTCCGTGTTTTCGGGTAAGGTATATTTTTCTCCGGTCGTTTTTTCGAATACATTGAGAAAAATCGGGGATTCAACCGCCACATGAATGACCCGTGTGTCTGCCGTATCGATGGCTTGGTACTGGGGGCAGCCTACGGTTGTCAAAAAACTGTTGTACGAATTCATGTCGGCCGTGCTTGCTGCCGGAGGAAGCACGCAAAGGGTGCCGCCATTCTCCACGTAACGTTTCAACTCCTGGGAAAGTCCCGATGACACGTTGCTCAATTCATTTAAAATGATCAGGTTATAATTTGAAAAAGCACTGTAATCTATTGATTTTTCGAAACCATTTTTTATTTTCATGGCAGAATCATTTGAAAACAAGGAGTTTAAAAACCGGCTCTCTTCTCCCCCATTTACAATGAACACCTGCATGGATTCGGCTACTTCAAACGAGAAATAAAATTTATCGTCATATACTACCGGATAATCGGTTACTTGCACCACGGCACTTTGGATGCCTGCTTTCTGGTTTACAAACGGAATTTTTACAATACCCGAAGCACCTGCTTTCAAATCAACGCTTGCAAGCGACTTTTGGGTCCCGTTTATTTCCAGGCGAATGGGTATTTTTTCCAAATCGGTTTCCGACTTGTTCCAAACCTGTACATCCAGTGTGGCCGTTTGTCCCACTTGTTGCGTGGGGATCTCAAACCAACAGGTGTCAATATAGACATTTCCGATTTTGTTGGCGGCAACGGGAATGAGATAGGTTCGCAAAACCGAATCGGGTTGCACGCCATCAAATGTATAGATGGATTTCTGGAAATCGGAAACCAGATATGAAATCTGATTGGAGGAATAGGATGTTTTCAACAAATCCTTTTGCCGCCCGGTAATCTCATTCATTTTACGGCTGGCCGATGATGTTTTTACATCATCCAGCAAAGTCAGGAACTCATCTCGTGTATACAGGCGTTGATGGCGTCCTTCAAAATCGTTGGTCAACAGTTGAAACACATCATTGGGCTTGTAGGCCGCCACAATTTCCTTGGCTTTTTGTTTGGCTTCATCCAATAGGGTTCCGTTACTTCCGACGGCTTCCATGCTGAAAGAATTGTCGACAAAAATGCTGACAGCATTACGCACGGCCATTTGTTGCTTTTGATTTTTTTGTGGAATATAAGGTTGTGCAAACGCCAGAACCAGGGCGATGATAGCCAAACAGCGCAATGCCAACAAAATAAAATGCCGCAACCGCGATTGTTTTTGGGTTTCGAGTTGCAGGTTTTGAATAAACCTGACATTGGTAAAATAAATTTTCCGGTAACGCCGGAAATTGAATAAATGGATGACGACCGGAATCGCAACCGCTAAAAGTCCCCAAAGATATTGCGGATGAATAAAATGCATAATTTAAAGTCGAATATAAATTCTACAGCAAAAGTAATTAAAACAACTCAGCTAGGGGGTTGTTTCATGCCGATCCGTAATTGTTGCGTTGTTGTATGTTTAAGTGAGGGGTGAACAGTGAAGCGCGAACGGTGGGAATTGTTGTTTGTTTTTTGTTGTTCGTTTATTCGTCTACTAAAAACTCATTTTCAATTTTCAACTTTCAATTAACCCGTAATTTTTCATTCGTAATTTGTAATTAATACTCCAACTTGTTTACTGGTCTACTTGTTTACTTATATCAAAACTCAATACCGGTTTTTACTGAAAATTTGCTCCAAGGGTTTTCGCTTTTTTTCCCGGTTCGGCGAATTGGGATACCCCAACGTTATCAAAAGCGGAATCCGTTTTGGAAAAGGAACATTCAGCGTTTTCCGCACTCTTTTTTCATCGAACCAACCGATCATGCAAGTTCCCAAACCCAATTCGGTTGCTTGCAGGCAAAATTGGTTGGCAACAACGCCGATATCTATTAAGGTATACTCTTTCCCTTTTAACACCGAGCCGATTTTAGAGGTCAGGTTCGGTTTTTCCAACACCAGGGCCAGTACAAGGGGTGCTTCCACCACAAATTTGTTCATACCCATGCTTGCGGCGCAATCAGCCAATGTATTTTTCAGACCGGGATCATCAACCACCACAAACTTCCACGGTTGTGCATTGCATGCCGAGGGTGCCAGCCGGGCCGTTTCTATGCACTGCATGACTTTTTTTTCTTCTACGGGCTGGGGCAAATAACTGCGATCACTTTGCCGCAGTTTAATCAATTCGTTAAAATTCATTTACGCTATTTTTTTTAACTTCCATGCAAAAATAGGAAATGCGTTTGATTTGCTTTTGAATACGCCATCAAAAATTTGCCGGATTTTAATTTCATATTTTTACGGCCGAATCAACAAAAAGTAAAACATGCGCCGTTTACGGCACCAAACAAATCGATTTCCTTTTAAAACACATCACAAATTGTGTTTGGACGAATTTCGTCGTCGATTTATGTAGTACTTTTGCAGAAACAATTTTAACCTGTTGTTATGAAATCTTTGTACAAGTTTTTGATTTCCTCGTTTTTCTGCCTGCTGAGTTTTCATTTAGCAGCCAATGATGTGGTCACTTTCACCTGGTCGGGTTTTACCGGCCGTCAATTTAAAATTCATGCTACCACCGGCGAGCAATTTACAGTCGACTGGGGCGACGGCAGTGAAATTACCACTTTTACCGGCCTGGGCCCTTCCACCCTTGTAAATCCCATCCACTGGTACCCGGATGAACAAGCTTACAATGTGATTGTGAGCGGCTCTTCACAGAATTGTCGTTTTACTTCGCTTTACGTCAACTTCTTAAATAACGTGAGTTTGTTAAACGTTGCCAATGCCCCTTCGCTGGAGGTGTTGTATTGTTCCGACAATCAACTGACTTCATTGGATGTAAGTAATAATACGGCTTTAAAGATTTTGGCATTTGACAATAATTTGCTGACTTCCGTTAATTTAAGCCATAACCCGGCATTGGAATCCCTGTATTGCGCTGCCAATAAATTAAGTTCTTTGAATCTTAGTACAAATCTTTTGCTCGTTTATATAAATTGCCAGAACAATGCCCTCTCGCTGCCCAACCTGTACACCATTTCGGATCAGCATTCCGGTGCGGAGAAAATTTTAGGGACTCAAACCTTACCGGTGACAGCCGTAGCACTGAACGTACCGATCGATCTTTCGGCCAATCTTGTATTGGGCGGTGTATCCACTACTTTTGTCGTGAAAAAAGGAAGCGCTTTGGCAGTTGAAAATGTCGATTACACGCTGCTCAACGGATTCCTCATATTCAAGACTTCGGGCAGTTATTCGGTCGAAATGAGCAATACCGCCATTGTTTCGCGTCCCGACCGGCCGGCTTTGGTCATCGCTCCTTATAATGCAGGGTCGGTTGCCACGCAAAAAAACGAATCGGCAAAACTGTCCGTATACCCCAACCCGACCACAGGGCTCTTGACAATCGACGGTTTCGATCTGCTGGTAAAAAATGATACCGGATCCAAACCATCTCCGCTGATCCGGTTGTTTGATCTTTCGGGTAAGAAAGTTTTTGAAACCAAAGAACCAAGCTTTGACATGAGTTCGCTTCCGGCAGGAATTTACATTCTGAAAGCCGTGAACCGGACGGCCACCATCGTGAAACAATAAGCCTTTTTCGTAATTCTGATTTTCTACCAAACCCCATTTTGGGGGTTTGGTATTATTTTTGATTTGATACAATATAAGTTTTTTATTTTATCATTAAAAAAATTGTTATTATGAAAAGTATCTTTTGGGTGATTGCCGTTCTTTTATTTCCGGCACTATTGCTGGGTCAATCTCAAACAACAATCAAAGTCGACAAAACGGAAGTTCTTGCTATAGCAAAAACCTATGATGCCCCTGAAAACATTGTAACTGACTATTTCAAAAGCTATTTCACAAACATGGGCAAAAAAGTCAAGCGCAAAGGCAACAACTACGTTGTTCAGGAAGTTGTTTTAAAGGACATCAAACCCCAGCCGTACGATGTTTACTTTGAAATTTCGACCGAGAAAAAGTCGCCCAACAAAACGACCGTTAAAATGAGTTTGTCGGCCGGCTACGCGCATTTTATTGAGGCGGCAAGCAGTACCGAAATTGCCGGTATTACCAAGTTTCTGGACGAACGGGTGGCTGCCATCAACCGCGAACGGGTATTGAGCGAGTTAAGTGTTCATGAAAAGCAATTAACCGAACAAAATCAAAAGCTAAAAACGCTGGAGTCGCAACGGACATCTCTGGATAGTCAAATAATGGCTAAACAAAAGGAAATCCAGGATATCAGCAAAACAATCGAAGGATTGAGAACGAACTTGTAGTTCACCACTCTCAAAAATAAGATTTAAAGGTTGTGAAGCAGTTGCTTCACAGCCTTTTTTCATAGTCTGTTTTTTGTGTTTACAAGCAGGTTAAGCAGATCGATCAAAGTATAATTGAATTTTCAGCACGCAACAATACCTTTGTAAAGATTAGCCGGAGACATCAATCAACTTCACAGACAGAAAAAAAGATCTCCAAAATAACAAGAATTACAGTTATCAGGATTAAAAAAATAGAAAAGACATGAAAAACGGTTATTTATTCCACTTCGAATTGAAGTTTTTGAATCCGGGGTTGGCCGTCAACCGATTTTAAAAGGAAGTAAATGGAATATTTTGCATTGGCATTTTCGTACTGTCCAATCACGGTTTTTACCGTTCGTGTGGAAACTGCCACATATTCAACGCTGAACGTCTTGGGTGGGTTTTGTTCAAAAAAGGCTTTTAGAATCATTTCAGCCTGCATTTTGCTATAGGAACCTTCTATGGAGGGCAACGTAAGCTCTACCATCGAATTGAAGTGCTTTGAAAGCTCCTTTGAATTTCCCGTTCGAATGGCGTTCGAAATTTCCTTCAATTGGGCATCCGAGGGCATAATCGTATTACTCGTCGACATCATCATGCAAACAAACAATAATATACCTGTAATGCTATTTTGAAATTGTTTCATCCGGGCTAAAATTCGAAAACAGAAATCACAAAAACCAAGCCAAACTACATGACTTTCATTTTACATAACAAAAAAATGGTTAACTCACCTGAAAATACATCGCCTTCCACATCCGCAATTCACCCAAACCGATCAGGCGGAAGTCGCAAATAATGCAGGATTGACTTAAAACACATAGGATACCCCAACGTTGGCGCCCAAACCGATAGTCCAGAAGTTGTTGTAAGAAGACGTTTCCGGTTCTATAAAATCAATCAGGTTGGCTTTTTTGGCCGCGTCATAATCGGAAGTATTCAGGTAATTGAACGATAATCCGGCTGAAATTTCAAAATGGGGTATTTTGCAAAACGTAACCATCGGGCGCAAACTCGCCATCCAATAATCCAACGAATTATGTTTCTCAAAGGTATAATTGTTGATGAGAAGCGCTTCCAAATCGAATGCAACCGCCGGGTTGCCGGCCCGGTAACCGATTCCGTAATTGAAACTATATTTCAAATCGTCAAAAAAAGGATTGTAACCAATGCCCACGATTCCGTAAAAGTGGTTTACACCCGATTTAAACGAAAGGTTGGTCGAATAGGTTTCGTCGGTCCAGAGCGTTAGCCGGTACTTCCCGTTATATTTTACAATATTGATAAATGCAAGGGTATTCTCCGCCGAATCGGCAATGTTCAGCAGGCCTGCCAGCATCACTCCTTCCGATTTTTTTGTAATATTCATCAGTCCTGCCAGTTGAAAGCCCTTCACATTCCCGGAACAATTCATCAATCCCGCAATTTGGGCTCCTTTGTTCATTTCCTGGGTGCAATTAGCCAAGCCAGCAATTTGAAGCCCTTGATCCATTGTTTTGGCATGATTGACCAAGCCGGCGATCTGGCACCCGTTCGCATGAGCCGAAGTGTTCATGAGCCCGCCAATCTGGCAGCCGTTCATATCCATTGAGCCGTTCATCAGCCCGCCGATTCCCAACCCGTTCAAATTACCGCCGTTCAGGTTGGCAAGTCCGCCAATCTGGCAGCCTTTCACATCTCCCTGATTAATATTTACAAGCCCTCCCAATTCAAACCCGTTGACTCCTCCGTTGCAGCCTGCCAGTATATTAAACGAAAAATTGCTGGTAATTCCGGTTTCGGTCCCATTGGTTCCCAGCGGATAAAAAAAGGTAACCTGGGCAGGACGGTGGTTTGAAGACTCACTTTTTTGCGAGTAGCTCGTTGCGACCAAACTGAAAACAACAAGGAAAAGGATGTTTTTTCTCATCTAATTTTATTGAATTATACGGGGGCAAATTTACTTATTTTTTCCGCTGAACGAATCTTATTTCAACATTTGAGTCAGACGACGCTATTTTTTCCAAAAATCATACCTTTGGCAAAAAAATCCAGTCGATGAAACAATTTCTTACAACGAGTATTTTCTGCATAATGCTTGCCGGGGTGAGCATGACGGCCCACGCGCAAAAAGGAACCAAACTTTTTGAATTTGATGATTTCCTGAAAAATTATTCTTTTTACAGCCCGTTGGAAACCCTGGGCGAATCCATGAAAGACGGGGAGCATTACACCGAAATGGATAACGGGAGTATCAAAAAATATAGTTATGCCAACAGCAAAGAGGTGGAGACCTTGTTCGAATGGGAAAAGGTAAAAACCGAGGGGCTGAAGCCTTTTACCAACTACACGTTCAGTGCAGACGAATCCAAAATATTGTTTTACACGAACCGCCAGGCGATTTACCGCCGTTCGTTCACGGCCGATTATTATGTTTACGACCGCGTGAAGGGAAGTTTGACCCGGCTTTCGGAAAACGGGGCGCAACAATTGGCAACGTTTTCGCCCGATGGGCAAAAGGTTGCGTTTGTGCGTAAAAACAACTTGTTTTACACCGATTTAACTTCGGGAAAAGAAATCCAGATTACCACCGACGGCAAATTCAATTATGTGCTTAACGGGGCTCCCGACTGGGTTTACGAGGAAGAATTCGAATACAATCAAGCTTTTGAATGGTCACCTGACAGCAAAGTATTGGCATGGGTGCGGTTTGACGAGAGCAAAGTGCCCGAGTTCGGGATGAACCTGTTTCAAGGAGCGGCTCCGCCGAAAAACGAATACAAACTGTATCCCGGCAACTATGTGTTCAAATATCCCAAAGCGGGCGAACCCAATTCCGTCGTAAGCATTCATACCTACAACCTGGAAAATACGGCGGTTCAAAAAATGGATATCGGCTCCGAAACCGACATATATATTCCGCGGATCCGCTGGAGCAAAATGCCCAATACCCTGGCCATTTTCCGCCTGAACCGCCTTCAAAATCATTTTGAATTGTTGTTTGCCAATGCCCAAAACGGAAGTTCCCAAGTGGTTTATTCCGAGCAAAATAAATACTATATCGACGAAGACATGTTCGATAACATCTATTTTTTAGAGGATGGCAACCAACTAATTTACCGCAGTGAAAAAAGCGGATTCGAGCAGATTTACCTTTACAATTTCAAAAACAAACAGGAAACCCAGCTTACCACCGGAAATGTGGATGTCATGGATTTTTACGGTTTCAACGAAAAGCAAAAAACCATCTACTATTCCACGGCCGAACCGAAACCGTACCAGCGTGAAATCTGGATGGCATCGTGGGACGGGAAAAAGAAAACCAAACTAAGTCAGATTACAGGCATGAATATGGCTTTGTTTAGCGAAGGCTATAAATATTGTATTTTGGTAGGGTCCAACTCAAATACGCCGCCGGTTTCCAAACTTTTGGACGCCAAAGGAAAAGAAATCCGCGTCATCGACGACAACAAAGCATTGCGCGAAAAACTGAGCGGATACAAATTCAATACGCCGGAGTTTTTCTCGTTTAAAACCGGTGAAGACGTCGAATTATACGGTTGGATGCTCAAACCCAACGATTTTGACCCGGCAAAAAAATATCCGGTCTTTATGACGCAATACAGCGGCCCCAACTCGCAAAGCGCCCGGGATTCGTGGTCGCTGAGCTGGGAAAATTATCTGGCGCAATCAGGCTATCTGGTGGTTTGTGTCGACGGACGGGGCACAGGCGCACGGGGCGAAGCGTTTCGCAAATCCACTTACATGCAATTGGGCAAATACGAAACCATCGACCAAATTCAAACGGCAAAATATCTGGGCAGCCTGCCCTATGTGGATGCAAACCGCATCGGCATCTGGGGCTGGAGTTTCGGCGGTTTTATATCGGCCAACTGCATGGTGAAAGGCGAAGGCGTATTCAAAGCGGGTATTGCGGTGGCTCCGGTTACTAACTGGCGTTATTACGACAACATTTATACGGAGCGTTTTATGCGTACGCCCCAGGAAAATCCCAAAGGATATGACGATAACTCACCGCTGTTTTTTGCCAAAGACCTGAAAGGCAGTTTGCTGCTTTGCCACGGGTTGGCCGACGACAACGTGCATGTGCAAAATACGTACGAATTTTCGGAACGCCTGGTGCAAGCCAACAAACAGTTCGATATGCAGATTTACACCAACCGTAACCATAACATTGTAGGCGGCAACACGCGCTACCACCTGTACACTAAAATGACTAATTTTATTTTGGATAAATTATAGTGTGTGAAGCGTGAACAGTGAAGGGTGAAGGGTGAAGGGTGAGGTGGTTGTTGAACTGTTTAATCGTTGAGTTGTAAATGGGGAAGTAGGGGAAAGGGATTTCTCCATTTCACTTCGCTCCAGTCGAAATGACCTGTCGTTCATCGTTTAGCATTTATAATTCATCATTAAAAAATCTCTTTCAATTTTCAATTCTCCATTTCACTTAAACCCCGTTTACCCGTCAACTTGTTTACTTGTATCAAAATTCATTTTCAATTTTCCACTTTCAATTTCCAATTAAAGAAGTTCATAATTTATCATTAAAAAAAATCATTTTCAATTTTCCACTTTCAATTTTCAATTAAAAAACATATGTCCCCTACCCTTCTTGTTCTTGCTGCCGGAATGGGCAGCCGCTACGGCGGTTTGAAACAGATTGCCCCGGTCGGCCCGTCGGGCGAAACCATTATCGATTATTCCATTTTCGATGCGATTCGCGCCGGGTTCGGCAAAGTGGTTTTTGTGATCCGCAAAGAGATTGAAGCGGATTTCAAGGAAGTTTTCCTTCGGAAACTGGAAAAACACCTTCCCACCGAATACGTTTTTCAGGAATTGGAGATGCTTCCTGCCGGTTTTTCGGTGCCCGAAGGGCGCACCAAACCTTGGGGAACAGCGCATGCCATTTTAACGGCAAAGCAAGTGGTCAACGAACCGTTTGCCGTAATCAACGGGGACGATTATTACGGAGTCGGCGCATTTGCCGCCATGGCTGCTTACCTCAACGGTTTGACTCCGGAAACTCAAGCCCATTTCGCCATGGTCGGTTATCATTTGCAAAAAACCATGAGCCAATACGGATCGGTTTCGCGCGGCGTTTGCCAAACGGATGCCACCGGTTTCCTGCAAAAGGTGGTGGAACGGACGAAAATACAATTTACCGGGGATGGCAAAGTAGCCGACCTGCAAGAGAATCAACCGCCTTTGTATCTGGCGGAAGATTCGATTGTTTCGATGAACTTCTGGGGATTTACGCCGGCTTATTTTCAATTGACGGAACAATTATTCATCCGCTTTTTACAGGAAAAAGGACAAGAACTGAAATCGGAATTTTACATTCCTTTTGCGGTCGATGAGCTGATTCAAACCCAGCAGGCCAAAGTGAAGGTGCTGCGTTCGCCGGATCAATGGTTCGGCATCACTTATTCCGAAGACCGGCCCACGGTGGTCGACAGCCTGAAAGCGCTGCATGATCGGGGTATTTATCCGGAGCGGTTGTTTGGGGGAAAGGTAAAGGGTGAAGGGTGAAGAGTGAACGGTGAAGAGTGAAGAGTGAGAGGAATCATGTAGTATTTTTACTTAAAAACAGCTAGGTGTCACTCAAAACCAAGTTAGGTTTCACCCAAAACCAAGCCAGGTTTTATCCAATACTTGCTGAGGTTTTTAACATCCGGAAATTCATTCCATAATCCATATCACTAACAACCGCACCGAAAACAAAAACATGCAAACAAAACCCCTGTTCTTATTCTTCTTGTGCATTTTGACTCTGGCCATGCAGGCTCAGAAAAAATACACCATTAGCGGCTACCTGAAAGATAGCCAAACCGGCGAAAGCCTGATCGGCGCCAATCTATATTGCAAAAACCATGAGGTTGGAACCGTTGCGAACCCGTACGGTTTTTACAGTCTTACATTGCCCCAGGGAAAAGTCGATTTGATATTCTCATATGTCGGCTATGCAACCCAGGAAATCTCGTTTGTATTAAGTAAAGATACACTATTGACGATTCCGCTTGCAGGTACGCTCACACTCAAGGAAATAGAGGTGACCGCCCAGGCCATTGACCGTATTGAAACCAAGACTCAAATGAGCAGCATTACGCTGCCGGTGGCTCAAATCAAATCGATGCCGGCATTTATGGGCGAAGTCGATTTGATCAAGGCCATACAGATGTTGCCCGGAGTACAGGCAGGCAGCGAAGGGAACAGCGGCATGTATGTGCGCGGCGGCGGCCCCGACCAAAACTTGATTTTACTCGACGGAGTTCCGGTGTACAACGTTTCACATTTGTTCGGGTTTTTCTCGGTATTTAATGCCGATGCCGTCAACAATGTGGAGCTTTTCAAAGGCGGATTCCCGGCTCGTTACGGCGGAAGGGCTTCATCGGTGCTGGATATCAACCTGAAAGAAGGAAATATGAAAGAGTTCCACGGCGAAGGCAGCATTGGCCTGGTTTCGTCGAAACTTACACTGGAAGGACCTATCTGGAAAGACCACACTTCATTTATTGTTTCGGGCAGGAGAACCTACATCGATCTGCTGATGAAGCCGCTCATTAAAGCAGCCAGCGATGATGTGGATGCCGGTTATTATTTTTACGACCTTACGGCAAAAATCAACCATCGCTTTTCGGATAAAGACCGTATTTATCTAAGCGCTTATATGGGTGACGACAAGTTTCATGTAAATATCGAAGAAAATTACGAGGGCGGGGCCTCACAAACCAAAACGAAGTCGGGGTTAAAATGGGGAAACATCACATCGGCTTTTCGCTGGAATCATATTTACAATGCAAAATTATTCGGGAATACCACACTTACTTACAGCCGTTTTCGCTTTAATACCGGTGGCGAAGGAGAAGAAAAATATACCCCGCCAGGAAATGCAACTGAATACTCCTCCTACAAAATCAACTACAATTCATTGATTGAAGACCTGAACGCCAAAATCAGCTTCGATTACATGCCCTCACCCAATCATTACATCCGGTTGGGAGGGAATTTTATCTACCATAAATTCACTCCTGGTGTTATGGCGGTAAAAACAACGGAAAATATCGCAGATACTTCCTTCCGGATCGGATCGAACGATGTTTTCGCCAACGAAATGGCGCTTTATGCCGAAGATGATTTTTCCATTACATCCAAATTAAAAGTAAACTATGGATTGCATTGGTCAGGGTTTGCCGTTCGAAACACATTTTACCAAACACTTCAACCGCGCGTGTCAGCCCGCTACTTGCTTCGGGAAAGCCTGTCGTTGAAAGCTTCCTATTCCAAAATGGCGCAATACATCCATTTGCTTACCAACTCGTCAACCGGCCTGCCCACCGATTTGTGGGTGCCCAGTACCGAAGTGTTGAAACCGCAATATTCAGATCAAATCGCAATCGGTACAGCCAAAAGCTTTAAAGAAAAATATGAAATAAGCCTCGAAGCTTACTATAAAACGATGGACAATTTGCTCGAATACCGTGAAGGCGCAAGTTTCTTTGATATGGACGGGCGGTGGGAGTCGAAAGTACTGCAAGGCAAAGGCGACAGTTACGGGCTGGAACTCTTTTTGCAAAAGAAAACAGGAAAACTAAGCGGTTTTGTGGGCTACACGCTTTCGTGGACAAACCGCATTTTTGAAGAATTGAACAACGGCAGACAATTTCCTTACAAATACGACCGCCGGCACGATATAAGCATCAGCGTGTTGTACAAAGCAACTTCCCATATTGAAGTATCAGGTACCTGGGTATACGGAACCGGAAATGCAACAACCATTCCGGTGGCTATTTATGACGATGGCAGCACCTTCACCTATCCCGGGACAGAAATACGCGTGTACGGCGACCGGAATGCGTTCCGCTTGCCGGCATACCACCGGCTGGATTTGGCGGCAAGTTTCATCAAACAAAAAAAATGGGGCGAACGGCGCTGGATCTTCGGGCTTTACAACGCATACAACCGGAAAAATCCATTCTTTATCGACGTGGAATCACGTACCTATCACGAAGGAGATAAAACATATACCGAAAACAAATTTTACCAGTATAGCCTTTTTCCTTTAATTCCATCCATCAGTTACAACTTCAAATTCTAAACTCCATGATACAAAATATAAAATTTATTTTAGGCAGCCTCTGGATCGCATTTTTTGCCGTATCATGCAATGATATGCGCAAGGAAATCGAAGTGGATATGCAAGATGCTGCTCCCAAACTGGTGGTTTCGGCCATGATGCAAGACAGTGCCTTTACGATTACCGTTAGCAGCAGCATTCCGTTTACTTCAAAAGTTACCGAAGTAAAAAAATTGAAAAACCTGAAAACAAAACTGTACGAAGACGGTATTCTGCTATGTGAAATTACGGAATATACCGAAAAAGAACCAATGTATGAAACTACCCGGCCGGCTTTAACCGCTACCTCCAACGGTATTGAGATAAAACCCCGAAGCACTTACCGCTTGGAGGTTTCGGCCGATGATTTTACGCCCGTTGCTTCCATTGTTGTGGCTCCGGACATCCCACTGGTCACCCAATGCGAAATTGATACCAACACAATCATTCAAAAAAATCCGGATAATACCTGGAGCTCCAATTACACCGTTATCGGAGATGGGAGTTATTTCCCTTTTACCATCGAACTAACTGATAACCCGGCTCAGAAAAATTATTATTGGATTGAAGTAAAAGGACTTAACACAGATTACCCTGGAGCAGAAGTTATGAATACAATTGCCACCACCAATTATTCATTGATTCAGGACAATCCTGATTTTGAAGCAACCGGAGGCTCTGCGGATATATTTAACGCAAGTAACGTTACCACCTATGCCTTCTCGAAACTGATTTTAACAAACCAAACATTCAAAGGAGAAAAAAAGACCCTGAACCTGTTGCTAAATAAATACTACTATGAATTGTTTTCACGGGGAATCACCTCGGGACAATTGGTAGCCTATGTGCGGCAAATGAATGCCGAATTGTTTAAATACTATCGCGGACTGGTTTTGCAGGATGCCAGTTTTGATACATTTACCGAGCCGGTAAGCGTACCCGGCAACATTCAAAACGGGTATGGCTGTTTCTCCGTCTGCCCGGCTTACTCAAAAATTTTATTGGAAAACTAAGCGGTTGTTTAAATTTTCCGGGAAAGAATTATTTTTGAAAAGATTTTTTGTTGCTTGAAAACCACATAATATCAATATGCTACAAAGATTTCGCGGCGATGCCGCTACAAAGCCACAGCATGGCGACATCTTTGTAAATAAATTGAAAATGAAAAGTGGGTTTTATACAAGTAAACAAGTTGACGAGTTAATTAGTGACGAGTAAACGAACAACAATCTTTGCACCGTTCACCTTGAACCCTTTACCCATTTCACCTTTTGTGCTATGCGATTAAAATGAAAATAATGCTAGATTAAATTATCGTAATGAGCAAAACCAAATATACCAACCATTTCCTCATTTTCCCGACTTCTCCGTTTTCCCCCATTTCACCTTTTTCAATTCAACAGTTCAACAACTCAACAATTCAACAATAATAAAAAATGGCCCGAATTTTAGCAATCGATTACGGACAAAAGCGCGTTGGAATTGCCGTTACCGACGAATTGCAATTGATTGCAACCGCTTTGGAAACGGTGCATGCCAAGGATGTGCTGGATTTTTTAAAAAATTATATTTCGCAGCATGGTGTTGAAACCATTGTGGTGGGCGAACCCAAACAAATGAATAATCAACCCTCGGAATCGGCTGCGTATATCGAACCTTTTGTAACTTTGCTCAAAAAAACTTTTCCGGAGATTAAAATAGATCGCATGGATGAGCGTTTTACTTCGAAAATAGCGGCACAGGCTATTTTGCAATCGGGAGTGAAAAAGAAAGACCGGCAGGACAAGGCCTTAGTCGATAAGGTAAGCGCCACCCTTATTTTACAGAGTTATTTAGAATATCAGAAATAATGAATCGTATTTTTTTTAAAATCAGCGCCTTATTTATTCTTTTGTTTTTTGCCGGGATTTCGGTATCCGCTCAAAACTTTAACCGGGATGAAGAACCTGGTTTCAAAGGCCCGTTTTCGTGGGACCGCTTCTATTTCGGAGGAGGCTTGGGGCTTCAAATCGGCGATGTAACCTTAATCGACGTTTCTCCTTTGATCGGCTACAACATTACCCAACAGTTATCCGTCGGATTAAGCCCGACCTACAAGTACTACAGCTATAAAGATTATTACCTGAACCGCGAGATCTCGTCCAACATATTCGGAGCAGCCCTGTTCAGCCGCTTTGATATTATCTACGGTCTTTTTGCGCATGCGGAATACGAACAACTGTATGTCCGGTACAACGATTATCCGAACCTCAACTACGAACCCTGGAGCTTTTTTGTCGGCGGCGGATACAAACAGTCCATCGGCGGAAGGGGGTTTGCTTATATTCTGGTTTTATGGAATTTGAATGAAACACCCGAGTCGCCTTACGCAAACCCGGTGTTTCGCGTAGGGTTCGGTGTGGGGCTTTAAAGCCGGATCCATTCCGGGTCGTGCCCGTTTCACAATTTATCACTAAGTTTGCAACTGAAAAGTTGAATGCGTTTGATGAGATTCCGTAGAACATATTTCCTGATTCTTGTTTTTATTTTGCCCGGCTGGTGTGCGGCACAAACACCGACAACCGTCCGCACCATAAGCAACATGCAATCTCCGCTGCAAAACCAAACTCAAACACAATCGCAATCCGCCGGTTTGCCGATCCCCAACGATACCACCAACCGTCACTTCGATCCGACGGATAGCCCGGATTCGGCCAGCGTTTCATATAGCTATCAAAATGTAGATGCCGCTTACTGGCTGCATCCCGTGGCGTTACCCATTGCAAAAATCCAGGACTACACCAAGCTTCAACGAAGTCCTGAAACCTTTGCCGATTTGGGAAATTCGGGATCGGCCTACAAACCGACTTTCTTTTATTTCCCCGAGTTTAGCAATTTCAACTTCGGAATTCATTCGTTTGATGCGTACCGGCTCCTGCCCGACAGCCTGCGGTACTTCCACGCTCAAAAACCGTATACGGAACTCGATTTTATGATGGGGCGGGCAAAAGAATTGAAGCTGAACCTGATTCACAGCCAGCATGTTTACAAAGGGCTTTCCTTGGGCGTGCAAGCCCGTTTTACCAGTTCGCCGGGTTTGTACCTGCAACAGATGTCGAATTACCGGGGCGTGGCTTTCAATGGGAGTTACCACACACCCAACAAACGGTACGGCCTTTTGGCGCACTATTTAAACGACCGGTTTTATGCACAGGAAAACGGCGGAATTATTTACGACTCCGTATTTACCGACAATACCGAATCGAACCGGAAAGCCATTCTGGTCAATTTAAACGATGCCCAGAATAAGAACCGGACGGCCAGCGTCTTTTTGCAGCAGTATTTCAATTTGCGGAAACCCCAGCCTGTGGTAAGTGACAGCATACATCCGGTTTCAAGAACCCGGTTTGATTTCGGGCGATTGGTACATACTTTCCAGTACCAACGCGAAACCTGGTCGTATTTCGATAACCAGATTCCCCAAAACTTTTATCCGAATATTTATTCCGATTCCCTCAAAACCGCCGATTCCCTTTCGTGGATGCAGGTAAGCAATACCCTGGTTTATACCAATATTGTCCCGGATACGGCTTCCCGGCAATTCCCGTTCCAGTATTCATTTGGGATTACCTACCAGTACCATAAACTGTATTTCACGGATGATTCGACAGCGACTTCCACGAATTTTACCCAAATCTACCCGTTTGCAACCTTAAAAGGCGTGATCGGGCGTAAAACCTTTTTTACGGCCACCGGAAAACTAAGCCTGAGCGATTACACAGCCGGCGATTTCAACCTGTCGGGAAATTTTTACCAGTTCTTCGGGGACAAGAACAATGGGAAAATATCGTTGACCGCCTCGATGGGACAAAACAATCCGGCCTATTACTACAAATACTATTACTCGAACAGTTTCCGCTGGGACCGGGAGCTTTCGACACAACCCTACCAAACGTTGCAATTCGGCGTCGAGTTTAAAGGGTATCAGGCAACGGTGCGTTTGCAGCGGATTTCGAATTACACTTATTTCAATTCATCCATCGAGCCAACCCAATACGAAGATCCCTGTTCCGTGGCCGGCGCTTCTTTTTCAAAAGTTTTCAACTGGAGAAACTGGAAGTTGGATGCGAGCCTGTCTTGGCAACAAAGCTCCAACGATACCGTGATTTCCTTACCGGATTTTGCTGCTAAAACGGCGGTCAGCTACAATGTGCCCATGTTTCAGGGAGCTTTACACATCCAGTTCGGTGTTGCCTTAAGTTACAACACAGCCTATTATGCCGATGCATACATGCCGGCCCTCCGGGCATTTTACAGCCAGCAGGAATTGAAAACCGGGAACTATCCGTATCTGGATGTATTTGCCAATTTACGCATCAAACGGGCGCGCCTGTTCTTAAAATACCAGCATTTAAATTCCTGGTTCGGCAATTACAATTATTTTATGGTTCCGCACTACCCCGGGGCCGATGCCGCATTTAAATTCGGTGTGAACTGGGTATTTTACGACTAATCGATCTTAACAAAACGCATCTTTTGAAACTGTCCATCATCATCGTAAGCTACAACGTCGTCCATTTTTTGGAGCAATGCCTTCATTCCGTTTTCACGGCAACCGAGGGGCTTGAGGCGGAGGTGTTTGTGGTGGACAATGCATCGGTAGACGGATCCGTAAAAATGGTTACCGGGAAATTTCCGAATGTGGTTTGCATGGCCAACAAAGAAAACGTCGGTTTTTCGAAAGCCAATAACCAGGCCATTGCTCAGGCAAAAGGCGAATATGTTTTGTTGCTCAATCCCGACACGGTGGTAGAAGACACCACATTCCGGAAATGCATCGATTTTATGGATGCTCATGCCGATTGCGGCGGACTGGGCGTAAAAATGGTAGACGGCACCGGGCGTTTCCTGCCCGAATCGAAACGGGGATTGCCCACGCCGGCCGTGGCTTTTTGCAAAATGTTCGGATTGTCGAAACTGTTTCCCAAATCGAAACGGTTCAACCGCTACCATTTGGGCCATCTGGATAAAGAAAAAACCGCTCCGGTGGATGTGCTTTCGGGCGCTTACATGATGTTGCGCAAAGAAGCCCTGGACAAAACCGGCTCTTTGGACGAAACCTTTTTTATGTACGGCGAAGACATTGATTTGTCGTACCGCATTACACAGGCCGGATACAGGAACTATTATTTTGCCGGCACGCGGATCATCCACTACAAAGGCGAAAGTACCAAAAAAGGCAGCTTGAACTATGTGTACTTGTTCTACAATGCCATGGCGATTTTTGCAAAAAAACATTTTTCGCCTAAAAACGCCAAACTGTTTTCCCTGCTGATCAGCATGGCCATTTGGTTCCGTGCCGGCATTACCCTTTTAACGCAAGTTGCCAAAAGAATCTTTTTGCCGGTCTTCGATTTTTTGCTGATTTACGGCGGAATGTTTATCATCGTGCGGTATTGGGAGCGTTTTGTGCGGTACGAAACGGGCGGGCACTATCCCGAACGCTTCTACCTGATTACCCTCGTTTCACTCACCCTCTTCTGGCTGTTCTCCATTTGGTTGTCGGGCGGCTACGACAAGCCCGTAAATCTGATGAAGATTTTCCGGGGTTTGTTTATCGGCGGGCTTTTAACCCTTTCGGCTTATGCGCTTTTACCGGAAAGCTGGCGTTTTTCGAGGGCCATCCTTGTGATCGGAATCATTTGGGCGGCCGGCGCCGTAATCGGATTTCGTTTCTTGCTCCATGCATGCGGGATCCGTCGTTTTAGCTTAAACCAAAACAAACACAAGCGGATTTTAATTGTCGGGGACCCCGACGAAAGCTTGCGGGTCAATGAACTGGTCAAACAAACGTCTGTCATCCAGGGTGCAGAGGGGATGATTTTCCCCAACCTGCACGACGAACCCAACGGGATAAAGCATTATATCGGGAATTTAAGTCAATTGCCCGAAATCATCAAGATTTACAAAATCAACGAGATTATTTTTTGTGCGGCCGACGTTCCCGCGCAAACGATCATCGACTACATGGCCGAGCTGAGCCATCACGAAGTCGATTTTAAAATTGCCCCGCCTCAAAGCCTTTCCATTATCGGAAGCAATTCCATCAACACGGCCGGCGATTTATACGTGATCGATGTCAACTCTATCAAAAAAGCCGAAAACCGGCGCAGTAAGCGTTTGTTCGATTTGTTGACTTCGGGGGCTTTGCTGATCAGCTATCCCGTAACGCTCTGGTTTGTCAGGCAGCCCTTCCGGTACTTCTGGAATATTTTGAACGTATTAATCGGAAATTACTCCTGGAGCGGATATTATCCCATCCGGGATCCCGATCACAAACTGCCCAAAATTAAACGGGGGATTTTATTTCCTACGGATATGCTTCCGGATAAACAACTGAATGCAGATGTGATCAACCGCCTGAACATGATGTATGCCCGCGATTACAAACTGAAAATCGAATTTTTGCTGATTTTGAAAGGATTTCGCAAGTTGGGCCGGAAAGTCAATGATTGCCACAAACCATAAATACAAAGCCAACTTCCCTATTTCACCCTGAACCATTTCACCTTTCACAGCAGAAAGGAAAAAACAGAAGGCATTTCAATTGAAAATTGAAAATGAGTTTTATACGAGTAAACAGAAAACCTCAGCGAAACTCCGCGAAACCTCAGCGATTCTCAGCATAACTATTTAGCAGAAAGGAAAAAGCAGAAGACATTTCAATTGAAAATGGAGAATTGAAAATTGAAAATGAGTTTTATACAAGTAAACAGAAAATCTCAGCGAAACTCCGTGAAACCTCAGCGATTCTCAGCGTAATTTTTTGCAGAAAGGATTTTTGGATACCAATAAACGATTCAACAGTTCAACAACTCAACAATTATAGCAGAAAGGAAAAAACAGAAGGCATTTCAATTGAAAATGGAAAATTGAGAATTGAAAGTGGGTTTCATACAAGTAAACAAGTTGACGAGTAACGGGTGACGAGTAAACGAACAACAAAAAACAACATTTTCACCCTTCACTGTTCACGCTTCACTAAATAAACAATTAAACAGTTCAACGATTCAACAGACAACTCTCCCTGTGCGATTAAAATAGAGTATTATTAGATTTTATTATAACAATAAATTACAATTAAATATCCACCCTGTACCGTTCACCATTTACCATACACCTTTTCACGCTTCACTGTTCACGTTTCACAAATAAACAGTTCAACGATTAAACAATCTCCTCACCCTTAACCGTTCACCCTGTACCTTGAACCATTTCACCCTTCACTGTTCACCCTTCACCCTGTATCTACCAACTCCCCCCGGATCCGCCGCCGCCAAAGCTTCCTCCTCCGAAACCACCAAATCCGCCGCCGCCACCGCCGGAAAAACGTCCCCAGGAACCGCCCGAAGAACCGCCCGAAGGCCAGAATACCGGATACCTTTTATTGCCGCTTCCCATGCCATGGTGCCGCTTGCTGTTGTTGCCAATAAGCATAAAGATCACAATGATGACAATGATAATAATCACCAACGCAACACTTCCACCCTGACCTTGAGATTTACCATAAGTATCCGCTTTAAATTCCCCGGTGGTCAATTTGATCAAAACAGTGACTGCCGCATCGATTCCTCCGTAATAATCGTTCTGGCGGAAATGAGGGATCATTTCATTATTCACAATGTCCCAAGCCGTCGCATCGGGAACCAACGCTTCAACGCCATAACCCGTGGCAATAAAAGCTTCGCCTTTTTCGGATACTGTTTTGGGTTTCACCACGACCACCAAGCCGTTGCTAAACTTCGCCCCTCCTACGCCCCATTTTTGTCCGAGCCGTTGTGCATAATCTGCAATATCATAATCGCTTAGCATCGGAACAATCACCACGGCAATTTGCACGTCGGTGCTATCCGCAAAGGCATCCAAGCGGGTTTCCAGCTCCTGTATTTGGGATGAAGATAAAATGGGGACATAATCATTCACCAGACGTTCAGGCGAAGGCTTTTCGGGAATACGATCCTCCCCTAATTTTTGTGCAAACAGGGCCGTATTCAAAAGTAAAAGAAGTACTAAAACGAACGGACTTGCTTTTCTTGTGAAAACGGGAAACAGATAAAAATAAGACATCATGCAAAAGAAATATCATCGGGTAACTCGTTCCCATCCGACCGGAGATACGGAAAGTATTGTTTAAGCCGCAAACCAGTTTGGGTAATTGCGTCAATCAACCCATCGACAAACTGGCCTTCCCGGAAATAATTGCACATCCGCTGCTTGATGGAATCCCAAAAGTTATGCCCTACTTTTTCATTAATTCCGGCATCGCCGATAATCGCAAATTTCCGGCTTTCCACAGCCAGATAGATCAAAACCCCATTGCGCTGTTTGGTTTCATCCATATCCAATACCTGAAAAAGATGCGACGCCCGGTCCATCACATCCCCTTTGCAATCGCTTTCTATATGTACGCGGATTTCGCCGGAAGTATCCAACTCGGCGGTTTTAATGGCTAACGTAATATCCTCTTCTTGTTCTTCGGAAAAAAATTTGTTCGCTGTCTTTGACATGATTCGCAAATTTAGAATAATACCCTTGTTTTTACCTTACCAGCCTTTCATTGGCTTTGATGATTGCAAACTTAACGCTTTGCTTTGTGTTTTAGTACGCAAAATATGCATTTCAGCAAAGTTTATATTCTGTTAACAAATTGGCCGGACTTGTGTTGTAACTGTCCGCTGCGGAAGCGGATATTTTATACAAAATCCGTACTTTTGCACCTTGGTTACAACAAGCTTTTAATCGATGATCGAACACATACTGACTCAAAAAATCAAGGAAAGCATCCAGGCAATCTATTCCCTGGATGTTTTGCCCGAGCAAATCCAACTGCAAAAAACCCGGAAAGAATTTTCGGGTGACTTTACCTTGGTAATCTTTCCCTTTGTAAAACTTCTGAAATCCTCGCCCGAAGCAATCGGCAATACTCTGGGAGAATACCTGAAGCAAAACGCGGCCGAGGTATCCGGGTTCAACGTCATCAAAGGTTTTTTGAACCTGGAAATCTCGTTGGATTACTGGTTCTCCTTTTTTACGGCGCATGCGCAAAACGAAACCTTCGGATTTACGCGAAGCGATGAGGCAAAACCCGTTGTGGTGGAATATTCTTCGCCCAACACCAACAAGCCGTTGCATTTGGGCCATATCCGCAACAATTTGCTGGGATTTTCGCTTTCACGTATTCTGAGCGCCAACGGCAAAAAAGTAATCCGCGTCAATCTGGTCAACGACCGGGGCATTCATATTTGCAAAAGCATGCTGGCCTGGCAAAAGTTCGGCAACGGCGAAACGCCCCAATCTTCGGGACTTAAAGGCGATCATCTGGTAGGAAAATACTACGTTCTTTTTGATAAAGAATACAAAATGCAAATTGCGGACCTGGAATCCCAAGGCATGAAACGGGAAGAAGCTGAAAGGCAAGCCCCTTTGATGCAGGAAGCGCAGGAAATGTTGCGGCAATGGGAATTGGGCGACCAAGCAACCGTCGACCTTTGGAGAACCATGAACGGTTGGGTCTATGAAGGCTTTGCCGCTACCTACCAAACGCTCGGCATTGAGTTCGAGAAAACCTATTACGAATCAAACACTTACCTTCTCGGGAAACAACTGGTCGAGCAAGGGCTACAGAACCATGTTTTTTACCAACGCGACGACAAGTCGGTTTGGATC
The DNA here is from genome assembly GCA_031550085.1 of Lentimicrobiaceae bacterium. Classification (GTDB taxonomy): domain Bacteria; phylum Bacteroidota; class Bacteroidia; order Bacteroidales; family UBA4417; genus UBA4417. Next base: position 29,468 of record JAVBOY010000025.1, read on the forward strand.
AACCTGACGGAGGAAGGGCTGGATGAAAAGTTGTTGTTGCGTTCCGACGGAACTTCCGTCTACATGACACAGGATTTGGGCACGGCCATGCAACGCTATCAGGAGTTTCACCCCGAACAATTGGTTTATGTCGTCGGAAACGAACAGGAATACCATTTCCAGGTTTTAAAACTGGTCATCAAGCATCTGGGAGAAAGCTGGTGGAACAGCATTTACCACCTTTCGTACGGCATGGTAGAGTTGCCGCACGGCAAAATGAAATCGCGCGAAGGCACGGTGGTGGATGCCGATGATTTAATGGAGGAAATGTTTGCAACGGCGAAAGATCGTACCCGCGAACTCGGAAAAATCCAGGATTTTGAGAATGAAGAAGCAGAGAAACTCTACCGGACCATCGGGTTGGGCGCTTTAAAATACTTTATCCTAAAAGTCGACCCGAAGAAAAATATGCTTTTCAATCCGGAAGAATCGGTCGATTTCAACGGAAATACGGGCCCGTTCATTCAATATACGTACGCCCGCATTCGTTCCGTACTGCGGAAAGCCGGTGAACAGCCCAATACCGCAGCGAACGGCACAACCGGCCTGTTGCCGCAGGAAAAAACGGTTTTGAAATTCTTGCATGATTTCCCACAGGTCGTCCAAGATGCCGCCCACGAACACAATCCGGCCGTCGTAGCCAATTACGCTTACGAATTGGCTTGTGAATTCAACCGTTTTTACCACGATGTGGTGATCCTGAAAGAAGAAAATCCGGGTAAACGCAACTTCCGCCTGCAATTAAGCCGTTTTACGGGACAAACGCTCAAAAATGCGCTTTGGCTGATGGGAATGGATGTTCCGGAACGGATGTAGCCAAAATAGCCATTACGTGGCTTGATCGGTTTCTTTATTTACAAAGATGTCGCCACGATGCGGCTTACTGGATTTTGTTATCTACAGAGATGTCGCCACTACGTGGCTTTTAGCGGCGTAGCCACGGTATCTTTGGATCCCGGTCACTTCTTTTTCCGGACCGCCTTCTTGCCTTCTTCAAATTCGGGCACAAGCGTCGAACAACGGGAATAAGAATAGGCGGAAAAATACCCGATGGCCCCGTTCGAAATATTTCCTTTTACATTGGCCGGAGGGCCAGAAAACAACGGATTGCTGCCGAAACTTTCCGATTGCGCATCCTGGATAAACGTCATAAAACTTTTGTCGATAATGTCCAGTTCGATCGTCACCGTATCGTAAGGATTCAATCGATTTACCTCCTCTTCCAAGCTCAGCACATCGACAATCGTAAAAATGGTGTCCGGTTCGTACAAATCGTCCGAAGTAAGCCATTTGGTCAGCGAATCGCTCAGCAATTTCCCGTTCCGGTAAGTCAAAAAACGGTAAAAATCGTCGCCGGGACGGCTCGTCCATTTTGCTTTGATAAACCAAAGTCCTTTGGAACCCAGTTTCGGCTGATAATCCAGGGCTACCGAATCCACTTTAATAGCGGGCGATAACGTACTTTGGGCCGTATAGGTTTTAAATCCGCCGATTTCCTCCGCCAGCTCGATGTTCAACGTATAGGTGGTGTTCGGCACGCCAAAAACATCCGCATCGGTTTTGTAGACGCCCGGTTCGGTTTCATGCAACTCAATCGTATGTTCCCCGTCGAAAATGGAAACCCGGGCTCCCGAAACAGGCGGCGGCGCCTGGGTATAGTAATAACTGGTGGTGGTAGTTAACCGGACGGTATGTTCCGTGACATCCGTCGTCAAAGTCCCTTCCACGACCAGGCGGATCGTGCTGTCGTCCAAGTCCAGATTAATCCGCTCGGTACAGCCTGAAAGAAATTGCACGACAACGGCAAGCAACAGGATATTTTTTATTTTAAACAAGGCTTTCATCTTGGGTTTCTTAGAATTTGAAATTGTATGTAATGGAAGGAATGACTCCAAACAAATAGGTGTGTTCGGAAAATACTTCGGACGGATTATCCGGATTCTGTTTAAAATTGATGGACCAGGTGTTGTGGCGTCCGTAAACATTGTAAATCGAAAAATTCAGTTCGTCCTTCCAACGCTTCCCTTCCCGCTCCTTGTTTTTCAACGTGACGGATAAATCCAAACGGTGGTAATCGCGCATGCGGTAATTGTTGCGGTCGCTGTAAACCGGAACGATAACATTTCCGACCACTGCCCGGCCCGTCGGTAGCGTTTGCGGCAAACCCGTCGCATAAATCCAGTTGGTTCCCACACCGATCCGTTTTGAAACCGCATAATTCAAAATAATGTTCACATTGTGCGGCTTGTCGTACGGAGCGCTGAACTGCCTGCCGTCATTGATCGTCGCAATGGTCCGGAACGCCCGCGAATAGGTGTAGCTGATCCATCCGGTCAATTTTCCCGTATTCTTGCGGAATAAAAACTCCGCGCCGTAAGCTTGCCCCGTTCCCGAGCGGATTTCCCCTTCCAGGCGGGGATTAAAAAGCAAAGTCGCATGGTCTTTAAAATCGATGACATTCTCAATATGTTTGTAATACACTTCCAGCGAGGATTCAAACAGGTTGTCCTTGAAATTCCGGAAATAGCCCAAAGAATACTGCTGCGCCCGCTGGGGTTTGATCTGAGGCGATACCGGAAACCAAATATCCAACGGATTTCCGGCCGTAGAATTCTGGGCCAGCGAAACATACTGGCTGGTTTGCGATACCGCTCCTTTGATGGACGAAACCGGATTCAACGTATACACAAACGAAATGCGCGGTTCAAAACTCCAATACGAGTTGTATATTTTTCCTTTGGCAACGGTAGCACTGTCGACCATATCATAATTTTCATCGTAAATATAGTACGTCGTGGGGCCCATGTTTTGGTAACCACTGAAACGCAAGCCGGCTTTCAAGGTAAAATCAGGGCTGAATTTTTCTTCAATCCCCGCATAAACAGCCGGTTCCAATCCGTATTGGCGTCCGGCTGAAAACACGGAAGTTTCGTCGTTTTGCGTCAGCGTAATTTCCCCCCAATCAAAGGTGTGGTGAATCAAGGAAGCCCCGAAACGCAAAATGCTGTTGGAATTGAAATAATAGGTAAAATCATACCTGCCGGAAACATCCTGCATTCTCGAACGCCAGTCGAAACTGGCAAAGTCGGCCGTTGCCCCCACCAGATAATTGTAATCGGAATAAATAATGCTCAAATTGGAAAACAATTTTTCGGAAAACAAATGGCTCCAGCGCAACGAAGCCGTCATGTTCCCAAACTCAAGGCGGGCCATGTCATTGGCAAAAACGTCCCGCCCCATATAAAACGAAGCATACAGGCGGTTTTGCGGATTAAAGGTATGCGACAATTTCCCGTTCAAATCGTAGAAATACAGCTTATTTTTCCGCATGTCCTCATCCGACGAAAGTTTTAAAAACAAATCGGCATACGAGCGGCGCCCCGACAACAAAAAGGTGGTATTTTCATTCTTAATCGGCCCTTCCAGCGTCAAACGGCTCGAAATGGTTCCGATGCCTCCGGTAGCCGCAAACGTTTGGCTGTTGCCGTCTTTCATCCGCACATCCAACAAGGAGGACAAACGGCCTCCGTAAGCTGCCGGAATATCGCCTTTGTAAAGCGTGACGTCTTTCACCGCATCGTTGTTGAACACCGAGAAAAATCCGATTAAGTGCGAGGCATTGTAAACCGTGGCTTCGTCCAAGATAATCAGGTTCTGATCGGGCGATCCGCCGCGGACGCTAAATCCCGACGAACCTTCGCTGGTCGATTGGACGCCGGGCAACATCTGGATTACCTTCAAAATATCCACTTCGCCCATCAAGGCCGGAATGGCGGCAATCGTCTTGGCATCCAGCTTTACCATGGACGTTTCGGGAATCCGGATGTTTTCGTCCGAACGCTTGGCCGTCACTTCCACGCTTTGCAACAGCGATTCCGAAGGTTTCAAGCGGAAATCCAGGGTTTGGTTCGTTTGGAGGTCGATGCTTTTTTCAATGGTTTCGTAGCCCATATAGGTACAGCGAACCTTATATTTTCCCAGACCGGCCGCAACCGAATAAAAACCGTAGGTATTCGACAAAGCGGCCGCCTTGTTTTCGACCAGGTAAATGGTCGCTCCGACCAATACTTCCCCATTGGACGCATCTTTCACCACGCCGCTCAGGTTGTATCTGGCGGATTTGGTTTGTGCTTTTGCAAAAGGGATGGTTAGTGTAAAAAATAAAAGAAAAAATAAGTATCTTAGTTGCGCGTGTTTTGCTTGCTGCATTTCAATGTTTCCGTATTAAATAATTACCTAAATTAACCGCTGCTGTCTCAAAAAACAAATTGATAACGAAAATTATGCGTCTTAATTGCTTATTCAAAAAAACTACATTTATTGACAAAAGAAAAAACGGAAAGTTGCTTTTATTTACCGAAATAAAAATTATCCCCACGGAAGAGATGGATTAAAATGTATGGATATGAAAAGGGAAACATTAATTTTGAACGCATTTTAATACATAAAAACGATGTTTTTATTTCCCGTTGTAACTTTCTGCAAAAGCATTTCGTCTTTTTTGAAGGGCTTGACATATTCACATTTGTAAAGCCAAGTAAGTCTCAAAAAATAATTAAAACGAATTTTATGAAAAAACACTTACTCCTTACCGTATTATGCCTGGTTTCGATTGCTGTATGGGCACAACAAACCGGCGACAATTTGAACGTTCAAAAATTTGTTTTGGACAATGGTTTAACCGTCCTATTAAATGAAGACCATTCCGAGCCCAAAGTATACGGCGCCGTGGTGGTAAAAGTGGGATCGAAAAACGATCCCGAACATGCTACGGGCATGGCGCACTATTTCGAACACATCATGTTTAAAGGCACGGACAGCATCGGCACCTTGGATTTTGCCGCAGAAAAAGTGTATCTGGACAGCATTTCCATGTTGTACGATGTCTTGAACCAAACCACCGACAAAAATGCCCGCCAGAAACTGCAAATACACATCAACGAATTATCGATCAAAGCTTCGGAATACGCCATTCCCAACGAAGTGGACAAACTGTTGAAAAAATACGGAGGCACCCAGGTAAATGCTTTTACCTCCCTGGACATAACGGCTTACCACAATGTTTTTCCTCCCAACCAACTGGAAAAATGGATGAATATTTATGCCGAACGTTTCCGCAACCCGATCTTCCGGCTGTTTCAAAGCGAACTGGAAACTGTATACGAAGAACGTAATATGGGCGCCGACCGAATGGGAGGCAAGATGCAGGAGAATTTGCTGAAAACCTTGTTTAAAAAACATCCGTACCACAATCCGGTTGTAGGGACGGTGGAAGATTTGAAAAATCCTTCCATTTCCAGAATGGTCCAATTTTACCAGGATTATTATGTAGCGAATAATATGGCCTTGATTTTAGTCGGCGATTTTGAAGTAGAAAAAATATTACCCCTGATCCGGGAAAAATTCGGTCTATGGCGCAGCGGCGAAGTTCCGGTTTTTCCGGTAGAAAAGTATAAAGAAGATCCTTTTGCCGTAAACGAAACAGTTACCGGCCGCTACCTTCCCATTAAACTGGAAATGCTGGCCTACCGGGGCGTGCCTCACCGGCACCCGGACGAAGTGGGATTGGATTTATGCTGCCGGATTCTATCCAATTCCGGAACCGGACTACTGGACGGACTGCGCAACGAAAACAAACTGATGGAAGTTTTTGCTACACCCATGCAACTGAATGACGAAGGCCTGATCACCTTTTTTATTATACCCAAGCTGATCGGCGGCTCGTTGCCCAAAACCGAAAAACTGGTGCTGCAATACATCGATAGTTTAAAGCAAGGAAATTTCAGCGATGAATTACTCCATTCGATTAAAATCGACCAAAAGAGAAGTATCCTGCAAAGCATGGAGAATCCCATGTCCCGGGCTTACTCTCTCCTTTCCGCTTACGCAGCAGGATATACCTGGGAGGAATATGTGGCTAAAAACGATCGTTTCCTCAATATGACCAAAGAAGAAATCGTAACCATTGCCAATCGCTATTTTACCGACCATCATCTGGCATTCCGGAACAAAACCGGCTTTTCATCCAAAGCCGAAAAAATAACCAAGCCGCCGTACAAACCGGTGCTTCCCCGGAATACGGAAAAAGAATCGGAATTTGCCAAACGGCTGGATAACATGCCGGATGCGAAAAACGATCCCATTTTTGTGGATCTGAAAAAAGATTTTCGTTACGAAGACATCCGGGACAAAGTCCATTTGATCACCGGCGATAATCCGCTGAATCCTGTTTTTTCGCTTAAAATAACCTACGGTGTGGGAACGCGCAAAGACAGCCTGCTGCAACTGGTGAGCCACCTTTCCGAACTGGGGACGGAAAACAAAAGCCTGAAAGAATTTAAGCAGGCCTTGCAAAACATCGGCGCAGAACTTTGGACGGAGTCCAACAGCACCGAAACCAGCCTGAACATCAGCGGGTTTGACGAATACTTCGACCAAACGCTGGAATTGCTCCATGAATGGCTGACGGCTGCCAAAGCCGATGACAAACAAATGAGCAAACTGGTGGAAGATGCCAAAGCCGGCCAGAAAATGGAAAAGCAAGACCAAAATACGTTGGATGACGCGCTTTGTCAATATGCCTTGTACGGCAAAAAATCCGAATACATCGACCGCCTGACGGCCAATGAAATCAAAAAGATCCGTTCTGCCGATATTCTGACCTCCTTCCAAAAAATAAAAAATTACGAAACGACCATCACGTATGTCGGAACGCTCCCGTTGGAGAACGTAAAATCCGCTTTGATCCAACACATCGGATTCCCCGATAGTCTGGCAGTCAAAGATTTGTATATAAGGCCCCGTAGCGAATTTTCGAAAAACAAAATTCTGATCTGCGATAATCCCAAGGCCAACCAATCGGCGGTAAATGTGTATATACCGGGCGAGAAAAACAGCGATACCGAGCGGTTGCAAGCCTCCCTGTTCAACCAGTATTTCGGATTGGGCATGAGTTCGATTCTATTCCAGGAAATCCGCGAGTTCCGTTCGTTGTCGTACTCGGCTTATGGTTCTTACAAAACGGCTTCCAAATTGTATCCCGATTTCAAAGGATATTTTATGGGCGTTTTATCTTGTCAATCCGACAAAACCAATGAAGCCATCGACATTCTCAATCAATTGATCTGCGATATGCCCCGGAAACCGGAACGGCTGGCAACCATCCGGCAAGCGGTCCTTGAATCCATCAACAATTCCAAGCCCGGTTTCCGCGCCATCCCTTCGTACGGCTACTCCCTGGTCGAACAAGGATATACGGAGGATTACCGCAAAACGAACCTGGATTATACGCAAATTTCCCAATTTAACGATATTGAGAATTTCTACCAGGATTTTATCCAAAACCGCCCCACCGTTTATATCATCACCGGAAACAAAAAGAAAATGGATCTGAAAGCGCTGGAAAAATACGGTGAAATACAAGAAGTAAAAGCGGAGCAGTTATTTAAAAATTAAAACGAATTGTTCGGCGGCGGCTGGCCTCCCCCGTTCGCCCCTCCAAAGGAGGGGAATCGCTCGCCGCCATTTTTATCATCTGCAAGCTAAGGCAAATAAGCCAATAAAAGTTATATATCAATACTAAAAATTATGGCAAAAATAGGATTGGGCTATGGTAGCGAATTTCAGCTACTTAGATTTTTAGGACATCACAGAGAAAAATTTGAATCTATAATTAGGCATAATACTCACTATAAAGGAGCATTTAAATGGCTAGATTACCCATATGAAAAAAATCAAATTTCGGGAGATGGGGAGCATAAAGGAATTTCTTTTCTGAAAAATCAAAATGATTATGATATTTTGCTTGCAGCATGGAAAGATTATTGGCCTCAGAAAGGGAATTCCCAAAACTGGGATGCTATTTTTATGCATGGAGGTGAATATGTTTTAATTGAAGCAAAAGCGCATATGAAAGAGATGAAACAAAGTTGCGGCGCGACGAGCGATTCTTCTATAAAGAAAATAGCAGAAGCATTCATTGAAACTAAAAATTATTTTCAAATAGAAACCAAAAATAATTGGTTATGTGAATATTATCAACTTGCAAATCGATTAGCTTTTGTCAAATTTTTACTAGGGAATAATATACGTGCATCTTTGTTAAATATTTATTTTGTGAATGGATATATTAAACGAAATGTGAAAAATAAAACTCTCATTGATAAAACCAAGAATGTAGAAAGTGAATCAGATTGGAAAAAAGCAATTAATATTCAGTATGAATACTTGGGAATAAAACACACGAAAGCGATGGATCATATTAATTCTGTAATTGTAAATTGCATTGAAAACTAAAAGGTGAACACCACTTGCGTCCTACTTGTAAGCGGACGAGGCGGTTAATTTAAGAGTTGTCATCCGTTTTGGCTTTTTGTTTCGAGGGAAATAGTGAAACACGCCGCAAGCCCGCTCGCAAGCAGCCGCAGGAACGTCGGCAGTCATTAACAGAAAAGACAGCTTCATATAAAATAAGATAGAAATGAAATTAGTAACATGGAATTGTCAAGGAGCATTTAGAAACAAGGCTGAATTTATTTTGAATTTACAACCGGATATTTTAGTAATTCAAGAGTGTGAACATCCTGACAAATTAAAATTTGCATCAATGGATTCTAAGCCAAACGACATTTACTGGTATAGTGACGGAGGGAAAAAAGGGATTGGAATATTTTCGTACTCGAACTATAAGTTTGAACTTCTTCCTAATTTTAATCCTGAATTTCGCTACATAATTCCATTACGAGTAATTGGACATAATCAAGAATTCATACTTTTTGCCATTTGGGCGATGAATAACAAAGAAAATCATGAAGCTCGCTACATAGGACAAATTTGGCTTGCTATCAATTACTACAAGAATTTGCTTGGCAATTCAACAATTTTAATTGGCGATTTTAACAGTAACAAAATTTGGGACTATAAAGATAGGGTTGGTACGCACTCAGATGTTGTAAATTGTTTGACAGATAGGAATATACAAAGTGTGTACCATAATTATTTTTCCACAGAGCAAGGAAAAGAACGACATCCGACATTGTATATGTATAGAAAGGAAGAGAAATCATATCATATAGATTATTGTTTCGCTTCCGAAGATTTTTTAGACAAATTAAAAGAAGTAGAAGTGGGAAAATATGAGGAATGGACATTACATAGTGACCATTCACCACTAAGTATTAAATTTGGCTTATGAAAAATATAACAAACTGCCAACTTGCCGCCTGCTTCCAAGCGGGCTAAACCGACGCAGCGAGCGAGCGCAAAGTCAAGTTTACTTGAACTTTGCCGAGCCGCAAAGAGGAAGCCACAAAACGTTGGAGTGATGCAGGAGAAAAAAAACCAATGGTTTTGTGAGACCCGTTTTTGTGCAAAATTTTAATTGTATGTTTGTAGAAATTCAAGTATCGAATCCATGGCAAAAATTACCGTAAAGAATACAGAAGTAACAATTCTGACTATCGAAGAAAAAGACTACATATCTCTAACAGACATGGTTCGTAATATTGAAAACGGTTTGGCTCTGATTGAGAAGTGGTTAAGGAATAAAAATACAATCGAATTTCTTGGAATTTGGGAAGAAATGTACAATCCGGATTTTAATTCCCCCGAATTCGAGGGAATTAAAAATGAAGCCGGATTAAACCGGTTTATTATGTCTGTGAAACAATGGACAGAGAAAACCAATTCTAAAGGAGTTATTGCCAAAGCAGGACGATACGGAGGAACTTATGCTCATAAAGATATCGCTTTTGAATTTGCATCTTGGGTTTCGCCGCAATTCAAACTTTATTTGCTGAAAGAATTTCAACGGTTAAAAGAGCAAGAACAACAACAAATAGGTTGGTCGGCTAAACGAGAACTTACCAAAATCAATTATCATATACATACTCAGGCTGTAAGCCAAAATTTGATTCCTGCCAAACTGACACCGCAACAAATAAATATTTTTATGCAAGTGAAGCCGACGTTTTGAACATCGCATTGTTCGGAAAAACCGCAAAACAATGGCGTGATGAAAATTGCGATTTGAAAGGAAACATCCGTGATTATGCGACGATCAACGAGTTGATCTGTTTGTCGAACATGGAAAATTTGAATGCTGTATTCATCAGCGAAGGGCTTTCACAAAAAGAACGATTGCTCAAATTGAACCAGATTGCAATTCAGCAAATGAACGTGTTGCACGAAGTTGAAAATCGCAAATTACTGAAATAGAATCGATAGACAACGACAGAAACAAAAATGCACGTCCTAACCCGGTCCTGTTGCCAAGCGGGCTAAACCGACGCAGCGAGCGGGTGCAAAGTCAAGTTTACTTGAACTTTGCCGGGCCGCAAAGAGGAAGCCATAGAAACATGGGAGTTCAGGCAGGAGAAAAAACAAGAGTTCTGGAGACCCGTTTTTGTGCAAAATTTAATTGTATGTTTGTAGAAATTCAAGTTTTGAATCCATGGCAAAAATTACCGTAAAAGACACAGAGGTAACGATTATTCAAATGAATCAAGACGATTACCTTTGCTTGACAGATATGATGAAAGCAAAGGATGGTGATTTTTTCGTTACAGATTGGCTTCGGAATCGTAATACATTGGAATATATTGGGATATGGGAACAGGTATATAATCCTGCTTTTAATTATGGCGAATTCGCCATAATTAAAAGTCAAGCCGGTCTCAATAGTTTTAAAATCAGCGTAAAAGAATTCTCGGAACGAACAAACGCAATTGGCTTGCAGGCTAAAGCAGGCAGGTACGGTGGAACTTATGCACACAAAGACATTGCTTTTGAATTTGCCATGTGGATAAGCCCTGAATTTAAAATATACATCGTCAAGGAGTTTCAACGGCTGAAAGAGCAGGAACAACAACAAATAGGTTGGTCGGCGAAACGAGAACTTACCAAAATCAATTATCATATACATACTCAGGCGATAAGCCAAAATCTGATTCCTGCCAAACTGACACCGCAACAAATAAATATTGTTTATGCAAGTGAAGCCGACGTTTTGAACATCGCATTGTTCGGAAAAACCGCAAAACAATGGCGTGATGAAAATTCCGGTTTGAAAGGAAACATCCGTGATTATGCGACGATCAACGAGTTGATCTGTTTGTCGAACATGGAAAATTTGAATGCTGTATTCATCAGTGAAGGGCTTTCACAAAAAGAACGATTGCTCAAATTGAACCAGATTGCCATTCAGCAAATGAACGTGTTGCACGAAGTTGAAAATCGCAAATTACTGAAATAGGATCGATAGACAACAACAGAAACAAAAGCGCAAGTTCCTAACCCGCTCCTGTTGTCAAGCGGGCTAAACCGACGCAACGAGCGGGTGCAAAGTCAAGTTTATTTGCACTTTGTCGAGCCGCAAGGAGAAAACCGAAAAGAACGGGTAATTTGAACTGTTGCACCCGCAAGCCCGCTCGCCAACAACTGCAGGAACGTTAGCTGTCAACGACAAAACAAATAACTGGAAATAAAAAATGGAAGATAAATCTGCATTCGACATACTTGTTGAAAATCTTATCGAATTGAGATTAACCCCAGAGACTCATAAAAATCAGCATTCCTTTATAATACCCGGAAGTGATCGGCTCCTGAATATAAAATATGTTGTAGCTCCTGTTAACTCTATGTTTTTTTTGGCATACGATTCGTACGGAACAAAAGTATACACGTCATCCACGTTCACCGGATTGTATTCAACAATTAAACTTCCTTCAGAATTTGAGTGTAAAATTTACATGAAAGATTGGGTAGATTTCTTCTTGTTGTTACGAAAACGGAAAATTGGGATAAAGCATATTGACGATTCTATTACAATTACATCAAAATCCTCAATAATTCCAAGTGGCTTGTTAAGTACGGATAATGTGGATTCTTTTTTACAAATAACAAATACGAAACCGTTCCAATTGTTGATTCAAAATGACTATTTGCAAATGATTAGCGGATTGAAAAATCAAAAAATAATCGGATTGGAAGTAAAAGACTGGATATATCAGAAAACAGACTTAGAAAGATTAATTGACATTGGAGGAGATTTACTAAAGGATATTACAAATAGACAAAATCGGATGAAATAAAAAGCCAAACAGTTAGTTTGTATTCTACCGCCGGGCAGACTAAAATCGGTAATTGGGGCTTTTTTCGCCCGCTTTGGCTTTCGTCTCGTGGGATAAGCTTGTACCCCGCAAGCCCCGCTCACAAACAGCCGCAGGAACGTTGGCTGCAATGAGCGAACAACAACAGTATTGATTTATTTTAAAACGAAAAACGTTATGACATACTTCCGTAATTTAACAAACAAAGCAATGGAGCCGGAAACCATTTCAAAAAACAAAGCGAGTCTAAAAAGCCACACAAGTAGGAGAGCCCTTTTACGGAAAATGAGTTTCGCATCATTGGTGGCATTCATCTTTCTTTCTTTTGCAACCGGCGTATCTGCCCAAACATCGGGCAAAGTGGGCGACAACCTGACCTGGGCTTTAACGGACGGGGCGCTCTCCATTAGCGGCAACGGCGCAATGCCGGCTTCTCTCTCGGCTGCGGCTAATTTGCAGCCGTGGGTGTCGGTAAAAGACAGAATTACCGCTGTCGTCATCGAAGACGGCGTTACAACAATTGGCATCGGCGCTTTTGAGGGCTGTTCCGGTATAAAAACCGTAACCATCGGTAAAAGTGTTACGTTGATACGCAACTTCGCTTTTCGGAACAGCGGCTTAACGTCCCTTATCATTCCCGAATCTGTCGCCGAAATGGAAACGGACGCTTTCACCGGTGCAAACAAACTGGAGGCGGTAATTTTCAACGCCATCAACTGTGCCGGTTTCGACCCAATAATGGCACCCCCTCCATTTATGAGTACAAAGTGCCCTGCATTGAAAAACGTCATCATCGGCGAAGCGGTCATAAAAATACCGGATTATGTGTTTATGAACGTAGCTGCTTTAACATCATTGACTATCGGCATGGGCGTTACCGAAATAGGAAAGGGTTCGTTTTGGGGTTGCTCCAATTTACCGTTTATTGTCATTCCCGACAAAGTGCAAAAAATTGATTATCGTGCATTTTACCAATGTACAGGCGTAACGTCTATTTCTCTCGGCAATGAGTTGAGTGAAATTGGAATA
>JAVBOY010000013.1:0-32181 GCA_031550085.1 Lentimicrobiaceae bacterium
AAAAAATCTATAAATTTCAAAAAAAAATTCTAAAATGTAACACAAAATCCAAAAAAACCACAAAAAAAAACATAAAATCGACCAACAAAAAGATAAAAACGACCATCAAAAATATAAAAACGACCATCAAAAAGACAAAAACGACCATCAAAAAGTGAAAAACGACCATCAAACAGCGAAAAATGACCATCAAAAAGTAAAAAATGACCATTAAAAAGTGAAAAATGACCTTCCAAGAACGAAAAGGAAGCATCCCGAAGCAAAAAGGCAGCTTCCCGGAATGAAAAGGCAGCATCCCGAAGCAAAAAGGCAGCTTCCCGGAATGAAAAGGCAGCTTCCCGAAACGAAAAGGCAGCTTCCCGGAGCAAAAAGACAGCTTCCCGGAACGAAAAGGCAGCTTCCCGGAACGAAAAGGCAATAATAAGAAAGGAAATACCGTTTTAGCCGGACGGGTTTTTGCCTGTTGCTTTTTATCCCAACGAGTAAGGAACTGTTTAAATTTGGATTTTTGATTTTCAGATTAGAGGTTGTTTAAATTTCTATGGAAAGAATTATTTTTGAAGAGATTTCGCAACGACCTTGTTTTAAATATGTATAACATTTATATATTGAAAGTGTTTCGCGGTGATGCCGCTCCGACTGCCAAGCCACAGCGTGGAGGCCCCTTTGTAAATAAATTAAAACTCAACGATTAATGCCGCATAGCGGCGACATCTTAAGTCCTAAAAATCTGCAACTAAAATTCAAACAACCGCTCAGTCCGGATTCCTGTGAATCCTGTCGAAAAAAGAATTCTTATGTTTTTAGTATCATTTTTAAACGGATTCTAAACGATGAAGCCATTGTTTACGGTTCACCCTTTATTCCTGTGCGATTAAAATAGAACAATATTAGATTTTATTAGAATAATAAGTTAACCTAAACAAACAACAAAAAACGAACAACAAACCCTTTACCCTGCACCCTTTACCCTTAACTCCATTCACCCTTCACATTTCAAGCGTATCGGTGAACCTTTTACAAAGATTCTTGTTCTTATTTCAGAAATTTTAAACAAAAGCAAATACAAGGCTTTTGACGTATTTTTAAATATTATTTTATATTATTACTCATTCATCAATTGCGCAAAAGATCTCTCAGGATACATTCCCTTGCGGGTTGAAATTAAGCTCTGATAAGTTATGTCGAAATTTGATCTGGTCATGCCTAAATTAGGCGAAAGCATTATAGAAGCAACCATTATCCGCTGGCTGAAAAACGAAGGCGATCCGGTTGTCGAAGACGAATCCCTTGTTGAAATTGCAACCGATAAAGTCGATAGTGAAATTCCCTCGCCGGTGGCAGGGGTGATTTCCAAATTATTCTTCAAAGAAGGCGATGTGATTCCGGTTGGAAAAATCATTGCCGAAATCCGTCTGGAAGGCAGCGAACCCGAACCGCAAGCTGATACCGCAGCGGAACCGGTTGAAGCGCCTCAAAAAAGTCAGGAAGTTAAAGTAGAACCTCAAACTGCTCCGGAAGAAACCACCTTCGAAAGCACGCGCTTTTATTCGCCCTTGGTGAAAAGCATTGCGAAGCAGGAAAATATTTCGTTGCAGGAATTGGAGAATCTTACCGGAAGCGGAAAGGAAAACCGCCTGACCAAACAAGACCTGGTCACATACCTGCAAAACCGGAACGAACCGGCAGCCGTACCGGCTCCGGAAGTTGCTGCAAAAGCGGTTCCGGCTTCAACTCCGGTCATGCAAGCTCCGCCGGTTGTCGCAGGACAGGGCGATACCATTGTGGAAATGGATCGCATGCGCAAACTGATTGCCGACCATATGGTGATGTCGAAACATACGTCGCCGCACGTAACCTCCTTTATCGAAGTGGATGTAACCCCCGTTGTCCGCTGGCGCGAGAAAGTGAAAGAGGAAGTGTTGAAATCACGCGGCCAGAAGCTGACTTTTATGCCGATTTTTACGGAAGTGGTCGCAAAAGCCCTGCAGCAGTTTCCCAACGTAAACGCTTCGGTGGACGGCACAAAGATTATTCAGCGGAAGCAAATCAACATCGGCATTGCAACGGCATTGCCCAATGGAAACCTGATTGTTCCGGTGGTGAAAAATGCCAATCAAAAGAACTTGTTGGGATTGGCCGCCGATATCAACGGGGTGGCCGACCGGGCCCGGAACTCAAAACTAAGCCCCGACGATACGCAAGGAGGGACGTTTACCATTTCCAATTTCGGCACGTTTGATACGTTGACCGGCACGCCGGTGATCAATCAGCCGCAGGTCGCTATTTTGGGCGTGGGCGCGGTTAAAAAGCGGCCCTGGGTTCTGGAAACCCCACAAGGCGATATGATTGCCATCCGCCATATTTGCATGCTCTCGTTATCGTACGATCATCGTTTGGTCGATGGCGGCCTGGCCGGACAATTTTTGAAATATATCCAGCAAAGTCTGGAAAGTTATAATGAAAATCAAGTGATTTGATGGATTTTTGGAAATAGGAGTCCTGTGTAAAGGCAACAAACGTGCAATTGCATAGGGATTTTACGAGGGGTGAATCCGAAGGATTCCAATGTTTATAGAGGAAAACAAAAGAACATTTGACCCATTGAAGGCGTACAAAATGTGAATCATCCAATGTTATAAACATGCAATTGCATAGGGATTTTACGAGGGGGGGGAATCCGAAGGATTCAAATGTTTGTAGAATAAGGATGCAGAAACAATATACGACCCCCATCGGGGTCGAACCTGTCATTCCATACCGTTTCTATAAATATGCAATGCCTTCGGCATTGTGGCAATACCGAATCCGGAGGATTCGAATGGTTATAGAAAAGAACATATGTGAACGAAATTCGACCCCAAATGGGGTCGTACAAAAATGTAAAAATATCAATGCTATAATATGAAATCCTGTTGGATTCGGAAAACAAAACCATAAAAACACATAACCATAAAAATATGGCAGGAACATTCTCTCAAATCTATATTCAAATCGTCTTCGCTGTAAAGGGCAGGGGGTCTTTAATTGATAAAACCTGGAAAGAAGAATTGTATAAGTACATAACCGGTATTGTTCAGAATAAAGAGCAGAAACTGTTGGCTATCAATGGTACATCAAATCACATCCATTTATTGATCGGCATGAAACCAAACTGTTGCCTATCTGATTTGGTACGAGAGATAAAAAAATCATCGAATACATTTATCAAGGAAAAGAAATTCACC
This sequence comes from Lentimicrobiaceae bacterium, assembly GCA_031550085.1. Taxonomy (GTDB): domain Bacteria; phylum Bacteroidota; class Bacteroidia; order Bacteroidales; family UBA4417; genus UBA4417. Next base: position 3,228 of record JAVBOY010000013.1, read on the forward strand.
AGATTCTTATTTCAATGGCAAGAAGGATTCGGAGCTTTCTCGTATAACCATTCAGCATTAGACAAAGTGATTCAATACATAGAAAAACAAGAAGAGCACCATAAACAGAAAACATTCAGGGATGAGTATTTAGCGTTGCTGCAGAAGTTTGAAATAGAATTTAAGGACGAATATCTTTTTGAATGGTTCGAAGAATAGAATGAACTCTTTGAATTCAAACATTTGTAAAAAAGAATACAAAAGATATTCGACTCCTTTGGAGTCGTACAACACGAATAAATGCAATACTATAAATATACAATCCTTTCGGGATTGAAACAATACCGAATCCGAAGGATTCAAATGTTTGTAGAATAAGGATGCAGAAACAATATACGACCCCGCTTGGGGTCGAACCGGATCATAACGCTTCTTTTCTATAAATATACAATGCCTTCGGCATTGGTATAAGAAAGCGTTACTAAAAATCAGGTGATTTGATGGATCTTTAAAACAAGGATTTTGGGTAAAATAAAAATCCCGCATTTCAAACCGAAGTGCGGGATGATTTTTTATCCGGATTCTTACTTAGAGCGTGCTTTGTACGGCTTTGAAGTCGGCCAAATCGCGAACGGCGCTGTGGTTGATAAAACTCACGGCCGCTGTGTTTTCGGCGCGTCCTTTTTTAATGAAAATTTCAGCCGAACGGGCGTAATCCGCGCAACGGTTGGCATCTCCCAACAGCAAATAACCGATCAGGATGTTGCCGGCCATTTCCACCAGGCGGCGTGCATGGTAGTCGAGGTATTCGGTTTCGCCGGGTTCGTTCACTTTTTCAACGGTTTTGGCATATTGGTCGGCCATTTTTGCCAAAATGGATTTCAGGTGTTCCAGTTCGGGTTTTACGGCTTTTTCAGCATGTTCTTTCATCAATTTCAGATAACCGCCGTTGCCCACGCCACGAATGGCAGCAACCACCTGCAATTGCGAAGTTCCTTCGTAAATGGTGGTAATGCGGGCGTCGCGGTAAATGCGTTCTACCGGAAAATCTTTCATAAAGCCGGTTCCGCCGTGAATTTGAATGGCATCGTACGCGATTTGGTTGCAATATTCGCTTGAAAACAGTTTGAGGAGCGGGGTTAAAATATCCGCGTTTTTTGAAAAATATTTGAAGTCGTCGCGTTCGTCGGCTTCCAGTTTGCGGTCGTGCGAAACAAAGGTATAAGACTTGTAAACGTCCACATAGCGGGCTGTTTCGTAAAGCAGGGTGCGCATGCCGTCGATTTTCACTTTCATGTTGGTGAGCATTTCATAAACCGCCGGATACTGGATGATGGCTTTGCCGAATTGTTCCCGTTCGTGTGCATATTTCAGCGCTTCGCGGTAAGCGGCTTCGGCAATTCCTACCGATTGGGCGCCCACGCCCAATCGGGCCGAGTTCATCAAGGACATCACGTATTTGATCAATCCCATTTTGGTGTCGCCCACCAGTTCGGCGGGAGCATCTTTAAATACCAGTTCGCAGGTGGGAGAACCTTTGATTCCCATTTTGTTTTCGATGCGGCGTACCGTCATGGCTTTGTGGGAGCGGTCGTAAACAAAGAGCGAAAGCCCTCGGGCATCGGTGGTACCTTCTTCCGAACGCGCCAATACCAGCGAAATGTCGGCATCGCCGTTGGTAATAAAACGTTTCACGCCATTCAACAACCAGGTTCCTTTGTCCGGATCGTAACGTGCTTCCAGTTGCACGGCCTGCAAATCGGAACCGGCATCGGGCTCGGTCAAATCCATCGCGGCGGTGGCGCCTTTGTTGAAGCGGGGCAAATACCGTTCTTTAATTTCTTTGGAAGCAAATTCGTGGATGGTTTCGGCGCAATCCTGCAATCCCCAAATGTTGGCAAAACCGGCATCGGCGCGCGATACCAATTCGGCGGCCATCACATAAGGAACAATCGGAAAGTTCAAACCGCCGTATTCGCGCGGAAGCGACATGCCAACCATGCCGGCTTTGGTCAATACATCGTGGTTTTCCTGGGTTCCGCGAGCGTATTTTACTTCGTTGTTAATCAATTGCGGGCCTTCGTGGTCGACACTTTCGGCATTGGGGGCAATGGTTTCGCCACAGATTTCCCCTACGATTTCCAATACTTTGTCGTAGCTGTCCATGGCATCTTCGTAATCGAAGGGAGCATAATCGTATTTGTCGCTTTCGGTATAATTGTTCTCTTTGAGCTTCACAATTTTTTCCATCAGCGGATGTTCCAAATGGAACTTCATATTGGGATTATCGGTATAAAAATTTTCCATGATGATGTATTTTTCAAGTAGTTAATTTCGATTTTTAAATCCCAATTATTTTGAATTCTTTTTGTAATAGGTAATCATTTTCGGAAGCACTTCGGCAACATTGCCGATAATGGCGTAATCGGCAATGGCATTGATGGGCGCATTGGGATTGTTGTTGATGCTGATGATTTGTGCCGATTGGTCCATGCCGGCCCGGTGTTGTACGGCTCCCGAAATGCCGCAGGCAATATACAGCTTGGGACGAACGGTTACGCCGGTTTGTCCGATCTGGCGTTCGTGGTCTTCGTAACCGGCATCCACGGCAGCGCGGGTGGCGCCCACTTCGCCGCCGATTACTTCGGCTAAATCGTACAACAGCTTGAAATTTTCCTTGGAGCCTACGCCATAACCGCCGGATACGATAATACCCGCATTTTTGATGTTGACTTTGCTTTTTTCCATGTGCCGTTCGATAATTTGAACGACAAAGTCGATATCGGTGAGAATGGGGGCCACATCTACTTTTTTCAATTCGCCTTTGTGCGCGGCATTGAAAATTTCTTTTTTCATCACGCCTTCGCGAACGGTTGCCATTTGCGGGCGGGTGTCGGGATTGATGATGGTGGCGATAATGTTGCCGCCGAATGCCGGACGGATTTGATACAACAAGTTTTTGTATTCGGTTTGTGTCTTATTTTCCGTATGGTCGCCGATTTCGAGGCTGGTGCAGTCGGCCGTTAAGCCGCAACGCAACGAAGAGGCAATGCGCGGTGCAATGTCGCGTCCGATGCTGGTGGCGCCGAACAACGCGATTTCGGGTTTTTCCCGGTTGAAGATATCCAATACGATTTTGGTATGCGGCAAGTTGACGTAAGGAAACAAGCGTTTATCCTGCGCAAAATGAATCACGTCCACGCCAAAGGGATACAGAATTTTTTCAAGGTCTTTTACTTCGTCGCCGATCACAACGGCTTCGAGTTTCACGCCCAATTGAACGGCCAGTTTCTTGCCTTTCGACAACAACTCGAGGCTTACGTCGGCAATGGTGCGTTCTTCGTTTACTTCACAATATACAAATACGTTATTCACGATGGTAATTTTTTTGATTGATACATTATTTTTTCAAAAAACGGTCACAAAACCGCCGCTTATCCGATGACGTGCGAAGAAATAAGTTCCTGCATCAAATGGTCGATATCGGTATCGCTTGCCGTGAGGCGTTTGCTGTCCTTATGCGCCAACACCACATTGTCGATTTTTTTTACTTTGGTCGGCGAACCCGAAAGTCCGAGCCAGTTCACATCGGCATTCAGATCGGCCGCGCTCCACTCTTCGATTTTCAAGTAGGGGCGTTGGTTGTACAGGGAAGTATAGTCGTTGTCTTGTTCTTGCAATTCGGTAACCGTGCGGGCATGTTTGTATTTCATCAACAGTTTGCTGATGCGCGGGCGGCATTCGGGCGCCGAGCTGTGCACGGTAATAGCAACGGGAAGTTTGCTTTTCACCACTTCCACTCCGCCTTCCAGGCGGCGTTTGATGGTAACGCTATCTTTTTCAACTTTTACAATTTCCTCGCAATAGGTCACTTGCGGCAATCCCAGTTTTTCGGCAGCTTGCGGGCCCACTTGCGCGGTGTCGCCGTCAATGGCTTGACGTCCGGCAAACACGAAATCAACTTTTCCAATTTTTTTAACAGCCAACGAAATGGCATAAGAGGTAGCCAGGGTATCGGAACCGGCAAATTTGCGGTCGGTAATCAAAAAACCGTTATCGGCGCCGCGGAACATGCCTTCGCGAATGATTTCGGCAGCGCGGGTAGGGCCCATGGTTAAAAGGGTGATTTCCGATTCGGGATGCAAATCTTTGACCCGGAGGGCTTGTTCCAAAGCATTTAAATCTTCGGGATTAAAAATTGCCGGCAGTGCGGCCCGGTTCACCGTACCATCGGCTTTCATGGCATCTTTGCCCACATTGCGGGTGTCGGGAACTTGTTTGGCTAAAACTACAATTCGATACTTCATGTATTTTTGTTTTGAGTTGACGTGTTAACGAATTGCAAGTTGACAATAATATACTGATTTATTGTATTTTAGGCTTGCAACTATTATTTTTAAGGTTTGCAAAAATAGGGAATTGGTTTTAAAAATAAAATTTTGGCGTGTTTTTACTGTAAAATGCCCATACATATCTTGGTTAAACCGGATTCCTGCAAAGCGGATTAAAATTCTTTCCGGATCGTTGTTGCCTTATTTTGTTTTGCCGGGCACCCCCTGTTTTGAAAACCGAACCTTCGGAAAACGGTAATATCCGGTGAAATTAAAACCATCAAAGATTAATAGGAGGGGATGATTGGAAGGATATCCGGAATGAAATACGGAGCTGTTCAAAAAGTCAAAAAAATTTCACCACAAGGGCACAAAGAATCCTGCACAAAGGACCCAATAGCATAAAAATGAAATTATTAACGTTGCGCTCTTTGTATAAACTTCGTGTTTTTGTAATGAAAAAAACTCTTTTTGAACAGCCTCTACCCTGAGGTTTGTTTTTATGGAGCATGCGATTATTCTCTTATCTGGCCGGAGGAACCGGCTGCGACGAAATAGTTTCAGATCGAAGGCCACAATGACGAAAACAACCGTTCATGGGAATTACAGTTCTTTGATTTTTAATAAAATAACACTGGTATTGTCTTTGCCTCCGGCGTTTTTGGCCGCTTCCACGAGTTTTCCGGCGCTGGGTTCCGCTAACAGAATTTGTTCGATCTCCTCGTCGGGGAGCATGTCGCAAAGGCCGTCGGAACAAATCAGGAAAAGGTCCTCGTTGTAAAGTTGCCCTGTAAGTTCTTTTACATCGACAAATGCGGTGTCGCCGGCACCCAGCGAGTTGTAAATCAGGTTGGATGCCAGCGATGAGTCGCCTGTATGTTGGCGCATGGAGTGATCGGTCGAGATTTGGCGGAGGATTTCGCCGCGGAAACGATACAGTCTGCTGTCGCCGATGTTGAGGGCAAAGACAAAATTTTCGTAAAACAGCATGCCGCAAAAAGTGGTTCCCATTCCTTCGTATTCGGGAGCTTGGTTCCCTTTTTCAAGAAGATTCCGGTGAGCGGTTCCGGTCCAGTTTTTGATTTTTTCTACCGTTTGCTCCGGTGACAAACCGTCGGGAAGGTTGAGCGTGAAATCGCAGAAAAATTGAGCGGCGTATTCGGAAGCTATTTCTCCTCCGTTGTGGCCGCCCATTCCATCGGCAACGATGGCCGCAAAGCGGGCTTTTTCATCGATTTCAAAATCGAGCTGTTGCGTTTTGTCGCGAAAAAGTTCGCCTCCCAGTAAAATGATATCCTCGTTGTTGGGCCTTACGCAACCGATATCGCAGTTTAAATCTGATTTTAGTAACATACGGTTTTCCTTTCCAACTCTGTGTTATTCAACGATAAATTTCAAATCGTAGAATGCAATCGTATCCCCAACCTTAAATGCAGCCGGTTGATTGGCTGCGAGTTTTTGCCCGTTAAGGAAGGTTCCGTTCGACGAATCCAAATCGACAATCTCCCAGCTTGCATTTTTCTGCAAGCGGGCGTGCGTTCCCGAAACATAGCCTTGACTGCCGAATACCTGGGTATAATCGCCTGCTTTTCTGCCGATCAAAGCACCGTTTATGAGTTCCAAACGCGCATTGAGCGTACTCGAAACAAGGTATTTGGGTTCGGCAGGAGCGGCATTGGGGCGAATGGTTTTTTCAACCGCATCGGGTTGCGGAACAGCAACCGGCGCTTGCTGGCCGATGTTGGTTGGCTGTGCTCCGGTATCTGTAGTTCCTGCTTGGGTGTCCGTGCTAACGGGAGCGGCTTTGGTTGCCGTATCGATTTGCGGTGTGTTGTTATTTCCGGCATTCTTCGCTTCCACGAGTTTGGTGCCGCAATCATTGCAGATTTTACCTTTTTTTAAGCCATGCCCCGACGGACAAAGTTTTAATTCTTCGCCACACTGGTCGCAGTAAAAGCTATCGTTTTCTATTTCTTTGCCGCAAAACGGGCATTTGACTAATTCCATATTTTACGAATTAAAATCTTCAAGGATTAATTGCGTCAACTCATTTTGATCAAAATCAGGGCTGTTCATGATTTTGACAAGACGGCTGCTTTGATTTTTTGAGACTTTATCAAAATAATTATTTACTTCTCGTGCGTTGGCGAAGTTGTTCCCGCGGCTTTTGTATAAATCGTTAAAATGTTGCCGCATGACTGCTTCTGCTTCGGGAGTGAGTTTAAGGTGTTCTTTTTTTGCTTTCATCAGGAAAATTTTGGCCAATTCATCGCCGGCATAATCTTCGAAATGGATTTTCTTGGTAAAACGGCTTTCCAGTCCGCTGTTGGTGTCGACCCATTGCTGGATTTCACGCGGATAGCCGGCGGCGATAAAGGTCATTTTTCCCTTGTAATCGAGCATCATCGGCAACATGGTGTCGGTGGCTTCCTGACCGAAATCGCCTCCGGATCCTTTGAGCGAATAGGCTTCATCAATGAAAAATACTCCGCCGATGGCGCTTTTTACCGCTTGTGCGGTTTGCTTTGCCGTTTGCCCGACATAACCCGCTACCAGATCTTTGCGTGTGACTTCCACTAACTTGTTGGTGGGCAGCACGCCCAACGAACAGAAAATATCTGCCATAATGCGTGCCACCGTGGTTTTGCCCGTTCCCGGATTGCCTACAAACAAATAATGGTCGCCAATGCCCTGGAATTTTTTACCCAAAGCTTCTGCTTTTTTGCGTTCCACTTCGATGTAAGAGGCTATTTCGCGTATTTCGCGTTTCACGGATTCAAGCCCAACCAAGGTATCGAGCTCTTTCATGCATTCTGTGATGTCGATGGCTTTGGGCGCTTCATACGGAATGTCCTTCGCTTCAAAGGTTTGGAACATTTCGCGGGTAATTTCTTCGCCCTTGTTCATCCGTTCTGCCAAGCGGTTGGATTTGCGTATCTTGGCTTTCTCGAGCAATTTGGTCATTTCGCCGGCATTTCCAAAATTTTCTGCTTTGGCATCCACCATTTGGATCACGAGTTTTTGCAGGCACTCTTTTGCTTCTTCGGTGAGCGATAGCCCTTGTTTCCGGGCATTTAAACTAAAAATGTCCACCAATTGCAGCGCCGTATAATCTTCGATATGTAAAAAAGTGGTGAAGCGGCGTTTAAAACCCGGATTGGCATTGTTAATAAACTCATCCATCTCTTTGCGATAACCGGCGCAAACAACGGCAAATTTTCCCGCATCTTTGACCATCCGGGTCATTAATGCTTCAACGGCTTCTTGCCCGGTTTTGTCTTGATTTCCGGCTTTGTCCATGGCTGTGAGCGTATAAGCTTCATCGATAAAGAGGATGCCTCCCATGGCTTCGTCACAGGCTTTATCCACGACTTTGGCCGTTTCGTTCTGGAAAGTGGATAAGAGGTGCTTGCGTTCTTTTTCTACCACTTTGGATGACGGCAGCAAGCCGATTGCTTTAAATAGTTCCCCTAATTTCAGGGCAACCGTTGTTTTTCCTGTTCCCGGATTTCCGGTAACCACAATATGGACATTGGTCAGTTCGGCATCGCCAAATCCGCGTTCCTGCATTTTTTTATCCATATCGAGTTTGGTCGCCAGGGCGCGGATTTCCTTTTTCACGCTGTCCATTCCGATAAATTCATCGAGTTCGGCAAAGATGGCATCCAGGTCTTTCTCTTTCAAGCTTTCTTCGCCTTCAATATCGGCGCGGGTAAGAATGCTGAGCAGGTCGGGTGTGAAACCGGGCGTATCTTTCAGTTTTTGCAAACGCAGTCCTTGATTTTTCAAGGCTTTGTCAAAAGCGTTCCGCACTTCGCGGGCGTTGCCGAACGATTTGGTATTGCGCCCGATAAACATTTTCTTGAAAAAATTCTCAATTTGTTTTTCCGCTTCTTCGTCGAGTTGCAGTTTTTCTTTTGCCACCAACCGGCGGAAAATTTCGGTCAATTCATCGGGTTTGTAGTCGCGGAAATTGACGGTTTCGTTGAAACGGGAGGACATCCCCGAATTGGCCGTAAGAAAATCGGCCATTTCTTTTGAATAGCCTGCCGCAATGCAGACAAATTTCCCACGGTTGTCTTCCACCAATTTCAAAAGCGTATCAATGGCTTCCTGCCCAAAGCTGTCGCTGTCGCTTTGTTTGAGCGCATAAGCCTCGTCGACAAAAAGAATACCGCCCATCGCGCGCTCTACGGCATCCTGTACCGCCAATGCGGTTTGTCCGACATAGCCTGCCACTAACTGGCTCCTGTCGACTTCCACTAACTGGCCGGTCGGAAGCACGTCGAGCGAATTGAGGATATCGGCAAAAACGCGGGCAATGGTGGTTTTTCCCGTTCCGGGATTTCCCAGGAACAGGAAGTGGTCTTTGACTTCCCGCCGGGCATTTCCGCCTTTGCGTTCCCGTTCGAAATCCATTTTGTTGATGATTTTCTGAACGGTTTGTTTGATTTCGTCGATGCCGACAAATTCGTCAAGTTCCGCCATAATTTCATCGTAGGTTTTTTGGCGGAACTCAGTGCCTTGGATATCTTCGGATACTACAACTTTGGTTTTCGGATCGCGCTTGATGGCTGCTGCGTAAATTCTCTCTGCTTTTTGAACGGCCAGGTGGGCGTTGCCGAAATCGGATTTTTTGTTCCGGATTTCGTGTTTGAAAATTCGTTCGAGCTTGATCCCGGCATCTTCATCTAAGGTTAAAGCATCATTCGCCAGGTTTTTGGAACAAATTTCCAGCAATTCTTCTGCTGAAAAATCTTTCAGGTCGAAATGATATTCAAAACGGTTGGCAATATCGGGGTTGGTATTCATAAATGCTTTTAGCCCCGACAATCCCGACAAAATAACGATCGGATCGTTGTTCCATTCGTCATTCATACATTTGAATAACTTGTCGAGTTTGTTGATGTCGTCGGAAGCTTTTTGCGGAAGCAGTTTTTGTGCATTTTCGATGACCAAAATGCCGCCTTTGGCTTTTTTGATATTTTCATCCCACTTATCGGCTTTGTCGTCTTTTTTCGAAAAGTCTTCATAATCTACCGCATCCACAATCATGGCTTGTGATTTTTTGATAATATCGGTAGAGTAGAGCAGGTGTTGCAGCACTTCGACCAGTTTGGTTTTGCCGGTGCCTGTGTTTCCCGTGATGACCATATCCATTCCCAGGCGTTTTTTTACGCCGGTAGCTTTGGCTCTTTCCTGAATACTTTCGCAGGTGCTTACCAGGTCTTGCAACTGGTTTTTTACCTGTTCCATTCCGACCAGTTCTTTGAGCGGTGCATTCGATTTTGTGATGACATTCTCGCCGCAGTGCTTGCAATAGATAGCTTTGTCGCGGTTGGGTTTATTGCATTTCGGACAATTCATTTTTGCCGGTATTTTTTAATTTACGAGATTTATTTGTTTAATTTGGCTTCCCAGGTACCGGGAGAACCACCGCTCCAAGTCCCATTTGTCAGTTCGTCTCCATTTTTTGATAACGTGGCTTTGTAAACTCCGAGGCCAATTCCGTTTGGATTTTCCAGGCGAGTTCCTTTCAGTGTTGCGATTCTTGTTTTTTCGTTGAAGGATCCCTGATAATATTCTCTTCCGGCATTATTGCCGTCTTTGTGCCAATCAATATATCCTGTAAATGCAGTATTACCGGCTGATTCTACAACCAATTTCCCGGTCCAGTTATTGGAATCTTCGCCGGTTAAACTCCATGTCCCGGCGCTGACCGTATTTGCTGTTTGAGGGTCGTTTTCAGCGGAAGATGTTTTTGTTCCGGACGGCAAAGTGGTTGTTTCTCCCGATGACGTAGTTGATGATGCGCCTTTTTTGAAATTGAATTTTACTGTTTTTTGCGTTTCATAGTTTTTATAGGTGCCTGAAAACTCCGTAAAATCATCATTAAATAAACCATCGTATGCGCCGTCAAGGTTGCCGTTTTTAACGACATCGTCAAAATGGAAACTTTTCTTATTCAGGTTAATCTTGCCTTTCAGTGTTTCGTTCAACTGGGTTTTGTATTTTACGCTGATCGCAGCATCCGCCGTTTTTGCGTTTGCATCGGTTATGGTAAAGGTAGCATTTTTATTATCGAATGTTCCTTGCCATTCGCCGGTCAATACACCAAATAGTTCTTGTTCTGCCAAGTTTTGTGCAGCCAATTGTTCGCTTTTTGTAGCGCCCCAAACAGCCAAATACCCCATTCCGAATATGAGCAGCCAGGGGAAAATCAGTTTCTTGTAGAATTTTTTTGTTCCCTGGCTCAAATAATGGGCGTAATTGTATGAAGTGTCGCTGATTGAAGATTTAAACGTCTGGTCATCCGAGAAAGCAAAATGCAAGGGTTCGAGTTCAAGTTCCTCAAATGTCGGTTTGAACAGGTTTTTATTTGAACTGCTTTTTGCCGGATAGTTTAGATAGCACGAAACAAACAACATAATCAGAGCAACGACCAATAGTCCGGCGGCAATATATCCTATAAAAGGTACCAGGAAATACAGGATGGCATATACAACGACCCCCGAGATGCCTCCCACAATAAAGTTGCCAAGGCCTTCACTATCGGTAGAGGTATACATGGCAATCACCGTAATGATGGCGGAAATGACCGCTATCAGGGAAATCCATCCTTTGTGGTCTTTGGCATGAATCGGCAGGTTCAGCTTCAGCAAAGAAAAAATTACAATGCCTCCCACAATAAGCGTAAGCAACCCGATGATGGTTTTGGAAAGCACATGAAAACGATGTTTCCGGTTGAGGTGTGTCAGCGCTTCTTCTACCGAGTTTTTCCCGATTTTATAATTTTCTACGTCATAATTTTTTGCGTCCAATTTTTCTACATGCTCCAGATATTTGAGCACTTCCTTTTCATAGGTATATTTTGCAGAGAGGTCGAGCGATGGATTTTCTTGATAGCATGTGGTGAGCCAACTTTGCAAATAGCCTTTTTCCATTTCTTCTTTTATCTCTTTGGAAGGAATTTGACTCAATTCGGACAAGGTATAAACGTACTTTTTACTTTTTGGAAAATAATAGCAGGGATCGTATCCCAGTCCTTTTATTGCTTTATACACACCGATCGACCAATTGTATGGCCCGGCTTTACCGGCATTATCTTTCGATTGGGTGTCTGCGCAATATTTTATCCAATCGATTTTATCGTCGTATACTCCTTTTGATTTGAAATAATCATACAATTGGGTATTGTCGATATTGCACATCATGTCAAGATTGTCACTGGCAGCACTGTTGTTTTCATCTTCAATATAGTCAATCATATGAAGATTCATCAAATTTCCAATTTCTTCCGCCGTAAAGAAATAATCGTTGGTATTTTCGTCCATTTGGAAATTGAAAGCAACTTTGGGACTAAGATTGTACAATACAACGCATTGGCGTTTTTTGTACCCTTTTTGAGAACGGATTTTGCCTTCGACTGCCGGGTCAACATGGCGTAACCACACCAAAAAAGCTTCGCCGATCAAATCGTCCCACGATTCGTCGCTGAAGGCATACTCGTATTTTGCATTGAGGACATCTTCCGGTTTGTAGCATTTGATTGTTTCATTTTGGTCGGTTGTGATAATCCAGGGCAAGGTCGGGTCTAGCGTGTGAATGAGTTGCAAGAGCGCATCGCGGTTATCGCTGTCTTTTTTGAATAACGGAGCGAATTCCTGAGCCACATTGGCGGCTCCGCGAGCATTGAAAAACAGGAAAAGCGAATCGGTTTTGTTGGCCAGCGCTTTTTGATACTGGTTGAAATTGTTTATCAACGATTGGGCTATTTCTTCGCTGCTTTCGGTTGCTTTGTTTTTTGCATCGTAATAAGGCATGGCACGATCGAGCAGATAACATGCCGTATAGAATCCTGCTTCCTTATCCTGCGGATATTGATTTTCGGTAATGTCTTCTATTTCTTGGGCAAGTTCGGGACGAAGGTTGTCGGAAAGCCAGTCTTTAATTCTTCCGGAATATAAATACTTGGTAGAAAGATCTTTACTTTCAAGCATGAATTTTGCCAACTCTTCGGGAGAGTTTGCCGTTTGATTCTTTTCGGCGCTAAACAGAATCTTAAATTGGCGGATATCCTCTTTTTTCGATGCCAGCTCGTAAATCTCTTCCCCTTTTACCCAGCGTACTACTTCCGCAAGACTTGCACGTACATTCGGATTCGGATGCGTTAACGCTTTGATTAATTGCAAGGTTCTGTCGGACATGTCTTTGGGTGAGGAAAGCGTGCCGTGCTTTTTGTGGTCTTTCAGTTGAAATTCATTCATGTTGCTATAGGTTTCTTCGCCACACCAAAGGGTAAGCAAAGTCATTCCCAGCGCAAAAAAATCGGTTTTTGTATTGATTTGAATTTCTTTATCGATAATATCGTAATATTCAGGCGCTGCATAAATTTTTGTGCGCTCCTGATAAGGAATGTTAACCACTCCATCTTTGTTACATTGTTTTGCAATTCCGAAATCGGCCAGCGCCAGATTTTCAATGTTTTGGTCTTTGTGCCGGAAGAAAAAATTAGCCGGTTTTACATCGCCGTGAATGATTTGTTGTTTGTGCAAAAAATCGATCGAACAAGCGCATTTTAAGGCGATTTCTCCCAAAAGTTTCTCTCCTTTTTCATCGTGGCTGACTTTGATTTGGTCCAGCGAGCCTCCTTCGCAATAAACCATTAGTTCGTAGTCGCGTTCCTGTTGGGTTTCCGGATTCGTCCATACGCCGTGTTCAAGCGTATCGACCAGTAAACCGGAACCGCCACTTTTTGTGATCACATTTAAAATATCGTGGTTTTGCTTGTATCCGATAAAATAGAGCTTGAGTACAAATTGTTTTCCTTTGTGTTCCACAAGAAAAATATCGGCTTCGCCCGTACTTTTCGAAATAATTTTAGCTACCTGATACTTAATTCCTTTTCCAAGAATGAATTCTGTTTCATCTTGATAAATAATCCGGTTAATTTCGTCTTGTTGCTTTTGAGGGCGCAATGTGCTGTCGGCGTTCGGGCGCATGGTTTTATCAGCCTGCGAATTCGGGCGCATCGTTTTATCGGCTTGCGCATTGGGACGCATGGTTTTATCAGCTTGCGCATTGGGGCGCATGGTTTTATCAGCCTCTGCAGCAGGACGCATTGTTTTTTCCGCTTCTGCAGCGGGACGCATTGTTTTTTCGGAATCGTTTGACATAGTATTTTAAGCTAAAATTTAGTTTTTTTTATTGATTTACCCAAGTGCTTGTAGCTTCTTCGATTTCTTGATACACCCAGTTGCCTCCTTTAAAAGGCTCGGCGCATTCGTTCGGCTGGTAGTGCTGGCATCCATAAGCGTTGCAAACCCAATAGAGCGGTATTTTAGTTTTTGTTTTGGTAACGATTTCTACTTTTCGTGCCGAATAATAGTCGCGTTGCATTTGGGGTGTCATTCCGGCATCGGGGATCATGGATGCCAGTGTTTCTTGCATTTCGGCTAATTTTTCTTTATACTTTGCCATTGCTTCTGCTTTGCTTGCAATGTTAATGGAAAGTTTGATCTGCGCTTTCGGTTGGGCTTTCGGTTGCGTCTCTGGCTGAGGCTTTGGGGATTCGGTTTTTTCTTGCGGCTTTTGTCCGCGCAAGGTCGATAATAAGTCTTTATACTGATCGATCAGTTGGCGGTTCTCTTCCGAAAGTTCAGGAATTTCGGGCGGTTCAACTTCATCTTCGGGTTGCGATAATAGAAATTCCTCCAGTTCTGCCAATTCTTCGGCCAGAGCGACTGCTTTTTGAAATTTCGGATCGGATTTTGCGGCTGCTAAAGCCTGTTGTGCTTGTTCGTTGAGGGGTGCATTGCATTTCCGGCAAAAACTGCGAAAGTTCAAGGTTTGGCATTGACCGCAAATAATGCCGGTACGGGGATTTCCGCACTCGGGACAAAAAGCGCTGTCGGCATCCATTTCGCCGCCACAAAAGGAACAAAGTTCGGCTTGAAGATTGCGCCCGCATTCGGGACAGATTTCGTACTCCGGTTTTGTCGCCGCTCCGCAATGGGTACACGAATTTCCTTTCAGGCCCATTCCGCATTCGGAACAAAATTTGTCGTTTTCGGAATGTGCGGCTCCGCAATTTGAACATTTGTAGCTTGTAACTTGTTGCGATTCGGCTGTTTTTTGTACGGATTCACTTTTATTCGTTTCCTGTGCTTTATGTTGAGCGTTTTGCATCACTAAATTGAGGTTGTTTTGTTTACTATTTTGCTAAAAAATATTGATGGTTTACTGAATTATATGTTGATTTGATGAAATAATTTGTAAATAAAAAAAATAAATAGCTAAAAAATCTGCCATTTTACGTTTGTTAACAAAAAATAGGAATGGTATCAGAATTTTTAGCCAATTAGTATAAGACTCGCGAAGGTGTGCCGTTTGAATTTGGACAAAGTTAAATAAAACTTTAAAATAAGTTTCATGAAACAATTGTTTTTATGTCTTGATATCCTGTGAGATTTGAAAAAATAGTGTTCATAACACAACGGTTTCGGAAAAACAGGGATAAGAATCAAGAACAAAATAATAGTGTATTTTTGCAAAAAAATTGAAACGATGCGCATATGGATTGTTTTTGTGGCTGCACTATTTATGTGCGCCTCCTGTAAAAGCGCCGAGAGAAAAGAAATAAACTCATCGGAAATTATCAAATTGTTGAAAAAGGGGAAACCTGTCCAATTGGTGAATAAAATCATTATGGACGATTTGGATTTTACCCGGCTTGACCAGACGGTTGCGGTAAATCGAAGCGTGCTGCAAAATGAAATTACCGGCAACATTTTTTTCAGCAATTGTGTTTTTATCGGCAACGTGAGTAGCAACGGAAAAAAAGAAAAGCTGAATGTGAATACGGTTTTTAAAAACAACCTGGTATTTATCAATTGCGATTTCAGGGGGACTGTCGATTTTGAAAATGCCGTGGTATGGGGCGCTTTAAATTTCAGCAAATCCATATTCCGGAAACAGGCGAATTTCAACAACCTGTCCGTTTGGGCAAAAGACAGTTATTTTTCGGAAGTACAAGCCGAAGACGATTTCCAGATGGTGTATGCTTCTTTTCTGGGGAATTTGTACTTTCTGGATGCCAGGTTTGACAAACGGGCTTCGTTCCAGGAGACATCGGTAAAAGGGAAATTTTCGTTCAACAATGCTGTTTTTAAACAAAATGCAGGCTTCGATTTGATGGATATTTCCGGCCGCACTTTTTTCAATTATACCCAATTTGAGCAAGGGGCAAATTTTTCCTTTTCGAACTTTGTCCAACCGGTAGAGTTTATAAATACCGTTTTTGGGGGGAAAGGAAATTTTGAGAAAACGTCTTTTTTGAATACCGTCCGCTTTGCCGGGGTAAACAAAACAGATCTTCAATTTACCGATACCTTTTTCGGGAATAAAATGTTGGAACAATAATTGCATGATCCATCAAATCTGACAATGGTTTTTTATACTCAGGTTTACACATAAAAAATAAACAAAAGATAAAATATGAAATCAAGCATTAAAAAGAAAATTGCCGTACTGTTTTTCTTTCTTGTATCGGTTTCAACCGTAACTTTTTACAGTTGTACCGAAGACGATCTGAATATGCTGTTGGAAATTCTGGATCAGACAGGCTGGCTGAAAGATCAGGAAGAAATGGAAAATATTCCGGAGGATATTACGCCGTTTGATGATACAACCAGACTGGCATCCGCCGTTTCTTTGGAGTCGAAATTTCCGCCCATCGGGAACCAGGGCAGTTATGGAACTTGCGTCGCCTGGTCGGTCGGCTACAATTTAAAAACGGCTTTGAATGCTATTGAAAAAAGCTGGGGAGCCTCCGATTTAAGCAGTACCTCCAATCAAACCAGTCCCAAGGATTTGTGGTTGACTATTCCATCGGACAAAAAAGGGGCAAAATGCGAAGGTACCAACTTTGAACCGGCATTGGATGCCTTGATTGCCGACGGCGCTGCTTCTTTATCGGCTGTTCCGTACACCAACCTGGGAAGTTGCACCGGAACCAAAACCGGCAGTTCGAACAACCGCCTGGCAAACTACCGTAAAATCGCTTCCGAAACCGAAGGGTTGACACCTGAAAATTTCAAAGGCTACCTCAATTCGGGACGTCCTATTTCGTTCGGCGCACGCTTGGGCGACCGTTTTATGAACTGGAACAGTTCGGCCGTTATTAATTCCGATACGTACAATGATCCGGGCATGCAGCATGCTTACCATGCCATGGTGCTGGTCGGTTACGACGATTCGAAACATGCTTTCCGGGTAAGAAATTCCTGGGGTTCGACCTGGGGCGATAACGGCAGCATTTGGATCGACTACGATTTCTTTTGCAAAAACTTTTGTTTTGCCGCATTTGTGGCTCAAAACGTAAACAACACATCCATCGGTTCAGGAGGGATTACGGGCGATCTGACCAGCGGCTACGATTTGCTGGCTTATTCGGCGGAGGACAACCAAATGACCACCGATGACCCGGCTTACAATCCCGATTATACATACCGCAACAGGCGGTTTACGTATGATGTATATAATTCGGGAACGCTGCCGCTTCTTCCTTCGCAACGTTGGAGTGCCCTTTACATGTATTACAATGCGACGGATGCAAACGATTACCAGATTATATTCGAAGATTATTATACCGACGACCAGGGGGAAGGCGATGGATATTATGCCAGCCCCAATGCATTGGTGGGCGGTTGGTATAACAACTACCGGGTTGAACCTGGTAAAAAAGCAGGAGAAGCGGAATACGGCCCCGATGGATTTTCAATTAGTTATGTGATGCCGGCCATTACAGGAAAGTATTATTTGGTGCTGATGGCGGATGGTTTTAATCGGATCAGCGAAGCCAACGAGGATAATAATTTCTATTTTATTACGGCTGACAACGGAAAACCGTTGGAATTCCAGAATGGAAATATTGTGAATGCGAAAGGTTTGGCCAGGATCGCACCTGCTAAAGGGAAAGCCCCCATGACATTCGGCAATACCGAAAATCAAACGTTGGTAAAACCCGGAAATTTGAATGCATACACGCCCAATGAATTAAGAACCATGCTACTGCATGATAAAAAAACGGGTACGCTGGATGCCAAAATACGATCGTTCCGGGCGATGAATGCCCAAGCAAAAGGAAAACCTTCTTTCGTGAAATCTGCGAAATAGGATTGGATAAAAGAATACAAGAAAACCGGCGAATCTTTATTGAAAAAGGTTCGCCGGTTTTCTTATATAGTAAAAAAAAAATTACTTTTGGAAAAAACAAAAAATAATCATGGTAACGTCATCTCAATTTACTGCTTTTATTTGGCGATTTCTATTTATTGCTGCGTTTCTGAGCATTTTATTTCCCGTTTTCTCGCAGAAGGAAAGGAAATACAAAAGCAGGGAAGAGGATGCTTATTATGACAGCCTTCAAAAAACAGAGAAAGAGTTTACTCCTGCTGATTACCAGAAGGCAAAAACAAATCCGTATGATTACGTTACAATTGTGAGAATTGATAATCCTGCACCTTATCTAGGAAATTCATCTATTTTTAGCGATTCAGCAAGCACATTTACCATTCCTCCCAATCATGAAAAACCGCTGGAAATACCCACAGATGATGATCCTGCAACATTTATCCGAAAACTGGATTCCATGATGAGGGCAACATTGCCTAGTGAATTCTTTGAAAAAGTAGGTATTGTATCCAAAATGTCAGTCGTAAAAGAAGAAAGAGATGAAAATCTTTGGACAATTCTTTATACCGATTTCAAGTATGATGACGCCATTTGGGGGGAGAAGGGCTATTGGATTGCCATTTCCGAAGATAACGGAGCTACTTGGAAGCAATATTACACCGGGCTTGCCGAAAACTTCTACTATTATTTTAAACAGAATTCTGCTATACCATTGTGGAAAAATGTGACAACGCTTCAAATTGAGGCGGCACTGGTGAGGCAAATATCTCCGGTTGCTCATCCTCTTCCGGGTGAATATGAACTTGTAGAAGACAGCATTGCTGTGCTGTTGGATTTTAGTAAAATAATCCAGGATTCGGATGGAGACGGATTGACTGATATTGTTGAAAACAAGTTGATGTTAGATCCGTATAATCCGGATACCGATGGCGATGGAATTATCGACAGCGAAGATAAAAATCCCCGGTTTAAAAGCATTAAAACCGATAAATCAATCCTTTACGAGTCGTTTATTGAGGAAACCCATCTGGATAGAAGAAAAGGAGAAATTGACCTGGATAAATTAACTGTTATCCCCAATCATCCGGATTTTCAAGGGATGGAAGATGTTATCCTCATTGTCTCGGATGATAAGGATTTGCACGGAGTAAATTTGCAGATAGAAACTGCAATTATTATGACAAGTGAAGAATACAAAAGTTACAAAGAGAAATATCCAGTGACTCCTTCGTTCATGGATATCAGCCCCTTATTTAAATGCGACAGAAAGAAAAACTGTTACAAAATTCATATACACTCCTTAACAAGTAGCTCCACTTATGCCGTTCAACGAACAAAAAGCGGCTGGAAAATCATCTCTTTGCTTTTTTGATATCCTAAATTAGGAAAACAACAGAATCTTGCTTAGAAAACGGCTTCTTTTATTATTTTTGAGCACATTATGTCTTTATGCCCAAGCAGAGGTTGCCGGAACGATTGAAAAAAAGGGACTCTCAAACCGGATGCTTGGCACAAATCAGCTATCCTAAAATTTTAATTTTTTACAAATCGGGTTCTGTGTATTCCTTTATCGGTAAGAGATTCGATAAAATAAAGTTCTTTTTTTTAGGCTTAACTTTTGTGTTCAGACAAAGATGGAAATTCCCGTTTCACCGGAAATTTCTAAGAGGGTGAGCTATCGTCTTTGGGTGGAATTGCCGGGTTTTCCAGCAGCTTTTCCAATGCTTCCTGGTTATCGGAGAGGAGAAGCAGTACATCGTTGGGAAGCAGTTCGCTATGGCCGTCGGGGACAAAATAATAGTCCTGCCGCTTAATCATCGCCACCAAGGTGTTTTCAGGGAATGGGAAGTCGATTAATTTGGAACGGCCTTTCAAATGTTCCTTCGTAACCGTTAGTTCCGCCATAACCGACTTGATATCGTCCGAAAACTCGACATCAAAAGCCGATAACTCCCGGTCGATTTTCCGTTCTTTGCTTAGGCCGAGCACCCGGGCCACCAAGGGGACGGAAGTTCCCTGGACAAGTAGTGATACGATGGTGACAAAAAACACAATGTTAAAAATCGTGTGGGCCTGAGGCAAGTCAGCCATGAGCGGATAAGTGGCAAAAACAATAGGAACCGCGCCGCGCAGACCGACCCACGAAATGTAGTGTTTTGTCCGGTCGGGCATTTTCCGGAAAGGCAATAGTGTCACAAACACGGCAAGCGGGCGGGAAATGAGGATCAATAAAAAAGCGACAATCAACCCGATGCCTGCAACCGGAAGCAATTCGGATGGATTGACCAATAATCCCAACGTCAAAAACATGATAATCTGACACAACCAGGCCAAGCCGTCAAAGAAACTTTTGGAAGTCCTTTTATGAATAAACTTCGAATTCCCGATGACCAAACCGCCGATATAAACCGCCAAATACCCATTCCCTTTGATAAAATCGGTAAAAGCAAAGATTAACAAGGAAACGGTAAACAACAAAACCGGGTAAAGCGCATTGTTCGCCAGATTGATCCGGTTGATGACCCGGACGCTTAATTTACCCAGCAGGAAACCGGCCAACGCCCCTATGACCAACTGGTAGAAAAACATACCGACAATGGTCCCCAAATTTCCTTCCCCTGTTTGAATTAATTGCATAAATGCAATCATCAACAGGTACGCCATCGGGTCGTTACTTCCGCTTTCCAGCTCAAGCAGGGGACGAAGCCGGAACCGCAAATGCAATCCGCGCGAACGCAAAATGGAAAACACCGAAGCCGAATCGGTGGAAGCCATGATGGAAGCCAACAACATGGACTCGAAAAACGTGAATGTAATGGGCTTAAAGAAGGTATTGGTAATCCAATAAATAAGTACGCCCGTGATAAGCGCTGTAAGTAAAACGCCCACCGTAGCCAACAAAATGCCTTGACGGGCAACGGGTTTGATTTCTTCGTACTTGGTGTCCATGCCGCCCGAGAACAGGATGACACTCAAAGAAATCATACCGATAAACTGGGCGACTTTCGAATTGCTGAAATGAATTCCTAAAATACCGTCGCTGCCGGCGAGCATGCCGACACCCAGAAACAAGACCAAAACCGGTACCCCGAACCGGTAACCCGTTTTACCGGCAATCAAACTTAAAAATAGTAGTAAGGAACCAATTAATAAGATGTTCTCGAGGGAAAAAGCCATACCCAACAAAAATACAACATTTTAAGAAAAAACAAAACCATGGAAAAAAAATAAACAAAATAGATTGTAAACAGGTAGAGGATCGATTTCTTTAGCCGCATATCATGCCGTTTATTCTTTTGTACCTTTGTACCTTCATAAAAAGTCAATCCCTTGGAATTTAAAATAACCTCCGATTTCAGTCCTACCGGCGACCAACCGGAGGCGATCAAGCAATTGGCCGAAGGACTCCGCCGTGGCGACGAAGCCCAAGTATTGCTGGGCGTTACCGGCTCAGGAAAAACCTTTACCGTTGCCAACGTAATCCAGGAAGTCCAACGCCCCACGCTGATTTTAAGCCATAACAAAACGCTGGCGGCACAGCTTTACGGCGAGTTCAAGCAGTTTTTTCCCGAGAATGCGGTGGAATACTTTGTTTCGTATTACGACTACTATCAACCCGAAGCCTATTTGCCGGCCACCAATACTTACATTGAAAAGGACTTGCAGATCAACGATGAAATCGAAAAGCTGCGTTTGAGCGCTTCCAGTTCGCTGTTGTCGGGCAGGAGGGATGTGATTGTGGTTTCCTCCGTTTCCTGCATTTACGGAATCGGAAACCCCGATGATTTTGCCACCAGCACCATCCGTTTGAAAGTGGGCGACCGCCTAAGCCGCAACAAGTTGTTGCATGCTTTGGTCGAAAGCCTCTATTCGCGGAACGAAATCGAATTTACCCGCGGGAAGTTCCGGGTCAAAGGCGATACGGTCGATGTATTTCCGGCTTATGCCGATTTTGCCTACCGGATCCTGTTTTTCGGGGATGAAATTGAAGCTCTGGAAAGTTTTGATCCGCTTACGGGCAAAGGAATCGATAACTTGCAGCAAATGGTGCTGTTTCCGGCTAATATTTTTGTCACTTCCAAAGAAAAAATGAAGGAAGCCATCTGGCAGATCCAACAGGATATGGTAAAGCAGGTGGAGTATTTTCAGGAAAACGGCAAAGGATTGGAAGCGAAACGATTGGAAGAACGGGTGAGTTACGATATCGAAATGATGCGCGAATTGGGCTATTGTTCGGGTATTGAGAACTATTCACGTTATTTCGACGGACGTTCCACGGGCATGCGGCCGTTCTGCCTGATCGATTATTTTCCGGACGATTTTATGTGTGTGATCGACGAAAGCCATGTAACCATGCCCCAATTGCATGCCATGTACGGCGGCGACCGTTCGCGCAAGCAAAATTTGGTGGAATATGGTTTCCGCCTGCCTTCGGCTTTGGACAACCGCCCGTTGAAGTTCGACGAGTTCGAAAGCATGATGAATCAAATGCTTTTCGTCAGCGCCACCCCGGCCGATTACGAATTGCAGAAAGCCCAGGGCGTGGTGGTAGAACAATTGATTCGCCCGACCGGATTGCTGGATCCGCAGATTGTGGTAAAACCCAGCTTGAACCAAATGGACGACTTGCTGGACGAAATCGAGCAGGTGGTGCAAAAAAACGAACGCGTGCTGGTGACTACTTTGACCAAACGCATGGCTGAAGAGTTAACCAAATATTTAACCCGTTTGGGAATCCGCTGCCGTTACATTCATAGCGAGGTACAAACCATTGAGCGGGTTGAGATTCTGCGCGATCTGCGTGCCGGAAGTTTTGATGTGCTGGTGGGCGTGAATCTGCTGCGCGAAGGATTGGATTTGCCAGAAGTTTCCTTGGTGGCCGTGTTGGATGCCGACAAGGAAGGTTTTTTGCGTTCCGAAACGTCGCTGACGCAAACGGCGGGACGTGCCGCCCGCAACGTGAACAGCAAGGTCATTTTTTATGCCGACACCATCACCAAATCCATGCAGCGGACGATGGACGAAACTTCGCGCCGCCGCGAAAAGCAGATGAAATACAACGAACTGCACGGAATTACGCCGACGCAGATTGTCAAAGGAATCGATACGGTACTTGCCAAAAGTACGGATGCTTCCAAAACGACACTCAAGCCTTATGTCGAAAGCGATGAAATCAGCATTGCCGCCGATCCGGTGGTGCAATACATGAGCATCGACCAATTGAAGAAGCAAATCGACAAAACCCGGCGCGAAATGGAAAAAGCCGCCAAAGACCTGGACTTCATCGAAGCAGCCCGTTTGCGGGATGAGATGCAGGCCTTGAAAAACTTTTTCGATAAAAAATAAAGCAGCCTTGTAACTTTTTGTACCCAAAGTTCGTCTTTCCCGGTAAAGTCCTGTTTCCCGTTCTTTTATGGCCTGGAATTTGTGTGTTTGAAAATGAAAAGATGGGGAAGTTGCCACTTTTTTAGTTTCTTTGCATTTCTTTTAAGAAGGATCAATTATTAAAATTTGAGGCTTATCCTATTGATGAATAAACTTTTACTGCTAGTTACTTTTATTTTTTCTTTGATCCTTGTGCAGGGACAAGCGGTGTTAAAAGGCAAAGTGGTCGATGCTGATACCAAACAACCGCTGGCTTTTGCGAATGTCATGCTCAACGACGGACCCGATGGCGGCATAACGGATATCGACGGGAAATTTACCATTAAAACCAATGAGGCGCCCAAAGTGTTGAAAGTGAATTATGTGGGGTATTTTCAACAAATTGTGGATATCACGTCCGGTAAAAACAATATTTTGGTTCAGCTTCAAATGTCCACGACCATGCTGGATGTGGTGACGGTAAGGCCCGGTATCAATCCGGCCGACCGCATCATTGAAAAGGTGGTGGAAAACCGGAACCTGAACAATCATGAGTTTTTGGATTCTTATACGTATACCTCTTACGAGAAAATGCGTTTTTCTCCCAGTGTGGATACCACCGGAATGGATGAGTTTTTCAGAAAAGATTCGGGTATTGCCACTATAAATCGTTTTAACGACCAGCAGTACCTGTTTTTTATGGAAAATATTACCGAAAACAGTTACAAGTATCCCAAAAAAGTAGCGAATACGGTTATTGCCTCCCGCATATCCGGATTTAAAAACCCAAGGTTTGTGTACCTGCTATCGCAAATGCAAAGCACTTCCTTTTACAACGACATCATTGAAATTGCAGGACAAAAGTACGTGAACCCGGTCAGTTTCGGTTCCACGAAAAAATACTATTTCCACATCGAAGACACGATTGTGGAGTCCCATCCTTACGACACCACCTTTATCCTTTCGTTCCGGCCGTTTTTGAGGACAAATTTCGAGGGCCTCAAAGGGACTTTGAGCATTTCCACCAACGGCTATGCGCTTCGCAACATCAGCGCCGAACCGTCGAAAAAAGGAAAGCTGGTGTTACCCAAAATCCAGCAAATGTACGATTGGGTCGACAATTCGCATTGGTTTCCGGTGCAGTTGAATTCCGAAATCCAATTGGATATGGGCATGTACTATTCCCGGGCTGGAGTCGATTCATCAGCTAGCGGCAACAAGGCCGCCGATTCCACCGCAAAGAAGAAGGAAAAGGCGAAGCTTTCCCTTGTCGTCGGGAAAACAGATTCTACCGCGATGAAAGGAAGCCATAAGATTATGATGATGGGAGCCGGGCGCATTTATATAAAAGATATTGTGCTGAACCCCGGATTGAAAAACCGCCAATTCGGCTTTGTAAATGTGAGTGTAAAGCCTGATGCGTATGAGCAGGACGAGGAAATCTGGCATAAATACCGGCAGGATAGCCTGACGGCGAAAGAAAAAAAGACTTATGAAGTCATGGACAGTTTGGGGAAAGAACTTCACCTGGACGCTTTTGCCAAGGCCTATGATGCCCTTATCAAAGGAAACATTCAAATCAAATTTTTGGATGTCGATTATAGAAAATTTTACCATTTCAATAAGTATGAAGGTTTTTATCTGGGCATGGGAGCGCATACCAATTACCGCATTTCGGAGCGATACAATGTGGGCGGGTATTTCGGGTATGGATTCCGGGATAAGGCCTGGAAATATGGGGGCGATTTTACCTGGGTGTTCGACCATTTACACGAAACGGATATTAAATTCTCAGCGGAGCGGGATGTGGATGAGGCCGGCGCCGACCTGGCGTTTCCAAGCCGCCTGGGATTGATTCTGGATGCCTCGTACCGCCATTTGGTCATCGACCGGATGGATGCATATGTAAAGCAACAAGTTTCTTTTGAAACCCGTTTCCTGAAATGGCTCAAAATGGATGTTGCCTTCCGCCGTTTGCTGAAAACCCCCAAATACGATTATACCTACATCAACGCCCGGAGCAACGATGCGTTGATAACCAGCAATACGTTCCAGTTTTCCGAGGCCAGTATTGCCTTCCGGTATGCTTTCAAGGAAGATTTTGTAAAAACGGCCACTTCGCTGATGTCGCGGGGCGTTAAAGCGCCCATTATCTGGATAGGATACACCCGGGGCATTCCGGAGTTCTGGGGAGGCGCCTACGAATACAACCGCTTTGATTTCAAAATACAAAAAGTGTTTTCCACCAAATACCTGGGACAAAGCAAGGTGCTGGTGGCGGCCGGTTTTATTGACCGCGACGTGCCGTATGTCAACTTGTTTAATGCCCGCGCCGGTTATTACAACGACGGGTTTACGCTTTACGACCCGTCCTGCTTTATTACCATGCGGACCAACGAATTTGTGTCCGACCGCTATGCCACGCTCTATTTTTCGCACGACTTTCAAAGTTTGCTGTACCAATCCAAAAAATTCAAACCGCGCCCCTTTGTTTTTACCAACATCGGCATTGGTACGTTACAACATCCCGAAAACCACATGGGCGTGCCGATTCAGGATTTCAGCAAAGGCTATTTCGAAAGCGGATTGTTGATCGATCAGTTGGTAAGACGCCGCGTGGCTATGGCGTATTTCAATGTTGGCCTTGGAGCGGCTTATCGGTACGGCCCTTACAGCTTGCCCAAAAACGTGGATAATTTTACCTTTATGGCATCGCTGACTTTTTCGGTAGACTAGGTTTTTTTTAATTGAAAATTGAAAGTGGAGAATTGAAAATGTTCTTTAATCTCTTTGGGTTTAATTCCCCGCTGCTTGCAGCGAGTAAATAAAAAAATTATTCTTTATTGATACCCCGACCGCTTGCGGCGGAGAGATTCATTGGCAGAAATCAGAACGAGGAAACAAACAACAAAAAACGAACAACAATCCGTGCACCGTTCACCCAATAAACAATTCAACGATTCAACAAACTACTCACGCTTCACTGTTCACATTTCACACTATGCGATTAAAATAGAATAATAGTAGATTAAATTATCGATCCGATTAAAAATCGAATTAACCCCATTTCTTTCCCGATTTCCCCAACTTCCCCGATTTCCCCAATAAACACCTCAACAACCGTTCACCGTTCACCCTGTACCCTGCACCCTTTCACGCTTCACTGTTCACCCTTCACTAAATAAACAATTAAACAGTTAAACGATTCAACAATTCAACACCCCCTTCACGCTTCACTAAATAAACAATTCAACAACCCTTCTCACGTCCAATCCCCGCTGTAATTTACGCTGGCAATGTTTTTGGCCAGGCTGATTTCCATAAAGGAAGCGCCCATCGTAGGGCCGAAACTTCCACCGATCACGGCAATCAAGTCGTCCGTTTCGAAACATTTCTCATCCAGCAACGACTGGACAGCCACCCGTACAAAATCATCCTTGGAATGATGCGGTTCCATAAAATAGCTGCGTATTCCGTACGACAAAGCCAGTTCTCGCATCACCGATTTTTTGTAGCATTTGGCAAAAACGGGAACTTTCGGGCGGAATGCCGATAAATAACGTCCCGAACGCCCGTTCAAGGTATCGAAAACAATCGCCTGGATGGGTAAAAAGGTGCTGGCTTCCACCACGCTCCGCGCCAAGGTGGCAGATACCAAATCCGACGGATTGTGCAACTGCAGGCTCATTTGCGGGTGCAAATGCTGTTCGATTTCACAAGCAATGCGCGTCATGGTTTGTACGGCTTCCAGGGCATAATTTCCCGAAGCGGTTTCGCCGCTCAGCATGATGGCGTCGGTGCGTTGGTAAATGGCATTGGCCACATCGCTCACTTCGGCGCGGGTCGGGCGCGGATGCTCGATCATGGTGTGCAGCATTTGGGTGGCGATAATCACCGGTTTCTGCCGGCTGTGGCATTGGGCAATCAGTTCGCGCTGGATCACCGGAATTTTCTCGGCCGCAATTTCCACGCCCAAATCCCCGCGGGCGACCATCATCCCATACGCATGTTCCAATATTTCCTCGCTGTGGTCGACGCCTTCCTGGTTTTCGATTTTGGCAATAATCTTGATGGAGCTTCCGCGCGCATCCAGTATTTTTTGAATCGCCAGCACATCCTCTTTGTTCCGCACAAATGAATGGGCGATAAAATCGATTCCTTCGGCAACCGCCCAGTCGATAAATTCCAGATCCTTGGCGCTCAACGACGGCAAACGAATCGGGACATTGGGCACATTGACGCTTTTGTGGGCTTTTATTTTTCCGCTGTCGCAAACTTCGCATTCCAGATAATCCGGCTGTTTGCCGGTTACTTTCAGGGAAATGTCGCCGTCGTCGATCAGAATGTTGTTTCCGATTGCCAGGTCTTCCACAAAGTGGTCGTAATTCACATACAAATGTTCTTTCGAGGAAATTCCGTTGGCATGGCCAGATACCTTGAGGATCTCGCCTACTTTGACGTCGATTCCTTCCGGCGGATCCACAGACGTGGTCCGGATTTCAGGGCCTTTGGTATCCACAAGGATGGCGATTTTATCCGAGATTTCACGCACATTGCGGACAATCATTGAAGAAGCATCCGGCGTTTGGTGCGCCGTGTTGATGCGCACCACATTCATTCCGGCGAAATACAGGCTCCGGAGAAATTCCACCCCGCAATTGCGGTCGGAAATGGTGGCGACTATTTTGGTTTGTTTTTGATACATGATCGGATCTGATTTTGGTTTTGCAAAATTAGGCAATTGCTGCGGCAAACGGTGAGGATCTGTTTTGAAAAAAACGGATTGCCTTTGAGCCTTCGGGGCAACCCGTAGAAACACCCGAACGAATTAAACAATTTCGAAATAGATTCTTATTCAGGAATTTTATAGGCCGTTCCCAGTACCATCCGGCAGTAATAAATCCGGTAGCGGTAATTCGATATAAAAGAAAAAATCATCAAGAGCAGAAAGACCATTCCGGTGCGGAACAGGTTGCCGCTTCCGGAAACAACCGGATTGGTAAGCAGCAGGAGATAGGCCAGGGGAAGGGTTACAAACAGGCCGCGGAAAAATCCGGACAAACGGAAATAAGCGCCGATTCTCCGGGTTTGATAATCCGAATTGCTGGCAAAAGCCCTATTTTTCGCATACTGGAAGAGGTATTCCGCATTTTTCGGCAACTGTAAGGTTTTTTTCCGTTTCCCGGCATCGGGAGAAAGGAGAGAAGCGCCTCTTTCTGAAATCAATCCCTCATTCAGAAGCGCATCTTCCAGCAGCAGCGTACGGATGGCTTTGTAATGGGCCAATGTAAAATGTCCGATCCCTTCTTTTGATCGTCTGTTTCCTCCCGTTGCCGTTTTTTGACCTTGCACCAAAATTTTTCGATGGAAATCCGGAACCGGTGTTTTTTCCGGGTATTTAAAAGGTAATAGGAGGGATATACAATGCCGTAGCGTTTGTAATGCAATTTAAACAGAAGGCCGTCCACAAAATCCGCCAGCGGCTCCAGGAACATGCCGGCGATATAGCAGGCAATCAGCAGGAAGGTCGCGCCTAATTTCCTGAATAAATTCAAGATTCGTTTGTCACTGGCAAAGTTCAATAATCCGTCCAACAACTGCTCTATCTCTTTTGAATCTTTACATTGGCGTTTTATCAAAGAATTTACCAATGAAGTATATTCCAATTCGGCTTGCCGGTAAAGAGGCTCTGATGCTTCTGCTATTTTACGGATACTATTTGTAAATTCTTTATATTTTTCATCATCCATAACAATCTGTTTTACAGCATGATTACACTGAAACATTTACAATTACCTTGTTTAGGTAATCGTCTCAAAATACAGGTAATTATCTTCTGTGCTTTTCATCGAATCTTTGTAACGATTCCCGTAATGATACAATGGTTTTGATTACTTCATCCAATGTCGGCATTGTATCTGCATCGAACATCAATTTCCTTAGGGTGTGTTAACACTATTTTATATAATCTATAATTAAAGCATACATAACAAATGCGATATACATTATATCCGTTTTTTCGTAACGAGTGAAGACCCTTCTGAATCTCTTGATTCGTCTAAACAATCTCTCAATCTCATTACGCC
>JAVBOY010000046.1:0-34900 GCA_031550085.1 Lentimicrobiaceae bacterium
ATCATTTATAATAAATAGTTATCACCTATTCGCTGCTCGCAAAAGACAACTTTCTTCTTGGATGTTTGGTTGATAATATCTTTTTTTGTTTACCCGAATTTACATGGGTATAGATTTGCGTGGTGGAAATAGAACTATGCCCGAGAAGATTCTGGATGTATTTGATATCCACATCCTCCTCTAAAAGCAAAGTAGCGAAAGTATGCCGGAAAGTATGCGGAGTAATCCTTTTAGTAATACCGGCCTCCTTTACATATTGCTTTATCATTAATCTTACCGATTGCGTTGACAGAGGCAACCCCAAACGATTGATAAAAAACGTTGGGCTAATTTTAATCTGTTCTTTATGTAGATTGTAATAGGATTTCAAAATTGCTAACGTTTCGGATTGGCATATTTGAATAATCCTCTCTTTGCTCCCCTTACCAAAGACCTTGATAACCCCATTGCGGAGGTCAACATCATTGGGTTTCAGGCTGCAAAGTTCGGATACCCTGATTCCGGTGGCAAATAACAACTCCACAAGGGCAATGTCACGGGTTTGTGCCTTGTATGAGTACTTTTCCGTTAATAGATTCTTATTTCTTTTTTTATAGAGCAACTGAAACACCTTTTTAATTTCCTCGATGGTCATGACCGAAGGTAAAGTGTAAGGCTCTTTAAATCGTATTTTTATTTTCCGGAACGGATTGATGTAATTGTCGTCCTCATATTCGAGGTAATTGAGCATGGCTTTCAAAGAAGCAATTTTTCGTTTGACCGTTTTAGGCTTGAAAGCCGAAATCTGTTGAAGATAGTTTTTAAGTGTCTCTTTGTTCATCCGCTTTATATCCAAAGCATTATCGCTATCCTTGATAAAATCAGAGAATTGTCCCAAATCTATTGCATAAGCATTTAGAGTTTTGGGACTTAAATTTTTCTCGTATTGACAATGGAATAAAAATCCACCTACGGCTTCTTGAATTGTAAGCATACAGTCTTTTTCGGTTATCATTTGCATTTCGTTTAGTTTTGCCTAGAATAACGCGAATTGCTTACTAAAAAGCAAGAAAATAAGACTGTCGACTTAAAAATTTTGTAGCAACGATAAGGCTTACCTGAAATCTCACAGAAATTATCTATCCACCCTTTCCGGTTGGCACCTTAGGTTAAATTTAAAAATCCGCCAAATACACAAGACTGCCTTTCAGTGGATGGTAGGAAGGTTGGTAACGGATGTAGCCATACTCGTGCAGGTCTTTGATGCATTTGTGATAGGTGGCTTTGGAGCAGATTTTACTACTTTGCATGAGTTTGCAACGAGACACAGATACCGGATTTTGAAACTGTCCGGCGTTCCACGATTGAAAGATTGCCATGTAGAGACTCACATGGGTCGGATTCAGGCGGTCGTCGGTAACGGCACGTTGGAAAAAGCCGCTTAATTGGTAAATCGGCTTCATGGTCGTTTCTTTTTGAGGTTTTGAGAGAGCAATGCCTCAATATCGCTCAGGTTGTAATACATGGTTCCGCCGACTTTGGTAAAAGACAGTGTACCGTTAATACGCAGGGTTTGCAGGGTTCCGGGCGAGATGTTGAGCATACGCCGGACTTCGGGAGATTTCAACCACTTTTTTTGGATAGGACTTTGTTGTTGGTCGAAAATGTTACGGATTTCGTTGAGCAACTCCGTTTTAAACTCCCGCAAATCTTCAATAGTTAGAATTTGGGCAGGCATCGTTTTTATTTTTTGGGTTTCACGCGGCAAAGTTACGACACTCATCTCATAAAAACTACACTTTTTATTCATTAAGTACTAATATTCAATTAGTTTCATTGTTTTTCATTTTAATTTGGGCATTATTTTTTATCTTTCATCTTGTTCCAATGCAACAAACGGAAATGCATTGAAAAAAAGCTGTAGATAAGCCGTAAATCAGCTATAAAGCCGTAAAAAAGCATTAAAATAGCTCTCAAATAGCGTTTATTTAGCGTTAAAAAAGCGTTTGTTTAGCGTGTTTCATCCAAAAATAAGCATTGTCTCGCCTTAAAACGATTGGATAGGATGCCTTTGCAAACTTATTTTGGAACAAAAAGAAGGAAAATGCTGTTGAAAGTGTTCTGTTCACTCTAAAAATCACGAAACAGCTATCAAATTTTCTGTGAAATACTTGGAAATGCTTTATAGAAAGGGTCAATATTCCTTGTAAACATACCAAAATCACCTCAACTCGCACTTGAGAACAACAAAAAGTTAAATGAAAGGCGTATAAACTTGCTTGGGAGCACCTGAAAATAGCAATTTAAAAACAACAAAGCTCTCAAATCAGCCTTATTAAATTAATCCTATGATTTTTTTTACCTCAATAGAATTGAATTATCAGACAAAGCTTGAAAGATTTTGAAGAATTTATTGGGGAATTACGAAATTCCCGCCACCAAGCGTTTAGTTTTTGTATCCATAAATGCGACACTTGCAAAAAATGTTCTTCACTATAGTAAAAAGAAAAGGTTGGTAGGAGAGATTATTAGCAACTATAAAATTAAGAAATTCTGAAACCCCGAATTTTATCAGAAAAATACAGTTTTTGCTTGCTATTTATTTTTCAATTTCAGATGTTCGATTTCGAAAAGCTTATACAACCTTGCTAGTAGGAAATAGGTTCGCCAATTGGTATAATTAAATTTAATATTTATCTAAAATATTTAAGAATAAATTTGGTTTTTCACTTATATTGTCGTATCTTAGCACTACTATTTAAGAATATTATTTTCTAACGCAATACCCCGCCAGTCATGAGTGCGAAAGCCGAACCGGGTTCATTTCAGCAAATTCCGGCTCATCCATTTTACCGGAACTCTTTTCTTGCTGGGTGGAAATTCCGGGGTATCACATCTATCATTTGGAACCATTTTCGCAAAAACCAAAGAGTTTTCCCTATTCAACCACGGATTTGATTCAGACTGGGAAAAATAAGTTTATTGGGTAGCTTTTACCGCCGGGCAGGAAGTTTCGGCGGTGAATTGGGCGGAAATGCAGAACGGGGTGCAATATCCCCGGAGGAAGTATTTGCATTGGATTGATAACAAAAACGAAACAAACATACAACCATGAAAACACTCAAACTACCTTTTCTCTTTCTAACCACTGTTCTTATGCTGCTTATCGCTTGCGAGCCGGAACCGGTTGAACCCCGGAGACCGACACCCAAAGGACAGGATACCCTTGTTCCAAACGATACGGTTCCTAAAATTGATTCGGCATTTTTTACACATAATATTCCGGCAACGGATGTGCAACTGGAAAGCCGCACATGGCAATTTATGGGTTACGGCAATACCGACAGTACGAACCTTGATTTACCGGTAGATGCCACACAACATACACTCATATTGAAAGACTTCGACCTTAGCGGAACAACTCCCTCCGGTAATTTTACGGCAAAGTATAAATTGTATTACGACAAAAGAATACGGATTGATTCGTTAAGTGGAAACGGCTTGAGTGAAACGCCTTATATAAATGCTTTGAAAGCCGTAAGCACAGCCCGTAAATACGAAGTGCAAAACGAGGCGTTGAAAATCTTTTATACTGATAAACAGTATTTGTTGTTTGTGGAAAAGAGTGAGCAATATCCTTCCAACCTTACTTCTCAGTTGGTATATATGTACGATTTTGAATTGAAAGCTGGTCGAAGATTAGTCATCAACTCTCAATCTGAACTTGATAAATATTTGAATGCTCCTAATGAAGATATCCCATACGCAGGGCTTTGGCCATATACAGAGTGCATGTATCCTGATTACAACTTATTTGATTTGCAAAAACAACCAATAGATTTCTCAAAATATTCAATAGTAATCGGTAGTATTTTACTAAATGCTCCTGCAATGCATACTGTACAAAATTTTACACAAGTAGGAAGCAACACTTTTTTATATAACGTGAAATTATTTCAAAAATACGAAGGTCATTGCAAGTATTATTACGGTGTGGTAGTTAACAAAATCCCAAGTACTGCCACAATTATTTACAATATTGAATTGATAAAAGAAAGTGATTGGCATTGGTAATTCGCTTAATCTATTCATCAAATTTTACAATTATGAAAAAAACTTTTACTCTCTTAGCTGTGATAGCATTGTTTTTAGTAATAGCGAATAGTGCAATTGCACAAAAATATTACTATTACTCCAAAAAAGAAAAAAAAGCAATGGAACTAATCACGCAATCGGTTCTTTTGCTTTTTAAGAAAAAACCCACGGATATTGATTTGCAGCTATTGAAAATTAAACAAACACCTGAAAAAATACCACAGGGATATGTTGACAGTTTATTGCAAGAAAAATAAAAAGTGGAGCTAACAAGACATATCAATCAGCTACTTATATTGAACTTTTGGGAGGCTTTGAAGTAGAACTTGAAGCAATCTTTAATGCAGAACTATTTACTTGTCCGATACTTACTCCTTAACTTAATTTATTGGAGATGCTAACCTATAAACAAGTTAGCATCTCATTTTCAAAAATATTTATTAACTTCAAAACTAATTGCCATGAAACTCAAAAACATTATTTTAACAGGAATTATTTTATTATTAGTGGTAGGCACTGCTTCTGCCCAAATATCATGGGGAGTACGAACTGGTATGAATATATCAAAATTTTCTCCTATATCCGAATCATTCAAGCCCGGATTTCAAGTAGGGGGTATTTTGGATATTCCAATTGTTGACCAAAAGTTATTCTTGCAAACAGGATTGTATTGTATAAATAAAAACCTATTTGCACTTGATTTTATGAAATATAGTTATTACAATATCGTTGAAAAAGACAACATGGCAGCATTTTATGCAAGCATCCCCTTATTGCTTTCGTATCGCATCTCCATTAATTCCGATTGGAACATTGGAATTAATACCGGAGGTTATTTTGCTTATGGATTTGCAGGAAAAAGCCTCTCAAAATTCTCTAATCGTGAAACAGGAAATCATTATGAAATCGATGGTAAAACGTTCAACCTATTGGGAAATATTGATGCTGGTTTTGAACTTGGAGTT
This sequence comes from Lentimicrobiaceae bacterium, assembly GCA_031550085.1. Classification (GTDB taxonomy): domain Bacteria; phylum Bacteroidota; class Bacteroidia; order Bacteroidales; family UBA4417; genus UBA4417. The sequence continues at coordinate 5,040 of JAVBOY010000046.1, forward strand.
ACGTTATTTTACAAAAAAGTTTCATTCACCATCTCTTCTGATTGGGGTTGGATGACAAACACTACACAATGGCTGGTTGGAAGAGATATTACTATATCAAGTTTTCTTATGTCAATGGGGTATAATTTCTAACTCATTTTTCTTTGTTTTTCAGAGTCAAACTGCCCATGAAAAGGTGGGCAGTCCGGTTTTTATAAACACTTTGTACTTACAAAGTGAAGTGAAATATTTTTTTATTTGATTTTCTGATTCTTTCGGGCTTGTTTGAAAAAAGTAATTACATTTGACGCTGGGAAAGCAAAATGATATATGAACCATTTTTTGTTCAGATACCGCTTTTTGAAGGTTATGCCGGGTGTAAAGCCGTACGTTTGCAGCCGCTTTCTGCAATGCGTATGCTTGTGAATTTACTATTGCAACCAAACACTGGCTTTCACTTCATTCACCCTTCTGTTTTTTCAAGTTCCGTTGTTGAACAACCGGAGCCTGAACCACCTTAGCTGCCGCAAGGCAGCGAAAGAATAACCATAACACCGTATCTTCATTCCATTTCGAATGGAAATGAGAATTCGTATGAATTTATTCTTTAATTAAAAACTCAAACAACAATGAAAAAATCAATATTTTTAATAGTTGCTGCTTTTGTTATAAGCAGTATCGTTTTTATTTCCTGTAATAAGGATATGAATACTATACAATCACCGGCTCCTGATGAGCTGGCTTCGCAGCAATTCCTGGATGATGTAAATTGGTTTCTGAATGCTGCTAAAATCGCCAAAACCGGAAATAATACCAAAGCTGTATCCGGAGAAAAAATTACTTTGGATAGTGCGTTGTATTATTTCGACGCAACGCTGAACTACAAATACGGTTTCGCATCCGCACGGTTTAAAGACCAGAAGATAGATACCGTGTTGGTGAGAATCCGGCTGGTTCCGGGCGAAAAGAAGGTCTATGTAACTGATGCTGCACTGGCTTACAATCAGGCTGTGGATAAATTGCGGCTGAAATATAATGCCATCGACGAAAGTGTCAAGGAATTGCAGGGCTGCATCTTTGAAAATGCAGGGAAAACATCCGGCAATGATTCGATAATTGTTCGGGTGATCGGGATTTTCGGAACCGGAGCACCCATTCAACCCAATATCAACGAATATGGTTACTGGTGGTACCGGAATTCATACAATTGCGATATGACCGTGATGGGCTATGGGGCACCGGAATATTTGGAATCGAAGCTACTGGAAATTCTTAGTCCGCCCCCACCTCGTTATTTCCGGGTGGTCATTACCAATGTGATTCAGGACTACTATACTTTTATGGATCCAAAGCTTTACCGGACGCCTGATGACAGCTTGGATAACTATTGCGATTACAAGATATTCCATATAGCAGAAAGAGTAAGCCCTTATTCTCCTGAACTCCTGTGCCTGGGCATTTGCTTAGATAAAAACACTGCATCGCAATATACGTGCGAAATGAACTTTTACTTGGGTAGTATGACTGAACTGTTTGAGCAATTTTTGCAAGACCACGGAAACAAAAGCTTGCTAAGAATTCATATTGAATCCGTAAATATATGCATACCTAAGGATGGTATTCTTGAGCACAGGGTATCCTTCCATTACGGGGACAGAAAGTTGATCGATCTCCGGCGTGAGGAACAGATGGATTATCCGCTAACCATAGCCTGTACCGATTAAACCGGTAAACCGGCTGCCGGGTGAACGTTCCGGGAACTATTATCCGCTCGACAGCCGGTTTTTAATAACCTGCTAAATTCAAATATATGAAAACAGCAATAATTAACATGTTTACACAAGCGAAAATGTTTATTTATGGCGAACTGGAACTATATGGAGTTCAGGAAGCTAATTTCATATGGTTTTAATGAGAAAAATAAAATAATAAATACATGAAAAAACAACTATTTATTTTCATCTTATTTTGGGGTTCTTTTTTGTTACCTGCACAAAACACCTATTCGTTACGGTTTATAGGTAATTTGGAAGACCGGGTTTCGTGTTTGCTGGAAACCCGGGAAAAGAAATTTTTAGCTGTTGGGGGCGAATTTGACCCCCAAACCCATGTGAGAAAAACAAGCAAGGGGAAACTCTGGCAATTCGGATCGCCCACCGACACCCTGAGCAAAACCTTTGTGTACGGCGATACTTCCTGCTATTTTTCGCATATTTTCGAATTGCCAGGATCCGAATACCTGGTGTTCGGTAACGTAGATCTACCGCCTAACTATGCGAGCAAAGAACAGGCTTTGCTGATACTACGTTTGGACGCCTCGCTCAACGAAATCGAACACCGCATTATAACCGCGGAAGGTTATAAATATCTTATTTATCCTTATGTGGAAAAATTCGGCGAAATGTTTTATGTATTCGCCAAGGCAGCGAATACCACAACCGGCCCTTCCTATCCCTGTATGATGAAACTCACGCCCCAATTAACCCTCAAAAAATGCCGGGTACTTCCCAATCCAATTCTCCGCGATCAGATTCCTTTTGCGAAAGACTGCCTGATGACACCGGATTCGGGACAGTTGATTGTATTTGACGAATTTGCCTGCATTAATTTTTACGATACGGCTTTCAATTATCTTTACTCCAAGACTTTTCCCTATTCTTTCAATCCGGTAACATACGATCTGGAGGTAGCATATTACTGCTGGCCCATGACAGAATGGCTGACCGACAGCACCTTTCTGATGGCATGTACTCAACAACGCACCTTCAATGGAAATCACTGGGATTCAAGTTTGGGATTTTCAGAAATGGACACCTCGTTTTCTCTTGTTCCCGTCACTTTCATCGGCACACTGAGCGATCCGGACACGCTCCAATATCCCGCCACTTGGAAAGCATTCGATTTTAGAACTCCCGACAGCATCTTTTTCAGCGGAACCCAGAATCTTATCTCATGGCCTTATCCGGAGGAACCTTCGTGGATTATCGCAGGCCAACTCAACCGCGATTTGGATATCCGGTTTCTACGATACTATGGAGGCGATGCTTATTACCGGGTGGAATATACCCTTCTCACTTCCGACGGCGGCTTTATGATTGCCGCCAGCCGCTACGATTACCGGGAACCGGAATGTATATATGATGCATTCTTTTTAAAGCTCAATGCTGAAGGGCAAATTGTCGGTACTTCCAAGCCGGATGTTTGTCCCGAAAGTATTTTCAACCTGTATCCCAATCCGGCAAGCGAAGCATTCACGCTGTTGCTGGCTCCACCCAAAGCGGAAATGCAATTATATAGCTTGCAAGGACAAACCGTACTCACCCAAACACTTACCCGGGGCGAGAACCGCATTACCTGCCAATCCCTGAAGCCCGGAACCTACCTCTGCAAAGTGGTTTCTCCTCAATTTACCGAAACCAAAAAGATAATCATCAAATAACTTTTTTATTGGGTAATATTTGAAAATAAAACACATTCAATCAGTATATTATCAACAAATAAGGAATTAGCACATATGGCAAGATAAAAATAAATCATTTGAGTGAAATTTCGAATGATTATCTTTGCATAAACAACGGTGACACTAACTGAAATAGAATTGTTAGAGAGTCGTCAGCATTTTATCAGATCTAACTGGATAAGCCGATTTCAGCCCCTTTTAATTTAAAATTGTAACGGTTTTGCCATTGGCAAATAATTCCTTAATGTCTTACTATAAAGTATATTCATGTAAAAATGGCAAAGGAAATATACTACTATTTCAGTTCAAATAGTCCTTACTCTCACAATATGCATACCATTGAATTTTTGAGAAAAGAAATGGCTATTACAGTTAATGAAAATTGGGAAAATTCTCCTTCTATAGATGTGGAAATGGAGGATGGTATATGCCAAGAATTGCCGGAACAGAATCAATATACGAAAGTAAAGAAAATACTCCCTGAATTGTTTGAGTCATATTACATCGATACAATTCAATACCTCAGCCGTAATTTCCTGGAGAAAGCCGAATATTATCTGGAAGCCTCGTCCCATTCATTTCGAATTGAGTGTTATACAGATAAAGAACGACTTTTGATTTACACTAGCAAAACGCCTAGTAATTTCAATTGTAGAATTTCGTTGTGTCCCGGACTAAGCGGAAGAAGTGAAGCGAGAAAAAAGCATAAACTTTTAGCCGTAGAGGTAGTAAAACAATTTTTTCAATTAACATTAGAATTTTTGTATAACCGAAAAAACCTTGAAAATTTAAAAGACGAATACTTCAAACAAATCTCTTTATTAGTAAAAGAAGATAAGCCGATTTCAGGGCTAATTCTTAATGCAGATTTGGCGTTTAATGGCATAAGGGAACAAATTTTATACAGAATAAACGAGCTTGAAAACAGGCTTATCCATTTTGACGAAGAACCGAATAAAAGACTGGAACTAAGAGGTGAATTGAAAGGCTTGAAATATAGCTTAAAAATTCTGAACACCAATAGGTGATTTATGTATCCAATTCTTTTTTGGTAAAGTTCCCTGACAACTAAGTTTCATCCCATTACAGAAATTACAATTCCGAAATGCACAGTTCCGAAACGGGTGTTTCTACAATTCAAAATATGGTGTAAAACGTAAGAGGCAAATCGAAAGAGGGAATTCCATATTTCGAAGGAAATATTGGAATGTTCCGGAAAATCAAAATAATCTGATTTTTTGGAACATAATAATTGGGTATCGTTTTTTCTTAAATGCAAAAAACGGCATATAAAGGCACTGATTTTATTCCGTTTTCGAAGCCAAAATTCTTTTTGGATATGCGGATAGAATACGGTGATTTATATTTTTCAACGAAGACGCCTAAACTCCTTGAGCGATTCCTCATGCTTTTTTTTACTTCCACAGGAATAACCGCATCATCCACCTGAAGAACAAAATCAACTTCGGCCTTGCCGTCACTTTGCCAGTACAGTGTTTCATATCCTTTGGAAGCCAGCACCTGCGCCACATAATTTTCAGTCATAGCCCCAAAAAAAGTATTATCTACTTCAATCGGTGACAATATGGTTTGTAATGGGATCTTCGACCGTAACGTAAGAATCCCTATATCCGCCATATACAATTTAAAGTTTATCAAATCGACATAGGCATTTACCGGAATGTAACCATGCTCCAAACGTTGGCATTTAAGGGCAATTCCTGCAAGGATAAGCCATTCGATAGCTTCTCCAAAAATGGTGGCCGTACCTCCTCTTTGGATGACTTTATACTGGAATTTTGTATTTTCTTTGGCTAACTGCGCCGGAATAGAGTTGTAACAAGCCCTGATTTTAATACTGGTTGCCGGGTCTGCGTATTTTGCCATATCGGCAATATATTCACTCAAAATATTATTTTGGACAGGCTGTACTTTAACAAAGCTTCCTGTTTCGATAAACGTCACTACAGCAGCAGGCATGCCTCCTATGATGAAATATTTTTTATACATATCCAGTGCTACTTCATGCAACGCTTCCGGCATAGCTTCATTTTTAGCATAATGGGACTTTATCTCTTCTGCTAATTTCTCGCTATTCATCGCCCACAAAAATTCTTCAAAATCCAACGGATACATGTTTATTTCATTGACTTTGCCCACAGGGAAAGAATATTTTTCCCGGTTGATAGCCACGCCCAACAATGAACCGGCTGCTATAATATGGTGTTCCGGTGTTTGTTCGCAGAAATATTTTAATGCAGTCAATGCCCTTTCGCAGGCTTGTATCTCGTCAAAGAATATAAGTGTTTTCCCGGGGATAATCTCCTGCATTTTTGTCGCTTCAAGGTATTGAATGATTTTTTTAGGGGATAATTCCGCTTCCAGAAACTTGCAAAGGGTAGCCTCAATTTCCATATTCAGGTATAACACACTTTCATAATGTTCCTTACCAAATTGTTCCACAATATAGGTTTTACCTACCTGACGTGCTCCGTTGATAATTAATGGCATCCTTTTGGGGTTATTCTTCCATTCTACAAGGAAATTACTGATTCTTCTTTTCATTGGGCTATTTTTTTACAAAAATACTGATATGTTCCGAAAAATCAAAATATTTTGATTTTTCGGAACATAAAAATACTTTTTGCCAATTTTAGGCAGCCTATTAAAGCTTTGTAATTTTATGGGCAGTGACTAAAAAGTCTACATTAGTCAATTTTAATTACTTTTTCAGGATTAAATGTATGATGTTCGTTGTGGAATACATACCCCAACTGATTACTCACACATTTGGTTTTTCCGATGACTGGTACTACGAACGTTCGGATTAGTTTTCTTTTCTTCCGTCAAATTCAAGAAAGCTTTTACTTTCAGACACAAAAGGGACAACGGGTCGGCAATACGAATACCTTCTTCAATGATACTGCTATCAATGGTGTGACGATAATATTCTTCATCTAACAAAATTGCCGAAAGACTTGGAACTTCTTCGCCGACAGGAATGGGTGTCAAATGAAAGCCTGTTGGTTCGCCCAACACGTCAGGAAATTTAGATAGCAATTCGATTTGCACCGGAAAACCGTTTTTCGGATTGATAAACCGGAATAACTCGGTTACCGGCTCTTTATCTTCGCGCTTTCGTTGGCGGGTTTCATATTCGCCTTCAACAATAAAGTCCCAAAAACGTTGACCAAATTCGGGTGTCATTTTTTCAATGACCAATATCATGTCAATATCGTCGGTTGCCCGCGGACGCATATCGGTGTCCCGCAAAGCAATATCGCAAGCTGTTCCACCGATGATAACATAGTTATCTTCAAATCCGGTGAAGTGTTCTTTGAATTTTTCTAGCCCTTTTACCATTCCATTTCCTCTATCATTATTTCCAATTCTTTTTCAATCCGTGAATCCGGGTGGTCTTTCATCGACAAGAACAATGACAGTTTATCGACTATATCACCGTTCGATTGATAGGGTATCGTTACCGGATATTTCCATACTTCGATTTTGTGCAAACCTTCTATTTCATTGTACTGACCATCTGCCGGATTGAATTGTTTATCCCATATTGCTATTGTTCCGTATTGTTCGGGATTTAAGTGAGAATAGTGAGATAAAGCATTTACCCCACTGATACTGAAATTGCCTTTGGGCTTAGCATCACAATAGAAGACTTTCTTAATGGGTGATGACAAATAACTTTGAGCTTTTGTCCATAGTTCACGCTTAGAATCTTTAAAACGAATGAATTTTATTCCGGTATCATCTTGAATTTCCGTATCGCACAATTGGCAGTTCTCAAGACTTGTAACGGCACGCGCTAATGTCACATAGTTGTAAGGTGCTATTTCTTCCAACTTCTTAATCGTAAATTCATTTTCGTTTTTCTCATCCAAGAGATAATATAGTAGCACATATTGCGCCGCAGGGGTTAATCTCGTTGGATTCTTATCCCGCTTTTTAGCCTGAACATTCACAATTAAAGATGGTAGAAAAGCGTACTTCTTCGAAATAATAAAATATACCCCTTGATTTATGAGGCGTTCCCGTTCATAATAGGTTAACGAATCCAATAGAACAACAACGGGCATATCCATAACCATTTCCACCTGTCTAGTAACCTTTTTATAGCTACCCGGGGTTATTGATTCTTGTTTGTTTTTGGCTTGAATAACACATAAAATCTGATTGTTGAAGTCCATCGTATAAAACGAAAACCGCAAAAGCATGTCGGCATTTAGTCCACGCAGCTTATCGCGTTTTATTGGAATTAATTCTTTCTCAACACCTAATATTGAAGTTATATTATTCATAATCAATCGTTATCAATTATTTTTGCATCGTTATCACATATAGTGATAACGATGCAAAAATAGCGATAATAGTTGGATCTGCAAACTCACAAGTGAAATATCTTAGTTTTATGAACCCGTACTTTTTTGTAAAACAGGATGCATGATACTTCCAAACTTCTCTTTCAAAACACGCATATCATCGCCGACTTTCTTGTCAAGAACTTTGGCATAATGTTGCGTTGTTTTCAAACTCTTATGCCCAAGCATTTTCGAAACCGTTTCAATAGGAACGCCATTGGCGAGCGTGACTGTGTTCGAGAATGTATGTCTGGCAATGTGGAACGTCAATTCCTTATTGATTTCACAGAGGTCGGCAATTTCCTTTAAATAGGCGTTCATCTTTTGATTACTTAAAACAGGTAAAAGGCGGCCGCTGTTTTGCACTTGCGGATGCTCGCTGTATTTTTCGAGAATAGCAGAAGCAATGGGAAGCAGAGGAATAGTTGAACGGGTATCGGTTTTAGTCCGGTTAATAAATATCCAACGCTCACCGTCAATGCCCATACCGATATGATTCCGTGTGAGTTTTTGTACATCAGCATAGGCCAAGCCGGTCATGCAGCTAAACAGGAAAATATCTTTGACAATATTCAGTCGTTCAATCGTGAATTTTTTCATCATCAGGGTTTCGATTTCACTCTGGTCAAGGATAACGCGTTCCACTTCCTTGAGTTTATTTTTATAGTTGATGAACGGATTACGTTCTATCCAACCATTGGCCAAACAAATACGGATAATCTTCCCGAAAGCTTTCATGTGTTTGACAACCGTGTTTTGTGCACAGTTGCATTCCGACTTTAGGTAAAATTCAAATCCGGTAATAAATTCGTGATTGATTTCCCGGATATCGATATCGGATACTTTGTATTTCCACTGTAAAAATTCCTGAATGTGTTTGAGCGAGGTTTTGAAACGTACATGTGTTGCTGGTGCATAATCTTTTCCTATAAGTACCTCGATCTCATCATTATGTTTTTGAAAAATGGGAACAAGCATGTAATTACGCTTTTCAATGCCTAACATTTTGTTACGCATGTTTTCGGCATTTACCAACTTATTCTCTCTAATTAGAGCTTGCTGATGTTCGTAAACTTTAGCTTTTAGAATATCCAAATACATATTAATGGCTTTGGATTCGCCCGAAGTGCCTTTCATACAACTTCCTTCAACCGACCATTTGTCGGGATGTGTGTAGCGTTTGGTGCTGAATTCGATGCGTTCGCCATCGACCGTTACACGTAAATAGATTGGAATTAATCCGTCGGCGGTAGTTTTTGCTCTCTTTGCGTAAAAGAGAATGGAAAGTTTTGTGTTCATTTTTGTGGTAACCCTTAATGTGACAAAATTACTTTTTCCACGATTAAAAATCAAGATGTTCAATGATTGAACTACTTGATTATGACCACTTTTTGAGCAAATTCGGGTACCCGGGATTTTCAACTGTTCGGGTAACCGAATGGATTCCCTACCGATTGATTTTTATTGAATTTTTTGAGCATTTTCAAAAAACAAAAAGCTCGCAAAACATTGATTTTGCGAGCTTTTGTCTTCTTTTGAACTTTTGTTGGCGGTCCGGACGGGACTCGAACCCGCGACCCCGTGCGTGACAGGCACGTATTCTAACCAACTGAACTACCGAACCGTTTTTTTAAGAACAATTTCACAATACTGTGAAAAGCGGATGCAAAGGTAAAAGTTTTTATTTATTCTGCAATAGGTTTGGAATCTTTTTTTAGAAAAAAATAAAGCAATTTTAAAAGAGGCTGGTTCTTAGTGTTTTATTTTTTACAAATCCGTTTAAAATCGCAATACTGGCAGGTGTCGGCGTTGGATGTTTGTGAAAAAGGGATATCCGGGTCCAAAATTTCGTCCAATAGGGCTGTTAAAACCGCCTCAAATTCGCTGATCACGGTTGGGCTTAAGAGTTCGTTTCCGTCAATCCGGATGTTTTGCAGGTACGCGCTGCTTTGGCGCAACGAAATAATTCCGGAGGTAAGGTTTTCGTTGGGATTTTCAGCAGCAAATAACCAGGCATATATCAATAATTGCAGCATCTTGGCTGGCTTTTTCATTTCACCAAGCATTCCGGCATTGGAACATCTCAACTCGGAAGGCTCGAGCAGGCCGGTTTTGTAATCGATAATGCGGTGGGTGGATCCGATTTGGTCAATGCGGTCGACTTTGCCTTTTATTTTCACCTCCCGTATTTCTCCTGTTTGTGGGTTTGCCAACGGAAAGATGGCGGTGAGTTCTTTTTCCAACTCGCCGATTTGCAAAAACCGATTTTCGCTTTGGAGGTGTTGCAAAAAGTCCTGTTCTGTATTCAGAAAGCGTTCCACCAGGTTTTCAATCACATTGAGCACAATCCGGTTTTTTCCGTGTTCCAAATCGTTTTGTTGGTAATGTTTGGCAAAAACGGTTTTGATTTCGTTCCGGGCCGACTGAATCAATTTTTTTTGTGCATCGGCCGGCAGGATATTTCCGGCAAAAGGCCGGTAAGCTTGTTCCAGCACTTCATGGATCACTGTGCCAATGGTCGCGGCATCAGCTGTTTCTTCCACTTCTTTATCTTCCTGGATTTGCAAAATATACCGGAAATAAAACTGCAGTTTGCAATTCAGGTAAGTACCCAGGGAAGAAGGGGAAAATCCTTTCTCGGCCAGCGCCATCAGTTGTCTTTGAGCGGATTCGTCTTTTTGAACTTCGATTTCATTGTCAGAAAACGGAAGCAGGGGTATTTCCAAAAATTGTTGCTGCAGCCGGATTTTTTGCGAATACTGCGGCATTTCGTGCAGCAGTTGGGTGATAAAGCGGCTGGGTTCTTTGCTTCCGCCCCCATCGGAATGGTTGTTGGTATTGTAAAGCAGCCACACGTTTTTAGCTCGTTGCAATAGGCGGTAAAAATGGTAGGCAAATAGGGCATTATTATCGCTATACACAGGCAAACGAAATTCCTTGCGGATATCGAAAGGAATAAACGATTTGTTTTGTTTTCCTTTGGGCAACAAGCCGTCGTTTGCCGAAAGCAGGATGATGTTTTCGAAATCCAGCGTACGGGTTTCGAGCAGGCTCATGATTTGCAGCCCTTGTACGGGTTCTCCGTAAAACGGTAGCCGCAGGGTTGCAGATAACATACGGAACAAATGCTTGACGGTTTGCAAGCTAGAGGATTCATTCAAGTCGGCAAGCAGGTCTTTCAAACGCCGGATCAGCAAGGTAAAATGGTACAAATATTCGGCATTCAGGGTTTGTTCTGTATTTCCAGCTTGTTCAAGCAGATGATTTTGAATCAATTGAATTAATTTCAGGCAGCTATCCAATCCATCGGTTTCCCAATCGGTGCAAGCAGCCAGATCCGAATGAATAGGCTCCAGCAACTTTTTAAGTTCGTACGGCGAATAAAAGGCTTGGGATACCTCAACGGGACTTTCCTGATTTTTAAGCGCTTGAATCAAGGGATGCTGGATAAATTGAACAATGTCTTTGTGGTAATACTTGTTTGAAAAACGGTTTGCGTTTTCAATAAGCTGGAATAAAGCGCTGAGCAAAGAATACACAGGGGTTAGTTTCAAAGGGAACCCCATGGTGATGTTTAATTCGGAAACGGATTGCGGCAGCGAATTTAATACCGGCAGCAACAATCCTTCGTCCGCCAGAACAAGGGCGGTATTTTTAAAATCTATCGCTGTATTCGGTTGATTAGCGAGCTGGTCAATGATTTCGCCTGCAAATTTCGCCTGACTTACATGGCCCGATACGCCGACAACGGAAATCGTTTTCTCGCTTTCGCTAAAATGCTTCCGGATTCCGTTTAATTCGCCGAAACATTGGGAAGCGGCGTATTTTCGAAGAAACCGGCCGGCTTCTTGGGAGGTATCGTTGACATAATATTCATCGGCATCCCAGTAAAATTCTGCGCTTCCTTGTTTGTAAAAAGTCTGGAACAGTTTTTCTTCCGCCGGGCTCAGGGCATTGAAACCGGCAAAAATGATTTTAGTATAAGCCGAAAAGTTAAGTTGGTTTTGATTCTCCGTGAACCGACGAAACGCCAAGCCCAAATAGGCTTGGTTTTTATCCAAAAGCTGCCGGGTAAATTGCTCGTAAAGGGGGGCCAGCAGGTTGTAGAATTCAAGATAATTTTCTTCAAACCGGGTGAGCGGTTTTCCGTCCAGGTTCCATTTCTGAATGGCTTTGACTTTGTCTAAATAAGTAAAAACCTCGTTTCCGGAAACCAAATATTGGTCGATTTCGTTAAAATCGGATAGCAAAGTAGGCGCCCAATTGATAAAATCGATAAACGGCCGTGTTTCCTTCTTTTCGAGTGTCTTATAAGCTTTGTAAAGTTCAATGGATAGGTTCAAAACGTCCGGAACCGCGAGTTGGGTATGATGAACCACAAAATCCTCGATGGAAAAAATTTGGGGTGCAAAAACAGGCCAATCGATTTGTTGCATGATGTGTTGCCTGAAAAACAGGCCGGCACGACGATTGGGAAAAACAACACATAGACGGCTGAAATGCTCGCGGTGTTTTTGAAGCAATTGGACCGAAAGTTCCTGAAGAAAAGAGGTCATGGTTTGTCGTCCGTTTTTTAAAGTTGGCGCCATCGATTCTTTTATCCTGCTGGATCCGATAGCTCGTAGAATATTCCTTTACTGCCGCCGGGTTCTTTTGGCTTGTGCAAAAAGTTCGGCAAAAGTATTTTCCTGAATCAAATGCTCGAATATTTTCGTCGTGGCGTAGGCATCGGCACTTGCCCGGTGGTGGTTGTCCAACTCAATCCCAAAGTGCTGACACAAGCTTTTTAAATTGTATTTGGGCAAACCGGGAAACAACTTTTGCGCCAATTTAATGGTGCAAAGCCTGGGGCGCAAATAATTATACCCCAAACGCGAAAATTCCGACCGAACCATTGCATAATCAAACGCAACGTTATGGGCCACAAACGTACAATGTTCAGTAAACTGCACAATTTGCTTCGCCACTTCGTAAAATTTGGGAGCGTCCTTAAGCATTTCATCCGTAATCCCGGTAAGCCGCATGATAAAAGGAGTCAGCCGTTCCTGCGGATTGATCAAGGTTGTAAATTGATCTACAATCTTGTTCCCGTCGTGCTTGTAAATGGCTATTTCCGTAATTTTTGAACTCTTCCCGTTGATACCGGTGGTTTCTACATCTATAATTGCAAACATCTGATTTTATTCATTTAATCCCAATCCTCTTTTTGGCTTTTCAACTGGTCTATCATCCGGCGGTGTTTTTTGGTTGGGCGTCCGGTACCCCGGCTCCGGTGCTCGAGGTTCATTTCGTTCATTAATTTCAACTTGTCGTATTCCGATTGTGGTGTCAGGTCTTCCATAAATTCGGGCACCAGTTTTGCGGCAATCCGACTTTTAGGATAGCCTTTCACTACAATGGTTTTGATAAGGGGTACTTGCGAAACGATAATCTGAACTCCAATTTTCAGGTTTCGTGAAGGTTTTACACTGATTCCGTCAATTTTTATTTTCCCGGCGTTACAGGCCTCGGTAGCTTGCGAGCGGGTTTTGTACAAACGTACTTCCCACAGCCATTTGTCTATACGCGGTAAAATTGCATCATCAGCCATAAAAATGGAATTTTTACAAAGGTAATAAAAACCAATATAAAGCTATCTGCCGAAACGCAAACGCAACCTTTAAACGGAATAATTTAACTACTTTTTACGGAAATAGATTTCAATGGGGACTCCCTTGAAATTGAACTGCTCACGAAGGCGGTTTTCAACAAAGCGTTTGTAGGGATCTTTGACGTATTGCGGCAAATTACAAAAGATAACAAAACTCGGATACGCTGTTTTTATCTGGGTAACGTACTTGATCTTGATCTGTTTGCCTTTGTACATGGGGGGCGGGCTTTCATGGAAAAGCGGCAATAGGGTGTCGTTCAGCAACCGGGTAGAGATTTTCTTACTCCGGTTTTCGTGAACTTCGATGGCAGTTGTCAATGCTTTGTGGATCCGCTGTTTGGTATGTACTGAAGTAAAAACGATGGGAACATCCGTAAAAGGTGCAATTTCTTTGCGGATGGCCTCTTCGTGGTGTTTGGTCGACATGGTGTCTTTTTCAACCAAATCCCATTTATTCACCATGATCACACAACCTTTGTGGTTTTTGGTGATCAAACCGAAAATATTCTGGTCTTGCGATTCAAAGCCTTGTGTGGCATCAATCAGCAAAAAGCAAACATCGGAACTTTCGATCGAACGGATGGCACGCATCACCGAATAAAATTCGATATCCTCATGCACTTTGGCTTTGCGGCGCAATCCGGCCGTGTCAATCAGCATAAAATCAAAGCCAAATCCTTTGAAGGGGGTAAAAATACTGTCGCGCGTGGTTCCGGCAAGGGGCGTAACGATGTTGCGTTCGGCTCCTAGCAAAGCATTGATAAACGACGATTTGCCCACATTGGGGCGGCCGACCACGGCAATACGAGGCAGCTCAGTTTCGACTTCTTCAACGGTTTTATTTTCAAATTCTTTGACCACTTCATCCAATAAATCGCCGGTTCCCGAGCCGTTGTTTGCCGAAATGGGAAATACGCCGTCCAATCCCAGGGAATAGAATTCGGCAACCTCATGCGACATATCGGGCGTGTCGATTTTGTTTACGGCTAAAAAGGATTTCTTTTTCGAACGGCGAATCATTTTGGCAACATCCTGGTCCAAAGGCGTTAATCCTTCGCGTCCGTCAACCAAAAACAAAAGAACATCGGCTTCTTCAATGGCCATTTCCACCTGCGAAATAATGGCTTGTTCAAACACGTCTTCGCTGTTGAGCATGACGCCCCCGGTATCGATGACCGAAAATTCAATCCCGTTCCAATCGCTGTGTCCGTAATGACGGTCGCGTGTAACTCCGCTTTGAGCATCTACAATGGCCTCACGGGTTCCCGTAAAACGGTTGAACAAAGTACTTTTTCCCACATTGGGGCGTCCGACAATGGCAAGAATATTTCCCATAATTTTTTATTGATCCTACTGAAACGGGTAATATTTAAAAAACCCTGCAAACTTAGGGCTTACAGGGTTTTCTTTTTTCACTTGGTAGCGGGAGCAGGATTCGAACCTACGACCTTTGGGTTATGAGCCCAACGAGCTACCTCTGCTCCATCCCGCACTATATTTTGTAAACAAGAGTTAATCATAAAACGAGTTTGCAAAGGTACAGGTTTTCTTCTTAGTTTTGCAAGAAATTCGAAAAAAATATTTTTTATGGCGCACAAAGCCGGTTTTGTCAACATTTTGGGACACCCGAATGTCGGAAAATCAACCCTGATGAACCTGTTGATCGGTGAAAAATTATCGATCATCACACCCAAAGCGCAAACCACACGACATCGTATTTTGGGAATTGTAAATACCAATGATTACCAGATTGTGTATTCCGATACGCCGGGTATTCTGAAACCGCATTACAAATTGCACGAAAGCATGATGCACTTCGTCGACGGCGCCCTGCAGGATGCTGATGTATTCCTGTATTTGGTCGAGGCGGGCGAAATGAACCTGGAAGAAACGGTGATCGAAAAAATCAAGGCATCAGGAAAGCATTTGATCCTGGTTATCAATAAAATCGATTTGATCGACCAAACGGAACTGGAACAAAAAGTGGCTTATTGGGCCGAGAAATTGCCCCATGTTCCCATCATCCCGGTTTCGGCCTTGCACAAAGCCAATGTGGAGCAAGTGGTCGTAAACATTGTGGCGCATTTACCCGAACATGAGGCCTTTTATGATAAGGAAGAGCTAACCGACCGTTCGGTTCGTTTCTTTGTTTCGGAAATCATCCGGGAAAAGATCTTTCTGTATTACCAAAAGGAAGTTCCTTACGCTTCGGAAGTGGTGGTGGAAGCATATCAAGAAAGCGCCGATATCCACCGCATTTCGGCGACCATTTATGTCGAGCGCGAAAGCCAGAAAGCCATTTTGTTGGGACATCAGGGCAAAGCCATTAAAAAGGTCGGAATCGAAGCCCGCAAGGAAATTGAAAAAATGGTCGGCTGCAAGGTATATTTAGAATTGACGGTAAAAGTAAGCGAGGATTGGCGCGGCAACGACGTTCAGTTAAAGCGGTTCGGATACGAATCTTAATGATAAACTTTCTAATTGTCAAAGGGAAATAATTATTCCCCTGTTTTCTCACAAAAAAACAATTCAACAAAATGCGATTTTCGAGTGTTAGCATCCTTCTTCTATTCTTCGCTTTTCCTGTTTTTTCGCAAGAGAACAAACTGACTGTTACCGGTTGCGTTTTCTTTTGGAATTCTCCCCTGGAAGGCGTAACAATTACGATTGACAAACTTCCCGTTCAAGACCCAACGGGTATAAACGGCGCTTTTAGTTTCCAAATACCGAATAAACCGGTGATTCTTGAATTTTCACATCCGGTTTTTAAAACAAAAAAAATTCTGATCGAGAAAAGCAGGTTGCGGAATTATGCGACAAACGGAATGTTCTCTTTGGGAGATGTCAATATGCAAGTAAATCCAAAAGCCTTAAAACGTCTTGAAGCAAAGGCTTTCCGGGCAACAAAAGTCTATATTAGCCGTGCAATGCCACTGTATGGCTATGAATTAAATGGTGAAAATATGGTATTGACATTTTTTTGGGTCCGAAAACAACGATGTTTTGTCCGGGAACTAAATTCAAACGGACAGGTTTTGCGCCAAATAGTGACAAAACGCGGATATGAGGATTTATACAAAGATTTTTTGGGTAATTTGCACCTGATGTCAAAAGACTCCATCTATCAGATTTCGCCCGATTTCAAAGCCTCTAAAGCATATCCCATGGATCAATTCCAGAATTCGCTGAAGAAGTGCATCATTGACACCAAAAATTACCTCTATCTGCAAGAATTCTCAGAATTTAGCCAAAAAGTAACTTATACCAAAGTAGATAAGCAAAGTGGCAGCCAAGAAATTTTTGCTGAAGTTTTTGATAAAGAGCAAGCAGAATACAATCAGAATTTTTTGTATGCAGAAATCATGCATCAATATCCACCTGCAACATACCTTGGATTTTCCCAATTTTCCAATACGGAAACCAACACAGAATTAAATCCCGATGAAATATGGAAGCCAGGCTATTTTGCTTTCACTCTTTGTCGACCTACCTGCCAACCCTTAAAGCGGATTAACGAGAACTTATATTTATTCGACCACTTGGAAGGAATGCTGATAAAATACGATTTGGATGGGAATCAACTAACGGAAATTCCAATCGACTATCAAAAACAAACGGGTTGGGCAAACAAAATTATTGTAAACGAAGAAAAAAACAGATGTTTTGCCAAATTTATTGAAAATAGCATCGTAACATTGCGGGAGATTGATTTGGAAACCGGAAAAATCAAAAATTCCTTCCCCATTGAGGGACACATTTATCCTTATCAAATAAGCGTCCGGAGCAACGAAATCTATTACCTTTATTTGGATAAAAATCGAAGATCCTGTTTATGGAAACAGACCTTTGGAAATTAAACAATCATTTTTTTTGTTCGGAATGCCGAATTTTCAAACGGTAAAAAAACAGTTGGACGCGAAACCATAAAAAAATGAAGCACATGGAAAACCGAAAAGAAATCTTAAAACAAATCCTGGGCTTGTTGGACTTGACCACGCTCGAAGGCAACGATAACACCGCAAGGATTGCGGCTCTATGTCAAAAAGCAAAAACATTGAATGTTGCTGCCGTATGCGTGTATCCCACGTTTGTGAAGCAAGTCCGCCATGAATTGGCAGGATGTGGCATCCAAACGGCTTCCGTGGCGGGCGCTTTTCCGTCGGGCCAGGCTCCTTTAGAGTTGCGCATTGCCGAAGTGTTGTTTGCGATTTCGCAAGGCGCCGACGAAATCGATATGGTGATTTCGCGCGGTAAATTCCTGGAAAAGGATTTTAACTATGTGAAACAGGAAATTGCCGAACACAAGCGGGCTTGCGGTCCTGTGCATTTGAAAGTTATTTTGGAAACCGGCGAACTGCAAACATCGGAAAACATCCGGCTTGCCAGCCAGTTGGCTATCGAAAACGGCGCTGATTTTATCAAAACGTCGACCGGGAAGATTCAGCCAGCAGCCACCCTCGAAGCGGTTGAAGTGATGTTGCAGGTAATCAGGGAACATTTTGAAAAAACGGGTAAAAAAGTCGGAATCAAAGCGGCCGGAGGAATCTCCACCCCCGACCAGGCTTTGGAATATTACGCTTTAGTTAAAAAATTGCTGGGAAACGACTGGTTAAGCCCGCAACTGTTTCGGATCGGGGCTAGCCGCTTGGCCGACGGAATTGTATTGGAATTAGGAAGTTAACAAAATTTTGAGATAAAAAATTTGTTTTCCTATTCATAAAAAAAATACATTTGCACAAAATTCATTTGTATGAAATATTTCCTTAAAATTGCTGCTATTGTGGCATTCCCTTTGTTTTTCCTTATTTCTTGCGAGCCGGACAATTTCGAATGCCTTCGTGACCAATGCCTGGGGTCGTGGAGTTTTATGGAAAACACCGCCGCAAAAAATGTGAAATTTCAGTCCTATACGGTGAAAATCACCAAAAACGTTACCGATTCCACGCTGGTTTGGCTCGAAAATTTTGGAAACCCCAACGATAATTGCATCAAGGTTTCGGGTACGATGACATCGAACGGCATTTCAATTCCTTACCAAAAGATGTCCAACGGATGGTGGGTGAAAGGGGAAGGCGTCTGTGACGGAAGCAGTAAAATGACCTGGAATTATGAAATCACTTTGGCCGGCGACGTCGAATATTTCGTAGCAACGGCATCCAAGTTGTAATTTATCCTTTCTTTTTGATTTTGGGAACCGCTTCCCGTACCATCCGGTCGAAGATTCGTCGCCTCACGGAATCTTCTTTAACCGGTGTTGTTGTTGTCGTGGTGTCTTTACCGGCAGCGTTTAAGGTATCGGAAGCTTTTTGCTTGACTTCCAATTGCGCCTGATATTGCGTCAACCGGTTGAATACCTGGGTACTGATGTCTTCAAAGGTTTCAATACGATTTAGATAATAATCGACGCTTCGCGAAAAGTCACTGGGCGTAATTTGATGTTTGCGAAATATGGGAAAGTACTTTTCTTGTTCGGCTTTGGGTCTCAACGAATCGGGAATTAATGCCGCCGATGATTTTAATTGGGCTTCCACCAAACTCATATCGAACAAAACCGAAATCATTTCCTCTTTCGACAGCCTTTTTTCGGATTTTTTTTGGTGGCAGGAAACAAGTAATAAGGCTGCAACAAGGCAAATTGATGCTATTTGGAAGAACGGTTTCATGCTGATTCTAAGCCCTTATTTGCCCGTTTTCTTCTTGTATTCGGCATTCAATTCACGGATTACATCTTTTGTAATATCCAACGTATCGTTGGCGTAAAGGATATTTCCGGTTTTTGTAAAGCCCAGGATGTAATCGTATTTGTATTTGGTGTTGTAGCGTTTCAAGAAGTTCATCACCGAATCCAAAACCGATACGTTCATCTCCATTTCGTTTTGGGCCATTTCCATGCTGTATTTTTGCTTCAGCTCAGCAATTTTTTGTTGCTCCACCATCAGCTGTTGGTAAATTTCCTGAGCGCTTTGGTCGGATAATGCCTTTTTTTGAACTTGTTCCTGAAAATAACTGGCATCCTTTTCAAAGGCGCTTTGTTTTGCATTCAATTCTCCTTCCAGGCGTTTGTATTTCGCTTTGTAGTCGTCGCTCATCTTTTTCACCAAATCGTAATGTGTTAAAACACTGTCGGTATTGACAAATGCGACCGCCATGGACGATCCGTGGGCTTTTTGTGCAGCCAATACGTCTTTGGAGCCGTTTTTTTCGTGTGAACGATGGGTAAAAAGCAAGATGATTATAAGGGCCAACGAAATCAGGAAGCCTAACATTCCAAACAGGTTGAAAATCGATTGAAACTTCCGTTTCTTTTCTGGAGCATGACAGGTGCAGTCAGCACAACCGCAAGTACATCCGGGCTCTCCGGTGCATTTGTCGCAACAGTTACATTTTTTGGGGGCTGCATGGTCAGCAGCTGCTTTGTGATTTTCTGCTGCGTTATTATTGGAATTGCAGCAGCTATTTTCTTGAGATTCGGCTTGGGGGATGTTTTCTTCGGACATAGTCGGTTGTATGGAAATTTTATGCAAAAGTAAAAAAAACATTCGTATGCACTACGAATTGCAAACTTCTTGTTTTCAAGAAATTGTTGGATTTGGCTTGAATTGTTTTTATATTCAAATTTTGGGGCCGCTTCGGGAATAAAAAAACTGCCTTGAGGCAGTTTTTAAATTATTTTATCGGAAAAATTATTGGCTTTTTTTACCGAACATTTGCTTCAAACCGCCAACCAGACTGGTGTCCATTTCGGTCGCTTTGTATTTGTCCAGGATGTGGTCGTGGATGTCGCCGTAAAATTCATTTCCGCTGCCCCAAATAGCCCTGAAAATCAGTTTGTCAAGCAAGCCAGCTTTGCGGGTGATCATTTCGACAACCGTATTAGGAGTGTATGAATTGCTTGTGATGATCGAACCGCCTTCCCCGTTATCCGAGAAACCTATGACAACACCATGATAGCCGTTTTTCTTCATTCGAATGGTATCTATGGTATTGCCCGTAAAATATTTTGCGGCGCCGGTATCGGCTTTTTTTACGATAACCGGATATTTTTCACCTAATTTTTGTTTGATTGCTTCGGCCAGTTCTTCAATGGAAGCAATGCGTTGTTGTGTTTTGTACATTCCCATAATGTGTCTATTTTTTTATATTAACGTGTTGTTTTTTTTGCGCGGCAAAAGTAGGTTATTTTTAGAAATTGCAAAGTAATTTAAAACATAAATGCAGTTGACACAAATCGTGCCAAGAAATATTAAACCTAATTATAACATTCCACAGTATCTACCTTGAGATTGGTTTGATGTTTTCATGCACTTGCAGGCAAGGATCGTTTTTTTACAGAATTCCAGATTTACGGAACAAATCTTGCCACCTGAAACTATTCCATTGAATAACAGACCCGTAAGTATTTATTTTTAACACGATTATTTGATCAGTCCAAAACGTTTCCGCTCTTCTGAAATTTTTATAATGCTAAATGGTCCGTAAAAATTCATCCAAACTCTCTTCTTCCCCCAGACCCAGCTTTTTCTTTAGCCGGTGCCGGTTGACTTTAATGCTTTCGGGAGAGATATTTAAAATTTGAGCGATTTCCTTGTTCGAAACGCCAATGCGGAAATAGGCGCACAAACGCAAATTATTTTTCGTCAGATCGGAGCAATGGGCTTGAAGGCGGGCAAAAAAATTGGGATGGACTTTCTCAAAATGAAGCATAAAATTATCCCAATCCTGCTCCACATTTAAATTACTGTTGATAATGTGGTGTATTTCGTCCACCGTCCGTTCGTTTTCAGGAAATTGCTTAGTCAATTTTGAGATTTGCTGCAGGATGCTGTTTTTACTGGACAGCAAAATCGAAGAGGAGGTAATTTCCCGCATCTTGGACTCAAGATTTTCCTTCAACAGCAATTGCTGAAGGCGTTTTTGCCGGATAATCACCAGCAACAGCAAGATCAGCAAAATCGCCGCAATCGCTAAAACCAACACCACGACAAAACGGCGGTTTTTCAGCGCCAACTCCTGTTCTTTGATTTTCACTTCTTTTTTGGAGGATTCCAATACGACCGAAACGTAGGATTGATAAGTCTCAATACTTTTTGAATTATTTATTATCTTGTTATACAGTCGGTTATAATCCTGCAAGTAGATATAAGCACTGTCGATATTCCCTTTTTTCTCATAAACCGTCGAAATGCCAAGGCAAGCATAAGCCAGATGTTCTAAATTCCCATCGAGCAAGGCGGTTTTCCGGGCCTCAGAATACCATTTCTTGGCGTTTCCGAGATCGCCGATACTTTCATAATAAAATCCCAAATTTTGGTATAAAGCAAAAGTCAGTCGCGGATTATCCAGCGATTGGGACAATCTTAACGCCACTTCATAGCAATGGTAGGCTTGTTTCTCATCTCCGTTTTCGGAATAACAAGCACCCAGATTTAGATAAGCGGCAACCATCCGCCCCGAGTCTTGGAATTGTCCGATCAAAGGCATCAGGAGTTCCAGAGAATCGATGGAGGCGGCTAAATTTTCAGGATTGTAGGAATCTATAAAATAAATATTGGCACAAATCAGGTAATACTCAAGTTGGTCGGGGCGGGCTTGTGAAAGGGCCTGGTGGTAATAGTTCCGGGCCAGATTAAAGCTCCGGATGTGGCTGCAAATGGTTCCCGAAAGCAGGAGCGTTTTAGTTACAAAACGCTCGTTGTTCAACGCTTTGAATTGTTCGGAAGCATGCAAAACAACCGGAAAAGCTTCGGAAAAGTCATTTTTTGCCATGTAATTCAACCCCTTGGAGTAGTTCAACAAAGCAGTTTCAAAAGGATAGGATTTGTCTTTAAAGAAATCGATTCTTTCCTGAATACGTGCGATCATTGCCGAGTCATACGCACCTTGCGAATAATTTATAATAGACTCCAAATAAAGGCATTGTGTAATATCCGATGGATTTTCAGGTTGGCGGGAAGCCATTTGATACAGTTGCTCCAACATCAAACGGGCTTTGCTCGCATGCGAGAAGCTCACCCGCTCAATCACACGGGCTATGGAATCAAATTTCCGCTCCGGGTTACTCCGTCCGGACAAATGCAAACATCCCAACAAAGGAATGAGAATCCATTTTATAAGGGTTATTTGCTGCCGCATCTTTTTATCCAAAAAAGTTCTCACAAATCTAAGTACTTTTTTGCTCGTATTCCCTATGAATTTTTCGCATGAAACCAAGCTTTTTTTTTAAACAACTAGTAATCAATCATATTTTTTTTCATGTTCCCTTTTTGTACCCCAAAAAAATTTGGAATGTACACAACTCGAAATTACATTTGCATCATTCTTTTTTAGGATAAATTTTTGGAATAAAATTATACTAACACTAAAAACAAAGCTTATGATCAAGAAAACATTTACACTTTTCGTACTAATCCTGTATGTGTTTTGCGTACAGGCTTCGGCAGAAGGCCGCCGTGTTTTAACGCCATCGCAAAAACGGATGGCAGAGCTATCTGAATGGAGAAATGAAGCGAAAACACCCTCCAAACAGGTTGTAGGGAAAGATCCCCGCACGTTTCAGGAAAAACCGTTACTGAAAGCAAAATCCAGCGACTGGTGGATGCCCGATACGATTATCAGTTACAATTATTGGGGGAACAACATCCGCGAATTCAATGAATACAATGCGAATGGATTGGTCGTTTCCCGTATTATCCAAGAAGAAATTGAGGGAGAATGGACCAATATGCGTTTCTATACAATGACTTACGATGGGTTGAACAACTTACTCTCCTGGTCGAACAAGATTTGGGTGGATAACGAATGGGTAAACGATTTTATTTACAGATACACGTACGCTCCCGGAACCAATTTAGCCATCGAAGAACTTCAGTCGATTTGGACTGACGGCGCCTGGTTTGATGCGGTACGAATGACATTTACTTACGACGGACATGGAAACATGTTATCACAACTTTGCATCTGTGATGATAATGACGGAAACGGCTGGGTCAATTTATACTACTACACATTTACTTTTGACGAACACGACAACTTATTAACCCAGTTAGAATCCTGGTGGGATGGAAGTGCTTGGGATGCCCGGACAAAATTTTTCTTTACCTACGATGAAAATGACAACATGCTTACAAAAGTGAATGAAAGTTGGATGGCTGGGACAATGAAGAACGGAGGAAGGTATGCTTACACATATAGTGATCAGAACGATCCATTGACGGAACTTTACGAACGTTATTCCACCGGAAACTGGAATAACGTGTCGCGCTATACTTACATCTTCGATGACCGTCACAACCGTTTATCCGAAACAAACGAAACCTGGAGAAACAATGCATGGGGATTTTCCTGGAGGGCCACCTATACGTTCGATGAGCACAGCAACAATACAAGCATGCTACGCGAAAGCTGGACAGCGGGCGATTGGGTAAATGTGGAACGGTTTACGGACACTTACAATTCAAACGATGATTTGTTAACCGAACTAGCCGAAGCATGGACGGGCAGCGATTGGGAAATCACGGAACTTTTTACGAATACCTACGATGCGAATTTTAATCACACGTCGCAATACGTTGAAATTCGCGAAGATAATGCCTGGAAGCTTTTCTGGAGATATACGTTTGAATACGACAACCAAAATAATCTGACCAGTAATTTGTACGAAACCTGGGTGGATGGTTTTGAATCGTGGAAATACTTGTATAAATTCGACAATCATGGTAATTGCATACAAGGAGAATATTTCTATTGGGAAAACGACCAGTGGGTTTCCACAGACGCTCAATCCTGGACATGGGAAATTTATCACAACTATGGATTCAGCATGATAAGCAGTGAGAATTCCTATTCCTTGCTTTCATCCTTCCATAACATCGAAATTTCTTACACGAAAACAACCGATTGCACGCCGCCTTCCGATTTACAATTGACTCCTTCCTTATCGGGCGGAAATTGCAGCGTATTGCTTCAATGGAACGCTCCTGTAAACAATCCGTCGGCAACTTACAACATTTACCGCGACGGATCCTTGATTGCATCGGGAGTTACCGGAACCACTTACACGGACAACGGAATCCAGTCGACCGAATTATATACCTGGTGTGTTGCAGCCGTTTGCGGTACAGACGAGTCCAGCCGTTTGTGCGGCCAATCGGGCTGCCATCAAGGCGTTTCTCCTTCGGAAAAATCATCCATTACTTTGTATCCCAATCCGGCAAATACCTGTGTGTTTGTAGAAGGTGTAAATGTGGAAAAAGTGGAAATTTTTAACAGCATGGGCCAGCGTATGGGAGCTCCTTCCCTGGAATTGAATAAAATCGATCTTACAAAATATCCTTCCGGCATTTATATCCTCAAATTCTTTACGACGGATAAAAACACCCTATCCAAACGAATTGTTGTAACCCACTAAGGTTCTCTGCAATTTAGTTACAACACCCCGGATTGGATTTGAATGTCTTGATAAAAGCAACATACAAAGCCAATCACCAATAAAAGCCGGGCATCCATTTGCAAAATTGGGTGTCCGGTTTTTATTCTCAACGCTGCTTCCGATGGAAAATGTTACCAAAAAAGTTGTTTTTAATTCGCCGCGAATCTGGTTTACTGCGATACGAGGCAATCTCTTTTTATTCACAATTCTCTTTCGCAAACAAATCAAGCCCTTTCGGTAATAAAATTTTCGTTCCCTATTTTGGTAAATGATATTTCACCCGCAGCTCGTTTTTTTGTTCTTCATTCAAGGAAGCAAAGTATCGCTTCCAGCCGGGACAAAAATGAATGTGCCACCGCCAAAGGCGGCCAATCAATGACTTTGGCGCCCGGTCGTATTTGGCGCGTATGGGACAGTTTTCACAGGGATGTTCTTTTGCCATCGATTGATTTTTAGTAAATTATTCGATTGTAATCTTAGCTGTAAGTTTACTGTGGTCGGATGCGGATCCAATCATTACGGTAAATTCGCCGGGTTCCACCACTCGATTCATATTCCGGTCAAAAATGCAAAAATCGTTTTTTGTCAGTTTGAATACGATTTGTTTGGTTTCTCCTTTTTTCAGGTGGATGCGCTGAAACTGTTTGAGTTGTTTTACCGGTTGCACGACCGAAGCCACTTCATCCCGCAAGTAAAGTTGTACCACCTCGCCACCATCGTAGGCACCCGAATTGGTAAGCGAACAAGATATTTCAAAATCATGATTCCCAAGCCGTTTTAAAACCAAGTCAGCATAAGCAAAAGAAGTATAACTCAATCCATACCCAAATGCATACAAGGGAGATGCCGTCATTTCGATGTAATCGTGCGCAGGAGGATTCTTTTTGTTATAGTAAACGGGAATTTGTCCTTCGTGCCGCGGGACCGAAAGGGGCAAACGTCCGGCGGGATTGTAATCACCAAAAAGTACATCGGCAATGGCATTTCCACCCTCCTGCCCCGGATACCAGGCCGTAAGCAAAGCGTCGGCCTGTTCTGCCGCCCAATTCATATTGAGTGGACGTCCTTGTATATAAATGACAATCAAAGGTTTTCCGGTTTGTTTTATCGCTTGCAGCAATTCCTTTTGCTTGCCCAACAAATCGAGCGTAGCCCGGTCGAAGCCCTCGCCCGAATCCATATCGCTTAAGCCGGTTGCTGATGCCACCGCAGCGCCTGTTTCGGCATAATCGGTTTTAAAATCCCGGGCGCTCGATCCGCCGACCACCACCACGGCTACCTCAGCATTCCGGGCTGCATTCACCGCTTTCTCCAGGTCCGCATCGCTGGTATCGCGGATGGCACAGCCTTTTACATATTCTATTTGCGCCGGTTTCAGTTTCGATTGAATTCCTTTTAAAACGGTGATTACATTGTGTTCGTCCTGCGGAGCGGTGTAATCGCCCAACATGTTGTACACATTGTCGGCATTCGGTCCGATAACGGCTACTTTGCGGATATCCTTATGGAGCGGCAAGGTGTGGTTCTTGTTTTCCAACAGCACAACGGACTCCCGCGCTGCATCCCGGGCCAGCGCTA
This sequence comes from Lentimicrobiaceae bacterium, assembly GCA_031550085.1. Taxonomy (GTDB): domain Bacteria; phylum Bacteroidota; class Bacteroidia; order Bacteroidales; family UBA4417; genus UBA4417. The sequence continues at coordinate 31,508 of JAVBOY010000046.1, forward strand.
CATGCGCCGGTTTTCGTACATGCTGCTTTGCCAAAGCGGGATCCACATATGGATTTTCGAAAAGGCCCATTTCAAATTTTAAACGCAACACCCGGCAAACGGCCGTGTCGATCACCGCTTCCCGGATCCAGTTTTGCTGAACGGCATCGACCAATTTTTGATATGCATTGCCTCCCAAATCGACATCCACTCCTGCAGAAAGGGATTGTATGGCAGCCTCTTCCAAAGTTTGCGCCACAAAATGGCTCGCCTGTAAGGCGTCGATACTGATCAAATCCGAAACGGAGAATCCCCGGAAATTCCATTGCTTGCGCAATATGTCGGTAAAAAGATAGGAATTGGACGTACAGGGAATTCCGTCGATGGAATTGTAGGCGCTCATGACAGATTGTGCACCGGCATCGATCGCCGCTTTAAACGGAGGCAGGAAATTTTCCTGCAATTCGCGCACACCCATTGAAACCGCATTCCCGTTGATGCCACTTTCGGGTACGCCATAGGCTACAAAATGTTTTAATGTAGAAATAACCGCCTGCTTGTTTTTGAGGTCTCCTCCACCGGCGCCTTTTACAAAAGCGGCGCCCAAAACAGCGGCCAATACCGGATCTTCTCCAAAAGTTTCTTCGGCCCGCGACCAACGGGGATCGCGCGATAAATCCAAAACCGGCCCATAGCCGATATGCCCGCCTTGCCAACGGATTTCTTTGGCAACGGCAGCGCCGATTTCTTTTATCAATTCGGGATTCCATGTGGATGCCATGCCAATACCCGTTGGAAAAACGGTCGTTCCGATAGCCATATGCCCGTGCGGGCATTCTTCGGCCAAAAACAGCGGAATACCCAATCGTGTGTTTTCGACGGCGTAACGCTGCAAGGCATTGGCGGCCCGGGCGGCCAATTCGGGATTCAGTCCGTTTTGCAAAGTCTTTTGCGTCCACGGATCGGCACGAAAGACCGCCCACAGCATCCCGATGTGATTTTGCTGCACCAAGGTTTCAAATTTCTTCGAATGGGTCGCCGAATCGCCTTGCTTTTCGTACATTTCCCAGCCCAACGGGCAGAGCAACTGCCCCACCTTTTCTTCCAATGTCATCAACGACAGCAAATCCTGCACCCGCTCCTCCACATTCAAAGCCCTGTTTTTATACTTATAAGGTATTTGGGCACTTCCGGAAATTCCCAGCAATAAAAGGAGCAGGCAAAAGATGGGCTTCATTTTATTTATTATTTCTTTTTTACAAATAATAGAACTGTCTTCGTTTGGGACTTTCGTTACTCTAATTTAATCTCGTAAGTCAGCAATTCTTCATATGGGTTTCCTTTCAGGCCCAAAGCAATTCCAAATGCGGGTTCGGTTTTATATCCCTGCCGCTTCAGTTCAACGATTTCCTGCCGGAATTTTTCTCCCCGCCAGTTTAGGATTTCAAATTCAACGAGCATATGCCGGTACGCCACTTGTTGATTTGTCGGAATGTTTTGCCCGAAAATTTCGATTTCAAAACCAGACAATACAAAGCTGGCCACAACAGCCTGACGTTCCGTATTTTCCCAAAGCTTAAAATTCGATTGATTTCCAAATAAATAGATCAACCGATCGATAAATTCCTGTTTCTCTTTCCAGCAACAGAGAATATCCAGGTCGCTGGTTTCAATATCAATATGGATCGGGATGGTTCCGACCAATATCGGATCGTATATTTCCAGATCCGATAAAATCTGGTGGCTTGTCAATATTTCGTAAGCCTGCCGTTGTTTTTCGTTTCCAACTTTTAAATATTCGATCGTACGAAAATTCATACCTTGTTTCATTGCTGTCCCATTAAAATCTAAAATAGTTCTTTGAAATATTTGAAATCTAGTTAGTTACAGAGATTTTCCAAGCGAACGGACTTGAATTTTTAGTTTTGCATCAGATTAATCTGATAGCATATGTTCCAAGATAAATACGTTTTCGCTCAATTGGTCTCGTTTCTGAATCGAAGTAAGTTCAATCGCATTGTGACCAAGTACGATGGCGACAAATATGTGAAGCATTTCACTTGTTGGAATCAACTACTTGCTTTGATGTTCGGACAACTCTCCAATCGTGAAAGTCTGAGAGATTTGATTATCGCTCTTGATGCCCACCACTCTAAGTGTTATCATTTAGGAATGGGTAAAAATGTATCAAGATCATCCCTGGCAAGAGCTAATCAAGACAGAGACTATCACATCTTCGAAGAGTATGCCTATTACCTCGTAAGTGAAGCAAGGCAGAAGCGTACCACAGATATCTTCAAACTCGGAGGGACCGTATATGCTTTCGATTCGACAACCATTGATTTGTGTCTGGCCGTATTCTGGTGGGCAAAGTTCCGCAAGCAGAAAGGCGGTATCAAAGTGCATACATTATATGATGTAGAGACACAGATACCTGCATTCTTTCACATCACCGATGCGGCAGTACACGATTCAAAGGCGATGAAGGAAATTCCTTATGAATCTGGTTCTTACTACATCTTTGATCGTGCTTATAACAATTTTAAAATGTTGTACAAGATTCACCAGATTGAAGCATATTTCGTTATCAGAGCAAAGAAAAACATGCAATACAAATCTATCAAATGGAAACGCAGACTTCCCAAGAATGTGCTTTCAGATATGACAATCGAATTGATTGGTTTTTATCCCAAGCAATACTACCCAGAACAGTTCCGTCTTGTAAGATACTGGGATGCAGAACAAAAACGGGAGTTCGTATTTCTAACCAATGCGATGCACATTTCTGCTCTACAGGTAGCTGAACTTTACAAGAACCGCTGGCAAGTAGAACTGTTTTTCAAATGGCTCAAGCAGCACCTTAAAATCAAGAAGTTTTGGGGGACTACCGAGAATGCCGTTAGAATTCAAATCTATACAGCCAATGTACTTACTGCCTAGTGGCAATCGTTCAACATGATATGCAACTGGATAGAAGCACATACGAGGTTCTTCAAATATTAAGCATCTCGCTAACCGATAAAACTCATCTTCGAGACCTCTTTGATAAAACTAAATTTCAAAATGACAAAGAACGATTTGGACCAAATGGGCCAAGTTTATTTGATTTTTAATAACGTCCCAATTTTAATGGGACACTAGGGCATGTTAACACTATTTTATATAATCTATAATTAAAGCATACATAACAAATGCGATATACATTATATCTGTTTTTTCGTAACGAGTGAAGACCCTTCTGAATCTTTTGATTCGTCTAAACAATCTCTCAACCTCATTACGCCTTTTATACATTTCCTTGTCATACTCCCACGGCTCTTTTCGATTGGATTTGGGAGGTATGACCGGCTCGAATCCCTTTTCGACAATCAAGTTTCGAGTTTTATCATCTTCATAAGCCTTATCGGCAAGAAG
>JAVBOY010000024.1:0-55284 GCA_031550085.1 Lentimicrobiaceae bacterium
TGATTTCATAGAAGGCCGCCTTGTGGAACTGAGTCCAGTATCGGCGACTATACAAACCGGTGGGTTTGGTTATTTGGTACACATTACTTTGAGTACATTCACCAAGTTGCAAGATTATGTAGGCAAAGAAACTCATGCTAAACTATTTCTACACCATGTTGTGCGTGACGATGCCTTTTTATTTTACGGATTTTTCGAAAATATCGAACGGTCGGTTTTTCGTTTACTGATTTCCGTATCCGGCGTTGGTGCTGGAACAGCCCGTATGATCTTATCCTCTATGTCGGTGGGTGAATTGCAGGCTGCCATTAGTGGAGCGAATGCCGGCGCGCTGAAAAACGTAAAAGGGATTGGCTTGAAAACAGCACAAAGAATCATTGTCGACTTGAAAGACAAAATCGGCTTAACTGCCGTATCTGATGATAAATTTGTAACCGTAAACAATACTTCTAAAGAAGAAGCGTTATCTGCTTTAGTGAATTTAGGTTTTACTAAGGCTTCTGTCGAAAAAATCTTGGACAAAATTGTTGCTGCTAATCCATTGGCATCCGTCGAAGATTTGATCAAGGAAGCCCTAAAATTCGGGATATAAACGGTTATTCATTTTATCGATCACATCACATTCCCACGTTTGCGGTATTAGAATGAGGGTTCGACATATCATATCCATCTGTTGTGGCATTATTTGCTGCAGTGTGAATGTTTTTGCCCAAACGGCCACGCCTTCAGCTACTCTGCAAAATTATCAACTTGTTCCCTTAGAATATCGCTCGCCAAAAGCAAATATTAATCCTTATACATACGATTCACCTCAAGGAGGCCTTTACCTAAAACAACCGGCTACCGTCAAAAAGGAGATTGTGTATGACCCGGTACGTAATGAATACGTTTTCAAAGAAAAAGCCGGATCGTACGAATACATGCCGCCTTACTCCATGAGACAACCGGATTTTATGAAATATCATCTGGGCGAAACGAAAAAATCCAATTGGCAACAACAGGCTAAATCATCATACCGGGGAGGCACTTCAAGCGGTAACACCAGCTTTATTCCACAAATCAGCTTAGGAGGAGAAAATTTTGACCGGATTTTTGGAACCAACGTGATTGATATTGTACCACAGGGGTCAGCTGAATTGATTTTTGGAGTAAACACTTCCCGTACGGATAATCCAAATCTGAATGAAAGCGCCCGGAAAGTCACCACGTTTGATTTTGATACGCGGCTACAAGTAAGCGTAAACGGAGGTATTGGCGACAAACTACGCTTGGGTTTCAATTACAATACCGAAGCTTCTTTTGATTTTGAGAATCAGGCAAAATTAGCATATCAAGGCAAAGAAGACGAAATCATACAAAAGATCGAAGCTGGAAACGTGACCTTACCCTTGCCCGGATCGTTGATCACCGGAAGCCAAAGTTTGTTTGGGATCAAAACGGAATTGCAATTCGGAAAACTCTCTGTCACTGCAGTGGCATCGCAACAAAAAGGCCAGACATCAACTATTGAAATAAAAGGAGGCTCACAAATTAATGAGTTTGAAATATCGGGTGATGAATACGAGGCCAACAAACACTTTTTCCTATCGCAATATTTTCGCGATCATTATGAAGACGCCTTTGACAACATGCCGGCTATTACTTCAGGCGTTACGGTCACACGCGTTGAAGTGTGGGTGACCAACCGTACCAACGTAACCCAAGACGCACGCAACTTGGTTGCATTCATGGATCTTGGTGAAATGAATGATTACATATACAACAAAACAAAAAACTTTGTTGCCACCAATCCGACACCGGTTCCCGATAATGATTCATTAGGCAGATACAATTCACTATACCGGACTGTACGTGATATTGTCCGCAATTTCAACACCAATATCAACGGAGAGCTAACCGATAAAGGATACACATCCAGTGTTGATTTTGAGAAACTGCAAAACGCCCGTATGCTTACCGAACGGGAATTTACCTATCACCCCACATTAGGTTATATCACGCTGAATTCAGCGCTTAATAACGATGAAGTATTGGGGGTTGCCTATGAGTACAAATATCGAGGAAAAACATACCGTGTAGGGGAATTAACACGTGCGGGTATTGCCGGGGATAAAGGCCTGGTAGTGAAAATGCTGAAAGGAACCAGCTTGGTGCCTAAATATCCGACATGGAAATTGATGATGAAAAATATCTATGCTCTTTCAGCATTTGAATTGAGTAAAACTGATTTTTACCTGAACATCGTATATGCTGACGACCGTTCGGGGAACGAAATCAATTACATTCCGGAAGATGCTACCAGCAAAGATATTCTGTTGCGTGTTATGAATTTAGATAATCTTAATTCGCAAAACGATGCCTATCCCGATGGTGTATTTGACTTTGTAGAAGGCGTTACCGTTGAACCAAAAAACGGAAGAATTATTTTCCCCGTATTGGAACCTTTCGGAAGCCATTTAACCGAATATTTAAAAAGTAAAGGCGTTCCGGACTCTCGAATCGAACGATATGTATATCAAGAGTTGTATGACTCGACGTTGACTAAAGCACGAGAAATCGCAGAAAAGAATAAATTCCGAATGCGAGGAACTTACACTTCTGAAGGAGGTGGATCGGAATACATGTTGAATGCAATGAATATTCCGCAAGGATCAGTAGTGGTCACAGCAGCAGGTGTTCAATTGGTCGAAAACGTGGATTATACGGTTGATTATAGCATGGGGCGTGTCAATATCTTGAACAAAGGGCTACTTGAATCGGGTACACCAATTAAAATAAGCCTCGAAAGCAATGCCATGTTCAATATTGTGCAAAAGACCATGCTTGGAACGCACCTTGATTATAAGTTTTCTGATAATTTCAACATTGGTGCCACTGTTTTGCGCCTTACAGAACGGCCATTAACACAAAAAGTAAATATCGGGGACGAGCCTATGGCCAACACCATGCTTGGATTTAACACCCACTATAATACCGAATTGCCATTTTTGACCACTTGGGTGGATAAAATACCGTTGATACAAACCAAAGCTCCATCAAGCCTTGATTTCTCAGGAGAATTTGCAAAATTGTTTCCCGGAAGTTCACGCTACACTATGGAAAAAGGAGCGGCTTACATTGACGACTTTGAAGGAAGCGAATCTTCTATGGACTTAAGGGCGTTTGCATCGTGGCATTTATCGAGTATTCCGCAACCAATATTGGACAAACTACCTAAAGCTCAACAAAACAACGACCTGCATATTGGTATGGGACGTTCTTTGTTGTCATGGTACACCATCGACCCGCTTTTTGTCAACGAACAATACATGTCTTCGTCAACACCCGATTATATCCGCAACAATCCCGATTATCGATCAAGCAATTTTGTAAGAACCATTTACGAAAAAGAAATTTTCAAAAACAAAGAACATATTACCGGATATCCCACCAATATCGCAGTACTCAATGTGGCATATTATCCGCTAGAACGCGGTCCATATAATTACGATACCCAAAATGTTAATACAAACGGAACATTGAAAAATCCGAAAGATCGATGGGGTGGTATGATGCGGGAAATACAATCGAGCGATTTCGAATCATCGAATATTCAATTCATTGAATTCTGGTTGATGGATCCGTTTGTCGAAGATTCCCTAAAGCAACTGAAAGGTGGTGATATGTATTTCAACTTGGGAAATGTATCCGAAGATATTTTGAAAGATGCCCGGAAATCAGCAGAACAAGGCCTTCCCACCAATGGTGATTTAAGCGCAGTAGACTCCACAGCATGGGGATATGTACCCAAAATACAACCGATTATCCATTCATTTGACAACAACACCGATACAAGAAGCAGGCAAGACGTAGGGTTAGATGGGATGGGCGATGCTACGGAACGACGTTTCTTTGGTTCTTATGTAGGCCAATTGGAAAGTATCCTTGACCAAAAAGCAATTGAAAACGCCCGAAGCGACCCTTCAAGTGATAATTTCCGTTACCCGCGAGGCGATGAATGGGATGCCATGAGGGCAGACATCTTGACCCGTTATAAACGTTACAATGGTTTAGAAGGAAACTCATCCAATAATGACTTTTCCAACTCGATGCTGCCCAACGAAGAAGATATTAACCGGGATAATACGATGAGCGAAACCGAAAGTTATTATCAATACAGAGTGAGCCTGAGGCGAGAAGATTTTGTGGTCGGGAAAAACTTTATCGTAGACCGGGTAGACAATGAGAATCTTGAACTACCTAATGGTCAACATACCAATGTGTCGTGGTATCAGTTCCGGGTACCTATTACCGAATACGAACAAACGGTTGGAACTATCAATGATTTCAAAACCATTCGCTTTATGCGTATGTACCTGACCAATTTCTCCGATTCTGTCATATTACGGTTTGCCCGTCTTGAATTGGTTCGCGGAGAATGGCGGCAATACAATCAATCATTCCAAACCGCTACAGCCGGAACAGCTACTCCCGAATCTGCAGAAACAACTTTTGAAGTTGCATCCGTCAACATTGAAGAAAATGCAGGCAGACAACCCATTCCTTATATGGTTCCTCCCGGAATAGACCGTGCTGTAGACCAAACAAGCCGTGAAACGCCACAATTGAATGAACAATCGATGGTTTTACGCGTAAAAGAGCTTTCCAACGGAAATGCCAAAGCGGTATATAAAAACGTATCTTATGATATGCGGCGTTACAGAACTTTGCAAATGGAAGTGCATGCCGAAGAGATTGCAGGTTATCCCTTGAATGATGATGAAGTCAGTGTATTCATACGGATTGGTACCGACTACCGGAATAACTTCTATGAATACGAAATGCCGCTTAAGCTCACGCCATTAGGAATGGCGTCTTACACTGATTATGATGTATGGCCCGAGGAAAACCATATGGAAATCGATTTGGATTTCTTGCCGAATGTCAAGCAAATGCGTAACGATGAAATGCGGCGTTCGGGAACATCCACCACTATGAATACGGTCTATCCTTACGATGCCGGAGATGGCAAAATGATATACGTATGTGGCAATCCCAACTTGGGTAACGTAAGAATTGTTATGATCGGTATTCGTTATCCTCATAAATCGGAACTATCCGGGCAAAAAAGATCCGCTGAAGTATGGGTTAACGAGTTGCGCTTGTCTGATGTTGACAACAAAGGTGGGTGGGCAGCCAATGCCCGTGTTGCTGTTCGTATGGCTGATCTAGCGACATTTTCAATTTCCGGAGAAACAATCCAGCCGGGATTTGGGAGTATCGATTCAAAGGTATCCCAACGGATCATGGAAACGCAAAACCGTTATGACGTAGCGGCAAGTATTGAATTAGGCAAATTCTTCCCGGAAGACCTTGGTGTGCAAATTCCCATGTATGTCGGATATGGCGAAGCTTTTATCACGCCGGAATATGACCCGACCAATCCGGATGTAAAGATGAAGGACGCACTGGATGCGCTTCCAGATAAAGAATCTCAAGATTCCCTCAAGCGTTTGGCTCAGGACTATACCCAACGCAAAAGCTTCAATCTGACCAATGTGCGTGTGAACAAAATGCATGAAAAACCACGGTTCTATCATTTTTCGAACCTGACATTCAATTATGCCTACCAAGAGACATACCACCGCAATGTCCGTATTGAAGAAAGCATTGACAAAAGCTATTCCGGAAGTATTATCTATGATTATGCTCCAACTCCATTGAACATTGTGCCATTGCAAAAGGTATCATTCCTTCAAAGCCCGGCATTACGCATCATACGCGATTTCAATTTTAGCCCCAAGCCAAGTAGAGTTTCTCTCCGTACAGATATGTTACGTACATACATGTCCATGCAAACGCGTAATATCAATGCTCCTGATATGATCATGGATCCAACGGTTGATAAAAACTGGACATGGGGACGTTATTTCGATTTAGCCTGGGATTTGGCTAAATCCCTCAAAGTCGATTTTTCTATGGGCAACATCGCTCGTATTGACGAACCCATTGGCGTGGTTGACCGCCATATGAAAGATGAATATGAGTTATGGAAAGACTCTGTGTGGCACAATATTCGCAGGGGCGGACGCCTTACCAATTACAACCATAGTATCACGGCAAGTTATACCATCCCGATCAATAAATTACCTTTCTTGGATTGGACATCTGCATCCATTACCTACGCCGGCGGTTACGAATGGATTGTTGCTCCTATATACAGTGATCCCACCAACACGTTTGACCCGGGTAACACGATCAGCAATATGAACCGAATTGGTGTCAACGGACAATTGAATATGTCCACATTATACAATAAGGTGCCTTATTTTAGAACTGTTACCCAGCCTCCACGAAACCAGCAACAACAGCCCAAGCAATACAAAACTGTCAAATTTGAACGGAACGGATTGGTTTTAAGGGCAGGAGAACCCCGAACCATTCAGCATAATATGAAAACCGAAACGGTAGATGTAAAAGTTACCGATGCCGAAGGGAAAGCCATTCAAGCGGATGTGAAAATTGTCAATGAGAATAGGGTAACGGTAACCTCAGCTGCCGACTACCGAGGCGCTTCTGTTGTTGTAACCGGTTCGGTTGAGAAAAAAGGCGATCCGGTGAGTTTTATTACCCAAAACACAGTAAGGATTTTATTGGGCGTAAAAAGCCTGAGTTTGAATTACACGGAAACCGGTAGTACTCTGTTGCCGGGATATAGCCAATCAAGTAACTTCTTTGGTATAAGCGGTTCTGCTCCCGGATTTCCTTTCTTAGTCGGATGGCAAGATCGTGATTTCCCCGATAGAGCTGCTGCTAAAAATTGGCTGGTGCAAGAACCAAACCTCAATAGCTCTGTGGAGATGTTGCATAACAATAGTTTGCAAGCCAGAGGTATTTTTGAACCGTTCCAAGGCATACGGGTTACCTTATCAGCTATTAGGAGTTATTCGGAAAATTGGTCCGCATTTTACATTTGGGATAAGAACTCTGCCTCATATCCAGAAGAGTTTCGTTCTCCGATGACCACTGGAAATTACAGTGTATCGACTATTGCTTGGGGTACAGCTTTTGAAAAAATCCCCAAAGATTATTACTCCAGCGCATTCGAAACATTCAAACGTAATAGGGAGATTATTTCAGCCAGACGAGCAAGGGAATTGCAAGCCAACGATGCGTCATACACTGCTCAACCAGGTCCAAATGGAGGATATGACGGTTATGGATTGGAATCTCAAAGCGTATTGATCCCGGCATTCTATGCAGCTTATACCGGAAAAGATCCTGAAAAAGTATCACTTGAAGACTTCCCTTCATACAAACATATGCTTCCCAACTGGGATGTGACTTTCGACGGATTGAGTAATCTTGCGTTCTTCAAAAGATATCTACGTTCAATTGGGCTACGGCATAGTTATAAGGCAGTATATACGGTTGGCAGTTATATATCTAATGATGATTACAACCAAGATATTGCCACAGCTCTCTCTTATAGCCGCGATTTACAAAACAATTTTGTTCCTCAAAATGATATTGCCGTGGTAAGCATCAATGAAACATTTGGTCCACTTGCCGGCCTCGACTTAATGTTTCTGAACAACATTACCGCCCGTTTTGAGTATCGGAAAGTTCGAAACCTAATTTTGGGGCTGGGTAACTTGCAAGTCAGCGAAACCAGAAATACGGATTATGTTTTGGGATTGGGGTATGTATTCCATGATGTAACTTTTGTCATCAAGAATCTGGGAGGAGCACAAAGGACATTGAAAAGCGACCTGAAACTGAATGCAGACTTATCGCTCCGTGACGGTAAAACGTTAATCAGACGCATCGAAGAGGCGCAAACTCAAGGATCAGCAGGACAAAAAGCAATGTCTATCAAGTTTACGGCAGATTATAAGCTCAGTAGCAATTTCAATATAACGCTTTTCTTCGACAGAATTGTGAACACGCCGTTCGTGTCTACTTCTTATAAAACTTACAACACCAATATTGGGTTTAGCCTAAGGTTTACGCTTATACAATAACTTGAACATTTAAAGTTCCAAGTTTAAAATTTAAAAATTCAGAATAATTTCGGGTTGTTTTCTTGTAATAGTTCTAAGAGGATAAAACCCGTATATACCTCTCTCCCATCATTATCCATCAATAACAATGATGCTTAAAACTTTCAGGGATTTTATACATCTGCTTTTTTCACAATATCCATACCTTTTTGTATGGCTTGTTGGTTAAGCGGTAATAGTTTATGATGTCTTTCAGGAAGCGATTTTTTCAATCCTTCCATCACATTTTCCAGTTTCAAGATCGGACGAATTGCCAAATATCCGCCAAGAACCATCATATTGAAAATACGCGGGTCTGTTTTAGCTGCTTCTACAGTGGCTTCAATGCAATATATCTGGATATCTTTACGTGTTGGATAGTGCGTAATTCCATTATTATCGTAAAGTAGCACGCCACCGGGTTTAACCATGGATTCAAATTTATCCATGGATTGCTGGTTAAGGATAATGGCTGTGTCATAATGATTCAAAACCGGAGAACTCACTCTTTCGTCGCTAAGGATCACCGTTACATTGGCTGTGCCGCCACGCATTTCCGGTCCATATGAAGGCATCCAACTAACTTCCATATTTTGCATGATCCCCGAATAAGCCAATATTTTACCCATCGACAATACACCTTGTCCTCCAAATCCCGCTATGATAATTTCTTCAGTCATCTCGCAATTTTAAATTTTAAATCCTAAATTTTTAAATTTTCTCTCCGTTTGCTTTCAAATCCCCCAATGGATAATAAGGAAACATATTCTCCTCCATCCATTGATTGGCTTGTAAGGGATTCATTTTCCATCCTGAATTACAACTAGATACGATTTCGATAAATGACGTTCCTTTTTTGAGTTTTTGGCTCTCGAATGCTGTACGCAACGCACGTTTTGTCTTGCGTACTGCAGCAGATGTATGCACAGCTTGTCTTGTCACATAATATGTTCCTTTGAGTTGCGCCACAATGTCGGTAATCATCAACGGATGCCCCAACCTTTCTACATTCCGTCCCATCGGTGACGTAGATGTTTTCATATCTGGGATAGTAGTCGGAGCCATTTGCCCACCCGTCATGCCATAAATGCCATTATTGATATAGATGATGGTGATGTTCTCTCCACGATTGCATGTGTGAATGGTCTCACCTGTACCAATAGCAGCTAAATCGCCATCACCCTGATAGGTAAAAACAAATTTATCAGGTAAAACACGTTTGAGTCCGGTAGCCACAGCTGTAGCCCTTCCGTGAGCCGCTTGAATGACGTCAATGTTATAAAAGTCATACAGCAATACAGAACACCCCACCGGAGAAATTCCTATCGTATCGCCTTGTATGCCCATTTCTTCGACTACCTCCATTACCAAACGAACAACTGTTCCATGCCCACATCCGGGACAAAAATTAAAAGTCGCTCCGGTCAGCAATTCACTGGGTTTATATACTAAGTTTTGAGGATCAACAATTTCCTGAACGTTCATCGTATTTGATTTATATGTTGAAAAATAACAAGCGAAATATTACTTGACTAATTCTGTCAATGCTTGAAATATTTCGCCGGGAGCATGTACTACTCCACCATAACGGCCAAAATGAGATACAGGAATTTTACATTCTGTAGCCAAACGAATATCTTCAATCATTTGTCCGGCACTCATTTCCACACTTAAAAATCCTTTGACTCTTTTTGCCAGGTTTTGCAAGGCTTTGGTTGGGAAAGGATACAATGTAATGGGGCGCAACAATCCGACTTTTATTCCTTTTTCGCGTCCCAATTGAATTGCTTTTTGGCAAATGCGCGCACTCAATCCGTATGCCACAAAAATGTATTCGGCATCGTCGCATTGAATTTCTTCATACAGCACTTCGTTTTCTTCGATGGTACGGTACTTGGCTTGCAGTTTGATATTTACTTGTTCTTGGCGCGCAGAATCCAACTCCAACGATGTAATGATGTTGTGCCCGCGGTCGTCCGTTTTACCTTGGGTTGCCCAAGGACATTTTTCACGGATTTGTTGTTCGGTCCAACGAGGTTGTTGTTCGTCTAATTCCACTTTTTCCATCATCTGGCCAATGGCGCCGTCGCTCAAAATCATCACCGGGTTGCGGTATTTAAACGCCAAATCGAATCCGGTCATCACATGGTCAAACATTTCCTGAACCGAGGCCGGAGCCAATGCAATTAACTTGTAATCACCATGTCCGCCGCCTTTTACGGTTTGAAAATAATCGGCTTGCGAAGGTTGGATGGTGCCCAAACCGGGACCTCCACGCACGACATTTACCACGACGCAGGGAAGCTCGGCGCCTGCAAGATACGATAGTCCTTCTTGCATCAAGCTGATTCCGGGGCTGGACGAAGATGTCATTACTTTTTTGCCGCAGCCGGCTCCTCCATACACCATGTTGATGGATGCAGTTTCACTTTCGGCCTGCAGAACCACCATCCCGGTGCGTTCGAATGGTTTTTCAACCATCAAATATTCAAGAATCTCCGACTGGGGCGTAATAGGGTAACCGAAGTATCCATCGCAACCGGCTCTGATAGCGCCTTCAGCAATGGCTTCATTTCCTTTCATCAAACGTAATTCTTTCATAGAATTTATGTATCTAAAAAATTATTTGTACTGTTTTTTTTCTTGTTTGGGCCAAAATAAGCCGGTCACTAATCTTGGGATTTGACGCGATAAACGGTAATCACGCCATCGGGACAAACTACCGCACAGTTTGTGCAACCGGTACATCCTTCGTTTGCCGGTTCCGAATAACGGTACCCTTTGCTGTTCACATTACGCGATTGTGCGATAACTCCTTGCGGACAAGCCGGAATGCAAACTTCACAGCCTTTGCAAAGTTCGCTGTCAATTACAATTGCTCCTTGTATTTTTGCCATAATATTTTGTCTTTCTTAGAATTGTGCGAAATTAGGTTTTTTATCTTTAACGAGAGGGTTAACCGACGTTAATTTTTTGAAAACATGTTGATTTATGTTTTTGAGTTCGTCCGGTTTTCAAACTATTTTAACGGATGGTGTTCGTAGAACTTTTTCAAACGAAATTCCAGATCGGCAAACTGCGAACGTTGCACTTGCGATACACAAGCACGTAGGCCTTCACTGCGTGTGCTTCCGGTAATTGCCAACGAAATAGCGCTAACTCCGTAAAACATCAGTTCTTCAATCAATTCGGGCCCGTCAAATCCGGGATAAGAAATGGTAAAGTAAAATCCGTCGGCAATGGGATCACCCAAATCCTGGTCGTAAACAATTTGAAATCCGTTGTCGGTGAACATTTTTTTCATGATTTTGGCTTTTTCGCCGTATTCTTTCACTTCATTCAGAAAATTGTATTCTCCCGAATTGGCGGCTTTCAAAATAGCCGCTAAAGCATATTGCGTGGAATGTGTCGTTCCCGAACTCAGGCAATAAACGGTTCCGTAAACCATGGCGCGTCCAAACTGGTCGCTGGAATAGTTGCGTAACAAATCGGCGCTCCGGGTTTGGAACAATGCATTGCTGATCACCATCATGCCGATCCGTTGTCCGGCATAGGAAAATGCTTTGCTGCTCGAAATCATCAAAATATACTTGTCCGTGTAATGTGCCACGGTCGGTTGATAAGGAGGTACTCCCGGCTTGCTGTAATCTTTGCGAAAATCCATCCCAAAATAGGCAAGGTCTTCCAGTACGACCACATTGTATTTGTTTGCCAATTCGCCGATGGTTTTTAATTCGTCCTCGGTAAAGCAAATCCAAGCCGGATTGTTAGGATTGGAATACAAAACGGAATGGATGTTGCCTTTCGAAAAATATTCTTCCAATTTGGGGCCGAGTTTTTCGCCACGGTAATTGTATACGTCAAAACTTTCGGATTTTAAGCCCAATACCTGATGTTGTTGTTTGTGAACCGGAAATCCGGGGTCAATAAAAAGCGTGGTATCTTTTTCTTTGTGCAGGCGCGAAAGTGTCAAAAAGCTGGCAAAACCGCCTTGCATGGAACCAACCGTCGGAACGCAACCGGAAGCATCCACATCGATGTTGAGAAAATTTTTGGCAAAGCGCGAAATCTCGACTTTCAATTCGGGTTGCCCTTCAATGTCCGGATACAAAGCAGCACATCCTTTACGAAGCGCTTCAATTTCGGCCTCAATACCAATTTGCGATGCCGGTAAACCCGGAACCCCCATTTCCATACGAACGAATTTTTGTCCGCTGGCTTTTTCAATATTATCGATTAATTTTTTTGTTTCCCGGATGGATGCTTTCCCAACATTGGGCAGATTCATCTCCTTCATTTTTTCTACCACCAAATCATAATTAATGGGGGTATCCTTAATCTCTGTTTTCATTTGTATGTATTTTTATATCAGCAAATAACAATAAATTTCGCCATTCTTCCATCCAAAAATACGGATGGGTAAAGTTAAAAATTAAGTAGAAACGAAAAGTCCATTTTGAATAAATATTGCGGCTTTTTTCAGTTTTTTTGCTGTTTTTGTGAAATTGATTTTACGCTTTGGAAACACTATTTTTTTGGGGTAAAAAACACAGTAAATTTCATCCTAAGTCAAAGAAGAAAAGAACACTTTTTTTTGTTATAACTAAAACGTAATTTTGATACAAGATACGAGGCAGGCATTTTGAAGTTAAAATCGAATCATTGTAATACAAGAGTCAAAAAATTTAAAAGGATTGGGAAATTCAGGAATGTCGAAATATAAATATTCTGTTTTTCCGCATGATAGTACACTTTTTGAACAAAAAAAACATTTCTCCTTGTCCTTTTTACGAAATAATTAACCCAACCATAATTCAATCCCTAAAAAATGAAACCGTTTATTTTAATTGCAGCATTGCTCTGCTTTTTTGCCGGTAAGGCACAAATCAACAATTTTTGCATCGGACCCAAAGTCGGTTATTCGTCCAACACCCTTAATGTGAATGTGGACTCCATTACTTCAACGGCCAGCGGAAATTTTAATTTTGGCGTCTTTGCACGCTTTGGCGGTAAAACCTATATACAGCCGGAAGTAAACTACTTGATGAAATCAGGCAAGCTCAAAAGCGAATTCAATAACATCGTCACCAACGAAGAGATCAAGGCAAAGGGAATCGAGATTCCGGTATTGATCGGACGGAAAATAATAGACCGCAGCATTTTGGATTTGCGCGTAGTAGCGGGTCCAAGTGTTACTTTTTTGATTAAAGATTCAAAACAGGTCAAAATCAGCGACCTAAATTCAAGCTGGCCGATTACATCCACCGACGATCTGAAAGATGCGCTATGGTCGTTAAATTTTGGTGCGGGAATCGATGTCTGGTTTGTCACCTTCGATGTCCATTATCAACTAGGGTTGACGAACATTTACAATGGATCGGCGCCCGACACTAAGTTCAAATCCAATTGCTGGAACATTAGTTTGGGGATAAAATTGCTTTAGCGATAGTATTTTCCTTGCCAGGTATCTAGCTCCTCCAAACTTTTTTCGATCATGGCCATGACTTGATCGATACGGAGGTTGCCCCATGTTTTGCCCGCTTGAAAGCGGGGCGGGGCTTCACTCATAAATCGTTCAATGACGATACCGGGGTTGAGCCGTTCCACAAAGCGGACGATAAAATCGATGTATTCTTCCAAAGAAAACAAATGGAAAGAGGCGGAATTTTCTTTGTAAATTTCCGCCAAGCGGGTGTTTTGGATGATTTGAAGTTGGTGGAATTTGATGTTGTCCAGAGGCAGTTGGGATAAAAGACCGGCTTCGGCCAGCATTTCTTCGCGAGTTTCCGTGGGAAAACCGAAAATAATATGTGCTCCGGTTTTGATTCCGTATTGCACGGTTAATTCAATGGCTCGAACGGATTGCTCAAAAGTATGCCCTCGGTTGATATATTCCAGCGACTTGTTATAGCAGGATTCCAAGCCGTATTCAATAATAACATAGTATTTTTCGGCCAAACGGGCCAAATATTCCAATTTTTCTTCGTCTATACAATCGGGACGGGTTCCGATAACCAAGCCGATTACGCCGGGGTAGGTAAGCGCTTCGGTATATATTTTTTGCATGGTTTTGAGGTTTGCATAGGTATTGGAATAGGTTTGAAAATAGGCTAAAAAATTTTCGGCTCTCCGGTAACGGACCCGGTGAAACTCGATTCCCTCGGCAATTTGTTGCGCGATGGGTTTTTGCGATTGGCAGTAAGAAGGATTAAAAGCTTCGTTGTTACAATAAATACAACCACCGGTTCCCAATACGCCATCGCGGTTGGGGCAGGTAAATCCGGCATCGACGCTTACTTTTTGGACCCGCTTGCCGAATTCGCGTTTAAAGTATTCGGCATAGGAGTTGAAGCGCCGGCTGTGTTGCCAGGGGAAATTTGTTGCTCCGGATGTTTCCAATGATTTTTCCTGTTTGGTTGCAAAAGTAACGAAATAAAAAAGCCTTTCCGTTTTTGTATGGAAAGGCTTTTTCGAATAAAATCCATTCTGCTATTTTGCCACTCTTTCAAGCCATTTCAACATAAATATCATAATACCCATAGACAAAACACAGGCAGTTACAAATATTGACCAGGTTGCTACCAACGACAAATGTTCGTAAGCAATTGCTCCGACAAACAAAAGGAAGTTGGCACAGCCTGTGGCACATAACCAAAGTCCTTGCATCATCCCTTGATATTTGGGCGGAGCGACTTTCGACACAAACGAAATTCCAAGCGGGCTGATAAACAATTCAGCTACCGTTAAAATAAAATAGGTTCCAATCAATAAGAATGGGGTAACTTTAAGTGATGCATCCAATCCTCCTGTTGCAACAATGTCTGCTTTTGAAGGGAGGCCCATTGAACCCAATGTCATCAAAATAAATCCACAAGCCGCTATTCCCATACCAATGGCAATTTTTTTAGGGGTGGAAGGTTCTTTGCCTCTTGCCCGTAATGCTCCAAAAACTGCCAATATAACCGGCGTTAAAAACACCACAAAGAAGGGATTAATGGATTGGAATAATTCCGCCCCGACCAAGGTTGTAAATCCTAAATTGATGTTGATTCCGCTTAAATCTGTGAAATCCTTAGCAAAATAAGTCAGTGTAAGGCCATTTTGATGGAATGACAACCAAAAGAAAAATACAACAGCAAACACCGCATATAAGGCATAAAGACGTTGCTTGATTTCTTGTATGCTCATCCCGTCATGCTCAATAGCATGCGATTTTTCTGCAATTTTCGGATTGGGGAATTTTTTCTTGTTCGATAAATAAATAGCCAATGAAATCCCCATTGCCAAAATAGCAACAGCAAATGCATAGTGGAATCCCGTTACAAAAACGTTAAGGTATTGGTTGGCGAAATCAACCATATCTGAACCTGCATAGCCAACCGTGGCGGCAAGTTCATTCAGTTTTGCCGCACCTCCTTCTGTAATGGTATTATTAAGCAAACCGTTACACAACTCCGGTAATTCGGCATTATAGGAAAATCCATGAGAATTTAACCACCAATTGCGGATACCCACTGCAAAAAGAGGAGCAAAAATACCGCCTACGTTAATGAACATATAAAATATAGAGAATCCCGAATCACGCATTTTCGAATATTGCGGATTATCATACATCTGTCCCACAACAGCTTGAAGATTTCCTTTAAACAACCCGTTCCCAAATGCAATGGTCAACAAGCCAAAGCAGGTAATTGCTAAAAACAACGCATACTTGCCTTGCGGAATAGGAGTAGGCGTAGGAATTGCAATAATAAGGTAGCCAAGCGACATTAAAATAAGACCAATCAAAATGGTTCTTTTGTAACTTTTCGTTTTATCGGCAATTAAACCTCCAACAAACGACAAAATATAAATTGAGCCATAGAAACCCGAATAGATGTATCCGGCATTTGTCCCTGAAAAACCGAATTTGGCCATCAAGAACAAAGTCAAAACAGCCATCATAATGTAAAAACCGAAGCGTTCGCCCATATTCGACAGAGCCGCTCCAAGAAGACCTTTGGGGTGATTTTTAAACATATAAGATAAATTTTAGTGAATATTACGAGAGGAAATCATCCGTTAAAAAAACAAAAATAGACAAATAAATCGGAATGGCAAGATTTTCAAAATCTGCATAAAAATATTCGGCGATAATTTCTCCATTCGAAAAAAAACTATACCTTTGCCACTCTTTTGGGGCGTTAGCTCAGTTGGCTAGAGCGTTAGACTGGCAGTCTAAAGGCCAGGGGTTCGACTCCCCTACGCTCCACAAAATATTAAATAACAAGGCTTTTCATTTTTTGAGAGGCCTTTTTTTATGTACTTCCATGCTGGTTTTCATACCGGGACATATCTTGAAGAAATTTTTCCACAGAATGTTTCCAATTTGGTTGTACCTATCGGTTTGATAGCTAACTTCGCAGCAAATTCTTTGAAGAAAATTTAAGCGCAGTGAAGGTCTTTTTTCGTCTTTTAAATTATGCCCGTCCATTCCGGCATTATCTTCCCGAATACATTTTGTGGGTCATTCCGTCCATCATTTTTGGAGCCATGAATTTTGCGCTTCTGATTCCTCTTTTGGATGTATTGTTCAAAACACAGGAACTTACGGTTCAAACAACCTTACCCGACTTCCAGCTTTCAGCAGATTATTTGAACGCTCTTTTTAACTATTTCTTTGCAGAAATTGCGCAGTCAAGGGGTAAAATCGCTGCGTTGGAATTCATCTGCCTCACGATTTTGATCAGCGTTTTCCTGGCCAATTTTTTCCGCTGGTTTGCGCAACGAGTTCTTATCCGTATGAGAACCTGGGTGGTATTCCGCTTGCGAAAAGCTTATTTCGAACAAATGACCCGCTTGGATCTTTCCTTTTTTCATCATCAAAAAAAAGGGAACTTGCTTTCCATCATGTCCACAGATGTTCAAGAAGTTGAGAGCTCGGTTGTAAGCTCCATGCAAATTTTGTTCCGGGACCCGTTGCAGGTGATTGCCTATGTCGGTTTGCTTTTCATTATTTCTGTAAAGCTAACCGTTTTAACGCTGGTTTTTTTCCCGATTTCAGTATTGGCTATCGCCCGGATTTCGAAAAAACTACGGCAAGCTGCAAACCAAACCCAAAGTTTGTTGGGCAAAATCTTGAATGTAACCGAAGAAACCTTATCCGGGATCCGGATTATCAAAGCATTCTCTGCCGAGCGTTTTATGCAAAAAAAGTTTAACCAGGAAAACGACACCTACCGGAGAGTTTCAAAATCCATGAATAACCGCCGGGAACTGGCATCGCCTCTTTCCGAATTTTTGGGTGTGGCAACCGTAATCGTGGTTTTAATTTTTGGCGGAATTATGGTGCTGAATAACCAATCTAATTTAACAGCCGCACAATTCATTACTTACATTGCCCTGTATTCTCAAATCATTCCGCCCATAAAAAATATTTCCACCGCAGTATCCACCATCCAAAGAGGGCTGGTTGCCGGCGAGCGGGTTTTAAAGATTATTGACGTTCCGGTCGAAATAACCGAAAAACCGGAAGCTACTGAATTAGCGCAGTTTTCGCAAAAAATTGAGTACCAAAATGTTTCGTTCTCCTACCGGAAAGATGCTCCTACATTAAAAAACATTTCCATCACCCTGGAACACGGAAAGATGGTGGCTTTGGTCGGGAAAAGCGGCTCAGGCAAATCAACCACAGCCGATTTACTTTGCCGGTTCTATGATGTGCAGGAAGGCGCTATCTTCGTTGACAATCAAGATATCCGGGATGTTACCGTGGAAAGTTTGCGTGCCCAGTTGGGAATTGTCACGCAAGAGCCTATATTGTTCCACGATACGGTTTTCAACAACATTGCGTTTGGAATGGAAAACGTGGATGAGGAGGAAGTGGTAAAAGCGGCAAAAATCGCCAATGCCCACGAATTTATCGTACAAATGGAAGAAGGCTACCAAACCGTCATCGGCGATCGCGGTTCAAAACTTTCGGGCGGGCAACGGCAACGTTTGAGTATTGCGCGGGCCGTGCTGAAAAATCCTTCAATCCTCATTTTAGATGAAGCCACTTCATCTTTAGATACCGAAAGCGAACGGCTGGTACAGGAATCCATTCAAAATTTGATGAAAAACCGTACGACATTGGTCATTGCACACCGGCTGTCAACCATTCAGCATGCCGACGAAATTATCGTCATGGAAGAAGGCGAAATTGTAGAGCGGGGCAGCCATGAACAATTATTTCATCAAAACGGGATTTACCGGAAGCTTTGCGACATGCAATCGGTTGTCTAAACCAAAAATTAACACAAAAAAAGCGGGAGATTCATGAATTTTGATTTCTTTTGTGCCCCCTTTTTCGAGACAATCATTAATATAATCATAACCATATGAAAATTAAACAACTACTCTTAGTGATGCTCACTTTGTGTACGTTTACTCTTTTTGCTCAAAAATTTGAAGTAAGAGGGAAAATTGTTGATTCACAAAGTAAAAACGGCATTGCTTCTGCACGGGTCGACATGGTCACCCAATCGGTTTCAACAAATTCAGCAGGGGTCTTTGTATTCAGCAACATAGACGCAGGCGACTTTGTACTGTCCGTTTCTGCTGATGGATTTGAAACAAAAAGAATTCCCATTAAGGTAACCTCAAGTGTAGACCTGGGAACAATCGACTTAATTAATAAGGGTGGCGACTCCGAATCGGGTTTGGGCGAACTGACGCTAAGCTCGGAAGACGAAGGGAAAGATCAAGCCGTGTCGGCCTTGTTAAATGCCACAAACGATGTTTTCGTTTCGGCCGCATCGTACCAGTTCGGTCCTCTGTTTTTCCGTATGCGGGGACTTGACGGGAAGTACAACAGCGTTTACATGAATAGCGTAAACGTAAACGATGCCGAAACCGGACGTGCTGTTTTCAGTGAATGGGGCGGTTTGAACGATGTGATCCGCAACCGCGAATCGGCCAATGGGTTGGAACCGACGCAATTTGCATTAGGCGGCTTGGGAGGAACATCCAACATTGATACCCGCGCCTCCATGCAACGCAAGGGATTAAGGGCTTCTTACGCTCTGTCAAACCGGACTTACAACAACCGCCTTATGGCCACTTACTCATCCGGCTTGATGCAAAACGGTTGGGCGTACACGGTGGGCGGCTCACGCCGCTGGGCGCAAGAAGGTTATTTTGAAGGTACTTTCAATGATGCTTATGCTTGGTTCGTAGGCGCCGAGAAAAAGCTTTCGGAAAATCACAGTCTGGCATTCACGGCTTACGGCGCACCTTATCGCCGGGGCCAAAGTTCAGCTATTACACAAGAAGTGGCCGACATGATGGGGCATTATTACAATCCGAATTGGGGTTGGCAAGACGGTGAAAAGCGCAATGCCCGTGTAAGGGAATCGCACGAGCCCATGTTCAACCTTACCCACTATTGGAAAATCAACGAAACGGTAAAACTAACCACATCGGCAGCTTATTCGTTCGGAAAAACCGGAACCACCGGGTTAAACTGGTACAACTCATCCGATCCGCGTCCCGATTACTACCGTTATTTGCCAAGTTACGACACCATTCCTTGGATTGCTTCTGATGTCCGGAATGCCTGGTTAACCGATCAAACGGTAAGCCAAATCGATTGGGACGAATTATATCAAACCAATTACCTGGCGAACAGCGAGAATAAACAAGCCCGCTACATCATTGAAAACAACGTAACCGAGCAAAACCAGTTTTACCTGAATTCACATGCGAATGTAAAAACGGGAACGATCGGAACTCTTTCGGCTGGTGTGGAATTTTCACATTATAAAGGTCAACATTATAAAGTGTTGGATGATTTACTGGGCGGAATGTTTTGGGTCGATATCGACCAATTTGCCGAACGCGATTTTACGGGCGACTCCATCGCCATTCAAAACGACTTGAATAATCCCAACCGGGTCGTAAAAGAAGGCGATAAATTCGGCTATAATTACATTTTATATCAAACCACCGCTACCGTTTGGGCTTTGCAACAATTTACATTTTCCAAATTCGATGCTTACGTGGGCGTAGCATTCAACTACAATTCGTTTTACCGCGAAGGGTTGATGCGGAACGGCTTGCACCCCGACAATTCGTACGGCAAATCAAAAGTGAATTCGGACCCGATGGCCGATGTAAAAGTAGGAGGTACTTACAAAATTAACGGCCGGAATTACATCAAAGTCAATGCAGCCCGTCTGATGCGCTCGCCCGAATTACGTGATGCGTATCTTTCGCCCCGCACGCAAGATCGTTTATCGACAGAAGGCGCTTATTCGGATGGCAGCTCAAACAACCGGGATGATATAGCCACCATCCTTTCGGGCGATATCAGTTACATTGTCCGCTACCCGAACTTTAATGCACGTGTTACGGCTTACCAAACGAATTTCACGAACAATACCGAAATCATGCGTTTCTACCACGATGATTACAAAACATATGTAAACATGGTATTAACCGGGGAAGACATCACACATCAAGGAATTGAAGTGGGAATGCAGGCTAAAATTACCAGTTGGCTGTCAGCAGTAGCTGTCGGTTCGTTCGGAAATTTCCGCTACACCAACCGCCCCATGGGAACCATCAACTTCGACAACGGCAGTCAGCCTGACACCACCGAGATGATTTATCTCAAAAATTTCTATGTGGGAGGAACTCCGCAAATCGCTTCGGCCGTTGGCTTGAAATTCAACCGGAATTATTGGTTTATCGACATCAACCTCAACTACTTTGATAAAATCTATTTGCCGTTCAACCCCGAACGCCGTACGCAAAAAGCAATTGAAAACCTCGATCCCGGTGATCCTCAAATTGCAACCATCACCGAACAACAAAAACTTGACGGCGGATTTACCCTGGATGCATCCATTGGAAAATCCTGGCGGATTAATGGAAAATACTTTCTGAATGTCAATTTCCAGGTAAGCAATATTCTGAATAACACCGACCTGATCACAGGGGGATATGAACAATTGCGCTTTGATTTTGAAACAAAAAATGTCAACAAGTTCCCGCCCAAATATTACTATGCCATGGGTAGAAACTTCTTCTTTAACGTAGGAATCCGCTTCTAAAAACAGTAAAACAAAAATCAGTAAAAAATAAATCTCGAAATATTATGAAAAGCATTAAAATATTCATTTTAAGCCTTCTTGCCGTAGCGGCAGGCTTTACTTCGTGTATCAAAGGCGACTTCGACCAGCCGGAGCCATATGTTCCGTATTTCGACGGGACCAGCAATACCACCATCGCAGAATTGAAAACATCCTATTCGGGAGGTTTGGATTCCATTCAAACGGATAAAATCATCAAAGGAATTGTAGTTGGCAACGACGAATCGGGTAACATCTACAAAAAGTTGGTGATCCAGGACGAAACGGCCGGAATCGAAATCCTGCTGAATAAAACCAATCTTTACAATACCTATAAACTGGGCCAGGTGGTTTATGTAAAATGTCAAGGCCTGTATTTGGGAAATTACGGCGGGCTGGTTCAATTGGGTGCAAATTTTGGCGGGAAAATAGGACAAATCAATGAAATTTATATTGACGACCACCTTTTCCGCGATAGCTTACCCGGCCCTGTTCCTGCAGCAATCACCATCAATTTGGCGGACGGCGCGAACAATGCCAAATATCTGGACCAATTGATAAAATTGGAAAACGTACACTGGCTTGAAGTAGGCCAACCCATTGCCACGCAAGGAGGCCAATCAGCAACCAACCGTACATTGGTAGATGCCGGCAACAGGCAAATCACCGTCCGCACCAGTGATTATTGCAATTTCAGCACTTACACGTTGCCTGCAGGAACCGGAACCGTTTACGGCATTCTTACCATATTTAACAGTACGTACCAATTAACGGTAAGAGATACGAAAGACATCCAGGGATTTGAAGAAGGACCGTCAGGCAACGAAACCACCATTTTGGATGAACCATTTACTACAGGAATTGGGCAATTTACAACAGAGAATGTAAAAGGGACGCAGACGTGGAACCATGATGCATCTTACAAATACATGAAAGTAAGTGGTTATCAAGGTGGCACCAATTATGAAAACGAGGATTGGTTGATTTCTCCTGCATTGGACTTGACAGGAGCCACAGCCGCAAAATGGACTTTTGAACATGCCATTGGTCCCAACATTCCGGTAAACATGACAACATTCCATACTGCGTGGGTATCTTCAAATTATACCTCAGGCGACCCAAATGCTGCCACCTGGACTCAGGTAACTATTGCTTACCCCTCTGTCAAATGGACGTTTGACGGCTCAGGAGATTTAAACCTGTCGGCATTCTTAGGAAAACCGAATGTACATGTTGCTTTTAAATACACTTGTTCTACAACCGAATCGGCAACATGGGAAGTTAAAAATATAAAAGTAATGGCCGTAAAATAACGGCTGCTGCCCAATCATAAAAAGACTGTCCAAAAGAGTTGCTTTTGGGCAGTTTTTTTTATTTTTGTTGAAAGCTTTTCATAGTAAAAAAATTGGCAAAACCTGTTGCATCCCGTTCTTATGCAAATCAATCCGAAAATATCCAACGCTTTTAAACTTTTCCTGCTGGTTTTGGCTTGCGGGTTTTATACCGCTTGCTCCAAAAGCAGCCATTCCCCGAAAGCCGTTTTTACATTTCAACACCAGGTAAACGGCGAGCCGTTGCAGTTAGGCACTTTGATTTATACGAACGCGGCGGGAAATAACTACCAAGTCGATGAACTGCAATATTTTGTTTCCGATATCTGTTTGATAACCGAATCGGGCGAAACGGTCCGCTTGCTTGAAAACGGCTTGCCCCATTATGTTGATATCAGCCTTTTAAATACCCAAAAAATTGAAATCGATCCATTGCCCAAGACCCACATCCGTTCTGTAAAACTGACTTTCGGGGTTTCGGAAGCAAAAAATATGGCCGGTACGTTTCCGGATCCGCCCGAACGCGATATGTTTTGGCCCGGCATGATGGGAGGCGGATACCACCATATGAAAATGAACGGAAAATGGAAGGATCCGAACCAGGTACTGAACTCCTTTAATTTGCACCTCGGCAAAGGAAAAATTTCGGGAACGGAATATGCCCAAAATTCCTTCGAACTGACGTTCCCTATTGAAACGTTACAACTGAAAAGCAACCAGACCCTCGATTTAACCCTCACCATGCATATCGAAAAATGGTTTGAAGCGCCGAACCAATGGGATTGGAATGAAACCGGAGGCGCCATTATGGAAAACCAGGAAGCGATGGCAAAAGCGGTTGAAAACGGGAAAAACGCATTCGAACTCCAAGTACAATCCGGCATCCATGAATAAGTAGCTTTGCAAAACAAACGATTTATGAAATTCAATTTTTTCAAATACATCAGCATGGTTTGCGGTCTGGCTTGTATCGGAGCCTCCTTGTTTTCGGGCTGTGAAAAAAAGGAGGATTATAGTCCGACAAGTTTCTCGTTTCCAGCGGAAGTTTTAAAAGCATTTCCCGCCAAACTCAATATTCCCGCAAACAACCCCATGACTTACGAAGGAATTGAATTGGGACGGTATTTGTTTTACGACGGACGCCTTTCGGGACGTACGGAAGCCGACAGCCTGATGAGCTGCGGAACCTGCCACATACAGGAAACGGGGTTCAAATGCGGCATCAACCATCCTAAATATACCGGCGGACATCCTTATGGCTTAACCGGCATTAAAACGGCAAACGTGGTCATGCCATTGGTAAACCTGGTTTGGAACGAATCGGCTTATACCTGGAACGGACAGGTAAGCGCCCAAAATCCCAAAGCGCAAAACATGGAAGACATTGTCTGGATGACGGTGCTGGCTAAAGACGAAATTGCAGGCGATACCACACAGACCAAAAAATTGATCCAAAGCATCAAAGGCTATCCCGAACTGTTCGAGCGGGCATTCGGAAGCCCGGAGGTAACATTTAAACGGATCAGCATGGCCATTGCCCAGTTTGTGCGCACCCTGGTATCGGCAAATTCGAAATTCGACCAATATGTAACCGGACAAACTCAATTGACGGAGGACGAACTGAGAGGGTTTGAACTGTTTATGACCGAAAGCGGGGCCGATTGCTTCCACTGCCACGGCGGCGACGGGAACTTGTTGTTTACCACCAACCTTTTTTACAACAACGGAAAAGATGCTGTATTCGGAGATGAAAACGACCGTTATGCGGTTACCGGAAGTCCGTCCGATATTGGGGCATACAAGGCCCCCACGCTTCGCAACATCGAATTTACCGCTCCTTACATGCACGACGGGCGGTTTAAAACGTTGGAAGAAGTGGTGGATTTTTATTCTACCGGGGTAAAAAACACGCCTTACACCCATTCGTTAATGCATCACAGCAGCCAGGGAGGCGTGCGGTTATTGGAAAAAGATAAAAAAGCATTGATTGCCTTTTTAAAAACCTTGAACGATCCCGGCTTTTTAACAAATCCGGCTTACGCCAAACCCGCCTCATTCCCTGACGGTTCCGTGCAAAAATAAGAAGACTCAAAAGGAAGGAAGTTTAATTGCCTGATTGGGCATCCTTCGTGATAAGGAAGATTTCTTCATTTTCCCGTTTCATCATGTAGTTTTCACGGGCGTATTTTTCCAGGGCAATGCTATCGGTCAGCAAATTGGACAGATCGGTGCTGTCGCGTTGAATTTCATCTTTGTAAAATTGCTGTTGCTTCCTCAGCCCATTCAACTCACGGTGGAGTTTATACTGGGAAATCATGTTGTTTTTATCCAAAAACAGCATCCAAACCAGAAAAAACAAGACCGTCAAAAAGTACTTATTTTTCAAGAACTTGGGAATCCGGTCAATCCATTTGGAAAACATGACGAATGGTGTTTGAAAAAATCACTGCAAACTTACGGTATAAAAAGTCCCGTTTTACAGATTCCAGAAATTTTTATATCTAACTTTTTCAACGCTGCTTGCCGGATTTATATTTTGTCCGGAAGCAATTTTCTACAATGCTATTGGCAAAACCTATTTTTCATCCGTGCTATGCAGTGGTTGCTTAAATTTTATTTTTCGATTTTCTATGGTTTAAGATGTCGCCACGCTGTGGCTTGGTACTAACGGCATCGCCGCACAATCGTTGCAGAAAAATGAGACCGGTTTCTCTTTTTGCTCGTTCCTTCCGGTCGAAACGACGAACCATTCTGAAATACGAGGTCGGAGAATCTGAAAAGGTAATTTTTTGTTGAAATTTGAATTTCCGGTTTTTAGTGTAGACAGGATTACAGGATTTACATGTTTTTTATTTTGCCTTTGGCAAAATCCTCCTGTTCATCTTGGTCAACCTGTTAATCCTGTCAAAAACTTTCTATTTTATCTTTTCTAAACAGATTCTAAAGGTTGTTTAAATTTTATTTTTCGATTTTATGGTTTAAGATGTCGCCACGCTGTGGCTTGGTACTAACGGCATCGTCACGAAATTTTTGCAGAACTTAGTAAACAAGTAGACGGGAATCTCTTGAGTACGAATGAAAATCACGAATTACAAGTGAGTTCTTATACAAGCAAACGAGAAGCCTCTGTGCAACTCTGTGAATTCTCAGTGACACTCTGTGTAACTTTTTAATTACGAATGGTTTTTTTAGTTAATAAATTTACCTTGTAGCGTTCACCTTGAAGCCTTAACCAATTTCACGCTTCACTGTTCACATTTCACTTAAACACATTATGCGATTAAAATAACATGTTATTAGATTTGATTTTTATTCGATGCAAAACTAACCTCAACAGCATTTCTCCAACTTCCCCGGTTTTCCCATTTTCCTTCAGCCAAAGCGGGTTTTTGAAAATATACAGAGGTTATTCATTCCCTTTCCAGCACCACCAAAGTTTCCAAATGATGCGTGTGCGGAAACTGGTCGAACGGTTGGATGTAAGTAATCCGGTAATTTTCCAGCAACATTTTTAAATCGAAAGCCAGGGAAACGGGGTTGCAGCTCAGGTAAATGATTTTCCGGGGCGAGGCAGCCAGAATCGTTTTTTTGATTTCAATCAAAGTACCCGAACGGGGCGGATCCAATATCACAACATCCGGACTTCCCCGGTCTGACAGAAATTTGGGCGTAAACGTTTCCAACACATCGCCGCAGATAAATTCGGTGTTCGCAAAACCATTTTGTGCCGCATTGCAATCCGCATCGGCAATAGCAGAAGGCGAATTTTCAATTCCGATGAATCTCCCGCGGTTTTTATTGGCCGAAAGCGTCAAGGCGCCGATTCCGCAATACAAATCAACCAGCGTTTCGTTTTCCTGCAAATCAACTTTTTCCCATACGGTTTTAAAAATTAGTTCCGCCTGTGCCGGATTGGGTTGATAAAACGATTGAGGAGAAATACGGAATTTCAATCCGTTGGCCATTTCGGTAATGTATCTTTGAGTTCCTTCCCAGTGCTGTATTTCACTTTCGTAAAACGAAGGTTCGAACCCCGGAACAATAGCAAAATAAAGGGAATGGATTTGAGGAAACCTTGCTTGAAGAAAGCCGAGAAGCAGGGCCTGCTTTTCCTCATCCGCTTCGGCAAACGTCAACACACAAAGGATTTCACCCGATACCGTCATCCGGAGCGCTATGCTTTTGAGGAAACCCGTTTTTTCTTTCGGATCGAAATAGGTAAACCCGTGGGCGCGCGTAAACTCTTTTACGGCCGCAATGATTTGCTGCGAAGGATCCCGTTGCAGATAACATTCCTCAATATCAACCGTTTTCCCGGTATTTCCCGAAGGGTGAAAACCCAACGCCAAACGGGCGGACGGATCGGTCACTTTGCCTTCGCCCTCATAGTACCAGCGGCGGGTAGAAAATTGATATTCGATGCGGTGGCGGAAAAAGGTGGTGGCCGGCGATGCCAAAGGCAACGGAATTTCCGGCGACACAATACTATATTTTGCGAATGCATCCTGTAAAATCCGGCGTTTCTGCTCCAATTGCTCCCGGTAATCCACATGCTGCCACTCGCAACCGCCGCAAATACCAAAATGCTTGCAAAAAGGCGTTACCCGGGTTGGTGCGGCTTTTTTAACGTTGCAAACCGTTCCCTGTAAAAAGTCGCCCGATTGGATTTTGCTCCGTTCAATGTCCACCACTTCGCCTGCCATACCGCCGTCGGCATAAATCTTGCGGTTTCCGATGTAGCCGAAAGCACGCCCTTTGGAATGGATACCCACCAGTTCAACATCCGTAAAAATGCGTTTTTTGGACATGCCGCTCTTAATGCAGGATTTTAAAAATCAGTTCCTTCATCAGCTTGCCTTCGTCTACCGTAGCCGTATTGTTGTCAATGCCCACCGACATGGCGTTGGTTTCGCGAAGCAGGGACGTGATCTGAAACAATTTGCGGATGTTGTAATTGCGGGCAGCCTGCATGTATTCCGGCACTTGCGAATCCCAAATCCCCAACGTGCGTTTCACGGATTCTTCGGATTTGTTTTCCAACGAATGGATCAGTAATACTTTGCTGAAATAGGCAAACAAACGGGGCAACAAGGCAAAAATGGAATTGTTTTTCGGGTTGGCGGCAAAATAAGTAACAATCTGGTTCGATTTAAGGACGTTGCGTTGCGCCAAAGCCTTTTGCAATTCAAACACATTGTAATCTTTGCTGATGCCGATGTATTTTTCAATCACCTCCTCGGTGATGGGCTTGCCCTGGGGATGATTGATATATAGTTTATTCAGTTCGTTGGCGATTTTTTCCAAATCGGTTCCCAAAAACTCATTCAGCATCTGAGCAGCCTTGTTGGTAATGGAATAACCGCTTTCGGCCGTAAACTCCGTGATCCATTTGGGAATCTGTGAATCGTACAAGGGTTTGGATTCAAAAACAACCGCCGCTTTTGCCGCTTTCAGCAATGTGGTCAGGCCGGCGGTTTGCGATTCGCTGTATTTGAAGCAAAAAATCAGGGTCGTGCTGACCAAAGGATTGGAAGCATAGGCCGTCAACAGTGCCAGGTTTTCTTTTTTCTTCATATCGGCCAAGTCCTGGGCTTCGCGCACCACCACCAACTGGCGGTTGCCCATCATGGGAAAGGCTTTGCTGACATTTACGATTTGTGCAGCCGAGGCATCGC
Source organism: Lentimicrobiaceae bacterium (assembly GCA_031550085.1). Taxonomy (GTDB): domain Bacteria; phylum Bacteroidota; class Bacteroidia; order Bacteroidales; family UBA4417; genus UBA4417. The sequence goes on from JAVBOY010000024.1 coordinate 28,119, forward strand.
GGCCGTAAAAAATGGTTTGCCCGAACGCCCGCTCGGTTTCGTCCAGAATATTCTCCACCATAAAATGAGCCAACTGGTCGATATAGTATGGCTCTTTCCCATGCAGGATGTAAAGGGAAGCGGGTGCTCCCTTCCGTATTTCGTCGGTAATTTGTTTGTAGGTTGCTACTGCCATTCTTTAGAACCGTAAATGTTTAACCGTCAAACGCTTTTCAATCAACTGTTTCAACGATTCAATGCCAATTTGCACATGCTCAATCACATATTTTTCATTTACCAGGCGGTCGCTGGCTTCGGTTTTCACGCCCGATTGAATCATGGGTTGGTCGGAAACCAACAGCAAAGCGCCCGTCGGAATTTCATTGGCAAACCCCACAATAAAAATAGTAGCGGTTTCCATATCGACACCCATAGCCCGCGTTTGGCGGAGGTATTCCTTAAATTCGTCGTCGTGTTCCCAAACCCGGCGGTTGGTGGTGTAAATACTCCCCGACCAATAATCGCGCCCGAATTCACGGATGGTGGTTGAAATGGCTTTTTGCAAATTAAAAGCCGGCAGGGCCGGTATTTCGGGCGGAAAATAATCGTCCGAGGTTCCTTCGCCCCGGATGGCCGCAATGGGCAGGATATAATCGCCCAAAACGCTGCGGTGCTTGATGCCTCCGCATTTACCCAGAAATAAGCAAGCCTTCGGTTTTACCGCTCCCAGCAAATCCATAATAGTGGCCGCATTGGGACTGCCCATCCCGAACTTGATCATGGTAATGTTTTCGGAAGTAGCGCTGGGCATGGCTTGGCCTAAACCCTTGATTTCAACGCCTTGCAACCGGGCAAACTCTTCGAGGTATTGTGTAAAATTCGTCAACAGGATGTATTCGCCAAAGTCGTTCAACTGCATTCCGGTGTAGCGGGGCAACCAGTTTTCGACAATTTCTTGCTTGGTTTTCATGGCATTGTGGTTTTGAGGATCAAAAAGCAAATGTAACAAAAAAATCCTCGTTTCGGATTTGGGATGAAAAGCCCGTTTCCATGAAATTTTCAGCTTATCCGAAAACCCGCTTCCGAAGAGAGGTTCAAAACCAAGTTAGGTTTCACTCAAAACCAAGTTAGGTTTCACTCAAAACCAAGTTAGGTTTCACTCAAAACCAAGTTAGGTTTCATTCAAAACCAAGTTAGGTTTCACTCAAAACCAAGTTAGGTTTCACCCAAAACCAAGTTAGGTTTTACCCAAAACCAAGTTAGGTTTCACCCGAAACCAAGCTTAGATTTTATTCGAAGTTTATTTCGATTTTATTTGAATAAATTGTGAAGCCTTATCTTTTCGAAATCGTTATGACAGGATTACAGGATTCTCAGGGTTTACAGGATTTTTATTTCAAAAAGGCAATTTTTATCCTGTTCATCTTGTCAATCATGCGAATCCTGTCAAAAAACTTTTCTATTCTATCATTCTGAAACAGATTCTAAAAGGTTGTTTGAATTTTTGGTTTTTATAGTCGACAAGATTACAGGATTCTCAGGGTTTGCAGGATTTTTATTTCAAAAAGGCAATTTTTATCCTGTTCATCTTGTCAATCCTGCGAATCCTGTCAAAAAAACTTTTCTATTCTATCATTCTGAAACAGATTCTAAAAGGTTGTTTGAATTTTTGGTTTTTATCGTAGGCAGGATTACAAGATTCTCAGGATTTACAGGATTTTATTTTGTAAAAGGACAAAATTTTCCTGTTCATCTTGTCAATCCTACGAATCCTGTCAAAAAACTTTTCTATTCTATCATTCTGATAACAGATTCTAAAAGGTTGTTTGAATTTTTGGTTTTTTATAGTCGACAAGATTACAGGATTCTCAGGGTTTGCAGGATTTTTATTTCAAAAAGGCAATTTTTATCCTGTTCATCTTGTCAATCCTGCAAATCCTGTCAAAAAAAAATAAAGAACCCCATTTTGGATTTACCGGCAAAAACCGCCCGGCCAATTCCCCGCGTGAACAAAATAGCATGGTAAAAGTTATGCTAATTTGCCAATTTGCGTAACTTTGCTTTTTTTAGAAGAAATATACTATTTGAAAAGCCTTTAAAACCATGGCATCAGCAAAGAGAACAAAAATAGCCGATCTGTTGAGGACTCCCGAAGGGATCGGAATCGGAAATGAAGTAAATATCAAAGGTTGGGTTCGTACCAAGCGCGGAAATAAAAACGTGGCATTTATTGCCGTCAACGACGGTTCCATGATCCACAGCATCCAGGTGGTGGTCGATTTGGCAAATTTTGATGAAGAAACCTTGCGCCTCATTACGACGGGTTCCTGTGTTTCGATAACCGGAAAACTGGTGGCTTCGCCCGCATCGGGACAAGCCGTTGAAATCCAGGCCGAACAAATTGAAGTGTATGGCACAGCCGATCCCGAAACCTATCCGCTTCAAAAGAAAGGGCATACCTTGGAATTTCTCCGCGAAATCGCTCATTTGCGCCCGCGTACCAATACGTTTGGGGCCGTGTTGCGGTTGCGCCACCACATGGCGTTTGCCATTCACAATTATTTCAATCAAAAAGGCTTTTATTACCTGCATACGCCCATCATCACCGGCAGCGATGCCGAAGGCGCCGGCGCCATGTTCAAAGTGACCACACTAGATTTAGACAACATTCCGCGTAACGAAGACGGCAGCATCAACTACAAGGAAGATTTCTTCGGCAAAAGCACCAACCTCACGGTTTCGGGACAACTGAACGGCGAGTTGGGCGCGATGGCCTTGTCGGAAATTTATACATTCGGCCCGACGTTCCGCGCCGAAAACTCGAACACGCCGCGCCACCTGGCCGAATTCTGGATGATCGAGCCGGAAATGGCCTTTTACGACCTGACGGATAACATGGACCTGGCGGAAGATTTCCTGAAATACCTGGTACAATATGCCTTGGATCGTGGTATGGACGATTTGGAATTCCTGCAAAAAATGTACGATCCCGAACTGATCGAACGGCTCCGCTTTGTGGTAAACAACCGCTTCGAACGGCTTACCTATACCGAAGCCATCGACATCCTGACGGCTTCGGGGCAAAAGTTCGAATTCCCGGTAGAATGGGGTGTCGACCTGCAATCGGAGCACGAACGCTACCTGGTTGAAAAACATTTCCAAAAACCGGTGATTTTAGTCGATTATCCGAAGGAAATCAAAGCGTTTTACATGAAGCAAAACGAAGACGGCAAAACCGTCCGCGCCATGGACGTCCTGTTTCCGCGTATCGGTGAAATTATCGGCGGTTCGCAACGGGAAGAAAGCCTTGAAAAGCTGCAAAACCGTATTCAGGAGTTGCACATTCCCGAAAAGGATATGTGGTGGTATCTGGATACGCGCCGGTTCGGAACGGCTCCGCACAGCGGTTTCGGATTGGGCTTTGAACGCCTGTTATTGTTTGTCACGGGAATGGCCAACATCCGCGATGTGATTCCCTTCCCGCGTACGCCGCAAACGGCTGAGTTTTAACACAACCCAAACCAATACCAAAATAACCCATGCTCAAGCAACGCTTACAACAACAGATGGTGCAAAAGCTCTCCCCGCAGCAAGTGCTGCTGATGAAGCTTTTGCAAATTCCGTCGTTGGCGTTGGAAGAGCGGATCAAACAGGAAATTGAGGAGAATCCGGTTTTGGAACTTCAAACGGACAGCTCTTCGGACGAATCGTCAACTCCGGACGAATACGGTGAAGGGGAACCGTCTGCGGAAGAGAATGAAAACCGCAACGATGTCGACATCCGGGATTATATGGATTATGAGGACGATACACCCTCCTACCGGCTGAATGCCCAAAACAATTCGGCCGATTACGAACACCATCAGATTCCGTATGTTTCCGACACCTCCTTTCAGGAATCCCTGATCAGTCAGTTGCAGTTGCGGAATTTGACGGAGCGCGAAAATACCATTGCCTACAACATCATCGGCAACATCGACGAATCGGGGTATTTGCAACGCGATTTAAACGCCATGGTCGACGATTTGGCATTTCAACAAAACTTCGTCACTCACCCAAGTGAAGTCGAGAAAGTATTGGCCGTGATCCAAAGCCTGGAACCGGCCGGCGTGGGCGCCCGGAACTTGCAGGAATGTTTGCTGCTGCAACTCGAACGCCAGGAGGAAACGGAAGCTGTTTTGCTGGCAAAGCTGGTATTGAAGCGTTGTTACGACGATTTTATCAAAAAGCATTATAAAAAAATCCAAAAGCGATTGCATTGCGACAAAGAGAACTTGTCGACCGCCATCGACCAGATTTTAAAACTGAATCCCAAACCGGGTTCAGCCGTAACGAATGCCATTGAAGCGGGACATTTTATCGTGCCCGATTTTGAGATTCAAACCAAAAACGGGGAAATCGAGCTCTTCCTGAACCAGCGGAATATGCCGGAATTGCGGTTGAGCAAGACCTACCTCGAAATGCTGAATTCGTATATCGAAAACAAGAAAAACAACAACAACCGCGAAAAGGAAACCATTCAATTTATCAAACAGAAGGTAGATTCGGCAAAATGGTTTATCGACGCCATCAAGCAACGGCAGAGCATGTTGTTGTTGACCATGAACGCCATTATCGATTACCAGTACGAGTACTTCCTCACCGGCGACGAGTCGAAATTGCGCCCCATGATTTTGAAGGATATTGCCGAGCGGGTGAATTTCGATATTTCGACCATTTCGCGCGTGGCCAACAGCAAATACGTGCAAACGCCTTTCGGAACCTTCCTTTTAAAGAGTTTCTTTTCCGAAGCCATGCAAAACGAGGACGGAGAGGAAGTCTCCACCCGCGAAATCAAGAAGATTCTTTCCGATTGCGTAAAGGCCGAAACCAAAGACGAACCGCTTACCGACGAGGAACTGACGCTTATTCTAAAAGAAAAAGGATATCCGATTGCACGCCGCACGGTGGCCAAATACCGCCAACAACTGAATATTCCCGTAGCCCGCTTGCGGAAGGAAGTGTAGTTTTTTTAATTGAAAATGGAAAATTGAGAATTGAAAATGTTTTAGTAAACAAGTTGACTAGTAACAAGTTTTTAATGCAGAAAGGAAAAAGCAGAAGGCTTTTTAATTGAAAATTGAAAGTGGAAAATTGAAAATAGGGTTGGGGTGAGTAAACAGAAAACCTCAGCGAAACTCCGCGAAACCTCAGCGATTCTCAGCGTAACTATTTAGCAGAAAGGAAAAAGCAGAAGACAAAAAGGGATTTGGTACAAATAAACAATTAAACAGTTAAACGATTAAACAATCATTTCACCCTGAACCTTTGACCCATTTCACCTTATGCGATTAAAACAGTATATTGCTGGATTAAATTATCCTGTTCGGTTCAAAACAACATACTAACCATTTCCTCGACTTCCCCGTTTCACCCATTTCATAAATAAACAGTTCAACAACTCAACGATTCAACAACTCAACACCCCATTTCATGATTCCTGTTTACCTGTCGCTGGGAAGTAATCAAGGCCATTGCCGGCAAAACATCTGGGATGCTTTTTCTTTACTGGGAAAAAAAGTTGGAAAAATTTGTTCAAGTTCTTCTTTTTACGAAACCGAGCCCTGGGGTTTTGAAGCAGAAAACCGGTTTTTGAATGTGGTGGCAAAGGTGGAAACGGATTTGAGCCCGGATGAGTTGATTTGTCACTTACTGGAAATTGAACAATTGTTGGGCCGCAAACGCAGCAATCAGGAAGGATACCAATCCCGTCCCATCGATATCGATATTTTGTTTTACGGAAACCAGATTTTAAATACGGTCGATGTAACGGTGCCGCATCCCCGCTTGCATTTGAGGAACTTCGTATTGATTCCGCTTTGTGAAATGGCGCCCGGATTAGAACATCCTGTTTTTAAGAAAACCGCAACCCAACTTCTAACCGAATGCACCGACGCGGGAGAAATTCAAAAACGGGAGCTGGCATTTGAAGAAAGCATTTCGTAGCTTTGCTAAAAACAAATTTCAGGCAATCCGGATGCATCAGTACATTGTCATTGAAGGAAATATCGGCGCAGGCAAAACCACGTTAGCCTCAAAAATTGCCGAACAACACAGCGCCCGGCTTATATTGGAACAGTTCGAAGACAATTCGTTCCTCCCCAAATTTTACAACGACCCCGAACGCTTTGCGTTTCCGTTGGAATTGTCGTTTTTAGCCGACCGTTTCCAACAGTTGAAAACCCGTTTGCTGGTTTCCGATTTGTTTTCGCCTTTTACCATTGCCGATTATTTTATCCACAAATCGCTGATTTTTGCAGGGAAAACGCTGAATCCCGACGAGTTTTTGCTGTACACCAAACTGTTCGGGATTATCGATTCCATTATCCCCAAACCCAACCTGCTGGTATATTTGCATGTGGAAATCGATCACTTACAAAGCAACATCAAAAAACGCGGGCGTTCGTACGAGCAAAAAATTCCGGACGATTATCTGGAAAAGATTCAAAACGGATATTTGGATTACCTGAAACAGCAACAGGACTTTCCGGTCTTGATCTTGGATACCAACAAGTTGGATTTTGTAAAAAACGTTTCCGATTACGAAAAAATCTGCGACCTTATTTTCCGCCCCTGGGAACTGGGCGTACACCGCATCATGCTTTAGTTTATAGAACTGAAGTCCATTTGGTGAGAAATTTGTTCCACTATAAGTAGAATTATTTCGTAACTTTGAAACATGGAAACGATAAGTCACATACTTTCAGTTGGTCATGGAAATAAAAGCATTGAAACTTTTATTCTTGAATTAAAAAGTTTTGATGTAAAATATCTTATTGACATTCGTTCTAAGCCGTACTCCAAATATAGTTCTCAATTTAACCAAGAGGTGTTAATGCATTTTTTGGAAAAAGAAAATATTAGATATGTTTTTATGGGAGATTTATTAGGGGGATTACCTCAGGATATATCTTGCTATACAGAAGGAAAAGTTGATTATGATAAATTGAAAACTAAGGAGTTTTTTATTGCAGGGTTAAATCGATTGGAGCTGGCAAATGAAAAAGAACTGAATTCGGCAATAATGTGCAGCGAAAATAACCCTTCTGAATGCCATAGAACAAAACTTATAGGCGTTGAACTTCAAAAAAGGGGAATAGAGTTAAGACATATTATAGCCATAAAGAAAGAGAAAACACAAAATCAAGTAATTTTAGAATTAACCAAAGGAAATGGCTTAATGTCTTTATTTGGAGAAGAAAGCTTTACATCAAGAAAACAATATAATTTATAATATCATGGAATTCTACACGATTGGTGTTTATGGTTCAACGGAAAAAGACTTTTTTGACAAACTTATAAAAAGCGGGATTGATACTTTTTGTGATATTCGCCAACGGAGAGGGGTTCGAGGTTCGAAATATTCTTTTGTAAATAGCAATCGGCTTCAGCAAAAATTGAATGAGTTAGAAATAAAATATGGACATGTCATTGGTTTGGCGCCAAGTAGTGACGTTCGTGAGTTACAAAAAGAAGTTGATTTGCAAAAGGGGGAACTCAAAAGCGAGCGGCAGGAATTAGGTAAAGTATTTGTTATTGGATACAAAAATAAAATACTAAGCAAATTTGACTTTGAGAATTTTATTGAAAATCTGGAACAAATTGGGGCCTCGAAAATTGCTTTATTTTGTGTAGAACAATATCCCCAAGCCTGCCATAGGTCAATTGTTGCAGAAACGTTGGAGAAACAATATCATTTCAAAATTAATCACTTGTAATTATGGAAGTCTTGATCTTGTCTAAAACTCGCATGAAAGGCAAATGTTGTGTGGGTGGAATAACAGAAAAAGGGAGATTAGTGAGATTATTAACAATCAAAGGAGAAAATCAACCTGAAAACACGGAATTTGCTATACGCCAAATTTGGAATCTTGAATTTTATAAAAAGAAGGATACAAGGGCACCTCACTGCGAAGATGTGCTTGTACAGTCGAAGAATTTAATAGGAAATTTAGATAGTACATTGAAAGTTGTTGATTTTATCAAACAACGAAACATTGTCATTTGGCAAGGTTGTCCCGATAATTTATTTGAAGGATTATTACAATGGACGAATAGTGGGAGTGCTTATATTAATAAAATTGCTATTCCCACCCAAAGTGCTGGTTTTTGGATTTCTGACCGAAATCTAACAAAGAATGAATTTAATGGAATACGATACAATTATCCAGCTGCCGATGGTTGGCGGAGCATAAAATATATAGGTTTTGAACCACCAATTGCCATAATACCAGCTGGCACATTAATACGAGTGTCTTTAGCTAGATGGTGGCAATCACCAGGTGAAAATACAGAAGAGCGATGTTATTTACAATTATCAGGTTGGTACGATTTGGAATAAACACACCCTCTCATAGCTTCGGGTTATTGCTTTGAAAAATCCGGCATTCGTCCGAACTTTATTTCAGTTGGTGGTTTTGTTTTTTTAGAAACAGTGGCAACAGCAACAGCCACCGAGTTTGCGACAATCCAGCCGCTTGTCCAGGCGTGTTGCAAATTAAATCCGCCGGTCAATCCATCTACATCCAAAAATTCACCGCCAAAAAACAAGCCTCTGTGCAACCGGCTTTGCATGGTTACCGGATCTACTTCGGAAAGCGCAATGCCGCCGCTTGTTACAAACTCACCGGCCACTTTCGATCTGCCTGTAACGGAAATCAGTTGCGCTGTCAGGTTGTTCTGCAGCGCATTCCGTTCCTTTACCGTGAGTTCGGCCCAACGCCGGTTTTCGGGAATTTGTGATTTTTCAAGTAAAAAATGCCACAACCGCTTGGGCAGGTCAAAAGGATTGTGTTCCCATAGAAAGGCTACGTTTTTTTGATGCGGCATGTGCAGCAGGATTTCGGCAACTTCCGGCAAAGGCAATTGCGGCAGCCAGTTGACGGCAATTTGAAAGCGGTAATCCGCTTCGTGAAGCTTCCGCGCTGCCCAGGCGCTCAAACGTAAAATGGCCGGGCCGCTCAATCCCCAATGGGTAAACAGCAACACGCCCTGAGCCGAAATTTTGGTTCCGGCCAGTTTTACCTGAACCGGGTCGACCGTCAGCCCCATTAGTTGCTGCATTTCCGGATCGTCTACTTCAAAAGAAAACAGGGAGGGAACCGGTTCCTGGACGGAATGTTGCAACGCCCGGATAAAATCAAACTGAGGGCTATGCTTTAAGCCGCCCACGGCAAGCATTACCGCATCGCATTCGAATAATTCCCCGTTGGTAAAGGTTAGTTTCCAACCCGATGTGGTTTTTTCCAGTTTTCCGAGTTCGTGTCCCGTTTTGATGGTCACGCCGTAATGTTCACATTCATCCAGCAAACAGCGGATAATGCTTTGCGAATCGTTCGATTTGGGGAAAACACAACCTTCGGCATCGGCATAAAGCGGAACATTGCGTTGCTCGAACCATTGACGGGTATCAGCATTCGAAAAGCGGTAAAAAGCCTTTTTCAGGAAATTTTTCCCTTGCGGATAATTTTCGAGCAAATCGGCAATGCTTTCGCATTGGTGGGTCAGGTTGCAACGCCCGCCGCCGCTAACAGCTACTTTGGCCAAAACGGCCGGTTTTTTTTCAAAAATAACCACTTCGCAACCGGGATGCATGCGTGCTGCATTTGCTGCCGCAAACATACCCGAAGCCCCGCCGCCGACAATTGCAAAACGCATAAACCGGAATGAATTAGAGTTTTAATTTTTCGAAATTTTCCCCAAACACGCCGTAGGTTTTGGCCAGGGAAATAAAGGCGTGGTCGTCGATTTCCTTTACGATTTCCAAAATGGCTTGTTTATCGGCTTTTTGGGCAACCACCAACAACACTTTTTGATCGCTTTTCGAGTACCAACCCCAGGCATACAGCAAAGTAACCCCACGACCCACCTGCTTCCCAATGCGTTCGGCAATCTCATCGGTGGCCTTGGAAAAAACCAGAATCTGGTACGACTGTTTCGCTCCTTCCAGCACCAGGTCCAACGTATAAGCCATCACACCCATTTGAATGTAGCCGTACACCACGCGCTCAATCGAATGGGAAATGGTATAGGAAGAGGCAATGATAAAAACATCCAAAATCAGGATTACCTTGCCGGGTGTAATGTTGTAATATTTATTGACAATCAAGGCGATGATATCCGTTCCGCCGGAATTTCCGCCGCGCGAAAAGGCCAATCCGATGCCCGCTCCCGAAAGCGCACCACCGATGACGGTACACATAAAAGGATCAAATTCGCTGACATGGATAATATTTTGAATTTTAATAACTTGTTGTAATAAAATAAAAAATGCCGATGAAACCACAACGCCGTAAACGGTATTGATTCCGAAGCGGGCGCCCAAAAGTTTCAATGCAACCAGCAGCAACACTCCGTTGATAATTAAGTTGGTAATTCCCACCGGAATTCGTTGTCCCGAAAGCAGGTAAATGATGGAGGAAACACCGCTCACGCCACCGCCGATGATCTCGCTGGGAATCAAGAAGGCTGACCACCCGAAAGCATACAGAAACAAGCCGAATGTGATGAAAACGTAAGAAAGTATTTGATTTTTCTTTTTAGATAGCATGGACAATGAATTTAAAAGCGATATAAAAAACGGTGCAAAGGTACGCAGTTCGCAAACAAATCCGCACGATGCCGAAATACACTTTGCAATAAAAAAAGTCAACCGTAAACAAAAGCTGTTCTTGAAACAAGTTTTCTATGGAACAAGCAAGAAGCTTTATAATAAAAAAACCTCGAACGAAAAAAGTTCATTCGAGGCGATGTTTTTTCTACCGGATTCTTTCTTAATTCCTCCGCGAGTAAATCATAATGTAGTAAAGCAACGTTGCCAATGATGACAAAGCTGCAATCACATACGTGTACGCAGCCCAACGCAAAGCTTCCTGGGCTTTGGGTTGCGTTTCGGCCGAGGTAATGCGATGATCGTCCAACCATGCCAAAGCACGTTGACTTGCATTGATTTCAACCGGTAACGTAATAAAACTGAACAACGTGGTTAAAGCGAATAAAACAATGCCGGCCAGCAACAATTGCGGGAAAGTATTCACCAGGAGAATGCCGCCCAACAACACCCATTGTACCCAATTGCTTGCAAAACTTACCACCGGAACCATTTTCGAACGCATTTGCAACCAAGCATATGAAGTTGCGTGCTGCACGGCATGGCCACACTCATGCGCTGCAACAGCCGCAGCAGCTACCGAGTTATTAAAATACACATCGTGGCTTAAATTAACGGTTTTGGTTTGCGGATTGTAATGGTCGCTCAAATGTCCTTCTACCGAAACTACTTGTACATCATAAATATCATTGTCGCGCAACATTTTTTCGGCAACCTGCGCCCCGGTCATGCCTCCGGTTAAGGGAATTTGCGAATATTTCCGGAACTTCGATTTCAAAACCTGACTTACAATCAGGCTTAACAGCATAAAAACGCCAAAAATTACATAGTATCCAATCATTTTTTTCTTTTGTTTTTGTTACTTTGAGCCGCAAAATTACTGCCAATTTCAATTCTGCTGCCATAATTAGCAGATTTTATGAAAAACAGGACAAAATGTCCGTTTACTTTTTAACCGGCTCCTCATCTGCAATCGGCACAATGGTGTCGTCGTGCCAACTGGCGTATAACGTGTAATTCCGGGTAATGCGGTTGATTTGGCCTTCCAAAAGCGCTTTGTCTACAGCTTTCAGTTTTTTTGCCGGAGAACCGGCATATACGGTGCCCGATTCTACAATGGTTCCTTGGGTAACCAAAGCCCCGGCCGCAATAATCGAATTGGAATTTACCACCACACCATCCATCACAATGGCGCCCATCCCGACCAGCACATTATCATGGATCGTACATCCGTGAACGATGGCATTGTGCGCTATGGCTACGTTGTTGCCGATCGTTACGGGACATTTCTGGTACGTACAGTGGATAATGGCTCCATCCTGAATGTTGACGTTGTTCCCGATTTTGATGAAATGAACATCGCCACGCACCACTGCATTAAACCAAACGCTGCAATCGGTACCCATTTCCACATCGCCCACAATGGTAGCATTGGGGGCAATAAACGTATTTTTGCCGATTTTCGGCATTTTCCCCTTAATGGGGTATATGATCGGATTCATGATTCTCTTTTTTAGTTGTTTTAAAATGATTGGGGATTGTTTTTAATTTTCTTGTAATGATTAACCGGAACTTGCCACGATGCGGCGCGCCCGTTATTTATCCTTCTACAAAGCCCTCCAGGGTGTGACTTTAGCGGTAGGGCTGCGAAATTTCAAGTTTTGTAGATTTTCAAACTACTTCTCCGGATGGACTACTTTCGGATAATCGATCGAAAAGTGCAAGCCCCGGCTTTCTTTGCGTTCTTTCGCCATGCGGATAATCAAATCGGCAACCTGGATCAGGTTGCGGAGCTCGCATATTTGCTGGTTTAAAACCGACTGTTTGTACAAGGCTTCGGTTTCCTGCCGGATAATTTTCAGCCGGATACCAGCACGTTCCAATCGCAGGTTCGACCGTACAATGCCTACATAATTGCTCATAATGCCCTGCAATTCTTTCAAGCTTTGGGTAATGAGGATCATTTCTTCGTTCATTACCGTGCCTTCGGCGTCCCAATCGGGAATCCGGGTTTCAAAGTCCACCTGTTTCAATTTCGAAATAGCATCGTTACACGCCCGGTGGCTGAAAACCAACGCTTCCAACAACGAGTTGCTGGCCAAGCGGTTTGCGCCATGCAGTCCGGTGGATGCGCATTCGCCCGAAGCATACAAATTCTTAATGGAGCTACGCCCCATTTCATCCACCTTGATTCCGCCGCAAGTATAATGAGCAGCCGGAACCACGGGAATCATGTCGCGGGTAATGTCAATGCCGATACTCAGGCATTTTGCATACACGCCGGGAAAATGGAAAATCAAATCGTTTTTGTTCAGGTGGCGGCAATCCAGATACACATGGTCTTCGCCACTCAACTTGAGTTCATTGTCAATAGCGCGGGCCACAATATCACGGGGCGCGAGCGAAAGGCGCTTGTCGTACTTGTGCATGAAATCATTCCCCTTTACATCTCGTAAAACACCTCCAAAACCACGCAGGGCTTCCGTAATCAAAAAGGACGGTTTTTCCGAAGGATTGTAAAGCGAAGTGGGATGAAACTGGATAAATTCCATGTTTTCGATTTTCCCTTTGGCCCGGTGAACCATGGCGATCCCATCGCCGGTAGCAATGGGCGGATTGGTCGTGGTGGCGTAAACATTTCCGGCGCCTCCGGTTGCCATCAAAGTAAACTTGGCCAAAATCGTGTCGATTTCCTGGGTATTTTTATTCAAAATATAAATCCCGTAACAAGTCGGAGCCGTTTCCTGGGATTCATCGCCCAAATGGTGTTGGGTGATGATATCCACTGTAAAGTGATTTTCCAGTATTTCGATGTTGGGGTGCGCTCCCGCCTTTTGTAATAGGATTTTCTCGATTTCCTGCCCGGTCTGGTCTTTGTGGTGAAGCACCCGGAATTCCGAATGACCGCCTTCTTTCGCCAAATCGTAGCGTCCGTCTTCTTCTTTGTCGAAATTTACGCCCCAATCGATCAGTTCTTTAATCCGGTCGGGCGCTTCGGTGATGGTAATCCGGACAATTTTTTCATTATTCAGTTCATCACCTGCGATTAACGTATCCTGAATATGCTTCTCAAACGTATCGGGGGTGTACATCACAGCAGCAATTCCACCTTGCGCATATTTGGTGGCGCTTTCTTCCGAATCGAATTTTGTAACAATACATACTTTGCCGTAGGTAGCGGCTTTCAATGCAAAACTCAGCCCGGCAATGCCCGAGCCGATCACCAAAAAATCAAATTGTTTGCGCATGATTTGTTTCAAGTAAAAAAAACAGTGGGAATTCCAAAATGTTCCCGACCATTTCCGAATAAAGCCACAAAATTACAATTCCACCGAACACCGTAAGGATAAATTTTACATTTTATGACCCGCGGATTTTATTATGAGCAGGGAACCTCCTTTGGATTTCCCAATTTCTTCATTCCGCAAAAAAACATACTTTTGTTGGACAGATGTTTCAATCAGACATGTTACCGCAATTAAATTTCCCGGATTATCCGTTTACACTTCGTGAAAAAGACAAACAAATGGAAATTTTCGATTCCATTCGAAAAAAATTTGTTTTGCTCACAGCGGAAGAATGGGTTCGCCAACATGTTTTGCGCTTTTTGACAGAAGAAACAAAAATTCCCAAACCCCTGATTAATGTCGAAAAGCAAATCACCGTAAACCGTTTGCACAAACGGGTGGATATCATCGTTTTCGACCGCAAAGGATGTCCGCTGCTTCTCGTCGAATGTAAGTCGCCTCAAAAAGAAATTACCCAAACGGTGTTTGACCAAGCCGCCCGCTACAACATGGGGCTTCATGTTTCCTTTTTTGCCCTTAGCAACGGGCTGATGCACTATTACTGCAAAATCGATTACGAAAACCAACGGTATTCTTTTTTAGAAACCCTACCCTCTTTTGAAGAAATGATTCTGCTGAACAAAGTGTAATGCAAAAAATAATTTCGAAAACAATTGAAAATTTAATACACAATCTCCTTTTATTGACTTCCAATGCCGCTGTAGGCATACCATTTTTTATGATTTTGCTCCTCGCCTTTATAAGTTCTCTTTAAAAGCTTCTTTCGGCCATCTTCAATAAGAGATTTCACCAAACATAGTACCCGCTATTTTGTTGATAACTAGAAATTTTCTTCTTGATACCGGATTGCAATCGGGTCTGTTTGGGTGGATTTTTCTATCAATAAAATGACTATCTTTGCTCTCTTTTTTTAAAACCCTCAGAAAGATATTTATGTCGGAAATAGAGAATAAAACAAACGGAAATAACGGATACACGGCGGATAACATTCAAGTGCTCGAAGGATTGGAAGCCGTACGTAAACGTCCCGCCATGTACATTGGCGACATTAGCGTAAAGGGGCTTCATCACCTGGTTTATGAAGTGGTTGACAATTCAATCGATGAAGCACTGGCAGGTTTTTGCGACAACATTCAGGTTACGATCAACCAAGATAATTCAATCACCGTTTCGGATAACGGGCGTGGAATTCCCACCGATTGGCATGAAAAAGAACAAAAATCGGCCTTGGAAGTCGTAATGACGGTTCTCCATGCCGGAGGTAAATTTGATAAAGGTTCTTACAAAGTTTCAGGAGGTCTGCACGGTGTAGGGGTTTCATGTGTAAATGCTTTGTCGTCGCTGCTAAAAGTTACGGTTGAACGTGAGGGGAAGATTTTTGAACAGGAGTATGCTTTTGGAAAACCGCTTTACAGCGTTCGTACCACAGGCGAAAGCGACCGGACAGGCACCACCACGTATTTCAAACCCGACGATACCATTTTCATCACGACCACTTACGATTTCAGCATCCTGGCATCGCGTTTGCGTGAATTGGCGTATCTGAACAAGGGCATTAAATTAACGCTGACCGATTTGCGCGAAACGGACGAAGAAGGAAATCCCATTTCGGAAACTTATTTTTCGGAAAACGGATTGGTCGATTTTATCAATTATTTGGATGGAACGCGTGAAAAACTGATTCCCGAACCCATCTACATGGAAGGCGAAAAGAATGAAATTCCTGTTGAAATTGCCATGCATTACAACACTTCGTTCAGCGAAAATATTCATTCGTACGTTAACAACATCAACACTCACGAAGGCGGAACTCACTTGGCCGGTTTCCGCAGGGCGTTGACCCGCACCTTGAAAGCCTATGCCGAAAAATCGGGTATGCTCGACAAAGTGAAGTTCGAAATTTCAGGTGATGATTTCCGCGAAGGTCTCACAGCCATCATTTCCGTTAAAGTAATGGAGCCTCAATTCGAAGGACAAACGAAAACCAAACTCGGCAACAACGAGGTTATGGGCGCGGTAGATCAGCTGGCATCGGAGCTTTTGAATTATTATCTGGAAGAAAATCCGAAGCAAGCCAAAATGATTGTCGACAAAGTAATTTTGGCGGCAACGGCACGCCATGCGGCACGCAAAGCACGGGAATTGGTACAACGCAAAAACGTGTTGAGCGGATCGGGATTGCCCGGAAAGCTGGCCGACTGCTCGGAAAATGATCCGGCATTCTGCGAAATCTATTTGGTCGAGGGTGATTCGGCCGGCGGAACCGCCAAACAAGGGCGCGACCGGAAATTCCAAGCGATCCTGCCTTTGCGCGGAAAGATCCTGAATGTTGAAAAAGCCATGCAACACCGCATTTTCGACAGCGAAGAAATCCGCAATATTTTCACGGCATTGGGCGTAAGCATTGGCACCGAAGAAGACAGCAAAGCTTTGAACCTTGAAAAACTGCGTTACCACAAAATCGTCATCATGACCGATGCCGATGTGGACGGAAGCCACATTGCAACGCTTATCCTCACATTCTTTTTCCGGTACATGAAAGATTTGATCGAAAAAGGGTATGTATACATTGCCACGCCTCCGCTTTATTTGGTAAAAAAAGGACAGATTCAGCGCTATTGTTGGACAGAAGAACAACGTCTGGCCACTGTAAGCGAAATTTCGAAAGACGGTTCGGAAAAAGGAATCCATATTCAGCGTTACAAAGGGCTGGGAGAAATGAACGCCGAACAACTGTGGTCAACGACCATGGATCCGCAATTCCGTACTTTACGGCAGGTAACCATCGAAAACGGATCGGAAGCTGACCGTATCTTTTCGATGCTGATGGGCGACGAAGTGCCGCCCCGCCGCGAATTTATCGAAAAGAACGCCAAATATGCCAACATTGATACGTAGAAAAATTGAAAATGAATGATGTGGCATTTTGAAAACTGAAAACAATGTTTCCTCAAGATGCTATCTGCATTGTTCTTTTATGAAAAGAGGTAAATGTGTCGTAACATCTCGAAATTTCTTACTTTTTCGACGATCTGTGACAAAATATTTTTATAGTTTTGGAGTTATTAGTAAGCGTAAATAGTGTTCCAAACAGTTGAAATCATAAAAAATAAAGCATTGAAGTATAGATATTTATCGACTTTATTTATTTTTATTATCACCGTTGTCTTTGTTTTGGGTATCAATTCCTGTTCAACAAAGAAAAATACGTTTTTAAATCGTAACATCCATCAGCTTTCGACCCACTACAACGTTTGGTGGAACGGGAATGAAAGTTTCAAAGATGGCGTTGCCGAGTTGAAAAAAGCCATCAACGAAAATTACAATAAAGTTTTATTGGTTGAAAATTACGGCACAGAGGCCAATGCACGGAAGATCTATCCTCAGATGGACCGCGCCATTGAAAAAGCAGGCAAAGGCATTAAAAAGCATTCCATGGTATTCAAAAACAAGGAATACAATAAATGGATCGATGATTGCTACATGCTTATCGGGAAGGCCTATTTTTACAAGCAAGATTATGCAAGCGCCCGCCGTACCTTCGATTTTCTCCAGCAAAACTTCCACACCAGCGTCCAGTACGAAGCCATGCTATGGCAGGCACGTTGCTACATTCAGCAAAAAAAATATGAAGAGGCAGCAACCAAACTCGAAGAACTGGATGCTTTGACCGACCAGCCCAAAGTACCTTTTCACATCCGCCGCGAAATTCCGTTGGTGTATGCCAATTATTTCATTTTGAATGATAACCTGCCGGCGGCCAAAACTTATCTGGAAAAAGGCGTGGAAATGAACACCAGCTCCAAACGACGGATGCGGCTGTATTATATCCTGGCGCAAATCAACCAAAAAACCGGCAATATGGCGGATGCACATGATTATTATCAAAAAGTAATCAAAGGGCCTTCCGATTATCAAATGCTTTTTAATGCGCGGATTAACCTGGCAAAATCGTTCGATCAAAATACGGCAGGAAAAGGTAGTTTGGAAAAACAACTGAAGAAAATGCTCCGCGATCCTCAGATCAAGGATTTCCAGGATCAAATTTACTATGCACTGGCGGAACTTGCCCGGACAGAAAAAAACGATTCCCTCTTTATCCACTATCTGGCAAAATCGGTTGAAACAAGCACCAAGAATAATTTCCAAAAAACAACTTCGTCGCTTGAATTGGCAACGCTCTATTTCGGCAAAAAGGAATACGTTTTGTCACAAGCTTATTACGACACGACACTACAAGTAATTCCAAACGATTTCCCAAATTACGAAACCATTCTTTCCCGTACCCAAAACCTCACCGAACTGGTAAAAAACCTGATCGTGGTGCAAGAAGAAGACAGTTTGCAACGTTTGGCCAAAATGCCGGAAGCAGAGTTGATGCAGATCATCAATAAAAAAATAAAAGAATACACGGCCCAAGAAGAAGAGCGTATGCGTTTGGAAGCCGAAGCCCGGGTGGTTGTTCCGGAAGGTTCCCTTGACATGATGAGGGGACAAAACACGTCAAATATCGGGAGCGGAGAATGGTATTTTTACAACACACAAGCAAAAACTTACGGGACCAATGAGTTTCTAAGAAAATGGGGACGCCGGAAACTGGAAGACAATTGGAGGTGGAGCATAAAATTCCAGTCGACAAATATTGATGTAGCTACCGAAGGAGAAACAACCGAAGGAGGAGGCAGCGGAAACGACCAATTTAGTATTGAAATCAATGAAAAGGGAGATACTATAAAGAAAAAAGTCGAAAAATCAGCCGCCCCTACCGATTTGAAAAATCCCCAAACTTATTTGGCACAGTTGCCCAAGACGCCGCAAGCGCTGAAAAAATCGAATGATAAAATTTCGAATGCACTGATCAACTTAGGGTACATTTATAAAGACGGCTTGAACGATACTCCCAGTTCCATTCAATCTTTTGAAGACTGGTTATCCCGTTTCCCCGACAGCCCGGATGCATTGCGGATTATGTACCAGCTATATTTGATTTGTAAAGGAACCCAAGATGTCGAATGCTCGCAGAAATACGAAAATCAAATCTTGGCAAAGGGCCCTGCAAGCGATTATGCTAAAATCCTTGAAAATCCCGGCTATAACGACGAACTGATCGCGGAGAAAAACCGGGTTCAATCGTTGTATCAGGAAACGTATCAAGCTTTCTCCCGTCAGCAATACCGGATGGTGTTGGTATTTTCGGAAGAGGCAAAGAAAAATTACGACGATAAAACCTTGCTTCCCAAATTTGAGTATTTGCGGGCCTTGTCGCTAGGAAAAATCCAATCCATGGATGATATGGTGGCCTCGTTGAATTCTCTTGTAAAAGAATACCCATCGAGCGAGGTTGTTCCGCTGGCAAAAGAACTTCTCAAAAAGTATGATAAAAATGCACCCCTCGAGCCAACGAAACCCGGAGAAACGGAAACGGAAGCAAGAGTGGATACCCTGGCCAATACAATGTTCAAGTACTCGCCGAATCTGATGCACTTTTACATTCTCGTGGCCAACGAAAAAACATCGAACCCTTCTGCCGTACGAATTCGTATCGCCGATTTCGCCAAGAAATCTTTCTCGATGGAAAAGCTAAACACGAATCTGATCGTGTACAACGAAGAAAACCAGATCGTCGTCATTAGCTCTTTCCCAAACAACAAAGCGGCCATGAATTTTTACAATGCGGTGAAAGAAGATGATTACATCATGTCCTTATTCAAAGACCATCCGGAAACCTTTATAAGTTTCGTCATATCACAGGATAACTACCCCACGTTTTACAAAGAAAAAGGACTGGAACCTTATTTGAAATTTTTCAAAAAAAATTATTTAAAAGAAAAATGATTTTTGCTTTGTTAAACTTTACATGAATTTCTTTTACAACCCCATCGGTATTTATTCTTCAAAACTTTATTTCATTCCCCATGTGTAGCGAAATTGCAAAGCCTATGATCGTCGAAAACAATATGGATCTTCCAACTTATGAAGATGGATATGAAAAGCGTGATCTATATAACATGGCTATTGTCAAACAATTGGCTGAGCATTACTATGAAATACTGCGGCTCATTGGCGAAAACCCGCAACGCGAAGGGTTACTTCAAAGCCCCGAACGGGTTGCAAAAGCCTTGCAATTTCTCACACACGGTTACGACCTGAATCCTGAAGAAATTCTACGATCGGCCATGTTTAAGGAGGATTACAAGCAGATGGTAATCGTAAAAGATATTGAAATTTATTCGCTATGCGAACACCACATGCTTCCTTTCTTTGGGAAAGCGCATGTAGCGTACATCCCTAACGGCCACATCGTAGGGTTAAGCAAACTTCCGCGTGTTGTGGATGCTTTTGCCCGGCGCCTTCAAGTGCAAGAACGGCTTACGACCCAAATCAAAGAATGTATTCAAAACACCTTGAATCCACTAGGCGTAGCTGTGGTCATCGAAGCACAACACATGTGCATGAGCATGCGGGGCATTCAAAAACAAAACTCGGTTACAACAACCTCCGATTTCACAGGTGTTTTCCTAAAAGAAAAAACCCGCGCCGAATTCACACAACTTGTCGGTTCAAAGCTCCATTAAGCAAGTTACCTTACCCTCTTGTCATTTTTTTTCCGGGGTAACATTTCCGAGTAACGATACTGTCAAGTCCCTGTTCAACTTGAAAAAACCATAATACCTGTTAAAAGATGTTAAGTGTATTGCCTTGGTAATCAAGATGATTCATACATTTGCGAACTATGAAAAAATATACGCTTTACATTTTAGTGCCCCTGATCAGCTTGACCATGCTCTTCTTAATCGGTGCGCAAATCCATTGGGTAAAAAGTGCCATGAAGTTTAATGAAGCCAGTTTTCACCGGGATGTGGATGAGGCTGTCCGAAATGCATTGTCAAAGCTTAAATCGTTTGAATTGAAACATCATTTTTCTGCGATCAATGAAAATTGGAGCGCCGCCGTCGAAAAACGCAACGGCCAGGAAGTGATCGTAATCATACCTAAAAAAAATAAAAACCAGTCAGGAGCACATCTTCAGATGACTGATACCACTAATTCCGCACAAAACGTAGTAACAGATCTCCTTATCGAAAACCCGTATAACTATACTTCCGGCACCACTCCAAAAGCATCCAACGCTTTCCTTTCCAAACACCTGGAAACAAGTGATATCATGAAATCCATATTTGGGAACCCATCGAACATCCTATTGGAAGACAACACATCCACCGGGTTCCTGGATACTTTGTTACGGGAAGAGCTTTTTGCAAAGGGAATCCGGATTCCTTACGAATTTGGTCTTTACAATCCGAAACTCCACAAGTTTGTGATGGAAAAAACCGGCCGGTATCATGCCGAGCTTTGCGACAAAGGATACTCTTTTGTCGTGTTCCCCGGCGCTGACATTGAATATACCGAGTATCTGCGGCTGTATTTCCCGGATAAAAACAAGTTTCTTTATACCAGCCTTGGAGATACGCTTGCCATATCGGCAGCATTGCTTTCAATCATCATTGGCTTGTTCACTTACAGCTTGTATACCATTTTCCGGCAACGAAAATTATCGGAACTGAAAAATGATTTTATAAACAACATGACGCACGAGTTCAAAACGCCCATCTCAACCGTTTCACTCGCCTGCCAGGCATTGTGCGATAAGGATTTTCCGCGTACTTCGCAAACTTACGACATCTACATCAACATCATCGACGAAGAAACCAAACGTTTGGGATCGCTGGCAGAAAAAATACTCCAAACGGCGACCCTTGAAAAAGGATCGCTCAATTTACGATTGGAGCAAGTTGATTTACATGCGTTAATCAAAGATATCATCAAAAACATCAGCATTCAAATTCAAATCCGGGACGGAGCTATTATAACCGAATTGAATGCGACAAAAACCGTTCTGCCCGTTGACAAAATACATTTGTCGAACGCAATCTATAATTTAGTGGATAATGCAAATAAATATTCGCCCCGCAAACCCATTATCACCATCAGCACTTATGAAACCGATGAATATTTTGTAATAAAAATAAAGGATAATGGAATGGGAATCAGCAAAGCAAATTACAAAAAAATATTTGAAAAATTATACCGGGTTCCAACCGGAGACGTCCACAATGTAAAAGGTTTCGGTTTAGGATTAAGCTATGTGAAATCGGTGGTTGAAACACACGGTGGCTTCATTACATTGGAAAGCGAAGTAAATAAAGGCAGCACTTTTTTTGTATACCTCCCCCTCTCTCAAACTAAAATTTAAAATTTGTTTAAGTAATTACAATTTTTGTTCCGTATTTTTGTTATAATTAAAAATAAAAAAATACCGGGTAAAGAAATTCGTAAGATTCATAGATAAATGACTTTACGATTGTAATGATGCAATCATGGCTCAATCAGTGTAAAGTATTTTTAGAAAATTTTACGATACTGAAAATAAATTGAACAATTAGACTCCTTTTTACGTATATTTATCTTACACAAAGCAAATTTTGTGAAGGTATTTCGGTAATACGAGAAATATTTATATCATTTTCAAAATGAAGCAACATGGAAACTGAAAAACTAAAAATTTTGTTAGCCGAAGATGATCGTAATCTTGGCGGTATTTTGCGCACTTATTTGGAAGCAAAAGGCTTTTCCGTACGATTATGTGTCAACGGACAAGAAGCATTTGACGCATTTAACAAAGAACCGTTTGATTTTTGCATCCTCGATGTAATGATGCCAATCAAAGATGGTTTTACCGTGGCAAGCGATATTCGCCAGATTGATTCTCGAATTCCCATCCTTTTTCTGACGGCTAAATCGCAGGAAGAAGACAAACTGAAAGGTTTTCAGTCCGGTGGAGATGATTATTTGACGAAGCCTTTCAGCATGGAGGAACTTTTAGCACGCGTGGAAGCCATTATGCGCCGGATCAATGTAGCCGGCGGAGCCTCGCAATCAGCAAACGGAGCGTTTGAAATCGGTAAATCAAAATTTGACTACAACCGGCAAATTCTCACCATTAACGGCAAAGAACTTAAGTTAACCTCAAAAGAAACCGAATTGTTGAAGTTGCTGTGCGACCATAAGAACCAAACATTGGACCGGAGCTTTGCACTCAACCGCATCTGGCACAATGACAGCTATTTCAATGCCCGGAGCATGGACGTTTACATTGCAAAATTGCGCAAATACTTGAAAGAAGATCCCAGTTTGGAACTTATCAATGTTCACGGAATTGGCTTCAAGCTGATTGTTAATCAATTAGGCCTGATTTAACAATTGTAAGAAACACTTACTCCTTTTTTGAATTAGTGCGATATTACACGCCCTAAGAGGTTGTTTATTTGTGTCTTGATGTTCTGCAATTCTTTATTTTTCGCAAGGAGCATCATGATTTCATCATCATTGCTACACGTTTTGAGCTGCTGGCGGTTTTCCTCCAGCAGTTTTTCTACCCGCTTTGCTTTAAACGATAAAAGCGTGTGATTGATGGCGGTCGGCAAAATATTGCCGTCCGACTCCAAAGGAACCCGGGTGTGAAGCTTTTTCTCCCAATTTGCCAGTTCATACGGAAAAGATACCACATCAATGGAGCATTGCATGATCTGCAGATCGGGATGATGCGTAAAATGTGCTTCTTCCGGCTCAAACCCATCTTTAATCAAACGCGCCACCTCGTTAAAAACCAGGGTGTAGGTTGGATTGTGGAAAGAAATTTCATCATTCTGTAAATCGAATACAATCATGTCGGCTACGCGAACGTCAATCTGCTGGAGTTCGGTGTGCCCTTCGGGCAAGTAATACATGGGCAACCGTTTTGTACCATGTAAAAGCAGCAAGCGGATAATTTCACGTTCCTGATATTCGCTATCCGTAAAATCAATGTTTTCCCGGATTGCCGATCTCAATAAGATCTCCTGTGCTTCCGGATCGAGAGTTTGTGTTTCTCCTGTTGTTTCAGAAGACTCCGATTCTTTCCCCTTAAATTTTTCGGAAGCTTTCTTCCGCAAAATCTTATTCAATTCGGCATTGATCACCGACTCATCCATTTGCATGCGTTCGGCGCTCTCTTTCACGTAAGCCATACGCACCAAACGGTCGGGAATCAAAGCGATGCTTTCAATAAAATCTCTCACAACCGCCGCACGCTTTATCGGGTCCGAACCGGTTTCATCCAGCAACAAATCAATTTTGAAGCTGATAAAATCTTTTGCCGATTTTTGAAGAAATTCATCCAACTCGGAGCTGGTGTGAGAACGGGCGTAAGAATCGGGATCTTCGCCGTCGGGGAACAAAACCACCCGGACATTCATTCCTTGCGACAAGATCATATCAATCCCACGGAACGAAGCTTTGATCCCGGCTGTGTCGCCGTCGTAAAGGATGGTAATGTTATCGGAATAACGCTTGATCAACCTGATTTGATCTTCGGTAAGCGAAGTCCCGCTTGAGGCCACTACATTTTGTATGCTTGCCTGGTGCAACGAAATGACATCGGTGTATCCTTCTACCAGATAGCATAAATCGTTGGCAACAATGGCATTTTTTGCAAAAGCGATCCCGTAAAGTGTTTTTTTCTTATCGTAAATTTCACTTTCGGGCGAATTGACGTATTTGGGCTTGGTTTTATCGGACGAAAGCAGCCGTCCTCCAAAACCGATTACTTTGCCCGACTGGTTGTGTATCGGAAAAATCACCCGGTCGCGAAAACGGTCGTATTGCCGCCCTTCTTTTACGATAGAAAGAC
Organism: Lentimicrobiaceae bacterium; assembly: GCA_031550085.1. Taxonomy (GTDB): domain Bacteria; phylum Bacteroidota; class Bacteroidia; order Bacteroidales; family UBA4417; genus UBA4417. The sequence goes on from JAVBOY010000024.1 coordinate 52,783, forward strand.
CTGAGCGTTCCAGCATTTCGAGGCTGTAGCCCTGTTTTAATGCATGTTGTGTGAATGCATCCCAGGCCTCGGGAGAATAGCCTAACTGGAATTTTCGAATGGTATCATCCGAAAAACCACGCTGGTAAAAATAAGAAAGCCCGATGCTTTTCCCCAAGTCGGTTTCCAGCAATTGCTCGTTAAAATACTTTGCAGCAAAATCGGTAATGGCCAGCAATCCTTCCCGTTCGGTTTTGGCAGCGATTTGCTCTGCCGTTTCTTCCTGCTCCTGGATATCGATCTGGTATTTTTTTGCCAGGTATCGAAGAGCTTCCGGATAGGTGAATTTTTCATGTTCCATTACAAAATTCACCGCATTGCCGCCTTTCCCACACCCAAAACATTTGTAGATTCCGCGAACCGGATTTACCGAAAACGACGGCGTTTTTTCGTTGTGAAACGGACAATTTCCCCACATGTTGGCGCCCCGTTTTTTCAAGGCAACAAAATCACCGACCACTTCTTCTATTCGAGCGGCATCAATAATAGCATCAACGGTTTCGCGCGGAATCATACTGGAGATTAAAACAGAAATGGTTTTGTATAAACAAAAACCAGGTTTTTAATTTTATATTTGCAAAAGTATTCGATAAAAGGGTGAATACAAATCAAATTTTTCAAAAATTAAATCCGGTTCTATGGAAAACTTTACAAAAAAATGTCCGGCATGCGGCGAAGTGAATGCCAATGAAACTGCTATTTGTACAACCTGCGGCGCTAACTTGGAAAATCAAATTACTGAAACCGCTCCCGAAATTCAAGAAACAAAACCTGTTTCGGAATTTCAAGCGTCTGCCAATGAGACTACAGCGCCAAGTCTTCTTGGCAAGATAAAAACATTGTCTCCTTGGACATTTGCTTTAATCATTATCCTTTTTTGGCTTCCTTTTGCCGATTTGCAATGCTCAGGGGTAAAACTGAAAACGTTTTCGGGCATTGAAATGGCTGTGGGAACAAAAATGAAAGCAACCGATAATTTTATGGGATCCAACAGCCTACTGGATGAAGATTCAGACAATACGGCAACAACAAAAGATTCCGGTACACAAAAAGTTGCCCCTTTTGTGTCGGCAAGTATTGCGTTGATATTAGCCATTATCGGCCTCGTTGTTTTTCTGTTTACGCTCAAAAACCCGAAGAATGTTTTTTATGCTACAATTGCCGCTCTGGGAGCCCTAAGCATGATCGCCTTGCAAATTGAAGCAATGATGATGCTGAAATCCAGCAACCAGGAGATGGATTTTAAGGATACCATCGATTTGCATTTTTCCTATCAATTTGCATATTGGCTGGTGTTACTCTTGTTTTTGGCTGTTGCTGTCGTAAATTATTTCAATTTTAAAAAGCTTGAAAACAAAGCAGAAAACAATCCAAACCAGTAGCCTTTGAAAAAATTTCATTTGTAAAATGATTTGAAACATCGGCTAAAGTTGATGGTAATAAAATAAACACTCCGTGCATTACGGACGAATATCGAAGCTCTGTATCTTGTTTTGAACAAAATGCAGGGCTTTTTATTTTTCAACCAAAACGAACGGCTCTCCTTAGAATAAAAACCGGATTTCTTTTAAATTGCAAACAACCTGTTTTTCATCTGACGTTATCAACTCAAGTTGTCCGAATGCGTTCACACCGGTAATTTTGGCCCGAAGCGGTTTATCATTTGCCAAATAGTTACGCCATTCTTTCCATCCCAACAAACGGTTTTGATAATCACGGGAAATTTTTTCCGATAAATTATTTTTCAATTGCAGGTATCGAGTATTCAAACATTCACAAAGCTCTTCCAAGCTTTTTTTCAAATCAAGGTCTTTATTCAAGAAAAGCTTTAGCGAAACCGGGTTGGGAATTTCTTTGCTAAAAACCGTTTGGTTAACATTTAAGCCGATACCGGCAATCAGGTAATTCAGCACTCCTCCGGATAAAGAGTTTTGAATCAGCATACCGCAAATTTTTTTATCTCCGACATAAATATCGTTCGGCCACTTAATATAGACTTTCTCACCAGGAAGTTGATTCTTCACAAAATCGGAAATCCCCAGTGTAATCACCTTGTTCAACTCAAATTGATTTTCTGCGGGAAGAAATTCGGGATACAAAACAAAACTAAACGTCAGGTTTTTGTAATCTTCGCTTTCCCAGGTATTCGTGCCCAACCCTCTTCCTGAAGTCTGCTTCAAAGCGGCTATCAGCGTACCTTCTTCCGGCTCTCCTTTTCCCAGCAAATCTAACAATGCTTGATTGGTTGAAGCAGTCGATTTTATCCAAAAGGTTTGATTCCCGATAATTCCCATGTTTGCATTGGCGTAAATAGGACACAAAACTAGGGTGTGTTAACACTATTTTATATAATCTATAATTAAAGCATACATAACAAATGCGATATACATTATATCCGTTTTTTCGTAACGAGTGAAGACCCTTCTGAATCTCTTGATTCGTCTAAACAATCTCTCAATCTCA
>JAVBOY010000053.1:0-48421 GCA_031550085.1 Lentimicrobiaceae bacterium
ACAAACCTTCCCCCTCTATCTTTTTATCGTAGCACGTCATTCCGACTGGAGCGAGGAACGAGCGAAATGAGGAATCTGCTTGTTAATTGAAAATGGACTTTTTTACGGCAAGTAAACAAACAACAAATAACAGAAAATAACCATCTCACGCTTCACTGTTCACTCGTCACGCTATGCAATTAAAATAAAACAATAGTAGATTTTATTATCCTATCCCATAAAACAAAACCGACCGGCCATTTCCCCCGCTTCCCCGACTTCCCCTGCACCGTTCACCGTATACCCTTTTCACCCTCCACAAATAAACAATTAAACAACCATCTCACCCTTCACTGTTCACGCTTCACTCCCAAGTTTATTCCAGCAGATTGCTTTTCAGGCAGCGGTTTTTAAAGTCTATCATCAGTTGGGGATCGAAGCGTCCTTCGGGTACGCTTAACTCGAAATGTAGATGGGGGCCGGTGGAACTGCCGGTATTTCCCGAGAGGGCGATGATTTTCCCGGTGGTTATCTCCTGCCCTTCGGTTACATATATGCAGTCCAGATGGGCGTACAGGGATTCCAGGCCGTCTTTGTGGCTAACGACGACGACATTGCCGTATCCGGGATCGTACCGGGCAATGCGCACCATGCCGTCAAAGATGCAACGTACGGGAGTGCCTACGTTTGCGCCGACATCGACTCCCCGGTGGATTCCTACTTCGTACCAGTTGGTTCGTTTTACGTCGCGAATGCCGAAACGGGAGGTTATTTTGGTATTTTCAATGGGGTGGGTATAGTTTGTGGGGTCGATATACAATTCAAAAGAGCGGTTTTCGATGATGCCGAAGCGTTCTTTCAAGATGATATTGTGGGTATTCAATGTATCGCCGGGGGCCGCACCTTGTGCATATGCGGCCAAAAAGCAGGCAAACCATGCAAAACAGATCAGGTATTTCATCGGCCGGTTGGGGTTTTCTTTTTCATTGGGAAAAAATCGTTGTTAACTCACGCGTATTTCAAGAGGAAACACGAAGGCGGATAGGCTTTCGATTTTGATGCGCAGGCTGTGTGCGATGATTTCATTGTATGCTTCATCGGGAACCGGACGGGGCGTCAGGCGGATATCAAGGATGATGCCGCGCGACAATCCGTTCGGGGTGGCGACGGCGCCGTTGACTACCTGCACGCTTTGCAGTTCGCTTCCCAGTTCTTTGTGGCAGAACGCGCGAAGATCTTCTTTGGAGACCAAGCGGTTTCCGGTCAGGATGTGGTAGCGCGAAAGGACCTGGCGTTCTTTTTCGGTGGCTTCGTCTTTGCCGCCAAAGGTTTCGGTGACCAATACGGCCAGGGGTTCCACATACGGCAGGTTTTTCCGGATGCCGAGTTTTTCGCCTTTGGCAATCCGGTTGGCGGCTTTTCCATCGGTCGATAAATAGCTTACGGCCGTGCCCGGCGTATCGGCCTTGGGCTTCAACACGGCATAGTAACCCGAAAAGGCGGTCCATTTGCTTTCCTGCAGGTGGTTGTATACTTCGGACATGGCTTTGTTGAGCTCGTTCAATTCCTTACCTTCGCTCAGGCTGCCTTTGAATGCAAAGTAATCGGTTGTAAAGCGGTTGTAGAGTTGCTGAACCTGACGCCGGAGTTCCTCGGGATTGAAGCGCTCGACCGAGAAATTGCGGATCATGTAGGCGGCGTTCTCTTCCTTTGCATCGGAAATCAGGCTCAGGAATTGCTTTTCCGGGTTTTTGGGAATGCGTTCGATGGGCGTGGCGGGATTCAGGAACAGGGTTTGGGCTTCGGCATTTACCACGGGAAAGCAATTGATCAACACATTGAATTCTTTTGCCGGAAGGTGTCCCGGCAAGGAATGGATATCCACATAAAGCCACAACAGGTTTTCGGTAAAGAGTTTTTCGCGTTCGTCTTTTGAAAACAGGGCTTCAAATTTTCCGGGATAGCGGATGGGTTCCAGGGGAGCCTCGTTTTCTGCTTCTTCGATGTAGTAAAGGGGCAAAAAGTTATCGATTCCGAATGCATCGATTTCCCCGCAAAGGGCATCGGCGGAATGCCGTTCATTGAATCCGGAGGTATATTGGTTGCGGTTTACTTCCGAAACGGGAAGCAAGGTTCTTTTAACGTCGTTGACTTGCAAGGAGACTTTTAAGGGATAGGTAGTTTTGCTGGAACGCGCCTGAAAGTCAAAGAACAGCGTGGCGCGGTGCAGGCTTTGCAAGCCGGCCTCGGCTTTCAGCCCAATCCAAACGCCGCAGTCGTCCGTGTGTTTTGTTTTTTGAATGGGGTGCCGGGCGCCATCGATAAACGAAAACAGTTTGTTGTCCTGCAACTGGTACTTTACTTCCGCCGGAATCAGATGCGTTTCGATCAGGGGAATGAAGTTGTATTCGGCTTTTTTCTCGTTGTTTTTTTCTTTGGATCCGGTCTTTTTTTCATACAAAAACTCCATTTTACCGGTAACGGCAACGGGAGCATCGATCTTTTTATTGAGGCGGACCTGCAAAATACCCAGGGCGGGCCGCGCACTGATCAAGTGAGCGGGAAGCAACAAATCCCGGAAAAAGGTGGCGGTTTCCTGGTTCGATTTTTTTATTTGTTCCCGGATATCCAGGGTTTCATAAACAATGGCCGATGTCAGCAGCTTCATCACCGGGTCGCGCTGCAAGTCGGCATCTTCATGGTTCCAGGTTTCGGCAAACTTCCGGATCAAGTCTTCCACGTGGTCTTGTATGTCTTTCCTCATGCAATTATTGTTTTATGGCGGGGCCGACGGAAAATATGATTTGCTTTTGGTAAGGCTCGGAACTGACCGCTCCCTGGGAAAGGTCTCCGCGTATGGTCAAAAATACTTCGTATTTGGTATGGTCTTCTTTCCGGTCTTTGTGAAGTCCTTTTTCCGCTTGCACTTTTTGTTTCAGGATCAAATCGATCTTTACATTCTGCAAACGGGGTTCGTACATTTCGATGGCGCGTTTCAGGCTTTTGATGCAATGTCCCCGGTCGGTAGGGTCGCCGCGCCGGTTCACGAAGCCGGACTCGTTGATGTGCTGGTTGAAATTTTCAATGGCAATGTTTTGAAATTCGTTGCTCCAGAACTCAAATCCGAAACCGTAATCCCCTTTAAAGCCTCCTCGGGGGGTAAATACCAGCAGGTCGAGAAAGTTGTCGACCGACTCCCTGAGCGTTTCGATATCGCGTTGAAACAGGAAATTATGCGTGATCTTCAGCGGGGTTCTGTGGTACATGCGGCATTCTGTATTTAGATTTTAATATCCCGGCGTTTCTTGGGATCGGGTGGCGGGGGAGCGGGCAACTCGACAGGTTCTTCGATGACCATCGCAAAACCGCTCATTTCGGAACAAATAACGGACAACGTGTTGAGCCCTTCGTTCATACAGCCGGCCAGGTCGTGGTGGTTGTAATCGCGGGCCAGGAACGATTGTACTTCGGGATTGAGCTGGAAGAAATCATGCACCTTGCTGAAGGTACTTACAGATTGGGCGACTTTTTTCAGGACTAAAAACAGGTCGATGGGAAGCCGGGCATCCAACTGATTCTCGACTTCCACCTGGACGGGCAAAAGGCTTGCCAGCAGCAAATCCAGGCAGGCATAGGGTCCGGCGATCCTTCTTTTTTCGATCAGGGTGCGGCTCAGGGTGTTGAGTTTGGCCTTCACTTCGGACAGGACTTCCTGCAACAGTTTGCTGGTGGCAATGGAAACACAAGGGGGGATAAAGGTTACATCCCGCTCCATTTTGTAAAACTTTGCAATCAGGCAGGCGTTTTCAATGAGTGTATTGGGTTCGGTGGTGAAAAAGAATTCGTATTGGGGATCGCTGTAAGGGTAGCGATTGATCTGCTCCATGGGGTTGATTTCCCCGATGGGAATATTTACAAAGGGATTGACAGCGACATAGAGGTATAATTCCTGGCCGGGGGCGGCTTCGATTTCACGGTTCGGGTTGTTCATCGAAAACGCAGACGGATAGTCGGCCTGGATGTCGATAAAGTAGCCGGCCGGGGTGATGGCCCGGCAAATTAATTTCCGGACGGTGAATTTCCCCTTGTTGAATTCTCCTTCGAGGCAAAAGTTGGAATCGACGAATCCGTAATGGCCGGCGATTAACGTTTTCCGGATTTTATTCAAAAGCGAATCCCAATGGTTGTCGGCATCGATAAATACTTGTTCCGACAGCCTCATTCCCTTTTCCCAATTGATTTTATGGTATTTTCTTTCCATGTTTATATTAATTGTGTGTTATACCCTAAGTAAAGCGGTTTCCCGGCATCCATCACCGGACGGCAGGTAAAATCTCCCACCTCGATTTCAAAGTCTTCTTCCACCGATAAAAAGTAATCGTGGAAAAACTCCTTGAACGCGATCAGGTCGGCTTCCTGATGCTGGATATCCACCAAATCGGCGATGGGCTTTTGTATGTTGACCAAAAACAGGAAACGGCTGTCTTCGAAGGCCGTACCGCAGAAAAGCCCGTCCAGTTCGCTTTGTTCGGCCAACCTACAGGCACCGGCAGGGCTGTCGTTTTCAACTTCATACAAATGTTTGGTCATCCGGTTGTAAAATTTCAGTTCTTCCTGCAGTACTTTTTCCAGAACGATCCGGATCTTCTGCTTGTCGGCCCGCAGATTACGGATAAAGGGGATATAGCCCAGCGTCCGCTTGATGTATTTGTTGATCTTGATTTTCGAAACCGTTTCCTCATCGATGATTTGATGGATCAGCAATTGGTGGGTGAGTTTGTTGAGGTTTTCCTGGTGTTCGACCCGCAAGTGGAAGACCTCGTTGTCCAACGGCTGGAAGAAATTGATGGCCAGCTTGCGTTCTTCTTCCTGCTTATCCCAGTTGGCCTTGAACTTATCGGCCTGGTCTTTGTGCGAAATTCCTTTGTAACGGTCGATCCGGTGAAAGAGGCCTTCCGGCAAAAGGTGGTAGAGGCTGTCTTTTGCGATCAAATATTCATAATACTTCGAGGTTTCCTTGAAACCCAAAAGGTCGTTTTCAAAATTCCGTTCAAAAGCGCTTTTCAGGATGGCATAGTAAGGACGTTCCTTGTCTTTTCGCAAAGAAATCATCACCTCCGCCTTGATGTTCAGCGGAATGGAAAGCCCTTTTGATTTCATTTCAGCGGTTGTTTGGTTACGGTTTGAATTTTTGTTTTTTATATGAGACCGGATTCGCAGGATTTACAGGATTTTTTCTGTTCATCTTGTTAATTCCACAAAGATGTCGCCACTACACGGCTTACCGGTTTGTTTCATTTCCTTTTTCTATTTTTAAATGCCTTCAAGCGATTTTCAATTGCATCCTTTCTGCGTTCTTATAGATTGCTTCAAAAAGCTAATTTTTAATTTTTCATTCTTAATTTTTAATCGGATAATACCCGGTTGTACTTGATGCGGTCTTTGGTTAACTCCACGTAAAAAATACCTTTTTCGGTAGCCACCTGGATAATATCGAAACAGGGAATGCCGATCCGTTTCAGGGTAAAGTTTTGATAGGGAAAGTGGCTGTCGATATTTTCGCATTTCTTTTGGTACAAAATATCCTTATACCGCAAATTCTTCAGCACTTCATGGGAATCGATAAAGGAGCCGAGCCGGGATTCGGGCAGCAACACCGGAAATTCCTGTTCGTCGGTGCGCGAAATAATCTTTTCAATGAATTTATTGTTGCGCAGGTTGATTTCCACTTCGCGTACGCCGAGTTCCTCTTTTAAAATAGCAAGGGCATTCTTTACGGTGACATCCGACCCCAAATGTTTCAGTTCCACGCATTGCGTCCAGTTTTCATGTGCCGGGCAATCGGGATAATGGGTTTGGTGCTTGAACACTTTGGATGAAAAGCGCATGCCTTCGTACTTAAACATTTTTCCCAGCAGGGACGTAAACGCTCCCGACTCCAGTTCTTCCTGATGGATGATTTTCATGGCTTCCTGCACTTGTACTGCCCCGATCAATGAAGCGCTGATGGGGGTTGTGGCAATGCGTCCAAAGCTCCGGTTCGTCTGAACGACATCGGCGCAGCCGGTTTTCAACATGATGCTTTCAAATTCGTCGGAAGTCAGCCCGCATTCGTAACAATTTGCTTCGGGCCGGAATACACGTACAGTTCCGTCCAGGTTCTCAATGGCGCCGTCGACCCAGGGCTTACCGGCCCGGAAGGCCATTGCATTCAACAAATACCGCGCGTAGCGGCTGTCGAGGCAACCGATAATAACATCCATCTGTTTGTACAGGCCCAAGCCTACTTCCGATGCCAGATCTCCGCAAATAGCTGTCGTACGGATGTAAGGATTCACTTGTTTGGCTCTTTGGGCAAGCACTTTGGCTTTAAAGCGGCTTTTGCGGGCATCGGTTTCGCGGAACAAAACCGAACGGGTCAGGTTGCTCCGTTCAATGGTGTCGAAATCGACAATAACGATATTTCCGACTCCGAACAAGGCCAGGTTCTTGACGACTTCGTTGCCCAATGCCCCCGCTCCTGCCACCATCACCTTGGCAGCGCTCACCTTTTGGGTTTTAAACCACGAAAGCAGCGTAAAAACGCCTTCGCCCCAAGCATATGCGGTATCCGTTTTCATGGCTTTTAGTGTTTATTTCCGAACACCAACCCGATTTCCAATCCGACGCAAGCAACTGAAACCGGATCGGAAAGCAAGTTGTTTTGCCCGATGTAGTAAGATGCATCCGGATAATCCGGATCGCCTTTCTTCGTGAATATTTTCCCATATTCGCCGAAAAGGGCAATCTTGACCATGTTTTTATTGGTTTTGTAGTTGTCATAAGACGCCAGGGGAATCATCACGCCAAAACTTGCTTTTCCCGTGAGTTTCATGGAGGGTTTTATCTCGTTCGAACTTCCGTCGAACGCTTGATTCGTCACAAAACCCAATTCGGGAATATCGTATAACAGCACGCTCCAATCGTTGTAACGGCCGGAAAGGTCATATTTCCCGCTGGAGCTAAATTTATTGTATACGGCAAAGGCCGGCCGCAATCCGAAACTTCCGCACAGGCTTACCCGGTTGTACGCAGGGTTGCCTACTTCGAACATAATGGGAATGCCTACAAAAAGCAGGGTGGTTTTTTCCTGTACATTCAGGTAGGTGAAGTTTCCTTCGTACGGATCGTTGTCTTTATCCACCAGATCGAAAAGCGTTTCGCGGTAGGAATTGAATTTCATCTCTTTTTTGATCAGCTCCAGGCTCAATCCGATATCCAGTGTCAGCCCGCTGTTTCCTAATGGTTTTCGATAGGATGCCCCCAACTGCAGGTCGAATCCCGGCGACACATTCCAATGGTTGTCAATCCGCTTGCTCGAAAAGCCCGGAGAAGAAAATCCCGCATTGACCGCCCAGGATTCCCTGAGGGGTTCTTTCTTTTCGACTTTTTCCACATACTTTATGATGGGCGGCAAGGTGTCGTGCACCACCCTGACAACGGTATCAATCTTCGGCTTGATTTTGTAATAAACGGCCGGATCGTCAACCAGGGTGATGTCAATGATCTTGCCTTGATAAACGGTGACCTCATAAGGCCCAACCCGGCTCACGTTTTGCGAAAAAAGGCTTCCCGACGCAAAAACGAAAATAATAAGTAGCAAGTAGTTCTTCATTTCCGAATGATTTTAAGGTTGTGATATCTTATTTATAGGAACTGTTTAAATTTGAATTCTTGATTATTCTATGAGACTGCATTCGCAGGATTTACATGTTTTTCTTGTTTATCCTGTCAAAAAAATTCTACAAAGATGTCGCCACTACGTGGCTTGATCGGTTTCTGCCTGTTTTTTTTGTTTGAATTTTTATTTTTTATATGAGACAGGATTCACAAGATTCGCAGGATTTACATGTTTTTTCCTGTCAAAAAAATCTCTTAGTCTTTTTCAAAATAGACAAAAACGGTATTCCCGATCTTGAACTCATCGCCGTTCTGCAACGGGCACTGCCCGTCTTTTTTGATGATGTTCCGGTTGTTCACGATGATGTTGGTTTCCAATGAACACAGCATGGGAACCTTTTTGCTTTTGTCGTAATACAGCTTGGCATGCTTTTTAGATACATTGTTGCTTTGATCCCAGTTCATCTGGATTTCGCAATCGTTCGACATGCCGACAAACACCTGCGCGGAACCGCCCGAAGCATTCATCCATTTATGGATGGCAATCTCACGTTCTTTGGCGTTTTCAATTTTGATCCGCAAGAAATAATGTTCGGAATAGGATCGGACGGTGGCAATGGAAAATCCCAGCCCGGCCCCGTAAATCATAAAGGTCAGCATGGTTCCGTATTCCTTCAGCAAAGCAGTGGCCGTGTAAAGGATGATAAAACCGATCAAAATGGATATGGCGCCGCCCAAAACGCCGTGTTTCCATGAAATGGTAGATTTTATGGATAAACACAATCCGATGCTTGTGCCGAACAATAAATAGGCAGGTATCGATAGCAGCCACCAAAGCGTGGTATCAGCCGAAGGCCGGAACAGCAGCATAATGATACAGCCCAGCAAAAACGAGACAAACCCGAATGCCATCCCGAGCAAAGCCCGCAAGAACACCGAGAAACAGACTTTAAAATTCTTCTTCCGGTATTCGTTCAGCAGGCTGAATACAAAGGAAAGAGAAAAGCCCAGCAAAATTCCGATGCTCAGCAATCCCTGGATCTTGTTTTGCAGAATGGATAAAATACTGTTTTGGAATACGCTGTCTTTGTCTGCAAAACCGATGTAAAAGGTTTTGACCAGCCCATTTGAGAAACTTGCAAACAAGTTGGGGAAGGCATAGAACAAAAGCATGTACAGGAACCAGGTAATAAGCCCGCCGATTAGCCCGTACAATACCCAGCTCAGGTAGGATTGCTTGTTTTCTTTCGAAAAAGGATCGTTGATATTGAAATAGGGTTGCTTCCCTTTTTTGCAGTTCTGTCCGTATTCCGGGCATTGGTACCCGGCATCGATCCAACAGGATTCGTGTACCGTATGTTCGCAACAATCCACAATATCGTCGCCGTCGTGTATGCCGCCGCGACACAATGCGCAAAGCTTGATCCGTTCGTTGGTAGCCGGCCTGTACTTTTTGTAATACCTCGACTTGAACATCGAGTTCCGGATCATCGGAATAATCATTTGGATGATGATAAAAATCAAAACGAAAAAGATCAGCCCGATCAAAAGGCCCAACGAAAGGGTAATCAAAAACTGCGTGCTGGATTCGCCTTTGGAAGCAATCCGGATCGGTTTTTCCTGGCTGCCGATGGTAAAGGTTTTTTGGCCCGAAGCTTTCCCGATTTGGATGGAATATTCGGTTCCTTCGCCGGCGTACGTGTTTTCGGTGGGCGCAAAGGAAATCATATAGGAGGCTTCCAGATCCCGGGCAATTTTGTCCAGACGGTTCAAAACACTATCGGGAGAGGCTTTAAAGAAATTGCCGCGCAATTCGGGGTTCACATTCCGTGAAAAACAGATGGAACTCAAGATATCGTCGATGCTGTAAGCTTTCGATATTTCTTTTTCTTGCCCGTAACGGATGGCAAAAATCTTGATTTCGGTTTGCATTTCATCCGCATAGTCGTTCAGTTGATTGAGGCGGATGTTTGGGGCATTTTCCTGCGGATTGTCGTTGCCGTCGGTCAGGACGATCAAATAATTTTTGGTCGTGCGGGCCCTTTTTGCAATGTCCCTGTTTTGCTGGTAATTCCGCAGCTTGAGCTCGCCGGCTTCTTCTCCCGAAAATTCTTTCAGTTTTGCAAACAGGGCGTTATACAAGGCTTTTGATTTTTCGGGGCGGGAAAAGTTCTCCGAAAAACCGGCGAAGTTATCTTTGGTAATGACCGTACTGGGTGAAATGCCGGATCCAAAGAAGGAGATAAAGACGCAACTATCTGGAATTTTTTCCACAATGCTTTTTACCGCTTCTTTGATCGCATTGGTCGATGCGCTGAGGTCTTGCCCGCGATCCACCAAAATGGATACGGTAATGTCTTCGGATATATTCCCTTTCCGCGTTCCGTGCTCCAATACCGTGAGGACAGGCGATTTGATTTCTTTTTTGTTTTCAAAAAACCGTAAGGTATCTTTCTTAGGATCGATAAATACTTTGTTCCCTTCTTTGTCGCGGATGTTAAACCGTATTGTAAAAGCGTCCTGCTGTGAATAATCGACATCGACAAAATCGACCTTGTTCTGGGCAAAAGCGCCAAAACAAAGGAGCGTAAGGAATGCTAAAATAACTCGCTTTTTCATTTTCTTTGGGTTTTTATGTATGACAACTATTTTTTACTGCCTTCTCCTCGTCCATTTCAGCCATTCGAAATACGGTTCGGGATATAGGCGGGAACTATAGGTTTCGTTCATCAGCAAAGGAATGCACATGACCTGCTCGGTGGCGGACTCGTAAACGACTACGAACAGCGGCTTGATCACCGATTTTTTCAGCTTTTCAAGCAGGTTTGTTTCGTAGCGCTCGCAAACCAGCAAACAGCCTTTGATGTCGGCAGCGGCGTATTGGTGAATTTCTCCGGGCAGCACCACGTTGTTAATGGCTACGGTAGAAGAAACTTCATCGATTTTGGTGGAAAACCCGGCAAAGTAAGCGGCAATGTCTTCTTTAACTTCTTTGGCTTTTTCCTCTATTTCGATGATGCTCTTTTTATTCAGCAAAATCTTTTTCGCCGGGCTATCCATGCGCAAAGTTTCGGGAAGGATGTTGCGGTATTCGTTCAGGTTGACATGCCGTTCCCCGGGATTTTTCGCCCATTTGACCAGGTCTTCCAGCGACATTTCTTTTTTCGCGTCTTCCTTGTTGTTCATCACGCCCGATTGTTTTGCCGTGAATATGATAAAGTTCATGTTGGGCGTGAGGATGTCGATGACCATAGCCGTCAGCCGGCAAATATGGTCGGGGGAATTGAGCTGGTTCTGGACAATCAAATCGTGGTTCGACAGGAAAATACCCAAACCGGGATGGGAATGTACCCAGGAAGTATGGACGTATTGATTTTTTGTTTTTTCACGCAATTCGGCCAGACGGGTTCCCATTTTCACACCGATCTTTGCGCCGAAATTCAGTTCATATTCCTCATAAACCGCATCGTCCCCGGGTTTTACCATGGTTTCATAGGTCAAGCTATAAAACGTTTTGTTGGCGTCCTGTTTGGCATCCCAGCGTCCCAAAAGGTAACAACCGGCTTCTTTGGGTTTTTGAACGTCTTTGAGGGTATCGGAAAAGAAGCGGTACAGTTCTTCAATGCATTCTTTTTTGAAATATATTTTTTCAACGGCCGTATCGGCAAAGGTTTCATGTACATTGATGACATAGTAATTTTGCGCATCGGCCTGCAAATTGATTCCAACGGCCGTGCGGGCCGAAACGGTACTTCGTACCTTGATCCCTCCCTGGTTTTTTGCCCGTTCTTCCCTTCGTTTTTGTTCTTCTTTTGCTTTGATCTGGCGCTTTTTATAGGCCCTTGCATAAAAATAGCCTCCGTAAATTACAATGAAAAGGGTAACGGCAATCAAGGCAAACGAACCGTAAGGGGGCCTCACGGATGAAATTTTTTCGGCCATTTCCTGCATTTCCTTTTGTTTTTTCTTGATGGAGGCGACTACGTTTTCTTTTTGCATGGACAAGAGGGCGGAAATGATTTCTTCGGATACGCCGAACGAACGGCTTTCGGTGTTGCTGAACAGGCCGAATGTGTGATCCAAACCCGAAAGCTTTTTATCCAGCTCTTTGATGCCGGAATTTAAATCGCCTTTATAGCCTCCGATCAGCAAATTCAGCCACCGGATCAAATCCGGCTTGTCAAGGGCCCGCTCCGCCCGCTCGATTTGCCTGGTGCAGGCATCTAAGTTGTATTGGGGTAAAAAGGTGGTTTCAAATTTTTTGAAAATCAAATCGCTCTTTTGCTTCGATATGGATTTCACCGCCAGTTGCACATTGATGGAATTTACTTTGCCGGCATAGCGGGCTAATTCCAGGGAATCGGGGCGCAGGCGCTTCCGGTCGGCGGCGCTGCCTTTCGTATCTTGTATTTTAACCAGATACAAATTCAGGTTCGAATAAAGGGCGTTGCCGGTTTTTAACATCCGGCGGATTTCTTCGGGGCTGCTTTCAATGACTTTGTCAGGTTGAATGTATTGAAACGACTCGTCTTCAAATTCGTTTGCACGGGATTTAAAATTCTGAGTGCGGATTTTTTGTACTAATTCTTCGACCGGATCGATCTTTTTTTCGACGGGGGGCACCGGAGTGGCCGTTGTTCCGGCGGAGGCGGGTGTTTTTGCCTGAGGTTCTGCTTTGCTCCAATCAAAAACGATGTTGATCGTTTTTTGTGTTCCTCCATCGTATATAATGTTGTAATTACCCGATTTTTTATTTTTTTCAACCGGAAATTTCGCCTCCGTTTTCCCTAGTCCAACACCTACCGATTGAGAATTGCAAGTAATATTCAGATTTTCCAGTTCTTTATCTTTGTAAAAAAAGATTTTTCCCTCCTCCATATTCCATAAAACCTTCAAAAAAACCTTAGCATCCAACGGTATTATTATGGTTGGATCCCGCTGAGTTATTTTTACCGTTATCTGCGCCTGCAGTTGAAACGGAACCATTCCCAATAGCAGGAGCAACAAGTATAAAGCGATTTTTTGTATTGATTTTGTTTTCATGGGATATCCTAAATTTGTGTGGGGTTGTGGGGTGTTTGTTTTCCTTTCGTCACCTGTTGCCTCTTCCTGTATTAGATTTTAATTTTCTTCCGGTCGGGGTTTCCTTCGTTGGCATTCCGCATCATCCGCTTTTGCTCGGCAAGTTGTTTTTTCAACTGTTTTTCGGCCAAGGCCTTGGCTTCTGCTTCTTTTTTGGCTTGCATGCGTTTGAGCACTTTAAAAAACACTACCATAAAGAGGGACATCAACACCATCAAGCCGCCCAACCCGGCGGCAATCAGGACGGCCGGATTCATTTTCTTCTCTTCGGGATTTTCCGGACCGGTTTGTTTTTTTGCGGCTTCCGCTGCCGCTTTACCGGCGGCTTCTTGCTCTACTTTGGTAAATTCCTGACATATTTTCTTGAATTGCTTGATGCTTTCCACCAAATCCAGGTCGCGCCCCCGCCCCAACGCATTGAGCGACTGTTCTTCCGCATCGAAATCGATTTGCAGGTTTTCAAGCCGTTCCTTCCATATTTTTATTTCATCCGGTGACGCAACCCCTTTCGCCTGATTCAGAAGCCAGGTTGCCGTATCCACACAAAGGGCGATGTTCTTTTTTGCGCTTTCATACAAAAGGGAATCGCGTTTCTCGGGTGTGGTATATTCTCCGGCATCGATCACCAGTTTTCCCCGTTGGTCCAATTTGGGATTGAGTTCCACCGGCAACAGGGCCGCATAGAGCATGATGTCCTTTTTCTTGTTTTTTTGCATCTTGCCGGCATACAGGTACAGCGTAACCGACGACTTTTTTACATCTTCGACTTTAAAAGAGAGTTCAAGTTTGTTCAGGAACTTTTCATAGCGGCGTCCCGATTTTTCCTGCAAACTCATTCCAACGGCATCCATCGGGGTAAACTCTTTTAAGGTGGTGGTCCAGATGCGTTCGTCTTTTTTCTCGAGTTCGCCCCACAATACCTTGGAATAGAAAACCCAAAGGATTACATTTTCATTGTCCGAATTTTGCAACGGATTATCATCTCCGATCCGGATGTTCAATTCGTTGCTGTTCCCTTTTATGGAAATGGGCAATGACATAAAATAGTTGCCGTTTTTATCGTACAACTTTAACATGTCTTGCGCCTGCACGAACAAACAACTGCAGGAAAACAAAATAATCCATAAATACCGGAGTCGAATTCTCATGTGTGGTTATTTTTTGCTTTTCTTCAGCTCATTCATGGCCGCATCGTGTTCCAGGGTAAAATTCTTCAGTGCCGCATCCAGTTTGCATTGGGCATTTTTGGTTTGGATGGTTGCAGCCTGTTGTTTTAATTTGTCGAGTTTATCTTTGAAAGGAGTTACATCCTGCCCTTTGGCCCTCGAATTCCGGATATCCAGGTAAATCTTTTTTGCATCGGTTTTTAGATTATTAATTTCCGTGATGCAGGAAGTGCATTTGGGATCGACAGACGACGTTCCTCCAGGTGTAACAGGCGGTTGGGGCGTTTTTTTCGAAAGTTTTTCCCAGGCGGCTTTTTCTTCGGCATCCACATGGGCTATCTTTTCAATAATGATTTTGTTTTTGCAGGTGTCTTTTCGTCCATCGATCTCTGCCCGGATTTGCTGAATGCGGTTTTTGTATTGTTCTGCTTTTTTGCCCCGGTCGGAATCGGACAGGCGGTCGATTTCCTTATTGATTTTATCCAGCTCGTCGGCTTTTGATTGCAAGAATGCTTCATAATCCGGGGCGTTTACGCCGAAGCACGGATCTTTGGGCGGAATCCGGACGCTCAGGGCCACCACGATTTTTTGATCCATTTTCTGTTTCTTTTTCCCAAACAAGAATCCTTTGCTTTCTTTTTTTGAAGCATAAAATGTAAGGGATTCTATTTTTTGCGCCGTGTCGTTGCTGATCTTTTCCCATTTTAATCGAAGGGTGTCTCCAGGTAAAATTGACACGACATCCTTTTTTAATTTATGCAAATAGGGCGCTTGGGTGTAGGGATAAACCGTTTGGTTTTCCAATTTGAAATTGGGGGATTCCCAAACTTTCCTGGTTTTCTTTTTAAAGTCGGCATACATCATGGGGTCGGAAGCCAACCAAAAAACGCGATCCTGATTGGTGTTTTCAAGCAATATGGAATATTGCTTTTTATCGGCCTCGTAACAAAAATGCAACGTAAGCGAAATATCATTGTACTCCCCTACTTTGATCTCTTTGGTTACTTCTTTCTCCGATTTCAGTTCCAGTTTGACATGATTTTGCCCGGATGCATAAAACACCGGAAAGCAAGCAAGGCAAAACAGGAGTCGCCGTAGTGTTTTCATCTGTATTGTTTTTGGGTTAGTAAAGTTTTAGCGAAATATCTTAAAAATAGTTTGCCATCGTACGATGCGTCCCTGAGCGGCAACAAGCTTTTAGCCGGCCCGGTCTTCAAAGCTGATCCATTTGTTGGGCTCCCCTTCTTCCCGCACCCATTGGGCGACATTTTGATCTTCGGGATAAGGATAGGTGTCTTGCGCATGGTACAACTGATAGCGCAAGTATTGCTCAACTCGTTGAACCAGTGTTTTGATGCTTGCCATCACCCCCATTTCTTTAATGGTGAGGCATACCCGCCCTTTGAAATTTCCCGAATAGCGGATGTTGGGATGCCAGGGGATGGAAGCATGTTTGTTTGTAGTGATAAAATAAAACTCGGGATTTCCGGTTGCTGCCGGATAGTTGTTGGGCAATACAATTTGTAAAATATGCAAATCATCGAAAACCGGCTTGCGGGGCGGCTGTGTGTTTTCAACTCCTACAATAGAAGTCAGTTTGTAATGAATCTCATACTCGATCGGCAGGTCCATGGGATTTATTTTCCGGACGATGTAATTGATGTGTTTCCGCCGGGAGCAAAAATGGTCTAACTCTTTCCATTCGAGCAACAGGCGGTTATCTCTTCCGGACAACTCCTTCTGGTCATATTTCTCAAATTTGTTTTTTCCAAGTTCCATAATACAGTGCAAATAATAAGTCCAAAAAGCGGATGTAAAAGTTCCTTTATCCATAAACACGACGGACAATGTACGCTTGAAATTCCCTGATTTTGTCTTTTGTATTTTTCGGGCGAAGCACAACCATCCAGTTTTAGCGTCGTAACTGCCCGCTCAACCCGCAATGGGCACCATGGTTAAAATTAACCGGTCGCCGGTATTTACATCATAATCCAAAAGGGTTTGCTCCCTCCGGTTTACTTCGGAATGCAAAATGATTTCTTCTCCCGATTCGTCCATTTTCCCTAAGAAATAGGTAGCAGGGTTTCCTCCCCCATCGACTTTGGGTAATTTCAGGACTTCGATCAGATTCTCAATCACCAGCCGGATGTTGTCGTGCGGATTCGTGACATCAATCTCGTATTCATTCCCTTGATAAGACAAAACGATATAAAATTCTTCATCCATAATAATTTGATTTTAGGTTATCTATAATACAATGATTTTCTTTGTAAACGTTCCTTTCTCTTTGGTATCCACAGAGATCAGGTAACTTCCTTTTTTCAGCGTCTTTGTAAATTGAAAATCATCCCGGCTTTTCAATTTGCATTCATACACCTTTTCACCGATAAAGGAAGTAATCCGGAGCGTCATTTCGCTTCCTTCGGTTCCCACTACGTCCGGATTGAAGGAGATGGTAAATCCGTCCTGGTTCACCGGATTCGGAAAGACATAAAAACATTCGGATGAGTTTTTGCCTAACGACTGTTCGTTTTTGTAAGCGTCGGTAAAATTGCCGCAGGTTGTTTCGGGATCGGCAATGTATACTTTGTAATTCCCATCCACCAGCAATTCTTTTTCATATTTGGAAGGATAATAGAATTGTTCCCGGGCGCCCTCTATTTTTACGTTATTTTCGTACCATTGATACTGGAATGCAGCCACAGGATTGGGATAAATCAGGATGTAGGCTTCTCCCCTTTCATTCTTTTTGGCCACAATGTCATTGAGCTGCGGAGCGGTTTGCGCCAATATGGTGACGGTCAATTGAGCGGTATATTTGCATTGGGATATCTGGTCGGTCGCCGTCACTGTCACTTTCCCCCCGGCGGACGCGATCGTTTGGATCCAATCTACCGTTACACAGGGGGTTCCATTGCCACCGGCAATTTTCCCGTTTTCAACTTCCCATTGATAGGTAACATCCGCTATCGGATGGATGCAATAAACCGCTCCCTTTTGCTTTGCACAAACCGTGATTACCGATTCGCTGAACTGTACTTCCACCATTTGTTTGACCGTAACCTCAAACGGATCGCTAAAAGCGGTTTCCCCACAGGGCGGAATCATTGCTTTAACTTTTAACTGCGCCGTTCCCGAAAAAGTCGAGCTCCAATCGATGGATACAATGTCGCCGCTCCCTGTGACCGTACCTGCATTTGCTGGGCTAAGCGCCCAGATATAACCGGTGGCTCCCGTTATTTTACTTGTATGGTAGGTAGCGGTCGTTGATTGGCAAACGATTTGTAGTCCTTCGGGTTTATCGGGAGGGCTTGGTACGGAACTAATGGTAAGTTTCCAAATGCCTTCCGAATTTGTCCAATCAGCACAAGCTTCGGCTTGGGCTTCCCGCCGGTATTCAAATACGCCCGCCACATTCGACTCCGGTTTGTACGTAGCCAGAATGGCGCCGGAGATGGAATCCGTTCCTTTAAACCAGCGGTATTTGATCGTTCCACTTCCACCACCGGCAGGTTCTAAGCTTCCAATTTCGGCAGCGTCACCATTGATACATATCGTTTCGCCAGTTGCATCAATTTTTCCCGGTTTAAATTGAGGATGCACCGTAATTGAGATATCCATGGGCTCGCTCACTTCATCAGCAGCATTCTTGACATAAATTTTTCCCGGATACGTTTCATCATTTGTCGTAGTGTTTACGGGTATCCCAACAATCGGAATAGGGCTTTGCGGCAATGCCACATAGTCCGTCATATTCATAAAATTTTCACTTTCAATCCGATAGTGGGTCGGGTTGTTTTGAGGATCGGTATACTCAAAGGAAGTTGAAGTGATTCCGTTGCATACTGTCGTATCCTTATTCACCAACGTAATGGAAGGGGCTGCTGAGGGCGCCTTAACTATAAGTTTCCAAACACCCTCGGATTCCGTCCAACTTGCACAAGTTTTGTCTTTAGCCTCCCTTTGATATTTGAAAGTTCCCAGCTCCGTTGTTGGTGGTGTATAACTCAAATCTTCTGCTCCCAGAATTTCAACTCCATTCTCTTTCCATCGATAGGAAATAATATCATCTCCACCGGATGCAACTTCTTCATTTCCGATTACAAGGGCGGGAAGATTTTTGGTAACCGTTTGCCCTGTGGTTTCAATAGCTCCCGCCGTAAACTGATTCCTAACCGTTATTAAGGCTGGTTCGCTGTATATCATATCATTTTCGTCACAACCATTGACCACCTGTCTTCGGTAATACATGTCGGATGCCAGGTTGGGTGTGGTATAATCCGGTTTACTATTTTCGCCCGTTGCGTCACTCCATACCGATTTATCCGAACTTTGCTGCCATAAGTATACATTATTCGCATCCCCCCCTGTAGCATGATCCAACAAAATCGTTGTACTTTTATTATAGCAAATCGTTTGGGTTTCGGGATCCTCTTGTTTAACAGGATCACACTCTGCCATGGCGATTTGTGCAGCCATTGCAAAGAATAGAAGAATAAATAGCAACTTTTTCATGGGTTATTGTTTTTTTTATTATACAGAGATTAGTTTCTAAAATCGTAGTTGATTGGCAGAGTTTGACTCCTCAAAATGCTACCCTGCTTATTCTGTTCTAAAGTCATCATCTTTCCAATTAATCTTACTATATCTTCCCAATTATGAACTTACAACAGTGATTCATCGCCTATTAAGGAAAATCTCAAATAAATCTTCCCTGATTTTTATTCGATTTTCCGGAAGTGCTGGCAGAGGGCTATATCTTTTGCTCAATTTCCTATTATTTTTGTTTCATTTTAATTTTTATCCACCTTACAATTCTCCATTAGCCTTCTTTCTAATATATTCATCAATAACATCTTCCTGTTCATATCCACTCCATTCCGTTTCACGAGAAGTTATTAATAAGGTTTCCCCTGTGTTGCCATCAATAAGATAAACATGTATTTTATAATCTACTATTTGGCCTTTCACTTTCACTTCATATAGAGTTAAATTCATCTCACTTACAATATACCTATTTATATCAAATATTAATGATGGGATAAGAATATTAATTTTATATTCATCCTTCATTTTTCTAATCAATTCATCAAGACTAAATTTATAAGAAGTATCTAAATTCTCTTCTTTCGTCACATTACCCGATTTGTCGTAATGCTTGACTGTTCCAAATTCAATATTGTAAAAAGTAGTGACTGTGAGCATTAATAAGCCGTTTATATCATATTCACTAAAAAACTCATAAGCAGCAGCATTAGGATATTTACGATATTCATAATAGCCATCTATTTTTTCTGAAGAATAATCAATATTTTCCATTTGGCGTACTT
Source organism: Lentimicrobiaceae bacterium (assembly GCA_031550085.1). Classification (GTDB taxonomy): domain Bacteria; phylum Bacteroidota; class Bacteroidia; order Bacteroidales; family UBA4417; genus UBA4417. The sequence continues at coordinate 19,217 of JAVBOY010000053.1, forward strand.
CCATACCATTATCAACAAAAAAATATTCTCCTTTCTTGTTTTTGATATTGAATTTTTCAATATTAAATTTCTTTACAGGAATATAATTTTTAAAAATATCATGTGTTTCTTTATTATTCTGTTCCATTTCTTCTCCGTTTATTATCATCTTATCTTTAGCGTTTTGCGAATTACAACTCACCGTAATTAGCAACAAAAACCCTAAAATAGTAGTTATACATAGATTCTTGCTATTTCCCATTGCCAATGCCATGTTGAATTACGTTTACCGCCGTTATAACTCATTATATTATCAGTTCCTTTATCTGAAATATTATCAGGATGTGCGGGATAACCAGCAGGAGGGTTCGGATGTGGAAATACATACTTTTTATTAGGTTCTTTAATTTTACTCTCACCTAATTCTCTATGAGTATGCCATAAACTGAAACCATGCATTGCTTCGTGTGCAATTGTCTCTGGCCACCTCGAATTTGCTACAACAACATTTTTCTTCCCAATATCTTCGACACGACCACTAAGATTCGCATCAAAAGCAAATATCGTGAAATGCTTTGCATACCGATTCTTAGTAGCATGATCGAATTTATTCTTGATTTCTATTAACATATTAGTATTGCCGAAATTAAGTTCAGGACGCGTTACGATTGTTCCATCTCTTAATCTAAATTTCGTGAATTTTCCACCTGTCTTAAACTCCGCATCTTTACTTAAATCTAAAACTATATCTCGCGTTATTAATCCAAAAAAATATTTTTCCTCAGTCAATACTGATGGACAAATCAAAGCCTGATATAAAATATTTCGTAACCAGTCCTGTTCTCCTGGTTTATCAAATCTCCCTATTATTGGTCTCCTCCCACTTACCATGGTTTTAACGCGCACAAAAACAAAAGTTATATTTTTTCTAACTGTTTCATCATTTTTACAAACTAATAATTTTCCTGCTATTTCTTTTTTTTGTTCTCCCTTACTCCCTTTGAAATGAGCATATGCCACTATTTCTTCGTCTTTTGTAATATCTTTTAGGCAAGTAATTGTTATTTCGTCAGAAAATTGCAACGATGAACTCTTTGTTGTTTTGGATAATGAAAATTTACCATTGGTATTTTCATTTATCTTAAGAACATCCTTGTTAAATTCTAATTCTATTTTATCGGCATCGGCATCTTTTATTTTAACCCATAATTTTAATTTAGCTTTATAAGGTGGTTCTGGAGTTATCTTAACGGTATCGCTATAAACTTTTGAGTAGAGGTTTAGATATGGGATGTGATATAGGCCTGCAAAACCTTTAATTGGCTTAGATGTTTTTTTATATTCTCTTTTAAATTCTTTATAAGCATCTTTTTTTGTCAAATCTGTAATACCATCTTTATAACCGGAAATAATCGTTTCTTCATATTTCTTAAAACTCAAATCAGTATTATTTGGGATGCCTGTACGTAAAAAATCAAAGCCAAATTCACCATTGTATCCGCTATGAGGGCGGAAGTAAACAAATACCTTGGGGTCCATAACTTTTCCTTCCACTTCTTTTTTTTGGACTTTTCCTGCTCCTGTTCCTGTTTTTCCCATAACTCTAAATTTTAAACCTGCCCTTCGTCTGTTATTTCAATTATTCCTGCCCATATACATTGCAATTTGCAATCGTTAAGCAAGGCAGGCTGGTTTTTGACCAATACTTTCATGGCTCCCGGCATCCAGGGCATCATAGTATTGGGGATGCATGGCATCTGTTGCAATACGCCTAAATTAGCCGCCGTAGCGGCCGCTACGGTCGGATTAGCCAAGGATTTACACATTCCAAACGGTTGAATATTAACCATCGGCTTATTATCCATAATATTGGCCATATTGCTACCATGCAAATTCACCGGATCTAGCGGGTGCAGTACCCCCAAATCCGACTGGGCAGAACCCATCGAGCATTTCAACTTCGCTCCTTTGCATACATAATTCGACATGCTTCTTTTTTTAGTTGATTTTTACATTGCTGGCATACAAATCCAACCCACTTCCTCCATCCAGCTTCATCGAGCTATCCGCTTTTTGCTCGTGGGATTGGGAATACAACAACATTTTATCCGAAGCTTCTTCACAAATATTTTGAGCGCTCAGTTGATATTTTTCAGTAATAGTTTCGTCTTTATTTGCTCCAACTTCAATGGTTTGATTACTGCCTACATTTAATGTATCATTATTCCCCACACTGGTATTCATGTCATTTCCTGCACTCACTGAAATATCTTCTCCCGCACTGGTCGAAATATTCTTACCTGCCGTTTCCGTAACATTATCGCCCGCGTCGCGGTTTATATCTTTCCCCGCCTTGATATGGATGTCATTTTTGGCATCCAAAATAATATCCTTCTCCGCATACAACTCAATATTTCCCTTGGATTGCAGTTTGATGAGTTTCTCATCGGTGGAGAACGTCAAAACGTAATTTTCTTTTTCGTTGTCGTAAATACGGATAAATCCTCCGTCGCCGTCATCGTGGATTTCGACGGTGTGCCCGTTGCGGGTGCGGATGGCTTTGATATCGTTGGAAGCGTTGTACCAATTTTCGCCCGGGCGTTGCTTTCCGTGGTATAAAGTACCGATGGCATAGGGCTTTTCGGCATTGCCCATTTCAAACCCGACCATGACTTCTTCGTCAATTTCGGGAATAAAATAAAATCCTTTGTTATCGCCTCCGTGGGGCTGCGCCATCCGGATCCAGGGTGTCAGCAAGTTGTCGGCTTCCTGCCATAAAAACTGGACGCGAATCCGCCCCAATTTTTCGGGATCCTGGTTGTTTTTTACCAATGCCCGTTGGGTCTCGGCGACGGGATATCGGTTTACATTGACATAGGGTGGGTAGTCGGACTTGGCCGGAACAGCCCGGAACTCGTTTTCATAATCTCCGTTGATGTTGAACGTATGAACGATGCGGTAAATGATTAATTCGTCCTGCTTTACGGTCCTATTTTCGACCTTGTATTTCTCCTGGATGGTGATTTTGGTTCCCAAACGCAAATCGGCATAGGCGGACTTTCCGCAGCAGATCATCAGTTGGGCTTTTTGCCCGATTCCCTGGATCTTTAATGATGTTTCCAGCGCATTTTCATGGCCGGTTTCCAACGAACCGTAGGGCATGTCCTGAACGGTCGCCGGTTTGAATAATTCTTTCGATTTTTTGGATGCAGAATCTGTTAGATGGTGAAGTTCTTCGTCCAGAAATTCGATTCCGTTTTTGGTTTCGTTTTTGTATTCCAAATAGTTGTGGACGGCATGGGATGAATCCAGGTGTTCGAGCCCGACGGAATATTCGTAGCTGAACAAATCGGAATTGGGATAGACCAATTCCACGTCTTTTTGGGCCTTGGGTTTGCCGAATACCAGCGTAGTCCCATCATAATAAAACCATTCTCCATAACGTTGGGCCAAGCGTGCCAGGAATTGGTAGGAATTTTCGTTGTAGCGGACGGTATACGGGATCGTTTCGGTATGCTGCGGGTTAATTTCTTTGGGGGTGTCGATCGATACCTCTATTACACCGGAGACAATGTCGGCCAATGCTTTTTCTTCATAGGAATGGCAATGCGGGTGGTTGTAAAGTAAATAGTCCGGACTATAGGCCACCACCTCGATCACATTGCCGTCGCCACGGGTATCCCTGCGATTGACCGCTTTCACAATAATCCCCGAAAACTCCAGGTATTCCCCTTTTTTCTCTGTCAAGCCGATGGTTTTGTGTGTATTTAATTTGCACACAACTTTTTCTCCCAACAGTTCATTGCAAATGGAAAACCTTGTGATGGAATCGCTTTCGTCCAATGTTTTCTTCTTCATGGAAAAGCGGAATTTATTGGGTTTCAACAGTTCCTGAACAATGCTGAGATTCGAAAAATCATACTCTTTGTATGTTTTTTCTCCGATCTTTATTACGGGTTCGGTGGTTAAGATAGCCATAGTCAATTATTATTCTTCAATTTCCCAATCATTACTGTAGACAGCGCCTAAATATCCGCCCACGTGGATTTTTTCAGCGCTCAGGGTAACTTTTGTCGTCATCCGGACCGCGTTTTTGCTGTCGGAATCAAAGCAGTCCTTCAGTTTTACACAAAAGGCATCGGCAAAGTGAACGGATTTGGTCACTTTTTTTTCACCTTCTCCGCTTAAGATGATTTCAATTTCCCCGCTTTTGGTTTCGGATTTGCGAAACATCCATTCGTAAAAAAGGATGTCGTCATCGCCGGTTGTCCTTAAAACCAGATTAATTTGCCCGCCTCTTGTCCGGGTTGTCGGTTTTCCGGTTTGGTCGAGAGCTTGTGTAAATTCGTAATCGCATTCGTAGACTTCGTACGACCGGCTCCCAATGGTTAATTTTCCTTCTACTGCTGCCATAGCTGATTTTTTTAGAAGGGGTTGTTGGATTTTTTCAAAAAAATCCAACAACCCCGGTTAACATACTAACTGTCCATTGTCCACTTGTTGTTGTGAGCGGCATTGCCCATGGTAATTTTCTTTGCCGAAATGATAAATTCTTCTGCCTGGTTGTTGCTGTTGATCGCATCATAAACTTCCGTATAATTTACCAAATAAGCATGTTCGAACTTCAGGGTCTTCATGTTGGTGCCATCCATTTTCAAGAACTCAATGGTGCCGTTTTTGGCCAAATACGAATCGCACATCCATTCGAGGAATTCGATGTTTCCATCGTTGGTCGATTTTACTTTAAGGGTAATTTTGCCTCCACGTACAATACCTGCAGGTTGTCCTTCCGCATCGGTTTGTTGTTGAAGGGTGTAAGTAACATTTTGGACTTCCCGTTCTTTGAGTCCGTCAACTTTTAATTTTACTGTGCTCATAATTTATCGTTTATAATGGTTAATAAAAAAGGTTTACTTGTCTTGTACTTCCTGTTTCCATTCCTTCCCTCCGGCTCCTTCATGGCCCGTGAGTTTGATATAGAAATTCTTTGCGGCAAAAAACGGTTTTAAGTCGATCTCAATGCTGATGTCCTTGGTTTTTTCGTCTTGCCGGATATCCTTAAAATTGTAGTCTTCAATCAATTTCCCGCTTCCCTTGTAATCGTCCAAAAAGCCGCATATTTCAAATTTCAGGTCGTTTTTCAATTGGCTGTTCCAGTTTTGGAAAGCTACATCGTTGAAAAAGTTGGCAAAAACTTTCCCGATCCAGTCAAATACCCGTACAATCGGGTATTCCTGTAATCCGATCGGATTGCCAGAAAACAGGGTTTTGTTCGAAAATGCCATAACCCGGTTGTCTTCAAATACCATGGGAATCACCGATTTGTCGATCAGGGAAGCAATTTCAGCCTTCAACAAATCCAAGCGTGCGCCGTCCACTTCATCCAGGGTGCCGTATCTTTTTCCGGCAGCTCCCTGGGCTAAAACAATGTTCTCGGTATCGTACAATTTTCCGGCTAAGGCGCCTGAGGGCGGAATGTACAGGTGTTCGTCTTCTCCGGCAAAATCGGATTTTTTCCGCCCCATTACCCAGTTGCAAGCCAGCATCACATTGGCCAGGTGAGGATCTGCGCCGTTCATGCTGTCTTTATCCAATTTGTCTTTCAACATTTTGAGGCTGGGCAGGTCTGCATAATCCGTGACAAACATGACTTTGTTTTTAAAGGCGATCTTGCCCCAAAAATCCACGGCTTGCTTGGATCCCAGATAACCGGGAATAACCAGAATGCTGTAATTGTTTTTCAGGTTCAGGCGGTCGTAAGATCTGGCAATCTCCTCGGAAACAGTTTTGAAGAATTTCGATTCGGAATCTTTCAGTTCGTCTTTATCGGCGTTCAAAATGCTCAAGCAATCGACCTTGTCCTTGCCCGAATTTTTGAAAAACAGGCTTACCGTCCGGTAAGAACTTTCCAACTTTTTGCTCCGCTTCAGCGTGGATTTCAAATTCTTTTTCAAGGATTTGTTGACTTTTTCTTTTTCTTCGGCGCATTTGTCAACGAGTTGTACGGATTTTTCATTCCCCGAGAGGAGCGAAATCCAAATGGCCAAATCGTTTTTCATTTGAGTTCTTTGCTCCGAAAAATCGCTTTCTTCCAGAAAAATATTCTTGGCCGCCCGGTTGGTCGGATTCATATTATCGAGCCCGTCTACCAAGCCTTCCAATAAGTCAAAACCTCCGAACGAATCTAAGGCATCCAAACTATTGCTTAGTAATTCATCCGGATTTTGTAGTTGTTCTGCTTGTTTGAACAGTTCGTCTTTTCCTTGAACTTCTTGTTGTAGTAATGTATCTGACATGGCGCTGCTTTTTTATTTATTTTGTTGCAATTCTGCTAATAAGGCTTGTAATGATTTCACCAGATTCTGACGGGATTCTTCGTTGGAGAGAGCGTCTCTCAATGCTTTGTTGCGCATCAGTTGTTGTTCTACTTTGTCGTAAGAATCGCGCGTCATTTTCAAGTCGCTCAAAAACTGGCTGTTCTTGATAACACTATCCGGTTCGAAGTCTTTTAGTTCGCGGAAAGCAAGGTCCTCTTTTACGGTTTTCCCTTGCAGGTCTTCGTATTCCAGATTTTTAATGTTGGGTTGATAGTGGTCGAACAGGTCCTGCAAACAGGCAAAATCCTTTTGTATTTCCGCTTTGGAAGGAGGCGTGTCGGTCAATTGTTCCACCATGAGCGTGCGGTTTTGTGGAAACTCGACAATTGCATCACTGGTATTTACGTCCAGTACTTTGGTAATTACTGTTTTTTTTGCCATAATATGATTATTTTTATATAGTTGTGGTTCTATTTTTGGGGTATGGTCCTGAGGGATTGCTTCTTTTTGAAAAAGCTTCAAAAACCGGTTTTTGATTTGCTTAATATATCCATTCATATTTCCCGTCCTTGTAGCGCAACTCCACTTTGTTCCCTTGTTTTAATGCTCCGGAAATAATCAATTTCGAAAGGGGGCGGCGGATTTGGTTGCGAATGATTCCCAAAATCGGGCGTGCCCCCAATTGGGGCGAAAACTCGGATAGCGCCAATGCTTTTTTGGTGTCGTCTTTCAGGATCAGCGTGATATTTAAATCGGTCAGGGTTTTCAGAAGGTTTTTGAGGTGGATATTGAAAATCATCAAAACGATTTCTTCCGTTATGGGTGAGAACGGGATGATTTCGGTCAGGCGTCCCAAAAATTCCGGTTTGAACTTCCGCTCGATCATGATCTGTTTCAGTTCATTGGAAGAGGGAATGATTCCGCCTTCAAACGATTTGAAAATATAATCGCTGCCTACGTTGGAGGTGAAAACAATCAACGCATTGGAGAAATCGCCTGTCCGGTTCAGTTTATCGTGGATGCGCCCTTCGTCCATGATTTGCAAAAAGATGTTGAAAACGTCGGGATGGGCTTTTTCTATTTCATCGAACAATACAATGGAATAGGGCTTTTGCCGGATTTTATTAACTAACAAGCCTCCTTCTTCGTAACCCACATAACCTGCGGGCGCTCCGGTCATGGTTGCCACAGAATGGGATTCCATAAATTCCGACATGTCGAAACGGATAATGGCGGATTCATCTTGAAACAGGAACTCGGCCAAGGCTTTGGTAAGTTCGGTTTTCCCTGTTCCCGTGGGGCCCAGGAAAAATATGGAAGCAATAGGCTGGCCTTTTTTATTTAATCCCGACCGCGACTCGTAAATAGCTTCCAAAACAGTTTTGATGGCATGGTCCTGCCCGACAACGCGTTCTTTGAGAATGGCTTCGGCATTGATGAGTTTGTCGCGTTCTTTGGTTTGGACTTTCCCGATCGGAACGCCTGTTTGTTGGGCCACAATCACTGAAAGATCCGGAATCTCGACCTGTGTGCGCTTGGTCTGTGCCAGTTGGTTCAATTCTTTCAGAATGGATTCCAGATGTTTGATTTTTTTGTCGTTTGAAACCAATTCGGCAAAATCGATTTTGTCATCCAATTGGGAGGTAAGCAACGAACTGAGCCGGTTGAAAATCTCATGGTGCAGCCATTGGAGTTCAAAAGCGGTTTCGTCTGTCCCTTTTTCTTTGGCTGCCGTTTTAATGGATGCTAATTTATCGGTCAGGAGTAAAATTTCTTTTTCGGAAATTTTATTCATGGTCTGGATGTGCGACAGCGTTTTGTCGATCAAATCGAAAGCGGAATCGGGAAGGCTGCGTTCGCCCATAAACCGTTTTGCCAGGCGGATGGCTTCGACAACCACTTCATCCGAGATTTGAAGGCCATGGTGTTCTTCGTAGCGCACTTTGGCGCCTTTTATAATCCGCGACGCCATTTCAAGGCTGGGCTCTTCAATGGTCAATTTTTCGATTTTGCGGACAAATTCTTTATCGGTTTCAATGTTTTTGGTATAGCCTTCCACAGAAGTTGTAGCAATCAGATGAAGGGCGTTTTGGTTTAATTCCCTTTTTAATAAGGTAGAAATTCCGTACAGCAGGGTATTCTTTTCGAATGCTTTGTCAATGCCTTCCATGACAATAATTGCATTTTCAATACCGGAAATTTCGGCCAATACCTTTTTCGTGCGATCCTCAATTTCGCCTTTGTAATTGGCTTCGGAAGAAACCAGGGATAAATCCAACTCAAAAACAACGGCATTTTCCAGAAAATCGGGAACTTCTCCTTTTATAATGCGCTGTACCAAGGCATTGACCAGCGTTGTTTTCCCAATTCCCGACTCGCCGACGACCAATACATTCGATTTGGCGGTCTTGCCGAGTGTTTCGAAAATGGCTTGGAGTTCTTTTTCAAATCCGATAATCAACGGCCAATTGCCCGATTGAGCTTCGATGTTCTTGTTTATCGTGTATTTCGAAAGATATTTTGTTCCCTGGGGTGAAGCGGGAGCTGATTGCTTGTTTGAAGCTTTCGCCTGCGTTGGGGATGGAGATTGTGCCAGAATTTCTTCGGCCGAAAGGGGGAATGATTTCAATTGTTCAAAGCTGAAACCGACACCGGGCGTTACCAAAGAAGCCAGAAAATAAGCAGGTTCCAATTGGGATGCGCCGTAATGTTCGCGGTAGTTTTCGGCTTCATTTAATACGGCATAAGCGGCATCGGAAAAGGAAACGATATAAGCGGGTTTGGATGCTTTGGGCAAGAGTTTGATCCGGGCATTGACCCAATCCAGTAAATAATAATAGTCTTTTTGGATGTTTTCCAAAAAATCGATTAATCCAACATCTTTATGCAAAGCGGCTTTCAGCAAATGCGCCGGCGTGACAGAATCATTCAACGATTCTTTTGCATAGGCTTTGGCAATACGAAGGATGCTTTTGGATTCCTCGGAAAGATTTTGTGTCGCAACTCTCAGGTCATCGATTTCTTCGTTGTTTCCCATGGTCGTTATTGTGGTTTTTTGGTTTTTAATCTATGCACCTTTTACGAATTGAATCCGTCAATCCCTTTCCCATAAATCCCTGGCGAAAGTAGGCCAACAACTATTTTTCCACAATCATATAATTATATGATTTTCACAATAAACCCTGCTTCAATCTTAAAATACTACTTAAAAAATAACATTAACTCTGATAAATTTTTCCCAACGCCCAACAAATTCCCTTTTCCTTTTGGTGTATAAGCAAAGGCATTATTTTTTTCTTATAGGTACACTCTTTAATTTCTTTTACAAAGAAAGAATATTATATTCCCAAACACAACCCCTTTTTGGGGGTAAATTCCGGTTGGGAAGGTTTTTTACTTCGGCGAAGAAGCTCAACTTGATCCTGTTACGATGCCCGGTTCTAAGAATTCCATCTCCTTTATCAAAACGATATTGGGAAACAGAGGCAATCAGTAAACCGCCCTTTCGTGTTTCTTGAAAACAAATGGAAGCAATTAAAAAAAGTTCAGGGCTGCCGGAAATCCGGCAACCCTGAACTTATAACCTTTTCAGTGTAAAGGGTACTACAACGATTTTATTTCCGCCAACAGTTTTTGAAGTGTGGCTTTGGCATCCCCAAACAACATGCGGTTTTTAGGATGGAAAAACAAGTTGTTTTCAATGGCGGCATATCCTTTGCCCATCGAACGTTTCATCACAATGATGTTGCGGGCATTCCAAACCTGGATAACAGGCATTCCGTAAATGGGGCTTGCAGGATCTTCTTCTGCGGCGGGGTTTACCACATCGTTTGCACCGATCACAATGACCACATCGGTATTTTGCATTTCAGGATTGGCGTCTTCCATTTCAACCAACTTTTCGTACGGAACATCGGCTTCGGCCAGCAACACATTCATATGCCCCGGCATGCGCCCGGCGACAGGATGAATGGCATATTTCACTTCAACGCCTTTCGATGAAAGCACCGAATCCAAATCGTGGCAAAGGTGCTGGGCTTGCGACACGGCCAGACCATACCCCGGAACGATGTAAACTTTTTGAGAATAGTTCAATAAAATGGCGGCATCGCTCAACGTAATTTCCTTCACGGTTTTGTCGCCCGAATCTTCGGCAGCTGCACCGGCTTTCCCGAATGCGCCGATAATGACGTTCATCAGCGAACGGTTCATAGCCTTGCACATCAAAATGGTCAAAATGGTACCGGCCGAACCGACTAAAATACCACCGGTAAGCATGGCCTGGTTGTTGTAAATAAACCCGCCCATGGCAGCGGCAACACCGGTAAAGGAGTTTAATAACGAAATCACCACCGGCATGTCGGCCCCGCCAATGGGCATTACAAAGGTAATGCCGTAGACCAAGGCAAAAGCGGTAAGGATGTAAACGGGTAAATTATAGTTGGCTTCGGGAGCTTGATACATAATGTATACCATATATCCCAGCACCAACACCAACATGGCAATGTTGATGATCCGCAAAACGGGTGACTTGATGTCTCCTACTTTACCATCGAGTTTTCCAAAGGCAATCATACTGCCTGCAAACGATACGGATCCGATAATCAAGGCCAGCAAAATCGCCAAGGCATGGCCGTTTAGCATGTGGGTTGCTGTAGTGGCTGCCAATTCGTTTTGCATGGCGGGAAATTCCATCAACGAAATCAAAGCAGCACAGGCGCCTCCCATTCCGTTAAACAGGGAAACCATTTGCGGCATAGCCGTCATTTTTACTTTTTTGGCAGCCAACCAGCCAATAACAGTTCCAATGGCCAAGGCGGCTACAATCCAGCCGATATTACCGATGCCTTCTTCGGCAACGGTGCCGTCGGGCAAATGGGTTTTGGTTTTATGCAGTAAAATGGTCGCTAAAATCGCCAAAATCATCCCGACCGCAGCCCAAAGATTCCCGGCCCGCGCACTATCGGGACGCGAAAGTTTTTTCAATCCCAGAATAAACAATACGGATGCGATGATATAGGCTATCTCCAGAATTGCAATGCCTTGCGTAAACTCGATAATTTTTGTAATTAATTCCATTTAAAAAAGTCTATAGTAAAAATTGTAAGCCTTTGCTTTTTACGAATAAACAGGGATTGTTATTTTTTCTTCTTGAACATTTCAAGCATGCGGTCGGTAACCACAAATCCGCCGACAACGTTTAACGTGCCCAATACCACCGCAAAAAATCCTAGAATTAGCGAGAGTGTGTTGTGAGCATGCCCCATCACAATGATGGAGCCGATAATTACAATTCCGTGAATGGCATTGGCTCCCGACATCAGCGGAGTATGCAACACAGCCGGCACATGCGAAATCACTTCAATTCCTAAAAATACGGAAAGGATCAGGATAAAAATAGTGTCCTTGTATTCGAGTATAAATCTTAAAATGTCGTCCATAGTATTTTGTTGAGTCGTTGTGAATAGTTAAAGGGGAAATCGGAGAAGTTGGGAAAAATGGTTAAAGGTACAGGGTAAAGGGTGAGTTGTCTGTTTAATCGTTTAACTGTTGAATTGTTTATGCAGTGAAATGGTAAAATGGTTGGTATACTTGGTTTTACAAATTACGATAATTCAATCTATTATTATTCTATTTTAATTGCATAGAGGTGTAGCGTGAACAGTGAAGCGTGAAATGGGTTAAGGGTTCAAGGTGAACGGTGCAGGGTGAAATACCTGCTTAATCGTTTATTTGTATTTAAATACTTTCTGCCTTCTGCTTTAAAACCTCGTTTACTAGTTTACTTGTCACTCGTCTACTCGTTAAATCGTTGAACTGTTTAATTGTTTATTTGTGAAGCGTGAACGGTACAGGGTGAACGGTAAAAGGTAAACAGTTAACAAGTTTACGGTTAACCGGTTTACTCGTTACCCGTCACCAATTTCATTTTAATTTTTCCTTTTTAATTTTTCATTCGTAATTAAGAAATTCTCGTTTACTGGTCTACTCGTCAACTTGTTTACTAAAAATCTATTTAAGCCTTTCATGGACAATCTGTCCTTGGTGTGTAATGGCGGTGCCTTTTACCAAATCGTCGTCCCAGTTAAGGTTCAGATTGCCTTCTCCGGTAACAATTAATTTTAAAAAGTTAATCACATTTTTGCCAAACATGCGGCTGGCATCGGTCGGCATATCGCTGGGGAAGTTCGACTCTCCGATAATCTTTATGCCGTTGTGAACACGGGTTTCGTTATTTTGGGTTAATTCGCAGTTTCCGCCTGTGGAGGCCGCCAAATCGATCACCACCGAGCCAGGTTGCATGGCATCCAGGGTTTCTTTTTTCAAAAGGACAGGCGCTTTTTTACCCGGAATTTGTGCGGTGCAAATCACCACATCGCTTTTGACGGCTTGGTTGTGAATGGCCAATGCCTGACGTTGTACAAATTCTTCTGATTGCTCTACGGCGTAGCCGCCGGCAGCTTTCGAATCGGCAGCGCCTTCCACATCCACAAACTTTCCGCCCAAACCCATTACTTCTTCTTTCACTGCAGCACGTACATCAAACACATACACAACAGCGCCCAATTTACGCGCCGTTGCCAATGCCTGTAATCCGGCAACTCCCGCTCCCAAAATCAAGATATTCGCAGGTTTTATGGTTCCGGCGGCTGTCATAAACATGGGAAAAAATTTCGGCAAGGTATTGGCCGCCGTCAACACGGCTTTGTAGCCAGCTACCGTAGCCTGGCTGGACAATATATCCATGGATTGCGCCCGGGTGGTACGCGGAATCATATCCAAGCTGAACGATGTAATTTGTTTGGAGGCAAGCTGGGTAAGTAATTCTTTTTGGAAATAAGGATTTAAGGCAGCCAAAATCACTTGGTTTGCTTTCAGTTGCGCAACCTCATCGTCCGATAACGGCTGAATTTTTACCAAAATATCGGATTGGGAAATTATGGCAGCCTTAGCGGCAATTTTTGCACCCACTGTTTCATAATCCGCATTGGAGGCAAACGCTTGTTCGCCGGCTCCGCTTTCAACCAGCATTTGGACGCCCATTTTAATCAGTGCTGCCACACCTTCAGGTAACAATGCCACTCTGTTTTCGCCGGTAGTTTCTTTTAGTAGTCCGATGGTAATCATTTAGGAAGACTGTGTTTAGGAAAGATTTTCTGGAACGCAAATGTAGTTGTTTTGCAAATAACAGACAATCTATTTTTGGCATTTTTTTGCAAAAACGGCAGATCATCACAAACAAAAAAAGAGAAGTAATCGACACTTCTCTTTTTTGCTTTCCAAAAACTGGTTCGTTCAAAACCGGTCAAAATACATAGCGAACGCCAAATACAAACTGACTATAGTACCCGGACCACCCGGCCAGCGTAATGCTGGGCCTATAATCAAGCGAAAAAACAAACGGAATGGCCGGCTTAAATTCAATGCCGATAGCGCCCATGATTCCCATATAAAAACCGTCGTCACGGTCCGAATCATTTCCGTCATTCCAAGAACCCAAATAAACTCCGGGTCCTACGTACCATTTCCATTCATCGGCAACGGGAAAATGCCATTCGTAAACTCCCGAAACGTCAAAATGGGTTCCTAAACCGCCCAGCATAAGGTCAATTGCATTTTTGTCATTCAAAAACCCCTTGTACTGAACACCGACTGAGGATCCGAACCCAAGCCCCAAACTGTGTTTGTATTGAGCTTGCGAAGCAAATACGCCAAGTGCAAAGATGCACACAAATAAGATCTTTTTCATTGTGTTGATTTTTTTTCGTTTGTACAAAGTTGGACAAATAGTAGTCCTTAAAGTTCAATGAAAACAAAAAATAAGTCTTTTTTAACAATTCGAGGTGTTTGATTTCTCTACTCCATAATCAGAAATATTCAGTAAATTTGTCCGTTATTACCCGTTTATTTTGATATTTACTTTTAATACACCAAACTTATGGAACTACCGAAATTACCTTATGCTCCCAACGCGTTAGAACCGGTTATCAGTGAAAAAACAATCGAGTTTCACTATGGGAAGCACCATCAAACATACGTCAACAACTTAAACAACCTCATTCCGGGCACGGAATTTGAGAATCTTCCGCTGGAAGAAATCGTTTTAAAATCGAACGGCGGTATTTTTAATAATGCAGCCCAAATTTGGAATCATACCTTTTATTGGGAAAGTTTTTCCGAAAAACGAAACACGGCTCCTTCCGGAAAGTTGCTGGAATTATTGGAAAAAAGTTTCGGTTCGTTCGAAAATTTCAAAACCCAATTCTCGGATGCGGCTGTAAAAGTATTCGGTTCGGGCTGGACCTGGCTGGTTTTGAATAAGGAAGGAAATTTGGCGATTGTGCAAACTTCGAATGCCGGAAATCCGCTCTGCGATGGATTGAAGCCCTTATTAACCTGCGACGTTTGGGAACATGCGTATTACATCGATTACCAAAACAAGCGTGCCGATTATATCAAAGGTTTTTGGGATTTGGTCGACTGGGGTAAAGTAGCCGGACGTTTATAATAATCTAATATGCGACAGGCCATTTTTCGGTAATTTTAGATTCCTTTTCGGTTCTTTATCGAATTTTGTGCTTTTGTTATCGTTCATGAGTTAATTACACGAATACCATGCGTCAATTTGCTGTATTTTTCTTGATTTCTTCATTTTTCCTTGCTTCCATCGCTACGGTTGCGCAAACGGTTGTCATTGAAAAATCAAACATTGTCGAACAATATAAGGGGAAGCCGTATTACATTCACTTCGTCAAAAAGTCGGAAACGCTTTATTCGCTCTCAAAAGCTTATGAGGTTTCCATTGATGACATCAAAGCAGCCAATCCGGCGATTAACGAAACGAACCTGCAAGAAGGAATTACGTTGAAAATCCCGAAAAAAGAACCGGAAAAAAACGATTCCCCGAATCAGAAAATTTCTGTTCAAACCAATCAAGATCAAAAAGTTGAATCAAAAACGTACCTCATTCACAAAGTAAAAAAACAGGAGACGCTTTACGGCATTGCAAAATCCTATAATGTATCGCAAGAAGAAATTATTGAGGCAAATCCGGGATTTCAGGGTTTGAAAACGGGAATGGATCTCAAGGTTCCGAAAGGGAACACGGGGGTTGTTTCCGTGAGCGTTCCGGCCTCACCGGATGTTCCGAAACCAGCCGAAGCCACGCATTCCAAAGAAGGAACTACTTCTTATACCGTCGCACAAGGAGAAACTTTTTACAGCATTTCGAAAAAATTCAACACAACCCAAGAGGATTTGGTCCGGTTAAATCCGAAATTGAAAGACGGCTTAAAGACCGGAGATGTCATCGAAGTTCCTTCTTCCGGAACCGTTGAAACGACCACCAAGGAAACTCCTCGCGATGAACATCCGCGGATTCCCAAGGATTGTGAAGACACCTATTATAATAAAGAAAAAACTTATAAAATAGCGCTTCTGATGCCGTTGGCGCTGGAAGCTGCTGATACCACCGTATTCTCAGACTCTCGGAGTGACACAAGGGATGCAGATTCTTATCGATCGTATGAATTTTTTCAATTTTATTGTGGGGCCATGATCGCCTTGCGCGATCTGGAAGCGGAAGGCGTAAAAATAAAGTTTTATGTTTACGATGCCGAAGACGAACGGGATAACGGAAAGATTGAAAAAGTGTTGAAACGGTCGGAGATGGCCGATATGGACTTGATCATCGGACCGTTTTACGCAAAAAGTTTTGAGTTAGCTTCGGATTTTGCGGAGAAAAATGATATCCCCATTGTGAATCCGCTTTCGCGGCGGGATAAAATCCTGGATGAAAACCGGTTTGTGTTTAAAGTCCAGCCTCCTGCAGATGCCGTTGCAACAAAGCTGGTATCGCTTTTGGGCGAAAAAGAGTATTCTGATGCAAAATCGATTGTGGTTGTCAAATATGATAAGAAAGAAAACGGGGAACTGGTTTCCAGTTTTATTTCGGCGTTGCAGGGAAATTCAACCTTGGCATCAAAACTCAAAGTGGTCGACTATGCCACCGAAAAGTATGCAGGAGTGGCCAAAAATCTGAGTGCATCAGGTAAAAATCTGGTGTTCTTTTTTTCAACCAACGAACGGATATTTCCGGCTTTTGTCAGCCAACTGGCCGCCGCTGCAAAAAGCAAAGACATTACGTTGTTCGGCATGCCGAATATTGAGCGGCAGCAAATCAACATGGAGAATCTTGAAACCCTCTCCTACCACAAGGTAAATGTAAATTTTGTCGATTACTCCAATCCGCAAACACTTTCTTTTGTCAAGGAGTTTCGCGAGCAATACAAAACCGAGCCGCAGATCGAAAAGTATGCTTTCCTGGGGTATGACATCACTTACTTTTTCAGCGAAGCGCTCTGTACTTACGGAAAGGATTTTCTGAAATGCATTCCTTATTTTGATAAACCGACCGGATTTCAAAATAAATTCCGTTTTCAACAGGATGCGAAAAACGATGGATTCTTTAATGCGGATGTCCGGGTTATTTACCTAAACAACTATGAATGGAAAAGCCGGTAAAAACCGGCTTTTTTCCATTATATTTTCTTATAGTTTTATTTTTTTGTTTATTTCCTCCACATAATTCCGGAATTGCTTGTCGGTTTCAACCAGATTCGCTACCGTGCGGCAAGCATGCAAAACGGTGGCATGGTCTTTATTTCCGCAATGCAACCCGATGGTCGCCAGCGAATGTTTCGTATGCTTTTTTGCAAAATACATGGCCAATTGGCGGGCTTGTACAATTTCGCGTTTGCGCGTCCGGGCATTGATCGAATCCAATGGAAGATTGAAATAGTTGCAAATAATCTTCTGGATAAAATCGATGGAAATCTCCCGGTGGGTGCTTTTCACAAATTTATCAATCATTTGTTGCGCCAGTTCCAACGTAATGCTTTTCCGGTTCAATGAGGACTGGGCCATTAAGGAAATCAGGGCGCCTTCCAGATCGCGGATATTTGAAGTGATGCTGTAAGCCAGATACTCCACTACGTCCTGGGACATTTCAATCCCATCCTTATACAAACGTTTTTGCAAAATAGCAATCCGGGTTTCGATATCCGGTACTTGCAAGTCTGCCGTTAAGCCCCATTTAAAGCGCGAAAGCAGGCGGGGTTCCAGACCTTTCAATTCCACCGGAGATTTATCGCTGGTAATTACCAATTGTTTGCCTTGCTGGTGGAGGTGGTTGAAAATGTGGAAAAATACATCCTGGGTTTTTTCTTTTCCTCCCAGGAATTGAATGTCGTCGATAATCAGCACATCGATCATTTGATAGAAATGCATAAAATCGTTTTGATTGCCGTTGCGGGTCGCTTCGATAAACTGCTGGACAAATTGTTCTGCGGCAACGTACAGCACGGTTTTTTCGGGAAACTGCAACTTGGTATTGATTCCAATAGCATGCACCAAATGGGATTTCCCCAAACCAACCGAACTATAAATAAACAAAGGATTGAAAGCGGTTTTCCCCGGATTGCATGACACGGCATACCCGGCAGCACGAGCCAAACGATTGCATTCTCCTTCGATGAAATTGTCAAATGAATAGTTTTCATTCAGCTGGGAATGAACTTGTATTTTTTTCAGACCCGGAATTACAAAAGGATTCGGAATTTCTTTTGCCGACCCGTTTTTTTGTATGGAAACCGGCATGGAAACGGGCGGATTTACCGTCGATTTTTTGTTGCTTGATGGAACGGTAACAGTATGAGGAGTTTGCGACTGCGCTTCGGCCATGACAATTTTATATTCCAACCTGCCATTGACTCCCAATTCATTTTTAATCGTTTTTTTCAATAACGTAATGTAATTTTCTTCTAACCATTCGCAAAAAAACTGGCTCGGCACTTGAATGGTCAGGACGTTATTCTCCAACTTTGTCGGTTTTATGGGTAAAAACCAAGTTTTGTAACTTTGATGGTTGATGTTATCACGAATCACTGCCAAGCAATTGTCCCAAACTTCGATATATTTTTCTTTCATGATAAATAAAAAACAATTCAAATAATAGTAAGCTGAAACTCATTCCATTCACAACGGAAGCGGGCCAAAAATTTCATTGTTCAAAAGTCAACACAAAAAAGTGGATTAATTTTTTTTTTAGCACTTGACTTTTATAAAAAATGGTCGTAACTGGAAAAATCCAAGAAAAAATATCGCAAATAACAAGTGAAACGTTTAGATCATTTTTAGTTCCTTGATTTCTAAACCATTAATCTTGTTAATCGATGCCAGGAATGAAGCCGTGTTACTTTTTTTGATGGCGAAGGTTATTGCACATTTCGTGCCAAAGTCTGTCGAAAGAATCGAAATAGCATCACTTTTCAAAATTTTCATCACTTCGTTCATTGCTTCATACGGATACTCAACACGATACTCTTCCATTTTTTCTTTTGTACGTATTTCCGCTTCCAAAATTACCTGTTGAGCTGCCGTTTTATAGGCTGTAATTAAACCACCAGTTCCCAATTTTGTTCCGCCAAAATACCGAATTACCACAAGCAGCACATTGGTTAAATCGGATGAAAGAAGTTGTCCGTAGATAGGCCGGCCAGCCGTTCCCGAAGGCTCTCCGTCGTCATTGGCCCGCCATTTTTCTTTGTCAAATCCCAAAATGTAAGCATAACAATGGTGAGTCGCGTCGTAATACTCTTTTTTCAAACTTTCCATTTCCCATTTCACGTCCGCTTCCGATTGAACCGGAATCAAATAAGATAAAAACCGGCTTCCTTTTTCCCGGAAACTGGCTTTTTGTCTCTTTTCAACGGTTCGATATGTATTTTCCTCGGACATAAAGGTTTACTCAAAAAAAACATGATTTTTAACCCTACACAAAGGTATAATTAAAACCTATAATGCATCTGAAAAAACAATTGTTCCCTGTTTCATCGAAGGCCGGCAGCAAGAAATTGGGTTTTTTACGATCGCTGTCAAAATTATCCGAGAACTGTAAATCCATTTATGCCAATGCTTTAGCCAAAATAAATTTTGAGTATCCGTTTCAATACACTGTAAGTATCAAAAAAATATCTATACCGGTTTATGATCCGGGAGTTTCAGAGGTTGATACAAAAAAAAGAAGCAGTTCGTGATTTGAACTGCCTCTTTGTTAGCAAACCAGAAATTGAAACGAAAAACCTTACTTTCTGATTATTTTTTTCGTCGCAACTCCCTTTTCGGTCGTGATTTGAATCAGGTACATTCCCTGTGTTAAGTGACTGAGGTCGACATTTCCACTGGGGCACGATCCCTGCATCACCTTTTGCCCGGTTTGGTTGTAAATGGAAATTTGTTTTATCGGTTTGTTGTCTGTAGAAGTAATGGTAAGCATTCCTGAGGTCGGGTTGGGATACACAAGAATGGAATTGTCAGAAACCGTAGGATTTTCGACTCCGGTTTTCACTACCTTCACATAAGATAACTCTACCATGTAAAATCCACCTCCTATTTCAAAGGTGCTTTGTGCATTGTTGTAAGTTACCGACAAATCGTGCGCTCTGTCATACTCCCAAGCGCCGAGCCATGCAAAATGCTCCGCTTTGGTACAGTTCTTATACTGGTCGTACGTATATTTGAAAAGCAACAGATTCGACCAGTCGGGATCTGCGATGTTCCGGTATTGGATCAGGTTGGTCAACATGTTGTGGCCATCCCAGGTATGGGTGTACATCATGTTGTTTTCGTACGGATAATTCCGGTACGGGTAGTAAACCACATTGATAATGTTATCGTTTTCATCGTATTGGAAGGTGTATTTTTCGTCGTCCACCCAAGCGCTATTATCGCCATCCCACATCTGGATCAGTTCCATCAGCATGTTGCTGTGAGCATCGTACTCATACGTAAGCAAAGCATAGTTTTTCCAAGAACCTCTTGCCATCACTTGTATCAATTGCGTCAGCAAATTGTTGTTTGCATCGTATGTACAAGTGTATTGTTCCGAAAGATACCAATTTTGTCCGTCCCAGCCTTCGTAAGTCCGGTTCAAAACATTGCCGGATCCGTCCAAGGTATAAACCAGCCTGAACGTTCCTTTGCCGGGATTGTTAAAATCTTCATGGGTGCGGCTGAGAACCCAATTTTGTGCCGAGTAGGTATAGGTTTCTTGTATGGTATTGGCCCAAGCACCGTCCCATGCTTGCTCCAAAGAGGTCAGCATGTTCTTTCTTTCATCATAGGTATAAATGGTATTTTTTGAATTGGCCCAATCCAAACCTTCCGCAACTTGCTCCAATTTAGTCAGCATGTTGTTGTTTCCATCGTAAGTGTAAGCGATCCGGCTGACATTATCCCAGTCGCTTTCTCCCCAAGTCTGCTTGGTTGCACTCAACATGTTATTGTTTGCATCATAGGTGTAAACGGTTCTGGAATTATTTTGCCAATGGTCGGTAACCCAGCGTTGCCAGGTATCGCTCAACAAATTGTCTTTCCCATCATACAAAAACGTTTCTTGTTGGGCATTTACCCAACCTCCCGAATACCAGGTTTGGTAAAAATAAACACCAAGGAATCCCGTTGGAGTATAGGTGTATATTTCACGAAATTTCTCAGTAGTCGTATACAGGCACATGGTATCCGGTTCAAACCAATCTTCCGTAATTTTAAGACGCATGGAGGGTGCTGCCGTCGGTTTTGATACTTCCGGACGCTCTACAGAAAAAGCTTTGGGCTTAAAAGCAGGGTCCATCAATTCGGCTTGCGAATATTTTTGCGCATTCGCACAAAATCCGAAACAAACCATGAAAATTAAAAAAAGTGTAACTGTTCTTGTCATCATTAAATTATTTAAAGATTAATTAAAATTGCTTGTAATTTGTGTAAACAAAAATAGGCTCTCATTCCAATTTACCCAAATAATTCCGGTAGACAAACGGTGGACATTTTATAAGTATTTTATACTAAAAATCAATAAATTATCTTTTTTTCAGAGGGGACATTTTTAATCCTTCCCGTTTTTTTACAAAAAATCGTACGTTTGCGACTCCAATAAATCAGAAAAATGGAAAAAATCAACCCGCCGGCAAAATCAAATTATCGAAGGATCCCGATACTTTTCTTTTTTGTTTTTTATTTTATTGGTTATCAAGTATTTTCAAGAAGTTCCAGTGGAGCATTTGATTCCATCGCGCTGAAAGTAAAAGAGAAATCTTTTTGCAACGGACGGCAGGCCCGGGTTTTATTGAAAGAGCTATACCAAATTACCCAAAATGATTCCGTTAACAAATCGTTGCCTGCCCGTTACCTATATGCCGAAACGTATCTGAATTATTCACAAGGGACCAACGATTCCAGTTTGATTTCCCGAATCCGGTCTTGTTCCGAATCCCTGCCCAAAGAAGCGTTTTTTGAAAAAGCCTTATTGAACTATTCACAGGCTCTGGGGAATATGCCCCAGGGCAACTATGCGGAAGCTTTTAAAATGGCATTATCCGCACTGGAACAATTCAAACAAATCGGCCAGAATGAATATGCGGCAGAAACGCTGAATTTACTGGGTAATATTTGTAACTACATCAAAAGTCATGCGACCGCAACGGATTATTACAAACAAGCAAAAAGCTACACAAATGCTTCCCAGCGGCAGTATTACAAAATCACGCTGGACATGTATACGGGTTTTTCGCGCGAAGAACCGCAAAAAGACTGGGCCATTGATTCGTTGTTGTATTTCATTTCCATCAAAGATCAGTATAAAGATACCGGATTGTTTGCCATCGCTTGCTTAAATGTAGGGGCTTGCTATTCCATAAAAGGCGATCACCAGCAGGCATTCCGTTATTACAGCACTTTGCTGGATTTAATTCCGTTTATTGATAATCACAAACTTACCATCGTGCTGTATCAAAATCTCGGCATGTATTATACCAACAGCCTAGATTTCAAAAAAGCCTTCCGGTATTTTACGGCAGCAAAAACCGTTGCCGAAAAAGATCAAAACCTGATGCGGCTTTTGTATGTCTTTTCGGGATTATCGCATATGTATGAAAAACTTGGCCAGGTCGACAGTGCCTTCTTTTATTTAAAAAAATACAACGACCTGAATAACAAGCTGATTTATAATTCAAACGCCATCGAAGCTTACCAGGCTTATGTTTCGGAACTTTTGGAATCATCGAAAAAGGAACTCAAAATTGCAGAGCAATCTTTGCTATTAAAAAACCGGCGTTTCGCTTTCACCATTATGATCGGTTTAGCTGTCATTGCTTTGTCCGTCCTGACATTTATCATTTTCCAACAAAAGAAACGGCAGCAAGCGCTCATCCGGGAAGCCGAAAACAGGGATCTGAACGAAAAGCTGAAGCACGAGCAAAAAATCAAACAGCTCCAGCAACTCCAACACCAACAAGCGTTAGAACTAAAAGCCCGGGAAGTTGCCTCTTATTCCCTGTTGCTGTCCGAAAAAAACAATGTTTTACAACAGATTTCCGAATTGACCGCCGGCCAATCCAAAAACCAGGAAGATTCAAAAAACAACCACCCTCAAATCAATCAAATTATCAAGGCCAACCTGCAAAGCGACCAGGGATGGGAAAACTTTATGCTCCATTTCGACAAAGTTCACCCCAGCTTTTTTGACAAATTAAAAGCCCATTGCGGGGATTTAACCGATAATAATCTCCGGTTATGCGCTTATTTCCGTATCGGATTATCCCTCAAGGAAGTGGCAAAGTTGTTAAATGTTTCCACCGAGACGAGTAAAACCAGCCGGTACCGCCTGAAAAAAAAGTTAGGACTTAAAGAGGATGAAAATTTAGATGATTTCCTGAAAAATATTTGATTTTTTACCTTCCACATCTATTTCTAAAAAATGCAGGAAATAATCGATTAAATTTCAACCAGTTAATTCTTGTTGTGAAATCTTTTAAGAGGCTTGACCCTCATGGAACTTTCCGGCTTCAAAAGAACTACTTAGTGAAATAATTGTTAAGTTGTTACAAACTTTTTTAGGAAAACTCGCATATTTTTTTATCTTTGCGAACGTTTTTTAGCAATTACTTATTCGATGCTTAAAGTATTCCAAGTAATTTCTTTTTTGTTTTCATGAAATCCGCACTAAAATTATATCTTATGAAATGTTCATTTTTACTCCATGTGGTAATTTGCTTTTCCTTCGCATTGTTTTCTTCCAAAGCAGTCGGACAGGAAGTTGTCGTAAAGCAAAATGTCAACAATGACTTTGCGGTTACCACCGTTAATTATCAACATCTGCAAGGGACAAACGCCTTCGGGAAAATGTCGTCGTTCAATGTTACTACCGACAAAGGCAATTTTTCAGAATTGATGGTAGACCATTATGTAAAAACTACCGTTGTGGGCGAACCTCAATTACCTATTTTAAGCCGTTTGATTGAAGTACCGGTTGATGCTACACCCACCGTCGTTGTGAAGTCCTATGACGTTCAAGAATACAAGCTTTCGGATTTGGGTATTCAAAATAAAATCATCCCCGCACAGCCTTCGCATCCGAAAAGCAGCAAAGAGCAACCGGAATTTATCTACAACCCGGATATTTACAAACAAAATAAATTTTTCGGCAAAGAACTTGTTTCGGTTGAAATACAAGGCTATCTGCGAAACATGCGCCTGGCAAACCTGATTATTTCGCCCATACAATACAATCCGGTAACCGGAATGCTCCGGGTTTATTCGAATATTGAATTCACGGTGAATTTCGAAAATGCGGATATTCAAAAGACAGAAGAACTGAAAGCTATTTACAGTTCTCCCTATTTCAATACCTATCAAAACCGTATTATCAGCTTGCCAAGTATGGCAAAAGCCGAGCCGATGACCAAAAATCCGGTAAAATATGTGATCGTTTCCGACCCCATGTTCCGCCAAGCCCTGCAACCGTTTGTACAATGGAAAATCAAAAAAGGGTTTACCGTCATTGAAGCCTATACCGATGATCCCAATGTTGGTAAAACCACCACTTCCATCAAAAACTATTTGCAAAACCTTTACACATCGGCAACCCAAACGGATCCGGCTCCATCATTCATATTATTTGTGGGCGATGTGGCACAAATACCGGCTTTCCAGGCAGCAGGCCACGTTACTGACTTGCGCTATTGCGAATATACCGGCGATAACCTGCCCGAAGTGTACTATGGGCGTTTTTCGGCGACCAATGTAGACGAGCTCCAACCTCAAATCGACAAAACCCTGGAATACGAACAGTTCCTGTTTCCCGATCCCTCTTTTTTAAATGAAGTAGTTATGATATCTGGATTTGATGGATCCGGGCATGCACCTAACTGGGGTAACGGGCAAATCAATTATGGAACAACCTACTATTTCAACCAAGCACACGGCATGAATCCGCACATATTCTTACAACCCGAACCATCGGGTGCAAATTACTCGCCGACCATTCGTAACTTGGTAAGTGCAGGAGCCGGTTATGTAAACTATACTGCTCATGGAGGTGTGGATTGTTGGGCTGATCCCGAATTTACCATTGCTCAAATCCCGGCTTTGCAAAACAAAGGGAAATATCCCCTGATGGTTGGAAACTGCTGTGTTACAGGAACATTTAACCAATATTGTTTTGGTGAAGCTTTGTTGCGAGCGAAAGACAAGGGTGCGTTAGCTTATATTGGCGCATCAAATAACAGTTATTGGGATGAAGATTATTATTGGGGTGTCGGAGTAGGCCCTATTACAGCAAACCCCACTTACGAAACCCACGGTTTGGGGGCTTACGACCGGACTTTCCACGATCGCGGCGAGCCTTATTCCGAATGGTACACCACGGTGGATCAAATGATTTTTGCCGGCAACCTGGCCGTACAAGAATCAAGCTCTGATAAGAAACAATATTATTGGGAAATATACCATACTTTCGGCGATCCTTCGCTTTCGGTGTATTTCTCAAATCCGCCCGCATTGAACGTATCCTATCTTCCGATCTTGAGTTTGGGCAGCGAAACGTTTGATGTGCAAACCGAGCCTTATGCTTACATTGGCCTTACAAAAAACGGCACGATTTATGGCGCCGGCCAAGCGGATGCAAACGGTAAAGCAAATATTAAGGTAATTCCGAATATGCAGGCCGGATATGCTTCTGTGGTAATCACCAAGCAAAACCGCCGTCCGTATATTGACAGCGTATTGGTTGGTGCGCCAAACAGCCCGTACCTGGTTTTAAAGAACACGGTGGTTAACGATTCGCAGGAAAATGACAATCAAATTGCCGAAAATAATGAAGAAATTGCTTTCGACATAACCTTTAAAAACATCGGCGGCATAGCAGCTACAAACGCTACGGCAGTCTTGAGGGTAAACGACCCGTTCGTAACCATCCTGGACAGCGTTGCAGCCCTGCCGGAAATGGCCAAAGATTCAACCCGTACGGCCACAAACAGTTTCCGGGTAAAAATTGATCCGTATATTCCGGACCAACATGTTGTTACTTTTACGCTTGTCGCAAAGGCAGGAAGCGAATCGACCCTATCCACTTTCGCCACCGTTGTCCATGCACCCAAGCTTGTAGCCGGAGCTATCCAGTTGCTGAACCTGCAACATCCGCTGGCCCCGGGTGATATTATTGATGTATCCGTTTCCGTGACCAACACCGGGCATGTGGCGCTTACCAATCCCGTGGCTTCTTCATTGGCTTCGTTCAGCAACTATGTGACCGTACTTCAGGGAGAACAAAAAAACGTTTCGTTGAAAGCGACCGAAAGCACGGATGCAAAATTTAAAATTCAAATTAATCCGGATTGTCCGGTAAATACGCCTTTGAACTTGTATTTTTCTGCTTCCGCAGACGGCTATAACGCATCCGCAAGCCTCTTTCCCTACGTTGGAAAATTTGTTGAGGACTTCGAAACCGGTGATTTTACAAAGTTTGATTGGAAAAACGATACGGTTTATCCTTGGTTAAGTTCTACAGCCGAGGCCCAACAAGGCCAGTTTTCAGCCCGCTCGGGAGCGATCGGACATAACAAACACTCGGACCTCTACATCGATCTTGATGTTTTTGCAGACGATACCCTTAGTTTTTACGTCAAAACCTCCTCGGAACCCTTCGATTATTTGAACTTTTATGTGGATGGGGTTGTAAAAGGACAATTTTCAGGTATTTCTACCGACTGGACTTTTGCAAAATACATTATTCCGCAAGGGAAACACCGCCTGCTATGGTCCTATGTTAAAAACGGAGGTACCACGGCAGGGCAAGACCGTGTCTGGATTGACAACATCCGGTTCCCTGGCTTCAGCAAACTGCTCGGAACGCCAGCCCTGAAAGCGGAAGTGAGTGCGGTAACTGACACCGTTTGTGCAAACGGCTATTCCCAATTGCTTTCGTCTGTTAGCAAGATTTCTGAAAATACAAGCTACCAGTGGTCGCCCGCAACCGGTTTGAACCGCACCGATGTGCCCAATCCGATTGCCACGCCAACCGTCACAACCAAATACAAATTGGTGGTCACCGACGGCGCCGAAACCGCGAAAGATTCCATTTTTGTTGTGTTCGAAGCCGTACCAGCCACGCCAACGATTACAGAAGGATCCAACCATTTATTGACCTCGAGTGCAGCAACCGGAAACCAATGGTACGACTTGCAAGGGCCTATCGCAGGCGCTACGGGACAAACGTATCAACCGACGCAATCAGGCCTGTATTACACCATTGTGACCCATGCGGCCGGATGTCCTTCAGAACCTTCAAATCAAATTTCCATTGTGTTGGGAGTTCCGCAATCACAATCGCAAATTTTGGCTGCTTATCCCAATCCATTTAGTGAGAAACTAACCATCAGCTATTATTTAGGCTCGGCTTCAAAAATCCGGGTATTCCTTTACAATGCACTGGGAATGCAGGTTTTTGCAGGTGAAGAACAATCCCAAGGACAAGGTCGCTCGCAATATACCATCCAAACGGCAAACCTGCCCGCAGGCGTATATGTCTGTAAAATCGTGACGGCTGATAAAACAATGGTAACCAAAGTCATTCATACAAAATAATCCGGAATACGTTCGAAACAGGAAGGCTGTTCGGCCTTCCTGTTTATTTATAAACTTACCGCCATGACTGATACCATTTGCGCACTCTCAACAGCCCGCGGATCGGGCGCCATTGCCGTTATCCGGCTTTCGGGAAACGAAGCCATTGCCATTGCCGGCCGTGTTTTTCGTCCCCACCGCGAAAACCTGAACTTATCTGAGGCCCGCTCGCATACCGCTTATTTGGGTTTGTTTGAAACCGGGACTGAAACCCTGGACGAAGTTTTGCTGACCTTGTTCCGGGCGCCCCATTCCTATACAGGCAACGATTTGATTGAAATTTCCTGCCACGGCTCGCAATACATCCAGCAACGCATTTTAGAAACCTTGCTGCAGGCAGGAGCCCGCATGGCCAAGCCTGGCGAATTTACCCTGCAGGCCTTTCTGAATCAAAAAATGGATTTATCGCAAGCCGAAGCGGTGGCCGATTTGATTGCCGCCCATTCAAAAGCTTCGCACAATCTGGCCATGAAACAAATGCGCGGCGGGTTCTCCAAATACATTCAACAGCTTCGCACCCAGTTGATCGAATTGACGTCGCTTTTGGAACTGGAACTGGATTTCAGCGAGGAAGATGTGGAGTTTGCCGACCGTATGAGATTAAATTCGCTGATCGCAAACTTGAAAACCGAACTCACGAAATTGGCGAATTCGTTTCAACTCGGCAATGTATTGCGCAAAGGAATTCCGGTTGCCATTGTGGGCAAACCCAATGTGGGCAAATCGACCCTGCTCAACGCCATTCTGAAGGAAGAACGGGCCATTGTTTCCGATATTCCGGGAACCACCCGTGATACCATCGAAGACAGCATTTCCATCGATGGAATCCTGTTCCGTTTCATCGACACGGCTGGTTTGCGTTCCGACACCACCGATACCATTGAAACCATCGGCATTCAGCGGACGCATGAAAAAATCCGCGAAGCGCAGATTGTCTTTTATGTGTTCGATTCGAGCAGCATTTCGCCCGAAGAAATCGAAGAATTGCTGGCGTTGTACGACCGTTACGGCGAAAACGGCGACAAACGTTTTGTGCTGATCGGCAACAAAGTAGACCAAATGGTGGAACCGCCACAGCATATCAAAGAACTGATCGAGCTGGAAACGATTTTTATTTCGGCAAAGCGCAACGAAAATATCAACCTGATTACCGAATACCTATCCAAAACGGCGGTAGCCGATGCCAACTTCGAACAGGAAATTGTCACCAACGCCCGCCATTACGAAGCCATTACCCAGACTTTGGAAGCCTTGCAAAACGTGGAAAACGGCTTTGCCGCCGGATTGCCCTCCGATATTATCCTGATCGACCTGCGCCAGGCCTTATATCATTTGGGCAGCATTACCGGGCAAATCTCCAACGATGAGATTCTGGATCATATCTTTGGGAATTTCTGCATCGGGAAGTAATTTTGTTAATCAAGAATCTAAAACTATTTTTCCGAAAAAGTCGCTGTAAAGCGACTTTTTTCGCTTTCATAGGAAAAACAGAAGGATTATTACGGTGCTTCTTATTTTTGTCGTACCCTATTTCCTACATTTGTACACTAAATAATTTTAGATTAACAACATTTCTACTCAAATGAAACCAAATAGAATCAAAGAAGTTCTCGACGAAAAAGGAATTAAACAAACTTGGCTGGCTGAAAAGTTGGGCAAAAGCTTCAATATGGTAAACGCTTATGTGTGCAACCGGAAGCAGCCGAGTTTGGAAGTTCTGAACCAGATTGCAAAAATCTTACAAGTCAGTATGAAAGATTTATTAGTAGAAGACAATTTAGAAGGAGAAAAATAATATATGGCAATTAAAAAATCTGAATTATACAGCACTCTCTGGAAAAGTTGTGATGAGCTACGGGGAGGGATGGATGCCAGCCAATACAAAGATTAT
>JAVBOY010000023.1:0-61787 GCA_031550085.1 Lentimicrobiaceae bacterium
TTTAAAACCTCCAAATTGCTTAAACTTACGTTACCGCGTTGGATCGGGAAATATTCCGCAATTGTACCGTATTGCTCTTCCGTTAATTTCATATTGTCATTTTTTGCAAAGATATGAAATTATGTGTTAACACGCCCTAGTCAAAACCTGAGTTCAGCATAAGAATTTTCAGGATAATTAAGTCCAAAGGATTTATATGTTTTAGAAAAACGCTGCGAACGATTTAGTCAATCTCAAGCGGAGTTAAACTCTATCAATAAACGGGTATTTTCAGAAAAATACAACACCTCAGACATTGAGGACAAATGCAATTTATGTTAGGCTTGAATTCAAAATATAATTGTATCACATGTACGCATAAATGGTCTGAAGTGTGTTTTTCCTATCTTTGCTTTTCGATTGAAAAAATATGAAAAAAATCAAAGAATATTACGCACAAAAGCCTCTTCAATGTATTCTAATTGTGGCTTTGCTACTACGGTTGATTGCTGCGGTTTTTGCACGCGGATACGGCATGCACGACGATCATTTTCTCGTCATTGAATCGTCCGGTTCATTTTCCGATGGAAGCGACTATAACAGTTGGTTGCCAAGCAGCCCCAACAATGAGGGGCCGCAAGGACACAGTTTTTTCTATATGGGTTTGCATTACATTTTGTTTTGGCTTCTGAATGCCTTGGGAATCCACTCCCCCGAAACAAAAATGTATTTGGTGCGGATTATCCATGCCGTTTATTCACTATCCATCGTTTATTTCGGATATAAACTGGTCGAAAAATATTCAACGAAACAAGTTGCCGTAAGAACAGCCTGGCTATTGGCCGCACTTTGGTTTATGCCCTGGATGAGTGTACGGAATCTTGTCGAAATCCAATGCGTTCCGTTTTTACTCTGGGGCACTTGGATTTATTTGAAAAAAGAAAATCCAACGATAAAAACGGCAATTCTTTCAGGTCTGATTTCGGGTGTTGCATTTTCCATCCGGTTTCAATCGATTTTCTTTTTAGTCGGTTTTGGCCTGGCCCTTTTGTGCATCCGGCAATTCCGGAATGCGGCGGTTTGGGGAATCAGTGCCCTATTTTGTATGTTTTTAATTCAGGGAGGCATTGACTTTTTTGTTTGGGGAAAACCTTGTGTTGAATTGTTTGAATATGTCCGGTACAACTTCGAAGAAGCTGGAAGTTACCTGACGGGCAGCCCCTTTATGTACGTTTATGTAATCCTGGGAATGCTTATTCCTCCGGTAAGTATTTTCATTTTCTTCGGTTTTTGGGTTCGTTGGCGCCGGTATTTAATCTTGTTTTTACCCTCGTTTGTCTTTTTATTATTTCACAGTCTTTTTTTAAACAAACAGGAACGGTTTATTTTCAGTATTGTTCCGTCCGTTTTGATTCTAGGTATGATCGGGTGGAATGAATTTAAAAATTCTTACCGGCAGATCGGATGGATTGAAAAATTCGAAAGAGGAAGCTGGAAATTCTTTCTCGTGGTCAATACGATTCTGTTATGTGTGGTAAGCGTCCATTATTCGAAAAAAGCACGGGTGGAGTCCATGCTTTATTTATCGAAATATAAAAACATGGAACAAATTGCCAAAATGAGCGATGTTTCGATGTTGCCGATGTTTTATTTAGGCCAATGGCTGCCTCGTGTGGAAATCGATAAAGATCGGATCGGAAAAAGCACTGAGATTATTTTAGCAAAAAAGCAGGAGCCCCGCTTTATCCTTTTGGCTGAAAATGAACAAAGCAGTCAGATTGCAGATTCTTTAAAAATTTATTTTCCGGACTTGGTTTTTGAAACCAAAATCAAACCCAGTTTTATCGACGATTTATTGTTCCGGATGAATCCTTACAACAAAAACGAAACTTTGTTGATTTACCGGAATCAAAAGTACTTTCCGGTAAAAATCGAACATTAATCTGTCCTTCTATTTTTGTATTCACCCCTATCGGAAATAAATCCTTAAAGAGTATAAAAGCAAAAGAGAAAAACTATTTCTAATTTTTCTCTTTTGCTTTTAGGGTAAGATGGAATGTATTAGAACATAATTGAAAAAGCCAATTCGACAAAGCTGATGGTTCCTTTTTCTTTTAATCCGCCCAAAGCATCATTTTTTCCACTCAATATGTTGGTAAAACCTTGGTTCAAAAACAAACGTGCTCCCAAGGAAGGGCCGCTTTCCAGCGCGTATTCAATGCCGCCTCCGATAATTAACGACTCGCGCACTTTCCACATTTGGGGATCCGAATCCTTTTCCATATAAACTTGACCATTGGATGTAAATTCATCTTCGGTTTTAGCGCTAAACAAAAAACTGGTACCAAATCCCAATTGCGCATAATAGTGAATCTTGTTCATTTCATTTGTACGCATCTTAATAGAGATCGGTATTTCGATTGATTTTAACTTATAAGTGCGTACTGTTTCAACCAGACCGGTCGCCGTTCCGTTAACTACGTGATCGGCATCAAACCGAAGTTTCCCTCCGTTAAATATAACATTAAAGCCGCTCACAAGGCTATTGTTTTCCGTAAAATTATACGCGCCGATAAATCCCCACGAAAAGCCCATACGCACTCCGGCACTTTCATATTCATCCAAACTTGAGCTCATCCAACTGACTTGGGGTGCAGCTTTTAAACCAAAATTGTATTTTTTGTATTGTGCATTTGCCGTGGTAATAAAACCTAGAATAGCAATAAATAATAAAAATCTTTTCATTGTTGTATAAAATTTGAATTTAAAATTTCTACAACAAATATCGTACATTTTTTGAATTTCTTGGAAAATTGTTCGCTCCTTTTTCAAAAAGCTTTTTTAGCCGGTTAAGTAGGCAGTAAAAGAAAACGGTCGAAAATGCTTTTAAAAGATGCATTTTTTGAAAAAAAAACGTAGCTTTGCAGCCATTTTAATTTTGTGCTCAAAATTAAGCATAAAAAGGGCCTATAGCTCAGACGGTTAGAGCAACTGACTCATAATCAGTAGGTCCCAGGTTCAAGTCCTGGTGGGCCCACTCATAAAAACTCCACTGTATTTTTCAGTGGAGTTTTTTTTAATCATCACAAAACAAGCCGGCAGCAATGCCATCCGCAAAAAGCTTTGCCTCTTTGGCAAGAAACAATGTATCATCCGAATACGTAAGCAGTTTTTGATGCAAATATATTTGAGCTGCTTTGAGCACACGGTGTTTTCGTTCCGCTCCGAAATGGGTTTCAATAAATTTTAAATTGCATCCCCACATGGTCCGCAATGAAGTCATGATGTATTCATTACAATGCTGGAGCGGCGTAAGGTCTTCTTTATCAAAAGGGATGTGATTATTTTCTATTTGACTAATATAATGGCTAATTGAAAGTGTGTTCCACTGACGCGAAGTCCCATTAAAGGAATGTGCCGACGGGCCCAATCCCAAATAATGCTTCCCTTGCCAATAGGCCGTATTGTGTTTTGAAAATTGGCCGGGCAAGCAGTAATTCGACACTTCATACTGAAGATACCCTTCCTGGGTCAAGAAATTTTGAGTAACACAAAATTGACGGGCTGTTTGATCTTCATCTACAGGAGGCAACTCTCCTTTTCTAATGAATAAATCCAACGATGTTTGCGGTTCGACGGTCAATGCATACGGTGAAATATGCGGAATGCCCATATCAACCGCTTTCTTCAGGTTTATAAGCCACTCAAAGTCCATTAAATCGGGAATCCCAAAAATTAAATCAATATTTAAATTATGGATGCCGGCTTGCTGCGCCAGCTTGATCGAGTTTATCGCCTGCTCCGCTGAATGGGAACGATTCAAAAATTGCAAATCACCGTTCGAAAAAGATTGTACCCCGATGCTCAAGCGGTTAATTCCGGAGCGCATCCAAGCATGCAAATTCTCTGTTGTGACGTTATTCGGATTCGCCTCCAACGTGACTTCCGGATTGTCGGCCAGGGCATAATTCTGCCTCACGGTTTCCAGTATTTGATTGATTTCCTGTGGATCAAGCAGCGAAGGAGTCCCCCCTCCCAAATAAATCGTTTCAACGGGATCCGTTAAGTATCCTTTTTGTAAATCCATTTCCTTCAGTAAGGCAGGGACAAAAGCAGAGCGGTACTTTTTCGATGCTACCGAAAAAAAGTTACAGTAGTGACACTTTTGATCACAGAACGGGATGTGAATGTAGATTCCTGACAAGTTTTTAAAATTAGAAAATTATTTCTGTAAAACAATCCGGAACGTCGTTCCTTTTCCCACAACGGACTGTTTTACGAAAATTTTGCCTCTGTGGTAGTCATTAATGATTCTTTTTGATAATGACAGGCCAAGTCCCCAGCCACGTAATTTACTTGAGAAACCGGGCTTGAAAACGGTTTTTACCAAATTCCGCGGAATTCCTTTTCCGTTATCTGTAACATCGACAATTACTTGTTTCCCTTCATTGGTGAGTAACACAAAGATATCTCCCTTCGACCCAACGGCATCAACTGCATTTTTAATCAGGTTTTCAATCACCCAATCAAAAAGTTGATAGTTTAATGGAACAATGATGGCTTCATCAATGGACGGATTCACGTGAAACCGTATTTTCTGCGATGTGCGTTTTTTCAAATAATCGACTGCATTATAAATCAAAACCGTAATATTCTCGGGCTTTAAAACTGGGGCACTCCCAATTTTCGAAAAACGTTCGGTAATCACTTGCAGACGATCGACGTCTTTACGCAATTCTTCAATCGTTTCGGCTTCTATCCCTTTCATCTCCAAATAATCAATCCAAGCCATCATACTCGACAACGGCGTTCCCAGCTGGTGCGCGGTTTCTTTTGCCAAACCGGCCCAAACCTGGTTTTGCTCCGATCGGCGCGATGTACTGAAAAGCAAATAAGCAATGAAAAGGAAAACCCCAATAATCCCAAATTGAAAATAAGGGAAATAGCGTAATTGGGTAAGTGTATTTGAGTCCTTGTAATAAATATAATTAATTCCCCGGTGAGCCAAGTCAATCACAATGGGATCGTTTTGCGATTTCATTTCGCGAATGAGCCTTTGCAACGAATCTTGATTATGGAAAAAGGAAGAATCTATATTCCCCGAAGCAATCACGGTTGTTTGCAAACTGTCGGTGACAAGCACCGGAACGGAAGCTGAATTATTCACGATGTCGCGGAAAAAAGAATTCACCAGGTCTTCCATTCCCTTTTTTGCATTTCCGAAGACCTTGGAGTCTTTGTAATAAATATAATTGTATTGCTTGTGCCAATATTCAAATTTGAACGGCTCATAAACGCCAAAATCTTTCAGTAATTGAGGCGTCATAACAGGCGTAGTATCCAAACTAAAGTCAACATTAACGGCAGACGAAATTCGTCCGGTGGTATCCGTTAAAATAGCCGGAATATTTGTATTCCCCTCAATAATCATATCCACCAGCTTCGATTCTTCCGACCCCATCATTGAAGGGTAATGTTTTATCGCTTCAGCATAAAGTTCTATACGCTTGCGTTCTTCGTTTTGAATTTCAGAGAAAAACGGTTCGCTTGCATTTACCAAGTTAGCCCGGTGTTGCACAGCATCCGCCCAAGTATGAATCCGGTTTCTCTCAACCTGAGCAATTCTTTTTACTAAAACATTTGAAAACCAAAGAGATGCAAAGACAATAACGGCTGCAAAAAACAACAACAGGATTTTCCATTGTTTTTTCTGCTGGTAAATTCGTTTCCGGTTAAATAGTTTCATTTTCAAGCTTTTCTTTTGCTTTCTGCAACTCGGCTTTCATTTGAGTCGTAATTTTTGGAAACTGAAGCTTTAGTAATTCCAAACGTTCGCAAATAATATCCGAAACAACAGCACGCATAAACCATTTTTTATCGGCAGGAATCACATACCAGGGAGCATGATCTGTAGACGTATGACGAAGGGACTCTTCCAAAGCATGCTGATAATCATCCCAATATTCCCGTTCTTTTACATCGCCCATCGAAAATTTCCAGTTTTTGCTGGGATTGTCGATCCGGTCTAAAAAACGTAGTTTTTGCTCTTCTTTCGACACATTCAGAAAGAACTTCAGAATAACAACGCCTTGGCGAGTCAAATACTTCTCAAAATGATTGATGTCTTCAAACCGTTGTTTCCAAAAATCCGCATTTTCTTCTTGAATTTTGAATTTGATTGGAAGTTTTTGGTTGAGAATAATTTCAGGATGTACCCGGGCAATCAGGACTTCTTCATAATAGGAACGGTTGAAAATCCCGATCCGCCCACGTTCCGGCAATTGCTTCACACAACGCCACAAGAAATCATGATCCAACTCTTCTGCCGACGGAGCTTTAAAACTTGTCACCTGACAACCTTGGGGATTTATACCCGACATAACATGCTGAATCGTACCGTCCTTACCGGCCGCATCCATCGCCTGAAAAATTAAGAGCAGGGAATAATTGTCTTGTGCATAAAGTTTCTCCTGCAGTTTTGAAAGCCGTTTTATGCCTTTTTTCAAATCCTTTTCGGCCTCTTTTTTGCCGGCATATTCCCCGCAAAAAGCCGTGTCAAAGGTTTCCCATTTTTTTTTCGGATCAAAAATAAAATCGGTATGTTTCATAAACAGTCTTTTTTACCGCAACAAAAATAGCATAGCAAATTCAGGCCCATTACGAATGTATGCTTATTTTTCTTGTATCAAGAACCTGGTTTCCGGAAGTTACTTTCAGAATATAAACTCCATACGGCAGTTGGCTAATGTCAATGTATTCGGTTCCCGTTAAAATCGTTTTTTCAAACTCGCTTACACAGTTGCCCTTCAAATTATACAAGCGGAAAGAACAAGGGGTTGCTTTTTCAAATTTGCAATCGAGAATCAGTTTTTTTGTGTTTCCATCTGCATAAACAGCCAAATTGTTTTTCACCGGTTTCATTTCAACACCCACCCCACTGTAATCAAATGCCAAATCATCAACCCACATTTTCGTATTCAAATGGGTCGACGGCAAAGCGGGTACCGAGTTAAGAATCACGATATTCATGGTATCGGGAGTTTCAGTCATCAGATACTCAATCGGCACTTCAAATAACGTCCAATCGGACTGGACCGTTGTAGAGGCAATTCCTCCGATAGCAAGCGTATCCCGGGAGCCATCATGCCAACGGCTAAGCGCAACACCTATAAGGCAGCTATCTCCATTATCCGGTTGATATTTGTAATAGCCTGTCAATTTACTGGGTGTACCCGTAAATGGCCAGCCACCGGTTGCAGAGAAGCTTTGCCCGACAAGATCAAGCGTAACCTTTGCCGTCGAAAGCATACCGGGCATTGTAACTGTTCCGACTCCCGGCACCGTTTTGGTCATCATGGAAAGTTCTGCCGAAAAAGAGCCTGTATGGGCATCCGTATTTTTTGTTGTGGTAGTAAATGGAAATAAAAACAGAATCGTTTGGTTTAATGTATACCAATTTGCAGGACGCTGTGCACCTGCCGGAGCTCCACTTCCTTCATTTATCCAGGTTTCAAAACCCGGATTCGGAATTTCTTGGGTATAACCCGGAAAAATACAAATGATCCCCAAAAGGGAAAATAATAACGATTTAAGAAAAAGTGAAGATTTTTTCATCGCTTGAAAAGCTTTTAAAATATAGAAATTAACAACCATTTCCTGAACCTCCTGTTCATTTGCCAAAAAATTCCCCTTAACGGGGAGCAGTAGTTTTGTAAGCGGGATTCTGTTATTTGCAAAAAGCAAACTTCCATCATTTATCTACAATTGTTGTCACCAACAATTTCTAACGACCTACCCCCCAAATAACGAGCGAGCAGCCCGCAACCTTAAACTTAACAGTAAAAGGTTTATTGGTATATTCGGCCTTTCAACCCATAAGGTTTACCCTCAATGCTGTCACCAGTCATTGGCGTGAGCTCTTACCTCACGTTTTCACCCTTGCCGTTATGTAACAAGTACATAGATTGGCTGTTTTTTTTCTGTGGCACTTTCTGTTTTCACGGTGTTCAGCCGCAAAACCTTCCTGTTAGGAAGTATGGCGCTCTGTGTTGTCCCGACTTTCCTCTGTGCTGCTAAGGCAAAGCGATAGAAACCAACTACTGCTGATGCAAAGGTACAATCATTTTTATTTTTTTAGAAAAAAACTGCCTATTTGAAAAAACCTAAATATCTTAGCGGGGTTTTTGTATAAGTTTCTTTTAAAAATAAGGGGAATTTATGAGATTTGACTTTCACATGCTTTGTGAAAGTAACAATATAAAGCAAGTGACGGAATCAGATTTGATAAAAGCAGTTAAAAAGGGCGATCGTACCGCTTTTGAGCAGGTATTTCGATCTTATTATGCCGATTTGTGCCGGATTGTCTTTCGTTACGTTAAAAACACCGATGACTCCCAAGAAATTGTACAAGGCTTGTTTGTAAAAATCTGGCAAAAGCATGCGGAAATAACCATTGTCGGATCATTAAAAAATTATTTGTACCGGGCCGCTGTCAACCATACACTCAATTTTATCAATCAGCAGGAAGTTTTACGCAAACACATCAAGTACGTCGATGATGAAACGTTAAGGGACGTGGCTGAAGAACCGGAAGAATCGGAAATACAAGAACTGGAAAATCAACTTCGCCTGGCTATTTTGGAAATGCCAGAAAAACGAAGGAAGATTTTTGAGCTTAGCCGCTTCGAGCGTTTGAAGTACCATGAAATTGCACAACATTTGGGATTAAGTATAAAAACCGTTGAAACTCAGATGTCACGGGCTATTGCCCATTTGAAAAATCGGTTTATAAAAAAGCTGTAAAGCAAGATTATCAATATTTTCACTAAAATTTTTCATTATTGTAGGGGTAAATTACAAGTATAATGTCTTCTTATTGCTGTCACACCTCTTTATTGAGTAAAAACACAAATGATTTTTAAAAGCCAAAACATAGAGTTCCTTTTTGTACGCTATTTCGCCGGTGAGTGCACTGTTGACGAAAGGGAATTTGTTTTGTCATCCATTGAAAAGGACAGCCGTTTAAAAAACAAATTTGAAGCCATTGCAAAAATTTGGGCTTATTCCGAATCGTCAGAGCTTGTGGATGCATATTTATTTGATGCGGATGCTGCCTGGAAAGCTGTCGAAATACAAATAGCCGATTCGCAGCCACAAAAAGAGGACATTCCTCTTAGCCGGCCTAAAAAAATCAAATTACATTACCAACTGGCCAGAGTTGCTGCCGTATTGCTTATTGGCGTTGTTTTGGCTTATTTCTTTTATCCTAGCACAGAGTTTCAAACACTTGCATCGCTAGATCAATCAAAAGTCGTTCAAGTATTACCCGACCATTCAAGCATCACGCTTAACAAGAACGCAACAATAAAATACCCCAAAAAATTTGGAACAAATGAAAGAAAGGTCTACCTTTGGGGGGAAGCTTTTTTTGAAATCACTCCCGATTTGAAAAAACCTTTCGTGATAGAGCTGGGGGATGCATGTGTTAAAGTTGTGGGAACAGCGTTTAATGTGAAAAACATTCCGGAGCAAGGCGTTGTAGAAGTTACGGTGTATTCGGGTAAAGTTCTTTTATGCAATGTAGATAAAAACAACCAAGTTTTAGGTCAAATCGCTTTGACTAAGGGGGAACAAGGTACTTTCAACCGGAACACAAAAGTACTTCTGAAAACTGAAAACACGGATCGCAACAACTTGAGTTGGAAAACAGGGGTACTTTCTTTTCATGAGGAAACATTCGATCATGTGTTAAGTGAAATTGAAAAGTTCTATGCTGTTAAGTTTTATATTGCTGATAAAGATTTGCTGCAATTAAAATTGAATGCAACGTTTGAAAACGAATCATTGGATTCCGTTCTGGAAGTTCTAAAACTGGTTCATCACGTAGATTTTATTCCTACATCCGGGGGTTATTTTGTAAAAAAGAGCAGAGGTTAGGTTTTATTCTTAGCTAGCTTTTGATGCAAAAACAGCCTTTTTTTAAGAGACTTATTCTGATATTTTTGTTTGCGTTGTTAGGGACAACTCATTTGGTTGCCCAAAAAAACATGCTAAGCACAAAGATCTCTTTGGATATTGAAAATAAAAGCATCAGCTATATTTTAAGCGCAATCTCTTCCAAGTATGGCATCAAGTTCACCTTCAATCCGGATGAAATTGATGACGGCCAACTTCACTCCATAAATACGGTCAATACTCCTCTTCGTGAAATTTTAAAGGATTTATTGGACGCAACACCTTATGATTTTAAAGAGCATGGCTCACAAGTCGTATTTTTTAGAAATAATTTGAAAAAAACAAGTCCGGTGGTCACCACACAAGTGAAACCGGATGCGGAAAAAGGAACTTCTAAAAAACCAGATACCCAAGCCTCAGAACCCATTATCAAAACCATCTATCAAACCGATACGCTTTACATAAAAGATACGGTTATTCTTCACAAAACGGAGATCAAACACGATACCATTGTCCGTGTGGATACGGTATTTAAAGAGCGCCCAAAAATGAAAAGGTCCCGCCCTTGGAAACGTTCTTTTAAACCTACCTTAATTGCGGATAACCTGACAAACAAAAACAACGGGATTTCAGTGGGCGGGTATTATGAATACATTTGGGGTACCCCAAGTTATGAATCGGATGATGCAGAACTTTCAGCGATGCAAAAAAAGGCCGAAACGGACCGGATCGCTAATTTTTCAGCCGGTATTACGGGAGAATATAACTACAAGCGATTTTCATTCCGGGTAGGATTGAGCTATACAAAACTCGGGAATATTTTCGATTACGATCTTATTGAAAAAATCGGCGGATACAAGGTAGATACGGTGGATGTACTATACACGCTCGGAAATCCCGATACCATTTGGACCTATGTGACTGATTCCTCATGGGTTTATACGGATTTTGAACGTTCCTATTACAACACCAATTCTTATAAATATCTCGAAATTCCGGTTCATATCAAGTTCGATTTTCTTGTAAGCGGCAATACAAAACTGTATGCATTGGCCGGAGTTAATTTCGGTTTTTTAATCGGGGCCAATGCTTTACGTTTTGACGAGCAGCGGAATGTGGTGAAAACTTCTGCTGCCGATTATTCGAAAGTGAGTATTTCATACCAGATGGGATTAGGCGTTGCAGTGGCGACAAGCAAAAACCTGAGTTTATTTGCCGAGGGAGCTTATAAAAAACAATTTTCGAATATGAATCCATCAACTTATCCGGTAGAGAAACGTTTTGAAATGGTTTCGGGTAAGGCGGGGATTCTATTTAAATTTTAAAAAAACCAGTGTTAAACCAACTCGAAAAATATGGTGAGCAGTGGCCTTCAGCAATGTAACCCTTTGAGACATCAAAAAGTATGGTTTCTTTTGGTGTTTGTTTTTGCATTCTGGAATGCAAAGGGCCAAACATATGTCGGAGGCACTTTAGCCAGTAACACGACGTATTCTCCGGCAAACAATCCTTACCTGGTTACAGAGCCGCTTATCGTTCCCTCCGCCATCACGCTTACCCTCGAGCCCGGAACCGAAATCCGGTTTATGGATGGTGTTTCTCTGGAAGTTAAGGGTACTTTAATTGCGCAGGGAACGCAAACAGATAGCATTTACTTTCTTTCGGATAATATTGGAACTTCCACTCCTTGGAAAGGGTTGGTTTTACACAATACGAAAACACAAGTTGACAATAACAACAATTACCTTTCCGGAAGTATTATTTCGTTTGCAGCTGTTAAAAATGCTTCAGCCGGTATCACACTGCAAGACAGTTGTTCCGTTTTAATTGAGTACTCGACCATTGAATCCTGTTCCTGGGGCTTGTATGTTCATGAAGCCAAACAGAGCATGGTAAAAAACTGTACTGTAAAAAACTGCAAATTTGGAATTTTCATCCCGACAACGGCCAAAGTAAAGGAGAACAAATTTCTGAATTGTAGCTTTTTTAAAAATATACAAGTTGGATTTTTTATTTCAAATACTTCGGGGAACACACAAAACAATATCATTTCGTACAACGACTTTCTGGAAAACAGAATCGGGTTGCATATAGGGAATGGAGATATCCGGGAAATTGGCAAGAATCAGATTATTTTCAATACCATAAAGAATTCTATAGAAGATGGCATACGGGTATACCAAGATTCCACATTAATCGCAAACAATTATATTTCTGGGAATTACAATGGGGTTAATTTGTTTTCATGTGAAAATACCACGATCAGCCATAACAGCATTCAAAATAACACAGGGTATGGTTGTGTTTTAACATCTGGAGCCTCATCAAACGTAATCTCACAAAATACGTTTTCTTTAAACTCCGGAGGAGTAAGAATCGTGAGTACACAAGTTGCCAGGCCTTCTGCCGGCAACACGATCGTTTACAACACATTTTACAATAACCGGGGGATTTCCGTAGAATTTTTATCTTTTGCCAGTGCAACCGTCCACTTTAATAACATCCTAAACAACGGCGCTGAAAATTCGTTCCGGAATTTTACCACAGCAGACATTCATGCTGAAAATAATTTTTGGGGGACCGTACAGGAACCCAAAATTGACAGCATTATTTTTGACCGGTTTGACGACGATGAGTATGGGATTGTGATTTACAAAGAACCCTCGGATACTTTAATTGGTAGTGCCCCGATTTTACCGCCAAAATCCGCAATAAAAAGGATGCGTGGCCCCAATACATTAGTACAATGGGAAAAATCGATAAGTTCCAGTGCCATCGGATACCGGATTTATTATGGTTATTTACCGAACGGGCAGTTTTCTAAAGTAGAAGACGTTGGCGACACCACCCAATTCTTGATCCCCACTCCGGTTGGCGATTCCATTGCTGTTACCGCATACAATGACAAAGCCGACGGCATCAACGACCAACTAGACGGATACGAAAGCTTTTACACTTATGCAAAGGAAAATATATCGGCCGGTATCGATATGCAAGTTTGTTCTAACGAAGCGGTGCCGCTCAATCAAGCTATTTTACTTGAGGGGGTTAACCCTGTATGGAGCACATCCGGTAATGGAATATTTTCCAATACGCATGCTGCAGTAACAACTTATTATTTAGGGGAAAAAGACAAAAAAGATAACATAGTCTCTCTATATTTGGAAGCCACCGTCAACGGGCAAAAGCAAAAGGATAGTATCAAACTTTATGTTCATCACTTTCCTTCGTTAGCAACCGTACATGATACCACCATCTTGAAAGCCGCATCCATTCCCCTCTCGTTTGTAGCTGCATCCAATCACCAATCCGTTCTCTGGGGAACATTAGGCGACGGAACTTTTTCGGATACCCTTTCTCTCGAATCCATTTACTTCTTTGGGCAACAAGATTCTATCCAAGGGTTTGTGAAGATTTATATCACCTTAGAGTCCTATTGCGGAAAGTTAACCGATACGATTTATATTAAGCTGGTTGAGGGGTTCACACTAAGCGGTAAAATATGGGAAAAAGAAAATCCCTCTATCGAAGCAACCATCCGGGTATTTCGGAAAATCCCTTCGGGCGATATCGTGGAAACCGAAAGTCTTTACACCAATGCAAACGGCTTATTTGAATATTCTTCTATTTTTCCGGGCGAGTACTTCCTGTATGTTATTCCACCCGAAGATAAGGCTGTGGATTTTGCCCCGACTTATGACTACAACAAAACCAAATGGCAAGATGCCTATATCTATGACTTAAAGAAATATTCTAATTATCACGACATCGATATTCACCTCCTCAGCACAAACGCCAATCAATTGCCACCCAATGGAATTGCATCCATAAGTGGGAATACGGCTCCCTACACCAAAGGACAAATCATTGTGATGCTGTATGATGATTTAAGGAACGTGCTTTACAAGTGGACTGATGTGGATGAAAACGGAAACTTTATCTTTGATCATCTGCCATTCGGCGATTTTGTGCTTGTTACGGAGAAAGTGAACCATGAAAGTATTTTCTCTGAAATCATTTCGTTGACACCGGAAAATTCCACCATCACTAATGTTGTACTTTCTAAAAAGAAGTCGGGATTGGTTTTCCTTTTTCAACAGCGAGTGCCCGAAAACCGGTTTGTTGTTTACCCCAACCCGTTTACAACCGAATGCACAGTATCAGGGTTTGGTACCAAAGGGAATTACGAAATCCGGATATACAATTTCGTAGGGAAACAAATTTACCACGAACGGTTTGCCCTTGTTGCAGATGAATTTTATTCCCGGAAAATAGATTTCTCAAATTCCACTTCTGGTGTTTACCTCGTTGAACTCCGGCAAAACGGGACAACGTTATACAAGAAAAAAATCATTCATGTTTCCGACCGGAAATAGTTGGGTTTTTACTTTTTGTAAAAGTTCATTTCAATCAAATACTTCCAAACTTTTTCAGGGACAAAGCAAGAAACGTTTTTCCCTTTTTTTACGGATTCCCTGATAAACGTAGAAGAGATTTCAATCAAAGGGGCGGGAAACATTTTTACGGAATCGTGCCTGGTAAGTTCGTGGTTTTGGGTATTCGGACGCGGATAAACATAAAATTTGTAGCTGGAAAGTAATAACTCCCAATTTTTCCATTGGTGGAAGGTCGGAAAAATATCGGTTCCGGAAATCAGGATAAATTCATTTTTGGGGTATTTTTCCTGCAAATACGTTAAGGTATGAATGGTATAAGAAGGCCGGGGAAGCAAAAACTCAATGTCACAAGAACGAAAACGTTCATCGCCGTCAATCGCCAGGTTCACCATTTCCAGGCGATGGTAGTCGGCCAATAAAGAAGCTCGCGGTTTCAACGGATTTTGGGGGGACACGACAAACCATAATTCCTTCAAATCGCTGAACTCATACATGTAATTCGCAATCATCAAATGTCCCATATGAATGGGATTGAACGATCCGAAAAATAAACCTACTTTTTTTTTCATTCCATGCCGTTGTTAAAAAAGTGGGTTAGGATTTCTTCAACCTGTACAAAAGTTTGCTCCAGGGCATGATTTACAAGGATTTTATCGAATTTGGGAGCGAATTCCATTTCCCAACGGGCTTTTGAAATCCGTTTTTGAATATTTTCTTCTGTTTCGGTTCCGCGAATCCTCAAACGTTGTTCTAAAATTTCAATGTTCGGCGGGGCAATAAAAAGGCTCAAAGCAGATGTTCCAAACTGTTGCTTGATATGGCATCCCCCAACCACATCCACATCAAAGATAGGTACGTGATCGTTTTTTAAAATACGGTCCACCTCGGATTTCAGCGTTCCATAAAAGTTGCCGGCATACACCTCTTCCCACTCCAGAAGCAAATTTTGAGAAATCTTTTCCCGGAATTCATCCGGGGACATAAAATAATATTCCCGCCCCTCGAGCTCTCCATCCCGTTTCGGACGGCTTGTCACCGATATGGAGAACTCCAGTTGCGGAAATGTCTTTAATAAGTGTTTTACAATGGTTGTTTTCCCCGCCCCCGAAGGAGCGGAAATGATCACAATTTTTGTCAAAGGGCTTTGCGTTTAGTAATTTTTAGCTTTTTCTTCGAAATATGCCTGCGGATGTTCACATGCCGGGCAGTTTTTCAATGCTTTTTTCCCTTTGTGAACATATCCACAATGGCGGCACATCCATTCGGTTTCTTCTTCCCGCTCAAAAATTCCTTCTTTTTCAAGCCGTTCCAACAGTTTGCGATAGCGTTTTTCGTGTTGTACCTCAACGCTTGCTACCATCTTGAAGGTTGTTGATACGCGTTTAAATCCTTC
The DNA here is from genome assembly GCA_031550085.1 of Lentimicrobiaceae bacterium. Taxonomy (GTDB): domain Bacteria; phylum Bacteroidota; class Bacteroidia; order Bacteroidales; family UBA4417; genus UBA4417. Next base: position 15,724 of record JAVBOY010000023.1, read on the forward strand.
CTTTTCGGCAATTTCGGCAAATTCCTTGTAAAGGATATCCCATTCTTCGTGTTCGCCTTCGGCTGCTTGAAGCAAGTTTTCAGCTGTGGTTCCAATGATTCCGGCCGGATAACTAGCCGTAATTTCAACCATTCCGCCTTCCAAATGTTTGAAAAACATTTTGGCGTGGGATTCCTCTTGTTTGGCCGTTTCTTCAAAGATGGCCGCAATTTGCTCGTATCCTTCTTCACGCGCTTTTTTAGCAAAGAAGGTATACCGGTTTTTTGCCTGCGATTCTCCGGCAAAAGCCTTTAATAGATTTTTTTCGGTTTCTGATCCTTTGATACTCATGATTGTCGTGTATTTATGATTAAATTTTGTCTTTTTATTCACTTGTTCTCAACGTAGTACGATTCCTTCACTAAGACTGTTTTTTATGGTGGTCAAAAAATTTATTGTTGCGGTAATAATTTAATTTTTCGGCAATGCGCACGAAGATTTGCAGGTCGTTTTGCAGAAACCACTGGATGGCTTCGGGATTTTTGTTACAGGCAGTTGATAAACGGGCTAATAAATCGTAATTGTTTTTTCGTAACCAAACATATGCATCGGCTTTCCCATCAACCGCCTGATCAAAAGCTGCAAAATGGGGATAGCCGTTTTTCATCAACCATTTAAAAGCTTCTTCACTGCCACGCAAACAGGCTGATAAAGCACCCAACTCGGGATAGCCGTTCTCAAGCAACCACTTAAACAATTCTGGTTGTTCTCCTGTCAATGTCTCGGCAAAAGCAATCAATATTTTCGGTTCATACTCTAACAATTTCGTATATTCTTAAAAATCATTTGCAATAATAATCGATCATATCCTGAATGGCTTTTACGCAAACAGGACAAAACTGCTCTGTCGACGAAGAGCGCATGATACAAGTGGGAGCCGGCCGGTAAACTCCTTTTGAAACATATCCGGCGCCTTCATAAACGCCCAATTTGTTGTTGTTCCCTTCAACAGGGGTTGGTATGGGAGTCCCTTTCGGAAGCATGTTTTTCCATTTCAAATCAAAATTCACCAAAGTCGTAATGTTTGCTTCCCAAGGTTCAATGACATGCGAGTGCATATCGTTGAATGAAGTAGACCCGTCATCGTATTCGTCGGCAAGTCCTGCAAATCCATGTCCAAATTCATGAACAAAAACATTTTCGGAACGTGGATTTCCATTTACAACCGTATTGTAAAAATTGTAGATGGCTCCTCCCCCGTATTTTGTCGTATTCATGATAATATAAATCTGATCGTAGGGAACATTGGCTGCAACATCCCGGACTTTGGGATAATCGGGCGTCATCAAATAACGCTCGCTGTCAAACGTGTAAAACGAGCTGTTTAAAAGCGTCCTCTTGTAAACATGATCTTTGGGTATATCAATTCCCGATTCGGGCGACGGTGCTAAAACCGCACGGAAATTGAATTTGTCCTTATTCGAAGCATACGGTTCGTAGGTAAAAAACGCCGTAACCAAGCGTTTGCAATCGGATGCGAATTTTTCCATTTCATTCGCATCATAGCCTTCGGGAATCAAAACAACATCCACCTTGCTATGCGGATCACCTGAGATGTGAATGTCCTGCGCCGGATATTTGATTATCTCGGGGTTGATAAAATAGTTGTCCGGATCGACGGTATAGCTGAATTTCTTTTCAAAAACCCCTTTGGGATTCCGGCTGTAAAAATTGATAAACACTTTTTTCTTGGGAAAAGGCATAACCACACTTTCAATCATGCTCCGGGTGGTGTTTTTTGCTTCATCCGTCCACTGCCATTCTCCCCAAAGCGTACAGTAACCTTGGGCATAAATGGGTTTATTGGTTTCAGCATCCAACACCTCGAAACGATATTTCCCCATATCGCGGTTATCGATTAAATTCGTTTTGGATCCGCCCCAAAAAGGCTCGGATTTTAAAGCAAAAATGGAATAATATTCTCCCTTTTTCGACCCTGAATGGACATAATCGACTCGCAAAGTCTTATCCAGGAACCAATCATCAAAAACAGCCAACGACTGCTTTGGAAATAAAATGCATAAAACAAAAAAGCAAAGAATACTCGTGATTTTCTTGTGATGTATCATGTTGTGGCCTATTATTTTAAGAAATGGATACCAAAAATACGTATTTTGGACGAATTTTCTAAAATCCGAAAAACGTTTTCGAATAAAAAAAAGAAAGGATCCTTTTATTTCAGCAAAGCAAGAATTTCCGTAGCCGGTAATTTGGTTTGTTCGCCCGTGGCCATGTTTTTAAGCTGATACAAGCCTGACTCCATTTCTTCACTTCCGATAATCACCAAAAAGGGGATCTTTTTTTCATCTGCATAGGCAAATTGCTTTTTCATCTTGGCAGATTCGGGGTAAATTTCGGCTGCAATTTGGTTTTCCTGAAGCAATTGTAAAAACTTCAAACTTGCAAGCTCCTCTTTCTCGCCAAAGTTGGTAACCATCACTTTGGTCGTTTGCTGAATATCTTGGGGAAACAAATCAAGTTCTTTCAGCAGATCGAAAATGCGGTCAGCGCCAAACGAAATGCCAACTCCCGATACATTGGACAATCCGAAAATATGAGTCAAATTGTCGTAACGGCCTCCCCCGGAAATACTCCCCATGGACGTGTCGATTGATTTTATCTCAATAATGGCTCCGGTGTAGTAATTTAGTCCACGGGCCAAAGTAAGATCCAATTCAACAGCGGTTTGCAGTTCGATGCTATCCAAGTAGCCAAAGGTTGTGCGCAGCTCTTCAATGCCTTTGCATCCAATTTCCGAAACGGCCAAGATCGTGGCAAGTTTTTCCAGTTTTTCAAAATTTGAGCCTGTCAAATGTAAAATCGGTTGCAACTTTTCGATGGTTTCTTTGGATAAACCCCGCTCGGAAAGCTCTTTATTCACACCGTCCAATCCGATTTTATCCAGTTTGTCGATAGCAACGGTGATGTCCGTTATTTTTTCAGCTTCCCCAAGAATTTCAGCAATTCCGCTGAGGATTTTCCGATTATTAAGCTTGATCAACACATTCAAATGCAAACGACGGAAAACTTCATCCGCAATGCGTAAGATTTCCACTTCATTTAGTAACGACGTACTTCCGATTACATCCACATCGCATTGGTAAAACTCCCGGTAGCGGCCTTTTTGCGGCCGATCGGCACGCCAAACAGGCTGAATTTGATACCGTTTGAATGGAAATGTAATTTCATTCCGGTGCTGAACGACAAAACGCGCAAAAGGAACCGTCAAATCATAACGCAATCCTTTTTCACTGATAAATTTCACAGTTTTATCGCTGGCTTTTGTCGATAGCAGGGACGGATCAGCGTCTTTCAGGAAATCGCCCGAATTCAATATTTTGAACAGCAACTTGTCCCCTTCTTCCCCATATTTGTCCATCAAAGTAGACAAATTTTCCATGGCTGGCGTTTCGATCGGCTGATATCCGAAAAGTTTAAAAACTGAACGAATGGTATCGAAAATATAGGTTCGCTGCGCCATTTCCATAGGAGAAAAATCACGAGTGCCTTTGGGAATCGAGGGAGGTTGTGCCATTTTAAAAAAGTAACCGTTTTAAATTATAGCTGCAAAGTTAGTGATTCCCGTCCAACTTTAAATTAAAGGCTTTTGTTCCAAGAACTTTAAAGCCTGTTATTTAGAACAATTCTAAATTTTAATTTTTTTTTCAAATAGTCCTTCATTAAAAAAATAAACTATACTTTTGCAAAAATTTTGAATGTAATATTTTTTATTGCTGTAATTAACAAATTGAAAATTAAGCAATTAAAAATTTTTCAAAAAAAGGTTCTTAAAAATTATTAAAATCAGAAAATTATAATTAACTTTGCACCGATTTTCAAACCATTCTTAACTATGAAAAAATTTATCACGTTATTAGCAGTTGCTGCAATGTTTTCATTTGTAGCTTGTGGTCCGTCCGCAGAACAAAAAGCTGAACAAGCTCGTTTAGATTCAATTAGAATAGCTGATTCTATTGCAGAAGTACAAAGAATTGAGCAAGTAAAAGCTGATTCAATGGCAAAAGTTGCAGCTGAACAAGCCCATCAAGATTCAATTGCAAAAGCAGCTCCTGTAAAAAAGTAATTTTTGCAAAAAACAATAAAAAAGGAACCTCGTGAGGTTCCTTTTTTGATTTATAATCCAGCCGCAACTACAAAGCGGAATTATTTTTTCGAGATAACGGATGTTTATTTTACATGTTTTGCATAAAACTGCTTGTAACGCCATCCGAAAAACCAGCCGATTACGCTCCCCACCAACGCGCCCACCAAGACATCGCCAGGATAATGTACTCCCAGATAAATCCGGCTGTACGGGACCAAAATCAAGTATACCAGCATAACCGGAAGGACCCATTTTGAAGACTTTCGCAACAATACATGCGTAAAGGCCCCTACTGCAAAGGCATTGGTTGCATGCCCCGAATAAAATCCATACAAGCCTCCCCGGTAATTGTTGATTGTATGAACTAAGTGGGCAATAGCCAGCTCGTGCGTGGGACGAAAACGTTTAATCCCGGTTTTTGCCAAATCACACAATTGGTCTGTCACCAAAATCATCAATGCAATGGAAATGAGCAAAACCCAAAATCGTTTGGGATATTTTTTCCACAACAAATACAGCAACCAGGCATAAAACGGGATCCAAATAAAGCGGTTACTGGCCCACCACATGACGAAATCAAAGAATGAATTCCGGCAAAGGGCATTTAAATACAAAAAAAGTTCGGTATCGAGTTGCTTTAAATAATCAAACATAAATTGACTGTTGAATTTTGTAAAGGTAGAAAATAAAAACCCTTCATGTTTTGAAAATCAAAAAATGAAAGGTTTTAGCGTCAGCTAAACAAAGCAAATTTTCAACTTGTTTTAAAATTAGACGAACACAATGTTTGCTTTGCCTGTAATCTTTTCGCAATAATGGCATTGGAGGCGTAAGTCGTTCTTATCCACAATCGTAAATTTGGTGGAAATGCTTTCGTGATTTGTCACGCAATTCGGATTGATGCATTTTACAATATTGTAAACGGTGTCGGGAACCTCCACTTGTTTTTTTTCGACTACCTCGAAATGCTTGATTACAATCAATGTCGCGATAGGTGCTACCAAAGCTATCTTATTGATTTCATCGGAAGCAAACGTGGTATTGCTTACTTTGATGATCCCCTTTTTTCCGTATTTTTTGCTGTCCAAATTATCGCCAAACAAAACCTGGTTTTTGTTTTCTTGTAAGTTCAGTATTCTCAATACTTTGAAAACCGAATTGGCCGGTATATGATCAATTACCGTCCCGTTTTCGATCGCTGTTACTTTTAATTCGTGAGATGCTTTTTCCATGTTCACTGATGTTTTTAAGTAAATTTAAAGTTAACGTACGCCACAAATGGCAGCTAACAAAGCTTGACGGACATAAACGCCGTTTTCGGCTTGTTTAAAGTAAAAGGCTTGTTTTGTTTGATCGACATCTTCGTTAATTTCATTGACACGCGGCAGTGGATGTAAAATTTTCATGTTTTCTTTGCAACCGGCAAGCATGGATTGTGTGAGGACATAGCTGTTTTTCACTTTCTCAAATTCCATCGGGTCGCTGAAACGTTCTTTTTGAATGCGCGTCATGTAAATGATGTCCGCAAACGGAATCACATCCGAAAGTTCCGTGTATTGGTGGTATTCCAAATTAGCGTTTTTAATGTGCATCTTGACCGAACTGGGTAATTTGAGTTCAAATGGCGATACCAAATGAAAGGTCGCATCGAAATTGCACATGGCTTGTACCAAAGAGTGCACTGTGCGTCCGTATTTTAAGTCACCTACAAATGCAATGTTCAAATCGGTCAGTTTGCCTTGAGTTTGGCGGATACTGTAAAGGTCAAGCATGCATTGAGTCGGGTGCTGGTTTGCACCGTCCCCTGCATTAATCACCGGGACAGTCGATACTTCGCTGGCCCAACGAGCGGCTCCTTCTTGCGGGTGACGCATAACAACAATATCGGCGTAGCTGCTTACCATGGTGATAGTGTCTTTTAAAGATTCCCCCTTTTTGAGGCTTGTGCTTCCCGTATCACTGAATCCGATTACCCGGGCGCCCAAACGGTTCGCAGCCGTTTCAAAACTCAAGCGTGTACGGGTTGAAGGTTCGAAAAACAGGGTTGCTACAACATGATTGCTTAAAAGTTTTTGATTCGGGTTTTTTTCAAACTCGGCAGCAATATCAAGTATTTTGATGTATTCATCTTTGGAAAAATCGGTAATGGAAATCAGGCTTTTGTTTTTCATAATTTCACGATTTGAAATATCTGTTTCTGGTAAAAAAAAAGCGACCCCAAATGAGGCCGCCGAAACGAACTTAACTATTTTGTATTTTGAGAATGAATCGCATTTATCTCTCTACTTTAAAGGCACAAAAGTAGTCATTTCGGACTTGAAGCACAAGGCTTTTTACAAAAATTTCAGGAAAAGTTACCAACAGATTCTTTTTTTAAGATGGTTACGAAAAAGATGCTAACAGATAAATTTGGGTTTGATTTCCAACTCCAATAGAACTACCTTTGTAGCTCCTTTATAGAGGACTAGATTCTTTTTTCAAGATTATGCCCACACCGCGCACTGCCGATCGAAAAATTGTCATTATAACAATATTTTTATTTGTCGGAGTCGTATATTTTGTGCGATTATTTTATCTCCAAGTGATTGATAAGAGCTACAAATATTCGGCAAAAAACAATGTCCTGCGTTATGTTCCGCAATTCCCGCCGCGCGGATTGATCTACGACCGCAATGGAAAATTGATTGTGTATAATGAAGTAGTGTACGATTTGATGGTGATTCCAAAACAGGTAAAAGATGTGGACACCAACGAATTGTGCCGGCTTTTGGATATTACGGTAGAAGGCTTTACCGAACGAATGAAAAGGGCAAATCTAACCAGAGATCTTGCTTCCTTATTTGAAAAGCAACTTTCCAAAGAGACGTATGGGTATATTGAAGAAAAACTATATCGTTTTAACGGCTTTTTTGTGATTCCCCGTACGCTCCGAAAATATCCCGATGCGGCAGCGGCTCATTTGCTCGGATATGTCGGGGAAGTTTCTCCCAATGAAATTAAAAAAGACCAGTACTACCGGCAAGGAGACTATATTGGAAAAAGCGGTTTGGAATTATCCTACGAAAAAGATTTACGTGGGATAAAAGGACTTCGGATCCGGATGGTGGATGTCCGAAACCGGGATGTAGGAAGTTTTCGCAACGGCGAGTTTGATACGGTTGCCATCAAAGGCAACGATTTATATACCGGATTGGATATCGAACTGCAAAAATACGGGGAAGAACTGCTTCAAAATAAGCGAGGAAGCGTCGTGGCAATAGATCCCAGTACCGGAGAAATTCTTTGTTTTGTTTCAAGCCCGGCTTATGATCCAAATTTGCTTGTCGGCCGGGTACGAAGCGAAAATTTTCAACGGTTAAACGCCGACCCCGTCAAGCCCCTGATTAATCGCGCCATATCCGGACAGTATCCTCCGGGGTCTACGTTTAAAATGGCCAACGATATGATCGGATTGCAAGAAGGAGTTATCACGCCCGAAACCAAATTCAGTTGTGCCGGCGTTGTCTCAACGCCGATCAAATGCACGCACTCGCACCAATCGCCGCTCAATGTGTATACGGCCATCGAACAATCTTGTAATCCGTTTCACTTTCAGGTTTTTAGGGCCATCATGAACGATCCTAAATTTCACAACATCCACGAACGTTATGATAATTGGCGCAATCACCTGATAAGTATGGGATTCGGACAAAAGTTGGGTACGGATCTTGCTTACGAAGTCAACGGGAAGTTGTTCCCTTCATCCTATTACGACAAAGTATACGGAATCTGGAATACGATGACCATTCGTTCTTTATCTATCGGCCAAGGCGAATTTACAGCAACTCCACTGCAGATGGCAAATTATGTTGCCATGGTGGCAAATGACGGATGGTATTATACGCCGCATGTTGTACGAGCAATAGACAACGAAAAAAACAGCACCCATTTTACCAAGAAAAAAAATGTGGTGAATATTAATCCCGAACACATTGCCGTAGTGCGGGATGGTATGGAAGGCGTTATGATACGGGGAACTGCACGGGGCTCAAAAATTGACAGTATTTCCATGGCCGGAAAAACCGGTACCGCTCAAAATCCGCATGGAAAAGATCATGCTGTTTTTGTGGGCTATGCACCGGTCGAAAATCCGAAAATCGCCATTTGCGTGATTGTTGAAAACGCAGGTTTCGGGGGAACCTGGGCTGCGCCCATCGCTTCCTTGATGATCGAGAAGTATATGAAACACCGGGTTACCCGTCCGGATTTGGAAAAAAGAATGAAAGAAGCTAATTTTTTAAAGAATTAACGCACAAATACCTGCATTTCATTGAGACAAGAAGAAAGAGGCATATTCAAAAATGTAGACAAGACTTTGGTGATTATTTACCTTATCTTGGTCCTTGCAGGGTGGCTTAATATTTATTCGGCAACTTACAGCCAGTCGCATACATCTATTTTTGACCTGACACAAAGTTACGGAAAACAGGCACTTTGGATTGGGACAGCTTTTTTTCTCGCTTTGCTGGTCATGCTGACAGATGCCAAGTTTTTCACCGCCTTTTCGTGGGTCATCTATGGGATAATCATTCTCGTGTTGATGTTCGTATTGGTTGCAGGGAGCGAAGTAAAAGGGTCGAAATCGTGGTTCGAGATTGGTGGGTTTGCTCTTCAACCGGCAGAATTCGGAAAATTTGCCACCAGTTTAGCCCTGGCAAAATATTTTACTTTGCGAAATCTTGATTTAAAGAAATTTTCAGCAAAAATAATTCCGTTACTGATCATCGGTTTGCCGGCCGGATTAATCCTTTTACAAAACGATACCGGTTCCGCATTGGTTTATCTGGTATTTACCTTGGTACTTTATCGTCAAGGAATGCCCAGCATATTCTTACTTGCCGGTGTTTTTGTCATCATGCTTGCCGTGTTTTCGCTCCTCTTCGATAAATTCTGGGTGATCGGATCCCTTTGTTTTCTTGCTGTTTTGGTTGCACTTGCTGTAAGGCGATATAAAAGGTTTATTTTTGCTACTGTGGGAGTATTAATCCTTGCTATTGGTTTCTCCTTATCAGTCGATTATTTCTTTGAAAAGGTATTGGAACCGCATCAAAAAAGCCGGATCAATGTCCTTTTAGGTAAGACCGAAGATTTACAAGGTTCGGAATACAACATCAACCAATCTAAAATCGCTATCGGATCTGGAGGCGTTTTTGGAAAGGGTTATTTGAAAGGCACGCAAACCAAGTTCAATTTTGTGCCGGAACAAAGCACCGATTTTATTTTCTGCACCGTAGGTGAAGAGTGGGGATTGGTAGGATCAACCGTGTTGCTTTTTCTCTATCTCTTTTTGTGCATCCGGATTATTTTGATCGCCGAACGACAGCGATCGGACTTCAGCCGGATTTACGGATATGGAGTCGCCTGTGTTTTGTTTTTTCACTTTTTCGTCAACATCGGAATGACGTTAGGTTTGCTCCCGGTTATCGGAATTCCGTTGCCTTTCTTCAGTTATGGAGGGTCTTCGTTGTGGGCATTTACCATTTTATTATTTATTTTTATAAAATTCGACAGCAAGCGCCTGCAATTGGTCTAAGAAGAGGTATTGCCTTAACTTTATCATATTTTTTGATTCATCCGCATGAAAGATGGAAAATATAAATCGGAAACAAACATTTGGTAAGTCGGAACGGCTTTGTAATTTTCATCAAATTACCCATCTTTTTGAAACAGGAAAGTCATTTTATTATCAGCCTCTTAAAGTTTATTACCAATTTGTAACTCCTTCACAAACAGCACCCGTTCAGATCTTGATTTCGGTTCCAAAAAGGATTTTTAAACATGCCGCCGACCGGAATCGCATTAAACGCTTAATCCGCGAAGCTTACCGCAAAAATAAATACTTGCTTTCAGAAACTCTCCAGCTTAAAAATAAACAATGCCTTATTGCGCTTGTTTTTACTGGTAAAACCATTATTTCTTATGCTGAAATGGAAAAAGCAATAAAACAAATTTTGAATCGTTTAGTTTCTGAACATGAAACGGCTATTGAGTAAATTAATGATCGGCCTGATTCGGTTTTACCAATATGCGATATCGCCATATTTAAGACCTTCCTGCCGTTATACGCCCACTTGTTCGGAATACGGCATCGAAGCCATTAAAAAATACGGGCCGTTCAAAGGCGGCTGGTTAACATTGCGACGGGTTATTTCATGCAACCCGTTTGGGGGTAGCGGTTATGATCCGGTCCCATAAAATTAAGAAGTTAACAACAAGTATTCTGTTTTCTATATATCAGAAACAACTAGAAAACCACCCCATTGATTAAAAAAACGTTTGAGAACAAAGAAATAAGTAAAAAAATGAAATTCACACATACAAAAAACATCCTGGTTATCGTACTATTTGTGCTTTTGTCAAATACAACCATTTCGAAAGCGCAAACGACTTCTTCTGACTTTGAGATTTCTAAAAATCTGGACATTTTCTTTAATTTATTTAAAGAACTAAATACCAATTATGTAGACGATCTAAAAACGGCTGATTTACTAAAAGTCGGAATTGATGCCATGCTCGACGATTTGGATCCGTACACCGTGTATATTCCGGAAGCCGAAATTGAAGATTATCGCTTTATGACCACCGGCGAATACGGGGGAATCGGTTCGTTGATCCATGTACAAGATAACCGCATCATTATTTCGGATCCCTATGAAAACTCGCCCGCACAAAAAGCCGGTTTAAAAGCCGGAGACCGGATTTTGGAGGTAAATGGAAAAACTGTTAACGGCAAAAATGTGGATGATGTCAGCATGGTCTTAAAAGGGCAACCGGGATCAAAAGTGAAGCTGCTGCTTGAACGGGATGGCGTGAAAAGCCCTTTTGAAAAAGAAATTGTCCGCGATAAAATTTCTATTGAATCTGTTCCTTATTGGGCCATGCTGAACGACCACATCGGTTATATAAAGCTAACCGGTTTCACTCAAAATTGCGCCAACGATGTGGCAAAGGCATTAAAAGAGCTTCGTAAAAATCCCGGTTTCAACGGCCTGGTGCTTGACTTGCGCGATAACGGTGGAGGATTGATGAGTGAAGCCATTAATATTGTCAATTTATTTGTCGCTCAAAATGAAGAAGTTGTGAGCACCAAAGGAAAGCAATACGACAAAAACCGTACATTCCGTACCACCCAACAACCGCTTGAGCCGACCCTTCCTTTGGTTGTGTTGGTGAACAGCGGAAGCGCTTCCGCTTCGGAAATCGTCGCCGGTGCTTTGCAAGATTTAGACCGTGCCGTTATTATCGGAAGGCGCACTTATGGCAAAGGATTGGTACAAAATATCTTTCCGCTTCCTTACAATACACAGGTAAAAATTACGGTGGCAAAGTACTACATTCCCAGCGGACGTTGTATTCAGGCAATTGATTATGCACACAAAACACCCGATGGCCGGGCCGGGAACATTCCCGATTCGTTGATAACGGCGTTTAAAACAAAAAACGGGCGGACGGTTTACGATGGAAAAGGTATTTTACCCGACATTCTAACGGATACCATCCGGTTAAGCCCGGTAGCCATCAATTTAATCTTGAAATACATGGTTTTCGATTATGCGACCAAATTCAATCAAGAAAATCCGACCATAGCCGATGCCAAAACTTTTGAATTATCCAATGCTTCATACGATGACTTTTTAAAATTCATCGCTTCAAAAAAGTTCGAATACAAAACAAAAGAGGAAGCGAAGATGGATGAATTCCAAAAGATTGCCGAAAAAGACGGATCCTGGGAAAATTTGAAGCCAGCGTTTGATCAATTAAAATCTAAAGTCGCCTCGGAAAAAGAAAAAGATTTCGACTCCCATAAAGATGAAATAAAAATGGTTTTGGAAAACGAGATTGTCGGACGTTATTATTATGAAAAAGGACGGATCGAGGCATCCCTTGCGCACGATCCCGATATTAAACGTGCTTTTGAAGTCTTTGACAATAAAGAAATGTATACCTCTATTTTAAAAGGATCTTATTCAGGAGATTCTAAAAAGAGATAAATGCAGGCTTGTTTTCGAATGGAGCATTTTAAACCCAAAATCATCACATCCCCTTACCTTTTGGTGTTGATGCTCATGGCAGCAGCGATTCCTTTGTCGAAATTCGCCATGAGTGGGCTGCAATTTGTCATTTTGGCATTTTGGCTTTATTATGGGATCGACATTCAAAAAATTGCATCGGCTTACCGGCAGGGAACATCCAAGAGTTCAAAACTCAAGAACGGTATAAAAACTGCTCTGGCTGAACTTTGGAGGGCCTTTCTTGCAAAATGGGTTCAATTTTTTAAAAACAAACCGGCTTTACTCATTGCATCTATCTGGGGGATGCATGTCGTCGGGCTGCTTTGGTCTTCCGACATCACTTATGCGTTGAAAGACATTCGGATAAAATTGCCGCTATTATTATTACCCCTGTTCCTCGCCACCGGTCCCCGGCTTACTTCACACGAAATCAACCGAATTTTGTTGCTCTACATTGCAGCCGTTTTTGCAGCAGCCGTTTACCGGATCTGCTATTATTTCAGTCTGGACGTTCCGGAAGTGCGTGACATCAAGGTACATACATCGCATATCCGGTTCAGTTTAAATGCAGTAATGGCTATTTTTTCGACTCTTTATCTTTGTTTTGGGAAAAATGACATAAACCGTTTACTAAAATTGGAATTGGTACTTGCTTCAGCCTTCTTGTTGTTTGTTATGGTTTTCTTAAATTACAACACGGGACTTGTCGTTACCCTTATTTTATCCGCTTTTACCTGCTTGTTTTTTGCATTCAGGCAACAAAGCAAACTTCTTAAGCTATGCATTTCTCTCGGCGCCATCCTTATTTTTACGCTTCCTTTTTATTTCATTTACACGGTTATCCATAAATCCTGTTCGGTCAAGCCCGTTCATTTTGAAACGCTCGATCCGTTCACGGTAAAAGGAAATCCCTATACACATGACACGGTATCTTTTGCCATCGAAAACGGCCAATACGAAGGTCTCTATATTTGCGACCCCGAACTTCGGGAAGAATGGCAAAAACGAAGCAAGCTTGATTATGACGGACAGGATAGGGCAAACTATTCCCTGCGAGGCACTTTAATCCAATACATGGCGTCTAAAGGACTGAGAAAAGATGCTCAAGGAATGCAACAACTCAGTGATGAAGACATCCAGAAAATCGAAAAAGGCATTCCCAATGCCAACTTGAGCGGAATAGAAGGAATCAAAACACAAATCGTCCATTATTATGCCGACTGGGCTCGGTACCGGAAAAGCGGAAATGCAAATTACAATTCCTTGTTCCAACGGTTTGAATATTGGAAGGCTTCCCTTGCGATCATCAAAAAAAATCCGTGGTTTGGCGTAGGAACCGGCGATGTTCCGAATGCTTTTAAAACCTACTATAAAGAATCGAATACCTTATTGCTGGAAAAATATCAATTACGCAGCCACAATCAATTTTTGGCAATCGGAGTTGCATTCGGACTTGTGGGATTGTTGTGGTTTTTGTTTTCACTGATTTACCCGGGTATTTTAACCCGGAAGTGCTCTTACTATTATTACACGGTATTTTTTGTCATCTTTCTTATTTCCATCTTTTCAGAAGATACGCTCGAATCGCAAGAAGGGGTTACCTTCTTTGCCTTTTTCTCAGCTTTGTTTTTATTAACGGGAGGCAAGCAGGACAAAAAAACCAGCGTTGAAGCACATTCACCGGAAAATTCGGAGTAAGTTTCGATTTTATTCAAAATTCCGCTGCCGCATAGCTTCAAACACCAATACAGCGGTTGAGGTAGATACGTTGAGCGAATCCGCAAGGCCCATCATGGGAATTTTAATGTTTTCATCCGTATTTTCAAGCCAAAAACGACTTAAGCCGGTAGCTTCAGTACCCATCACAAAGGCAGTAGCCGAGCGATAATCTTTTTGGTGGTACCATTGTGTGGCTCCCAGTTCCGCCGCATAGGATTTGATTTTCCGCTGCCGCAAAAAACGCAAGGTTTCTTCCGATGTACAAACCACCACCGGAACAGAAAAAATACAGCCCACACTGGAACGGATGACATTCGGATTGTAAATATCACACAACGGATCGCAAACAAAAACAGCATCGACTGCCGCCGCATCAGCCGTACGCAGAATTGCACCCAAATTCCCCGGTTTCTCAACCGATTCTAAAATTACAATCAATGGATTTTCGGGCAAACTCAGATTTTCCGGTGAATGGTAAACGGATTTCAGGATGGCAACCAGTCCATCGGAGCCTTCGCGGTAAGCAATTTTTTCAAAAACCGGCACCGAAATCTCAAAAACGGAACGGATATTCGTTTTCTGAATGATCTGATGGACCTGTTGTGTTTGATCGATTTCCGGACAAAAGTAGATTTCCTTCAATTCAAAACCTTTTTCCAGTGCACGTAAAATCTCACGGCAGCCTTCTACAACAAAACTGCCTTGCTCTTTTCGTTTGCGGCTTTTTTGCTGAAGCAACACCAAATTCTTGATGCGCTTGTTTTGAAGGGAACTGATGGCTTCGAACATTTTTGAATGAATTGAAAGTACAAGATAAAAAATGCTTTTGCAGTAAATCACGAATTGCAAAAAGCCAGCGTCTTCTTTGCGCTTTGTAATAATTTTTGAGGCAAATTTATTCATTTGTGGTACATTTGCAGCAAATTACCAAATGTTTATTTGGTTTTACCCACATTATCCGTAGCAAAAATCATGGAGAACCCATTCAACTTCGGGCTAATCGGAGTAGGCGGCTATGTCGCCCCACGCCATATCCGGGCAATCAAAGAAACCGGCAACCGTTTAGTTGCCGCATTGGATCCTTATGACGGTGTGGGAATCATGGATTCTTTTTTCCCCAACTGTGACTTTTTTACCGAGCCGGAGCGTTTTGATCGTTTTCTGGATAAATGCCGCCGCAAAGACCCGGAAAAGAAAATAGACTTTGTAAGCATTTGCTCACCGAATTATTTGCACGATGCGCACATCCGCCTTGCCTTGCGAAACGATTGCCATGCCATCTGCGAAAAACCGTTGGTTTTGAATCCCTGGAATTTGGATGCTTTGGCAGAAATGGAACACGAAACCGGAAAAAAAATTTTCACCATCCTGCAATTGCGTTTGCATCCGGCAATTATCGCACTCAAACAAGAAATTGCTGCAGCGCCGGCCGGAAAAGTGTTTGATGTCGATTTAAATTACGTGACTTCGCGCGGCAAATGGTACCACATTTCCTGGAAAGGAGCTATTGAAAAATCGGGCGGCATTGCTACCAATATCGGCATTCACTTTTTTGATATGCTTACCTGGATTTTTGGCGATGTAAAGGAAAATCGGGTAAAAGAACATACAGCCGATCATGCTTCCGGTTATTTGCATTTGGAAAAGGCCCGTGTAAACTGGTTTTTAAGTATCAACCAAAACGATTTGCCTCAAGCTGCTGTTGAATCGGGGAAACGGACATTCCGGAGCATCACGGTAGACGGAAAAGAATTTGAATTTTCAGAAGGATTTACCGATTTGCATACCAAAAGTTATGAGCACATTCTACAGCAAGGCGGCTGGGGGTTGGAAGATGCACGTAAAAGCATCGAAATCGTTCATGCGATTCGTAAAGGATGAAAAGTGATTTTTAAAAAATATTTAGTTTAAATTGGATATGAATTTTGTTGAAGAACTCCGTTGGCGCGGTATGATTCACGACATCATGCCGGGAACCGAAGAATTGTTGCAAAAAGAAATGGTGACGGCTTACGTCGGCATTGATCCCACGGCTGACTCGTTGCACATCGGGCATTTGGTTACCGTAATGCTACTCAAACATTTACAGGTAGCCGGACACAAACCGCTAGCCCTTATCGGTGGTGCAACCGGAATGATTGGTGATCCTTCGGGCAAAAGCGAAGAGCGCAATTTGCTGGATGAAGAATCCCTGCGCCACAATCAGAACTGTCTGCACAAACAATTGTTGAAATTTTTGGATTTTGATCCGGGGAAAAAGAACCATGCCGAAATTGTAAACAACTACGACTGGATCAAAAACTTTTCGTTTCTCGGATTTTTGCGCGAAGTGGGTAAAAACCTCACGATCAATTATATGATGGCAAAGGATTCGGTTCAAAAACGATTGGAAACCGGACTTTCGTTTACCGAATTTTCGTACCAACTGTTGCAAGGTTACGACTATTTGTGGTTGTACCAAAATAAGAACTGCCGTTTGCAAATGGGAGGCAGCGACCAATGGGGAAATATTACTACCGGAACCGAACTTATTCGCCGCAAAACCGGAGGTGAAGCATTTGCTTTAACTTGTCCTTTGATTACCAAAGCCGATGGCGGTAAATTCGGGAAAACCGAAAAGGGAAATGTATGGCTCGACCCGCAAAAAACATCGCCCTATGCTTTTTACCAGTTTTGGTTGAATTGTTCGGATGTGGATTCCAAACGATACATTCGCATTTTCACGCTTTTCAGCAAACAGGAAATCGAAGCCATGGAAGCTGAGCACAACGCAGCTCCTCATTTACGTGTTTTACAAAAAGCTTTAGCAAAAGACCTCACCCTTCGCATTCATGGCGAAAATGAGTACAATCAAGCGGTAGAAGCTTCCGAAATTTTATTTGGAAAAGGAACAGCCGAAGCCTTGTACCGTTTGGACGAACAAACATTGCTCAGTGTATTCGAAGGCGTTCCGCAATTCCAGATTCCGACTTCGGATTTAAATTCCGGCATCGGAATTGTAGATTTCGTGGCAGAAAAAACAGCTGTTTTTCCGTCGAAAGGCGAAGCCCGCCGGATGTTGAAAGACGGCGGTGTATTGGTAAACAAAACCAAAGTAGCCGAGGATTTCACGGTTGATGCTTCTTCGTTACTGAATAACAAATATATTCTAATTCAAAAAGGCAAAAAAAATTACTACCTAGTGGTTGTTGAATGATAATCACCGATATTTTTAATACAAAACGAGGCTGCTCATTGGGCAGCCTCGTTTTGTAAATAACTTATCTTGATTACTTTATGCTTTCTAAAGCCGCTTCATAATCAGGCTCTTGCGTGATTTCCGGAACCAATTGATTGTAAATCACATTGCCCGTTTCATCCAAAACAACGACCGAACGTGCCAACAAGCCTTTCATCGGGCCTTCTTCAATGGTAACGCCAAAGCTATTCCCAAAACTGGTGTCGCGGAAAGCAGAGGCCGAAACTACATTTTCAATGCCCTCGGTGGTACAAAAACGGGTATGCGCAAATGGTAAATCCTTCGATACACAAACGACGGTTGCGTTTTTAAGCTTTGCCGCTTCGACATTAAACTTACGTACCGAAGCCGCACAAACGGCGGTATCCAAGCTCGGAAAAATGTTTAAAACCACCCGTTTGCCTTTTAAGTCGGCATTTGTTATTTCAGAAAGGTCGTTTTTTACAACCATAAAATCCGGTGATTTACTGCCTTTTGAAGGTAATTCTCCCGAAATTTTAAAGGGAGTTCCTTTTAATGTTACTGTTGCCATCATGTTCATGAAAAATTTAATAGATAAAAGTTTATACGCTAAGATAAAGAAACCGCATATTGATGATTTTGTTCAAATGCAGGAAAAAATCAACGAACGGGTTTTTGACATTCATTTGGGTTTACCCACTGTAATCACTTTGATTGAACGAAATATCTTTTAACACCAATTGAATGGATTTTTGACCGTTCCATTCGTTTTCATCGATATGATAACAAACATCCAAAAGTTTGCCATTTTGAATTCCCGGATATTTATCCGCCTGTTGAAAAGCAATTGCAGCATAGGGAGCGCTCCGGTAGGATTCTTGAAAAAGCGTCATTTTTAAATGATTTTTTCCGACAATTTTTGCAAAACCGGTGTCCTTGCATTGCGACGTGATAAAAATCGGAGACATGTTGTCGGGGCCAAAAGGCGCGAATTGTTTTAAAATACGCAAAAATTTGGCATCAATCTGCCCAAAATTCAGTTTGGCATCGATTTCCACCTCCGGCGTACGCATTTCTTCCTGAATGGACGAAGAAACAACCTTCTCGAAGCGCTCGCAAAACTTATCAAGGTTTTCGGGTTTGAGCGATAATCCGGCTGCATACATATGCCCTCCGAAATGTTCCAGCAAATCGTTGCAAGCATCAATCGCCTGATAAATGTCGAAGTTTTTTACCGACCGTGCCGAACCGGTAATCAGCCCGTTGCTTTCCGTAAGGACAATGGTCGGACGATAATAGCTTTCAGCAAGCCTCGAAGCAACAATACCGATTACGCCTTTGTGCCAGTTCGGATTGTAGACGACCGTACTGTAGGATTTTTGAAGGCGTTCGTCGGTAGCTACAATATCCAAAGCTTGTTGGGTGATGCTGGTGTCCAAATCGCGGCGTTGTGTATTGAAATCGTCTATTTGCTGAGCAATGAGCAGGGCATCTTCCAACGTTTCGCTGGTTAATAACAGAACCGAATTCCGGCCACTTTCAATACGGCCGGCCGCATTAATCCGCGGACCCAACACAAAAACCAGATCCGATATGGTTAATTCTTTCGAAAAAACAGAAGTTTTACCTTCCAACCCATTTTCGATCCGGTGCAAATTAGCCACCTTCAATATGGCTTCAATGCCCGGACGGGGATTCGAGTTGATCAATCTCAAGCCATAATAGGCCAAAATACGGTTCTCGCCGGAAATGGAAACAATATCGGAAGCAATGCTAATGGTGACCAAATCGAGGTACTTACGTAGCGACTCGAAAGGAATTTCTTTTTTTTGAGAATAGGCTTGGATTAATTTAAATCCGACTCCGCATCCCGAAAGCTCGTTAAAAGGATATTCCGAATCGGCTCTTTTGGGGTCTAAAACGGCCACCGCACCTGGTAATCCATCTCCCGGCCGGTGGTGGTCGCAAACAATAAAGTCGACGCCCCGTTTTTTTGCATCGGCAATTTTTTCAACAGCTTTAATTCCACAATCCAGCGCTATTACAAGTTTGAAGTCATTTTCAACTGCAAAATCAACGCCTTGTGCCGAAACCCCATAACCTTCACTGTAACGGTCGGGAATATAAAAATCGAGGTTCGCAAAGCCCTGCTCTTTCAAAAAAGTATAAAGCAACGAAACTGCCGTAGTACCGTCTACATCATAATCTCCGTAAATAAGAACTTTTTCCTTGTTTTGAAGCGCTTCCTGAAGCCGGTCAACGGCCAAATCCATATCCTTCAGCAGGAAAGGATCATGAAGTTGCGACAAATCGGGACGAAAAAAATCTTTGGCTTCATCAAAAGAGGTAACCCCCCTTTGAACAAGCAGTTGGGCAAGGGTGGTATCAATCCCCAAAGCAACGGCAAGTTCATTTACAACTTGTTTGTCGACCGCCTTTTTTAAAACCCACCGTTTGTCCATAAAAATACTTTGTTTGTCAGGAGGCAAATGTAATTAATCTAATCAGCAATGCAACTTTTTTCATTAAAAAGTGCTTCGCATGGCTTCTACAGGATCCAGTCGTGATGCCGACCAGGCAGGAAATAATCCTGAAACCAATCCGATACCCGCCGAAACCGTTAGTCCGATCGTAATATTTCGAAGCGATAGTACGATGGGGAAGTCAAATAAATGGGTAACCAACACACTCCCTCCATAAATAATCAACAATCCGAGCGCACCTCCCAAAACGGCTAAAAACATGGCTTCGAACAAAAATTGAAGGAGGATAAAATAATTTTTAGCTCCCAACGATTTTTGGATTCCTATTTGCGCCGTACGTTCTTTTACCGAAACAAACATGATGTTTGCGATTCCAAATCCGCCCACAAGCAATGAAAATCCGCCAATAACCCACCCTACCAAGCTGATTACACCAAATACTTTATCAAAACCTTGCGTGATAATGCTCATTTCATTAATGGCAAAATCGTCTTCGACCGTGGGCTTCAGTTTCCGGATGGAACGCATCACCCCGGTAAGTTCATCATGCAAATCGTCGTTTGCAACCCCCTCTTTGGCGCGGACAATGATGGCAGATCCAATGTTATCGGCATTGAGATCCAGAAAATTCCGTGCAAAGTTTACCGGAACCATAACCCAAGTATCGGTTGAACCTCCGAACTTATTACCTTCCTTCTTAAATACACCAATGATTTCTGCCCGTTGTCCGAATAAAAGGATTTTGCTTCCCACCGGATCCAATGCCCCAAATAATTCTTCCGCAATGGTGCTTCCAATTATGGCCACGGCTTTCCCGTTTTGTGATTCCAATTGCGAAAAATAACGGCCTTCTCCAATGTTCAGCGACATCACAGCATCGTATTCATGAGAAACACCGATTACATCCGAATTTTCGTATGTTTTCCCGTTATACTTCACATTTCTACTTGAGGCGACATAGTATGTAACTCCATCAGCCAAATGGCTGCGGTACGCCACCTCTTCCATTTCACTGTAGCGTGGCTCAGGGCGTTTCATATATTTCCACCAGGGGTACTCGCCTCCTCCCATTGACCAAGGCCATTTTTCAATGAAAAGCACGTTATTGCCCAGCGATTCGATACTGCTGTGTATTTGCCGTTCAATGCTATCGAAAACCGTAAACACCGAAATAACGGAAAAAATACCAATGGTAATTCCCAACAACGACAAGAAAGTACGCACTTTATTCACCACAATGGCATTGAGGGCAAAGCGGAAACTTTCAATAAAGAGTTTGATAAATAGCATACTTATTGGAACTAATCAAAAACAACGGGTGATGGCTCATTCGAACCTGTAAAGGTAACGACTTTTTTGTTGCGCGAATTTATTTTGACATGTTTTTCCTATTTTGATTTTCCGGCTTTTTTGCATTTTTTTAAAACTGTCTGTTCATGATAGCAACAACCCAATGAAATTTCTGTTTTTTTAGCGAACTCATTTATAGAAATTTGGGTTCCATATATGGAAATGCGTACCTTTGCAGGTTCAAATCATTTGCAATGGCGAGAAGTAAAAAAAGTATTGAATCCATCTCAGGTATGTTGGCAGACATTGTGATCAACGGAATGCGCGAAAAAAAAGCTGTTGACATCGTAAAACTAAACATCGGAAAAATTCCGAATTCGATTACTGATTATTTTGTCATTTGCCATGCAACCAATAAGGCCCAGTTGGTGGCTATTGCCGATTCGGTTGAAATGGAAGTAAAAAAAGCCATCGGCATTTTGCCTAAATACCGCGAAGGCTTTGAAAATTGTGAATGGGTTATTTTGGATTATTTCGATGTAGTGGTTCATATTTTTATCGATGAAACACGCGAATTTTATCAATTAGAAGCCCTTTGGGCTGATGCCGACCGTGTGGAAGTGTTGGCATAACGAATAAAATGTTTTACCCGAATAGTACAATCGTTTAAATGGCTGATACAAATAAAAATACAACCCCAAATCAAACTCCCAACCGCAAGCCGAACAATGGGCTGCCTACGCCGCCGCCTAAAGTAAAATTCAATTTTTATTGGATTTACGGTATCTTGGCTCTTGTGTTTTTAGGCATTTGGTTTCTGAACTCCAATTCGACAACCAAACCAGTTGGCTGGGGAGAATTCCAAAACATGCTCAAAAGTGAAGAAGTCGAAAAGGTTTTGGTGGTCAACCATAAAGAAGCGGAAATTTATATCCGGAAAGACAAACTGAACCTTCCCAAATTTAAGGAGGTTCGCCCATCCAACGCATTGAAAGGTTCCGAGCCACAATATACTTACGAAATCGGATCGATCGAGAATTTCGAAAAAGACTTCAAAGAGGCCCAACAAGATCTATCCAACCCTATTTATATCGAATACATTACACGCAAAAACTGGGGTGGTGAATTGTTAAGTTGGCTGTTTCTTCCTTTGTTGTTTGTGGGTGTTATGATTTTTCTGATGCGCTCTATGTCACGCGGAGCAGGCGGAGGACCGGGACAAATCTTCAACATCGGACGGTCTAAAGCACAACTGTACGACAAAGACAGTACAACGGTAACCACTAACTTTAATGATGTCGCCGGATTGGCCGAGGCAAAAGTCGAAATTATGGAAATCGTCGATTTCCTGAAAAATCCGAAAAAGTACACCAACTTGGGCGGAAAGATTCCCAAAGGTGCTTTACTTGTAGGCCCTCCCGGGACGGGAAAAACACTATTGGCAAAAGCGGTAGCAGGAGAAGCAAGGGTTCCGTTTTTTACCATGAGCGGGTCGGATTTTGTGGAAATGTTTGTCGGTGTGGGCGCTTCACGGGTTCGCGACCTTTTCAAACAAGCCAAGGAAAAAGCGCCTTGCATTATTTTTATCGATGAAATTGATGCCATTGGCCGGGCGCGTGGCAAAAATCCCATGACCGGAGCCAACGACGAACGTGAAAACACCTTGAACCAACTGCTCACCGAGATGGATGGTTTTCAAACCAATGCGGGAGTTATCATTTTGGCGGCCACTAACCGGGCAGATGTTTTGGATAAGGCGTTGTTGCGGGCCGGACGTTTCGACCGCCAGATTTATGTGGAATTACCGGATTTGGAGGAGCGCAAGGAAATTTTTATGGTTCATATGCGCGGTTTGAAACTAGGGAAGGATGTTAATACGGAATTCCTTTCAAAACAAACACCGGGTTTTTCGGGAGCGGATATTGCAAACGTATGTAACGAAGCGGCTTTGATTGCGGCCCGTAAAAGCAAGGGGCAGATTGACAAACAAGATTTTCTGGATGCCATCGACCGGATTGTGGGCGGCTTGGAAAAACGGAATAAAATCATTTCCCCCCATGAAAAGAAAGTAATTGCTTATCACGAAGCAGGGCATGCTTCGGTAAGCTGGATGTTGGAATATGCGCATCCGTTGGTAAAAGTTACCATTGTTCCCCGTGGAAAAGCATTGGGAGCTGCTTGGTATTTGCCCGAAGAACGCCAAATTACAACCCAGGAACAAATGTTCCACGAAATGGTGGCAACGCTTGGAGGTCGGGCTTCAGAGGAAGTGGTTTTCGGAAAAATATCGACCGGCGCACTGAATGATTTGGAAAAAGTTACCAAACAAGCTTATGCCATGGTCGCTTTTTACGGGTTAAACGAAAAAATAGGGAATATCAGTTATTACGATTCGACCGGGCAAAGCGAGTATACGTTAACCAAACCTTTCAGTGAAAAAACTTTGGAAGTCATTGATACTGAAATCAGTAATTTGGTTGAAAAGGCTTACCAGCTTGCTAAGCAAATTTTGATCGAGAATCGTGAAAAGTTGGATCAGCTGGCAAATATCCTTTTGCAAAAGGAAGTTATTTTCCGCGAGGATTTGGAACATATTTTTGGAAAACGTCCGTTTGACGAACCCAAACATGAAGAATTTAACGGGGACGAGAAAGCGTTACCGGAAGCCGCACAGCCGCAAGCAGATGATAAAGCTGAAAAAACGGAAATTTAATTTTAGTAGAAATAAAATCAAGTAAACCAACGTTGGTTAAGCGTTTTAGCCGATTTAAAGATTTCATATTTTATTTTTTGAAAAGTTTTTGGTTTGCATTTTAGCATTTATTTTTCAATACAGCTCTGAAAATCCGAGAGGGCAAGGGACAGTCTTTAACATTTCGAAATAACATGGAAGAAAGTACTTCAAGGGAAAAAGTGCTGAAAAATATCCGGAATGCGCTTGTCAATGTTTCTACAAGTTCATTGGCAACCGTTGATTTCGATTCTCCCATTTACAAAGAATTGCAGGATTTGCCAGAGCTCAGTTTTGCGCAGGAACTGATTCAGTCCGGCGGAAAATTTATTTACTGCGAAAATCGCAATGCATTAATCGACAGTTTATTGACCTTGTCTGTAACGAATCATTGGGATGATATTTTTTGTTTGGAACCGGAATATCAGGAGCTTCTTACTAGCGCCGGAATTGCTTTTTTTTCCGGTGAAAACAGTTTTGCCGAATTAAAAATAGGGATTACCGGCTGCGAATGCCTCGTTGCCCGCCTGGGAAGCGTTTTGGTTTCGTCGAAACAACCATCGGGACGCCGGTTGAGCTTTTTTGCAGAAACGCATGTTGTGATTGCACGTGTTTCGCAGGTAGTTTCCGATTTGAAAGATGCTTTTGCATGGATTGCCCAAAAATACGGTTCGCAATTGCCTTCTTTAATGACGTTTATCACCGGTCCCAGCCGTACGGCTGATATCGAAAAAACTTTAGTCATGGGCGCACATGGGCCGAAAGAATTGATTGTCTTTTTAGTTGAAGGTTAAAATAATGGCGACAGATTGGGTCAGTGTTTATTCAACCCCCGAATTGTACGAGGCTGAAATTATTAAAGAAATTTTAGCTGAAAATGAAATCGAATGTGTTAGTATGAACAAGCGGGATTCGGCTTATTTAACGGGTGAAATCGAAATTTTTGTTCCAACGGATCAAGCTTTTGAAGCCCGCCAACTTGTAATCAAATTTCAAAATGAAAAATTTAATTACTAGAACGATTACCGGAATTGTATTTGTAGGGGCTGTGATCGGCTCCATTTTAGCGGGTACCCTCCCATTTGTCGTTTTATTCGGAATTTTCACTTTGATCGGCCTTTGGGAGTTTTTTACCCTCCTTACAACCGAAACAACACAACCGCATAAAATTGTTTCCACCTTATTGGGAATCTTTGCGTACATTCTTCTTCATTTATCCTTCTGCAATCCAACTGGTTCTGTTTATATTTCATTCCTTATCCCAGCTCTTTTCGCACTATTTGTGTTCGAACTATTCCGGAATAAAAAAAATCCTTTTCAAAATATCGCTAGTACAGTTTTGGGAATCGTCTATGTGGTTTTGCCCATGTTGCTCCTTTCTCTTTTTAGTATAGACCGGGAAAAACAAAATATCTTGCTGGCCTTTTTTATCATTTTATGGACAAACGACACAGCCGCCTATTGTGTAGGTTCGTTAATCGGCAAACATCGATTGTTTGAAAGACTCTCACCCAAAAAATCATGGGAAGGAAGTTTGGGCGGTTTGTTGATTTCCTTGGTTGCCGCCTGGATTTGTTCCCTTTATTTTTCAGAATTTACCCTTTTACAATGGCTTGGTTTTGCACTTGTTACAGTTGTTTTCGGGACCTTGGGCGACTTGGTGGAATCCATGTTAAAACGCAGTGTAAGGGTGAAAGACTCGGGAAATATCCTGCCCGGACACGGGGGAATTTTAGATCGTTTTGATGCGGCCTTGCTTGCTGCTCCTTTTGTTTTTACCTATCTCTTATTGATTCATTAATTCTGCCGATGACAAAATTTACCATTCACAAAGAAGGTTATAAAATTATCCGCAACACGGTACTATTGGTTGCGTTGGTTGCTTTGATCGTGAATTTGATTTCCAGCCATCAAAGTATCCTACACTATTTAATTTATGCGGGCTTGCTTGTCTTTTTGGTATTTGTGATCCGGTTTTTCAGAATTCCAAAACGGGATATGACAGTAGATGCTAATGCCGTGGTTGCTCCGGCCGACGGAACGGTTGTGATCATTCAAGAGGTGGAAGAAAAGGAGTATTTTAAGGGAAAGCGGATTCAGGTTTCCATCTTCATGTCGCCGAATAACGTGCATGTAAATCGTTACCCTCTTTCGGGAAACTTGGTTTATATCAAATATTGGCCGGGGAAATATTGGGTTGCCTGGCATCCCAAATCTTCTTTACTCAATGAGCGCAATACCATTGTCATTGATAACCCCGAATTTGGCACGGTTTTGGTACGACAAATAGCAGGAGCCGTAGCCCGCCGGATTGTTTCTTATGCAAAAGAAAACGAACAGGTCACTCAAAATAACGAATTGGGATTTATTAAATTTGGAAGCCGGGTGGATTTATTTTTACCATTGAGTGCCAACATAATGGTAAAATTAAACGAGAAAGTAAAGGGGGGGATCAGCCGGATTGCAACTACTAAAAAAAGTTAATCTAATTTTCAGATTAACACTGTATTAACAAATTTATCTTTCGAGCATTCATTTTTTAATTTTACATTTGCAATTCAATACTTTTTCACGAACTATATTAAATTTAATTTCTTATGAAAAAAATTCTTGTTTTATTCACGGTTGTTCTTGCATTTGCATTAACCGTAAACACGGCTTCAGCACAAAAAGCCGAAAAGACTGAAAAAGCAAAAACCGAGAAATCGTGCTGCTCAAAAGATGGAAAAGCTACCACAGCCGATGGGAAAACAGTTTGCACAAAAGATGGAAAAACTACCACAGCTGACGGAAAGTCATGCTGCTCGAAAGACGGAAAAACTACTGCCGCAAACGGAAAAGCTTGCACCGGTGAACAAGGAAAAGCCTGCTGCAAAGATAAAAAAACCGAAGCTTCTGCCACATCTACAAGCGGTAAAGCTTGTTCAACCGAACAAAAAGCCGGTTGCTGCAAAGAAAAAGCAAAAGCTACCGAAACAAAAGCGGAACAAAAGAACTAAGCTTCTTAACGCGCATTATTTAAAGGAGAATCGAATTTTTTGCGATTTCCCAAAAATGGAACAGGCTGCCTGAATGATTTCATTCGGCAGCCTGTTTTTTTTGTTATTTTATTTCCCTGTTCTTAAAACAGTTTCATTTCATCCAATGCATCCATCACTTCTTTTACGTGCACAGATGATTCTTGCAACAATTTTGTTTCAAAGGAATTGAGTTTTAGTTCTATAATCTCTTCAATTCCGTTTGCTCCTAATTTAGCCGGAACTCCCAGAAATAAATCATGAAATCCGTATTCACCATTAAGTCTGGCACAAATGGGCGCAATACGTTTTTGGTCAAATGCAATGGCTTCCACCATTTGGGCAGCAGCAGCTCCCGGAGCATACCATGCTGATGTTCCCATCAAATTGACAAGCTCGCCTCCTCCCTTGCGGGTTCGTTCCACAATTTTTTCCAGGGTTTCATAGGGAAGAAGTTCGGTAACCGGTATCCCGCCAACGGACGTATAACGTGGAAGAGGAACCATGGTGTCGCCGTGTCCTCCAAGCAACATGGCCGTAATATCATTGGGCGAACAATCAATGGCTTCGGCCAGAAAAGCCTTGTACCGCGCCGTATCCAAAATCCCGGCCATACCCATAATCTTCCGGTCGTTTTTTTGCGCTACTTTGTAAGCGCAATATGTCATGACATCCAAAGGATTCGAAACCACGATGATGATGGCATCCGGCGAATATTTTAATACATTTTCCGTTACGTCCTTCACAATGAGAGCATTGGTTTTAATCAAATCATCACGGCTCATTCCCGGCTTTCGAGGTAAGCCCGAAGTAATGACAACAACTTCCGAACCGGCAGTCCGGGCATAATCATTGGTTACGCCGATTGTGCGGCTATGATAATTGTTAATTGCTGATGTTTGCCAAATATCCAACGCTTTCCCCTCGGCTACACCTTCTTTAATATCCAAAAGTATTATTTCTTTTGCCAAATCTTTGTGTGCCGACACATTTGCTACTGTTGCCCCAACATTGCCCGCTCCGATAACCGTCAATTTTTTCATCTGTTTATTTTTAAATTTTTGTAGATAAAAAGTTTGCTACTATTTTATATCAATTATTGTTAACAGGAAAATTTAACTTATAGTATTCAATAAGGAATATTTTTTTCTCAGTCACAAGGTTGGATAATACAACAATCCAAAAAGGAAATTGTCTTCAACAAGATAAAAATCGCAGAAGTTCGTGATTTTCGTTGAAATTATTCATTTTAGGCCCACATCCTAAAATAAAAAAACATGTACTTTTGCTTTTCACTAAATTCATTTTTTATGAAACGTTTTTGTATTTCTTTCTTTTTCGTATTTCTTTCTTTTGGGCTATTCGCACAAGCCCCGTCTTTCGAGAGTGTCGGTAGCCGCTTAAGTTTTAGCCTTACTTTTAATAATGACTTTTGGCAAAACGTTCCAGATTCTATCTCTCCCCGTGGAATCAACCAAGGTGTAGATATTTATGCTTTATACCGTTTCCCAATGGATCGAAAAGAACGAATTTCATTCTTCATCGGAGCCGGAATCGGAGTTCACAATTTTTACCACAATGCGTTGATGGGTGTAGATACCGTTGCAAAACAATCTTATTTTTATCCGGCTCCTTCGAAAGTTGATGGGGTTTCTATGGACGTTAAGAAAAGTAAATTGGCGCTCACTTATTTTGATATTCCTTTTGGCTTTATGTTGAAATCAAAACAAAAATACCATGCTACACTGGGTTTTAAAGTAGGCTGGACGCTTAATGAAACCTGGAAATATAAAGGAACGAATTACCACCCCTCCGACAACTTTTTGAAAACCGGCGAACAAATCAAGCAAAAATATTCGAAGTTGCAATATGTTTCGAATATGCATTACGGCCCCTTCCTTACATTGGGTTACAAATGGTTTGGGGTCACGGCATTTTACCAAATTACATCGGTATTTGAAGACGGAGCAGGGCCTGATTTGCGTCCAATTTCCGTAGGAATTACTTTTAAACCCTAATATTTTCATTCATTTCGTTTGATGATACAAAAGGCTGCCTCGTTTTAGGCAGCCTTTTTTGCTTGGCCAACCTATCGTACAAAAGATCCACTATTTCCAGGAATTATTCCCCTGAAATTTTTATAGTCTGTTCCGGTTATTTTAAGAATCCAAACCAAAAAAAATTTGAATTCGGTTCGAAATGATCTTGTATTGCGATAAAGTGATCCCATATTTCGTCGACATTCAAACAAAGCAAACCAAATTATCTCTCAATTGTTGGTAGATTAATATCTATAACAGGATAAATATCACCCCAAGGTAAAGCATAAAAAAAGGCATAACAATGAGAAAAATACTACCCAATGTGTACCCATGGATTCGCCGGATAATTGCCGGCGGGGGAATTTTTTCCCTGTTTTTATTGCCAATTTACTCGATGCCAAAAGCAGATCTAAATGATCGGTTAACTTCATTTGCTTCGATAGCAGCGTTGGATGATACTCTTGTTTCAAATATCCGCACGGTTTTACCCCTTTGTTTATCCGACAGTGTCAAGGTGAGTTTTGAAGCAGGCGCAGGTTTGCCTCCGTTCCAATACAGCTTGGATGGAGGGAACACCTATTCTCCTATTTTTTCCGTTGATTCGGTTACCCAAAGTGGAAATTCGGCCTTGCATTTTAATCGAAAATTACCGGGTGGTACGTATACCATTCTGCTGAAAGATGTAGCTGATTTGGAATTCCCATTATCCGAGCCATTTACCGTAGCTCCGAACTCTCCCTCATCAACGCCCTCCAGTGATACCTTGTTTGTAAAAACAGAACCTTCGGGGATTGCCAATGGGTCTTCGTGGGATAATGCTTTTGACGGACATCTGTTGGGAGAATATCTGCAAAGTACTTATCCCGTTGAAGGAGTAAAAATTTTTTTGGCAGAAGGGACTTATATCCCATATTTCGAAGGTTGTGATGACTCTGCTTCTTCTCGAAGTCATTCCTTTGAATTAAACAAGCAGGATATAGAATTTTCCGGAGGTTATAGCAAAGTAAGCACCGGCAGCGATTTAACCGCCTACGACCCTAAAAATCAAGTGACTCGTTTGAGCGGTGAAATCCAAAATGACAACGATGCCGCAAACAACAGTTATCATGTAATTCTTATCGGAAACGGGATCAATGCAACCCTCAAAGGACTTTTTATTTCGGATGGGAATGCAGACGGGCAAGGTATTGATCAAAACGGTGGTGGAATTTATGATATGGGTGGTGGGAGTTTTGTAAACGTATCACAAGTCGTGCTGGAAAACAATAATGCTGATTACGGAGCCGGAGCCTACTTTAACGGCAACACACGAACCATCCTCGACAGTATCGTCATTCGGAACAACACCTCACTAATTGGTTTTGGAGGGGCTTTGTTTGCATGGGGTGATTTTGCTTTATTAAATTCTACGGTTACCCAAAACTCCAGCGATGGGATTGTGTCCTGGGGTGGTGATATCGGAATCCGTAATTCAACCATTACAGGAAATACCCGTAGCGGAGTTTTTGCAGAAAATCCGACATCGCAGGATGTCCGGGTAGCAATTGTCAGTACGACCATCACCAACAATACCGACCGGGGAATCCGGCTGAATAATGAAGCTGACGGATTTATGCATTTCCATTTTAACAACAGCTTGATTGTAAATAACCACATTGATCTTGATTTTACAGGAAATTTCCCGGTAGATACATTACTTTTCCAATATTCGATTGTAGGGAATACAAAGTATATCCGTAGTTTTCAAGATGCTCAGCCCTTACCCATTCCCGTTTCCTTAGGAACATTAGCAGACAATGGTGGTTGGGGGGAAACACAAGCCTTGCTTGACGTTTGCGAAAATCCAGCCGTCCACGCGGGCGATACGGCTTTGTTGTCTATCGATGCGGCAAAGTACGATCAACGTGGTGTCTTACGCAAGGATCCGCCGTCAGTCGGCGCTTACGACGGAGTGGAAGGCACACAAATCGGCTTTGCGATAACACCCGATGATACGGCATGTATGGGTAGTTCAATTACAATTGTCCCAAAAGTTACTTTGCCTGCCGGGAACGGTATCAATAGTTATCAATGGTACAAAAATGGAATTGTCATTTCCAATGAAACGGATAGTATTCTCGTTTTTAATGACATACAGCTTTCAGATACGGGAAAATATTCGGTATTCGTTGCAACCGATGATGCCACTTGTTCGCGAATGAGTGATTCTGTCAGCATCACGGTCTTTCCAACCCACAAGGACTCTTCCAATGCTGCTATTTGCCAAGGTGATAACTATTTGTGGCGGACAAAAACCTTAGCAGAAGCAGGAATTTACACCGACAGCCTGCAAACTATAAATGGTTGCGACAGTATTTTTATTTTGAATTTGATCGTAAATCCGGTGTATAAAGACTCCTCTGGTGCAGCTATTTGCCAAGGTGACAGCTACTTATGGAGAGCGCAAACCTTAACGGTAGCGGGAATTTATACCGATAGCCTGCAAACCATAAATGGCTGTGACAGTATTTTTATTTTGAATTTGATTGTAAATCCGGTATATAAAGATTCCTCTAGTGCCGCTATTTGCCAAGGAGATAGCTATTTGTGGCGGACGCAAACCTTAACGGCAGCGGGAATTTATACCGATAGCCTACAAACTATAAATGGTTGTGACAGCATTTTCATTTTGAATTTAATTGTCAATCCGGTGTACAAAGATTCTTCCAGTGCCGCTATTTGCCAAGGAGATAGCTATTTGTGGCGGACGCAAACCTTAACGGCAGTGGGAATTTATACCGATAGCCTGCAAACCACAAATGGTTGTGATAGTATTTTTATATTAAATTTAATCATAAACGATTTACCTGTTCTTACATCCGTAAAAACCAGTGATTCCACTTGTTCGAATTCACCCGTAGGTCTTGATTTGATACCTGTTTTTGGCATTACAACAGATCAATCGGATGACTCTTTGCAATTTTCTCAAGATTCCTTGTTTACAAAGCTGATTGCCACGCCGGAAAGTTATTCCGTCAATCCGGACGGCGATTCCACCGTATATGTACGGGCATTGAACCGGACTACAGGTTGTGTTGGTACATCGTTCCTTACGCTAAATTACAAAGTGAATCGTCCGGTAAACATTACTGTTCAACCCTCCGGAGGAATGTATGGCTCGGTTCCCGTATTGTCGGTAATGGTTACTGCAACCAATCCGAGTTATCAATGGTATAAGGATGGAAATTCACTAGAGAGCCAAACAGGCACAAATTACTCCGTTCGTGAAGTGGGGGCCTATTATGTGGTGGTCACAAATTCATGCGGATCCGTAAATAGTGATACGGTAAAAATCACCAAAGCACAATTGGTAGTTACAGCAAAAGACACTTCCGTATCATACGGTTTTAATCCTGAAACATTTGTCGGACAAGAC
This sequence comes from Lentimicrobiaceae bacterium, assembly GCA_031550085.1. Taxonomy (GTDB): domain Bacteria; phylum Bacteroidota; class Bacteroidia; order Bacteroidales; family UBA4417; genus UBA4417. The sequence continues at coordinate 47,815 of JAVBOY010000023.1, forward strand.
AGCATTACCGGTTTTGTGAATGGCGAAACACGAAGCGTATTGATTCAGCAACCTTTGGTGGAACTAGCTCCGGGAATTACTTCTGCTACTGCACCGGGTATTTACCCCGATAGCATCCGTGCAGGGGGTGCGGTGGCGACAAACTACGATTTTAGCTATATCAACGGCGCATTCACCATAAACCCGGTAATTACCGCTTCGGCAATAGGAAACGGAAGCATTACCCCTTCGGGAAATATAACGGTAACCTATGCCAATAACCAAACATTTACCTTTACACCTGAGGCAGGATACCGGATTGCTGAGGTATTGGCGGACGGCATTCCTCAACCGGAGGCTATTGCCAGCGGAAGTTATACTTTTACTCAAGTTACTGCAAACCATACGTTGTCCGTCTCATTTGAAACAGCTCAATTTACGATTGTTGCAACTTCCGGCCCCAACGGAAGCATTTCTCCAAGCGGTAATGTAAGTGTAGATGCCGGAGGTTCGCAAACGTTCCTGTTTCTACCGGATGAGCATTATAGTGTTTTCCTCGTGTGGGTAGATGGAGTATACGAACCCGATGCAATTCTGAGTTATACATTTTCCAATGTTTCAGCAAACCACACGATTTTTGTTGAATTTGAGCACCTTAAACATACCATTTTTTCAAGTGTTGCAGGTGGTAACGGCACTATTTTGCCTTCGGGCGATACGCTGCTGGATGAGGGGACAAACATGACATACACCATTATTCCGGATGCAAATTATGAAATCAACTCGATTTTGGTCGACGGCGTAAATGATTCAACTGCTGTCGCTAATGGTAATTACATCTTTTTCAACATCATGACAAGCCACACCATTGTTGCAACGTTTAAAAATACGGTAGGATTGCCGGACAATAAACTTGCTTCATTTAAATTGTATCCGAATCCAACGACAGGGGAATTGACGGTCGAATCCGGGAAATCTTCGATTGGGAAGTTAGAGATCGTAACGCTTACGGGAGAACTCGTTTTTGTTCAGGACTTCGGAAAACAAACCATTGCACATATTTCCATAACAAACTGGCCTAAAGGAATTTATTTTATCCGGACAAACGGCATCCGCTTGAAATTGATCAAGAATTAAATGTTTTGGTCCAATTACGCGTGTCCGTCCGTAAATTGTTCTGAGATATCCGTGGGTTCGGTACTGTAATTCGCTTCTTCCAATTTAAGAAGTGCGCGCATGGCGGCATCTTGTTCAGCCGCTTTTATGGATTGACCATATCCTGTTCCATAGACATCCTCCTCAATACAAGCTTCTACTTCGTATTGTTGATGAAAGCCTTTTGCTTCCCGGCCTTTAACAACCCTAAAATTTACGGCCTTTTTTTCACGTTGCGACCATTCAATCAGACGGCTTTTATAATTTGTATTGGCAAGAGCCAAACCATTCAGATCAAAATGAAGCTGAATGATTTTACCGATCACAATTTTCTTTGTCTGCTCATACCCTTTATCCAAATATATGGCTCCCACAATTGCCTCAAAGGCATCCCCTTTTACCGAGTGGAAATGGGTTGTATTTTCGGCTCCAATCTGAATTAATTTGTCTAAACCTAGTTTTTGTGAAAGTTTATTCAAGGATTCTCTACTCACAATCCGTGAACGCATCTCGGTCAGAAATCCCTCGTTTTTTAATGGAAATTTTTTGAAAAGATAATCGGCAACGATCGTATTCAAGACGGAATCTCCCAAGTATTCCAAGCGTTCATTGCTCATTTTTGAGCCGTTTACTACCCGTTTTGGCACCGAGCGGTGACGAAACGCAAGCTCATATAAAAAAATATTTCCGGGACGGATCCCGAAAATATTTTTTATAGCTCTATAAATTCTTTTATTACTTAAGTGCGCTTCTCTTCTTAAGCCGTTAATTAAAGCGAAAGGGAATCGTTTATTTAACAAATTTCTTAAAAATAAGCGTTGCGTTATGCCCACCAAAACCAAATGTATTACTTAAGGCAGCATTTACCGTGTGTTTTTGCGCCGTATTAAACACAATTTTTACATTTTGATCCACGATTTCTTCGTCGTCGGTAAAATGGTTGATGGTTGGAGGCACGATGTCATTTTGAACAGCCAAAATGGAAGCAATGGCTTCCAATGCTCCGGCAGCACCCAATAAGTGGCCTGTCATGGATTTGGTTGAATTCACGGCAATGTTTTTGACGTGATCTCCAAACAGGGTGGTAATTGCCTTAATTTCGGCAATATCGCCAAGTGGAGTCGATGTACCGTGGGTATTGATATGGCTGATATCTGTAAGATCCATTCCGGCATCTTCCAAAGCATATCGCATGGAATTGCGAGCGCCCAAACCATCCGGGTGCGGAGCAGTCATATGATACGCATCTGCGCTCATTCCTCCTCCGGCAACTTCAGCATAGATCGTTGCGCCACGGGCAATTGCATGTTCCAATTCTTCAAAAACCAAAGCGACTCCGCCTTCTCCAATCACAAAACCGTCACGATCCTTATCAAAAGGCCGCGAAGCTGTTTTGGGATCATCGTTGCGTGTGGAAAGAGCCTGCATCGAATTGAACCCACCAACTCCAGCTTCGTTAATCGCCGATTCGGATCCTCCGCATACAAATACATCGGCTTTTCCCCAACGGATATAATTCAATGCATCAATCAATGCATGGGATGAGGAAGCACAAGCTGAAATCGTTGCAAAATTAGGCCCCCGGAATCCGTATTTTATTGAAATATGGCCGGCGGCAATGTCTGCAATCATTTTGGGAATTAAAAAAGGAGTATACCTTGGAGTACCGTCTCCTTTGGCAAAATTTGCTATTTCTTCCGAAAAAGTGGTTAAACCGCCAATACCGGATGCCCAAATAACACCCACACGATCCAAATCGACTTTTTCAACATCCAATTTAGAATCTGCAACAGCCTGATCGGCCGCAACAATTCCGTAATGGGTAAAAGGATCGTACTTACGGGCTTCTTTGCGATCAAAAAAGTTGAGGGGATCGAATCCTTTTACTTCACAAGCAAATTGTGTTTTAAACTTCGACGCATCGAAATGCGTAATAGGACCAGCTCCACTAACTCCGCTTATCAAACCGTTCCATGTTTCCGAAACAGTATTGCCAACCGGAGTTAGTGCGCCAAGGCCCGTAACAACTACTCGCCTTAATTTCATCAAATGAGATTTAATTATTTTGCGTTGCTTTCGATGTAAGCAATTGCTTTCCCTACAGTACCAATCTTTTCAGCTTGATCGTCAGGAATTGCAATATTGAATTCTTTTTCGAATTCCATAATCAACTCAACGGTGTCTAAAGAATCTGCACCAAGATCATTAGTGAAACTTGCTTCGGGTGTAACATCTTTTTCATCTACACCAAGCTTATCAACGATAATAGCTTTTACTCTTGTTGAAATGTCCGACATATTGTTTCGGTTTTTTATTGATTTGAGGGTGCAAAGAAATAACTTTTCGGAAGATTAACCAAAATTTATTCCCAAGTTTTTGTTAAAACGAACACATCTATCTGACAATCAACACATAAAACACAGACAAAAATTGTTAACAAAGCACAAAAAATACATGAAAAGAGCGGATTTTTCTAAAATTCACGTTCTTTGCCTGTTGAAAATGAGTCCATTTAATTTTTTAGGATGAAATGATTTCAAAAGATCGTACATCAAAACCTCCTGCACGCATTGCTGTTTTTGCTTCGGGAAGTGGGAGTAATATGCAGCGAATTGCCGAATATTTTCAGGTTTATGGCGGGGTGGAAATTGCGTCGCTTTATTGCAACCGGCCGGATGCTTTTGTGTTAAAAAGGGCCGAACAGCTAAAAATTCCCGCCGTTATTTTTACTAAAAATGATTTTTATTTGACCGAAAAAATACTGGCGGATTTGAACTCAAAAGGGGTTGAATGGATCGTTTTAGCAGGTTTTTTGTGGTTGATTCCGGATGATTTAATCCGTGCTTATCCGAATAAAATCATCAACATACACCCGGCTTTACTGCCGAAATACGGAGGCAAGGGAATGTACGGGCACAAAGTTCACGAGGCCGTCATTGCTCATCGTGAAAGGGAAAGCGGAATCACCATCCATTATGTAAATGAACATTACGACGAGGGGCAAATTATTTTTCAAGCAAAATGCTTCCTTGAAGCGAATGAAACGCCAACCTCTTTGGCTCAAAAAGTTCATGCTTTGGAATATGCCTATTTTCCGGAAGTTATTTCCAATGTCATTGCCAAATAGTCCATTTTACGCCCATTTCACCAAATTGAAATCCAAACGGTGGGGAAGCAGATCGTTTTTAGGTGTGATACGGAACGCAAAATCAAAAACGCCGGCATTGGTCGTATGAACGTGCAATCCGAAAACAGCCCGGTTTTTTTCGGCATGTTCCAATTGCAACTCATGAATAATAGTAGGATTCTTCATAGAGTCATTGATACGATGTCCCGCAATCATTTCGACACAAAGATCTTCGGGTTTGATATCAAAAAGATTGAGAACCACTTCAGCATGAAACATATCTCCCAAACTCAGCGCATGGTGGTTTGAATCGGTAAATCCCACACTGCTTACTTCAATGGCATCCCAGTTATGAAGGATTTTTTGTTTCCATTTGGCGATTTTCCGTGCTTTTTCATAATTATTTTCACGGATAACCCGTGTACGGTCATAAAGCCGGGTGTAAAATTTCCTTATGTAATCGTCTAACTGGCGCTTCATGGTGAAATGCGGTGCTATTTCCGAAATGGTATTCTTGACATATTGTACCCATTTATGTGGAATTCCGTCCTCACCGCGATCGTAGAATGTAGGGACGATTTCATCTTCCAAAATATCGTAAATGGTGGTGGCATCCAATTCATTTTGAAAGCCCTGGTCTTGGTAGGTGTTTTCTTCGGGAAGCGCCCAACCTGCATTTTCACGATATCCTTCGGCCCACCAGCCATCCAATACGCTAAAATTGACCACACCGTTCATGACCGCCTTTTCACCACTGGTTCCGGAAGCTTCCAAAGGGCGTGTGGGCGTATTTAACCAGATATCTACGCCTTGAACCAATTTTTTGGCTAATTCCATATTGTAATTTTCCAGGAAAAGTATTTTTCCGGTAAATTGAGGCATGCGTGAAATTTCGATAATCCGTTTAATCATATCGGCACCTGCTTTATCGGCAGGGTGTGCCTTTCCGGCAAATACAAACTGAACGGGATGTTTGGGATTGTTGACAATGGCTGCCAAGCGGTCTAAGTTGCTGAACAACAAATAAGCTCGTTTATAGGTGGCAAATCTCCGGGCAAATCCGATGGTGAGCGCATTTTTATCCAGGGCATCCATGACTTTCATCAAATTAGCGGGACTTTCCTGACGGCTGCTCATAGCCAAACGCAAACGGGAAATGAAGTATTTTATGGTTTCGGCACGCATTTCCTGGCGGATCTTCCAAATGCGGCCATCGTCTACACCTTGAATTTTTTCCCAATAGGTTGCATTGGATTGGTCACTCAAAAACTGTTCGCCAAATACTTCTTTGTATAAGTCTTTCCATTTTGGCGCCGCCCAGGTTGGAAAATGGACTCCATTGGTTACATAACCGATATTGTGTAATTCTTCTTCACTGAATCCATGGTACATGCCGCAAAACATTTCGCGGGTAACCTGTCCGTGTATTCTACTCACGCCGTTAATTTCTTGCGAAAGCTTGGATGCCAATACGCTCATGGAAAATTTACCGTCGGGTTTGTTTTCGGTATAGCGCCCCAAATTCATAAAAGTATCCCAGGAAATATTCAAACGGTCGGCGTAATGGGGAATGTAAGTACGAAGCATGTCTTCAGGAAATGCATCGTGCCCGGCAGGAACCGGCGTATGCGTCGTAAACAGTGAGGACGAACGGATAATTTCAAGAGCTTGCTCAAAAGAGAAATTTCCATCCTGGACAAAGGCCCGTAAACGTTCTATGCCGATAAAAGCGGCATGCCCCTCGTTACAGTGGTACAAATCGGGTTCAATATTCAGCGCCTGTAACATACGAATTCCGCCAACACCCAATAGAAGTTCTTGTTTAAAACGGTTTTCCAAGTCCCCTCCATAGAGTTGGTGCGTAATAAAACGATCGGCATCCTGATTTTTGTCAATATCCGCATCTAATAAGTAAAGGGGAATCCTGCCAACCGACACGCGCCAGGCTTGAGCATATAAGTTTCGTCCGGGTAAAGCGACGGTGAGGATCAACCGTTCACCGTTTTCCTGTAACACAGGAGTCATGGGTAAATTATTGAAAACTTGCGGGAAATACTGGCACACCTGCTCACCCGAAGGAGAAAGGGCCTGGCGAAAATATCCATACCGGTACAACAATCCTATGCCGATCATATCCATGTTGGAATCACTGGCTTCTTTCAAATAATCGCCGGCCAAAATGCCCAATCCTCCTGAGAATATCTGCACCGAATCGTGCAAGCCGTATTCCATACTGAAATAGGCAATCCGGGGAGATCTTTTTTCGGCTGATTTGTCCATGTATGCGGTGAAATCGTCATATACCTTTTTCAAACGGCTCATGAAATCGGCATTTTTCTCAAGTTCCTGCAGCTTATTAAATGACAAGGACTTAAGCATTCGTATAGGATTTTGTTCACAAGCTTCCCATAGTTTCTCATTAATGGAACGAAACAATTCAACGACATCCGAATTCCAGCACCACCAAAGGTTCCGGGTCAATTTTACAAGCGGGTCAAGGGTCTTGGGAAAGGAATGTTTGATGAAAACTTTGCGCCATTCAGGCTGTGTATGCTTGGTACCGATAATATTTTCGAAAATTTCGAGTTTGCGCTTGTCGCGAAACAAATCGGAACGTGTCTCAACCTTTTCCAATGCAATGGAAAAAGTTTTGAAATATTCTATCAGTAAATTACTCCACAATGCATTTTTGGAAAGGCTAACGGCATTTTCCCGTAGACTTTGCCGGTGGGCATCGTCAAACGACAAAAATCGTTTAACGGCTTGTGAAATTTCCGCTACCACCGATTCGTAATCGGTATCATTTCGCTCCAGAACGATCAGGCTGTCTTCAACATTAATACGGGATTGCATCCAAATGCCGAACCCTGCCAATGTGGTGGTGATGGTAGGAACCCCAAACGCTAAGCTTTCCAGCGGCGTGTAACCCCATGGTTCATAGTACGAAGGAAATACAGCTACATCAAAACCGGGCAGGAGGGTGTAGTAGTTTTGATTAAAAATACCATCGTCACCATTCAAGTAACTGGGAACAAAAATTACTTTTACTTTTTCTTCGGGAGAATTGTTGATGTTTTTTTCTTTCAGCCGGGTCAAAATTTGATCATACCGTCCGTCAAAAAGTCCGTGCGTAAGATATTTTCCCGTCAAGGGATTATCAAAATCGAGATGGTCGATTTTTTCAAGCAATCCGGCAACAGGACCGCTATGGTGCGCCGGAATTGCAATATAGGCTACAACGGTTTGTTGCAATTGTTTGTCCTCATTAAGCTTTGCCAGAGAGTCAATGAAAACGTCAATCCCTTTGTTGCGAAATTCGTAACGGCCGCTGTTTACCAGCAACAAGCTGTCATCCGGCAAGTTTTGATTTAAAACGGCACGGGCCACTTTTAAAAGCAGATTTCGAGATTCGGTACGTTTTTTATTTTCGGGCTCAAAAATCAGCTCATCATCAAAACCGTTGGGTGTTATGTGATCGGCCGGATGTTGCAGGAATTGTTTGCACTCGCGTCCGGTGAGCTCACTCACCGTGGTAAATGCATCACTATTCTCAGCGGCAAGCTGTTCCAGCGAATGTTTTGCTTTCACATTGAACTGCATGGCCATATCATCCGCCTTGTAATTTTCGAACTCGCTGTACAAAGGCAATCCGTTGCTGGCAATGCAACGCCCGACGACAGTGGCATGGGTTGTAAATACGCAGGCAGCCTGCGGAACATTTTTACGCAAGTAGAGTACACCTGCTCCGGACATCCATTCGTGAAAATGGGCGATAAAACGGTCTTGCCCTACCATGTAGTGGTCATAGAAACTTTCGATCACTTTTCCCGAAGCATAGCCAAACAGTGCCGGTTCCACATAGTCCCAGTTTCCGCTGATGCTGTCCAATTTGTAGGTCTCCCAAAACTCTGCAAAAATTTTATCTTTTTGGGGAAACAAGTAGGTAAAGTCTACCAAAATGGCAATGGGCCTCTCTTTGATGTTCCAACGCCCCACTTTGATTGGCAATCCGTCACGTTCGGCCTTTTTACGCCAGGTTTTAAAAATGGTTTTGTCTTCTATAAAATCGGGATTTTGGCTGGTTTCTTTCCATACATCCGGGCCAATCGTGATATAACTGTTACCGAATTCTTGCTGAATTCCGGAAGCTTTGGTAGCAATGACACTATATATGCCTCCTACTTTGTTACAGATTTCCCAGCTGACTTCAAAAATATAGTCGGGTTGATTTGTGATGGTGTCGTGCATTTTATGGCAATATTATTATTTTGAATTTGAATCTTGGATATAGAAAATAAATAACACTTCCCTACCGAAAGTTGTTGACTTTTGATACGCAAAAGTACGGCTTCTTTGCGAATATTTTGATGTAGAAAACAAACCCGGCAAGCTGTATGGCCTGTTGGCCTTGAAAAATTCCGTTTATATTTTTTCAACCCTGTTGTTCCTAAAAAAAGTCATCTGTTTTCAGATTTAAATGCAGCATTTTGTGCATGGATGGTTTCATTCAAAACACCGCCTTTCAAGCAATACAGCCGGTATAAAATGATCGTTGCAAAGAATGATTTCCGTATCAATTATTTTGTGTATGTTTGTGCGCTTTTTGCGGAATGAACTCAATAATAATTATTTAATATAAAAATCATGGAGAATCGATTTTCGGATTTAAATCCTAATTTACTTGTGAAGTTTCTGGACAAGCCCAGCGCCGATTTTACTAAAAACGACATCATTCGGTATATCAAAGAGAATGACATTCAAATGGTTAATTTGCGTTATGCGGGTAGTGACGGTCGTTTGAAATCGTTGAATTTTGCCATCAACAGTTTACAGCATTTGGATACAGTGTTATCCATGGGGGAACGTGTCGACGGTTCAAGCCTTTTTTCGTTTATCGAAGCGGGAAGCAGCGATTTATACGTGGTTCCGCGTTACAAAACGGCTTTTTTGAATCCCTTCAGCCAAATACCTACCTTGGATATTTTGTGTGCTTATTTCGACAAAGACGGAAATCCTTTGGCCAGTTCGCCGGAATATATTTTGCACAAAGCGCATAATGTGTTGAAACAACGCACCGGGTATTCTTTCGAAGTAATGGGTGAGTTGGAATATTATGTAATCAGCCCCGAACAAGAACTTTTCCATGCCGCCAACCAAAGAGGTTACCACGAAGGGTATCCTTTCACCAAATGGGAACATTTGCGCGCCGAAGCCATGTTGGCTATTGCCCAAACAGGCGGAAAAATGAAATACGGACATTCCGAAGTGGGTAATTTCAGCTTGAACGGAATGGAATATGAACAAAATGAAATCGAATTTTTGCCTGATAATTTAGAAGATGCAGCCGACCAATTGGTTATTGCAAAATGGATTTTGCGTTCGTTGGCTTATCAATACGGTGTTTCGCTCACTTTTGCCCCAAAAATTACGATCGGTAAAGCAGGAAGCGGCATGCACGTCCACACCCGTTTGATGAAAGACGGTAAAAACGCCATGGCCGAAAACGGGATCCTAAGTGACACCGCTCGTAAGGCTATTGCCGGTTATTTAGATTTGGCTCCCTCGCTTACGGCATTCGGAAATACCAATCCTACCTCCTATTTCCGTTTGGTTCCGCATCAAGAAGCTCCCACCAATATTTGCTGGGGTGACCGCAACCGCTCGGTTTTGGTACGTGTACCATTGGGTTGGAGTGCCGGCGCCGAAAAAATGATTTATACGGCAAATCCCGCAGAAAAGCCGGAAAAATTGGATGTAAGCGACAAACAAACGGTGGAATTCCGTTGTCCCGACGGTTCGGCAGATATCCATTTATTACTGGCCGGATTAACAGTAGCTGCACGCCACGGTTTGGAAATGGAGAATGCGCTGGAATATGCAAAAAAAACCTATGTGGACGTCAATATTTTCCATGCTGAAAACAAAGAATGTATGAAGCGGTTGAAACAATTGCCTGTTTCCTGTTGGGATTCGGCAGAAAAATTGTTGGAACAAGGCAACATTTACCAACAATACGATGTTTTCCCGCAATCGGTTATCGAAGGCGTCGCTGCTAATTTGAAAAAGTTCAAAGACCAAAACCTGCGTAAGCAATTGGAAGGGGATACCGGAAAGTTGCTTGAAATGGTCAATGAATATTTCCATTGCGGATAAATAAAATTTGGGACGATTTGATCAAATCGTCCCAAATTTTTTCTTTGTTAGTCAAAGAATTTTCGTGTATCATATACTAAAACCGGGTACGTGAGAGTTAGTATTTCTGAGGCGTTTTTCATTTTGACCGATTTTTTTGAAAAAACAAGCACCCTTTTACCTAAAATCGTGTTACTTTAAAATAGAAAATATTCAGGGGAATCCCCGGATCATTCCACTAATTGCATTTTACAAAAATTTATTGCGATCGTGCTGCAAAAACAACATACGAAAGAAGAAAGAGATTCTAAAATTTATGCCTCACTAGGAACTATCTTGTTTTCCGGATTGGTTCTGGTTATTTTATTTTCGGTTGTATTAAAAGTTCCTGCCCTCGGCTTGGGTGATTCGGGAATCGAATTAAGCTTGGGGAACAGCGATGACGGAATGGGTGGCATACAACCCTCGGAATTGGGATTAACCGGAGGTGAAAGTTCGTCTCCTCCTCCAAAAGTTGCTAAAACGCAGGAGGATGTGATGACACAAGATATCGAAGATGCCCCGGTGGTAGCCGATCACTCGAAGAAAACCAAACCTTCAACCAACCCGGTTACGCCTCCTACAGAGCCAACCGCCAAACCGCCGCAACAGCAAATTCAACTGCCTACGGTAAACCCCAATGCTTTATACAAGGGAAAAAGCAAAAGCAGTTCCCAGGACCAAGGAGGCGAAGGGGGCAATGAAGGGATCACAGGGAAACCGGGAGATCAAGGAAAACCTTACGGAACAACGACCGGAAAGGCTTATGAAGGAGTTCCCGGGCAAGGCGGAAACGGAACAGGGTCGGGTGGTTCCGGTGGAACCGGCTCGGGAGGAGGAACAGGTATTTCGTATAGTTTGGGCGGACGTGGGGCGAAATCCCTTCCCAAACCTTCCTATAATTCCAATGAGCAAGGTGTTGTTGTCGTTACCATTTGGGTTAATCCCGAAGGAAAAGTCACCCGGGTCGAAAGCGGAGCCAAAGGAACGACAATTAGCGATATCAGCCTCCGGAGAATGGCCGAAACTGCAGCAAAACAAGCTACTTTCTCACCAAACCCGAATGCTCCTGAAGAACAAAAAGGGACAATTACGTACCGCTTCTTAAAGCAAAACTAAAAGGAAATCTTCTATTTTAGAAGGTAAAAATCCAATTCAAAAAAAAGTTCCAGAGGGTAACGACTCCGATGGCGATTAGTTTGGCAAAATAAAAATTCCATTTAAATTTTGAGGTCAACAGCCAAATCACAAATGTATTGATACCAAGCCCGATTAATGAGATCAGTAAAAACTTCGAATACTGCATTCCGATGTTCGGGTCATGGCTCTGAAACGTCCACCAACGGTTCAAAAAATAGTTCGAGGTGGCCGCCGTCATAAAGCCGGCTGTATTGGCAACATATTTGTGGAGTTTTGCTTTTTCTTTTAAAAGCCAGGTGATACCAAAATCGACCACAACGCCGGAAGCTCCCACAACCCCAAATTTTAAAAATTTAAGTATGAATTCGTTTGAAAAAATGAATTTATTCACCTGTGGTCGTTTTTAAAATTGAATACTGAGGGTTATTTTTTCTCCGTCCCGTAAAATCTCGGCAGGAACCAACTGGCCTTTTTCCAGTTTCGTCAACCGTTCCATATAGTCGTAAATATTCGTAACCTGCTGGTCGTTGATGGAAGTAATGATATCTCCTTTTAAAATTCCCGCTTTATCGGCAACCCCGCCTTTTTTAACTCCATCGACACGCAATCCCGTAGTTTCGGATGAAATCACATCCGGTACGATTCCCAGGGTGACTTTCATTTTAGTTCCTCCGGTCATATGGCCGCTTGCCTGTTTCGAATCGCCCGGTTTGAAGGCTAAATTTTCGGTTCGGGTTGCCAAATCGAATGCAAGGTCATAAATTAAATCCAATACCGCTTTCTCGCCTTCATAATTTATTTTATCCGCATCATCCGAAGGTTTATGATAATCATCATGAAAACCTGTAAAAAAGAAAAAAACGGGGATATTTTCGGCATAAAACGAGGCATGGTCGGAAGGGCCGAAACCATCAGGGGAGTATTTGACTTTATACGGCCGGTTTTGGCTAAACTTTCCCAAATAGTTTTCGGCATCTTCAAATGTGCCTGTTCCGCCAATGGAAAGTACCGGTTTTGAAAGATCCAGACGGCCGACCATATCCAGATTCATCATGGCCTTTATTTTCTTGATATCGACAAGGGGTTTGCGGACAAATTCCTTGGAACCGATTAGCCCCATTTCTTCACCGGAGAACGCAATAAAAACGATGTTGCGTTTCAATAAGGCCCGGTTTGCGGCCAGTTTTTGAGCCAATTCCATAATTCCTGCCGTACCGGAAGCGTTGTCATCGGCTCCGTTGTGGATGGCAATTTCGTCCGGACTGCGTGAAGAGGTTCCTCCCATTCCCAAATGATCGTAATGGGCGCCGATCACAAGGTATTCATCAGAATGCTCAACCGGAATCATTCCGACCACATTTTGGGTTCTCGCCGTTACTTTCATCAAATTTATTTGAGCTTTTATGTGACATAAATCTAATAAAGCAATGGATGTTCCTGTCCGGTTGATCATATCGGCAAGATTCTTTACCGTTTTTTTCTTCGATTTCAGGATTTCATTCGCCAGGTCGACGGAAACGCTCAATACTGGAATTCCCGCATTGTACGAAGTCCGTAACGAATTGAAAGGGATTATTTTCTCAGCCGTTGCAGCACTCTCAGGACTCACAAACAAAACGGCCCCAGCGCCGTGGTCCTTTGCCGTAACTACTTTGGTGATGTAATCATCCGAAGATACGGGCAGCTTTTTCCCATTTTTTAAAGGGTATCCCGTAAAAACCAGTACGCATTTCCCGGAACAATCCAGATCTTTGTAATCATTGCGGCCGGGAAATTCCGAATGATTCTCAAGGCCGTATCCTACAAAAACGGTTTGCGCATCGATGTCCCCGCTTGCTGAAATATTTAGGGGAGTAAAATCTTCCCCCAGTTTGAATGGTTTGTTGCCGGGAAGTGAAAATGTATTTTGTCCGCCCAGTTTGGCTCCTGAAAAAATTTCGAAATATTGAAAGCCTTCCTCTCCCAACAATGTCAATCCTGCTTCCAAAAAGTTGTTCCGGATGTACCCGGCAGCAACCCGGTCTTCCGGGGTTCCGGGTTTTCGTCCTTTCAAGGAATCGGAGGCCAAAAAGCCGATCTGTTCCCGAAGATCTTTTACGGTAATCTCCGTTTGGAACTGGGCTAAAAGAGGAGCGGAAAAAATAAAAACCAGCAGGGAAAGTAGTAGGCAGCGCTTCATAACTCAATTCAATCTTAGCGTTTCACAAACAATCTGGCAGTAAATTCAAAAAGACTGCAAACTTACAAAATATATTGGCTAAAAATAATAAGGGCGGCTTGAAGGCCGCCCTTATCACCATATCACACCGTGATTATTTGGTCACAATAAACTTGCTGCTGAAAGTTTCGCCGTTGTTGGTGACGATCTTCACGCTGTAAGCGCCTGCTGCAAAGTTTTGTG
>JAVBOY010000016.1:0-61231 GCA_031550085.1 Lentimicrobiaceae bacterium
GTCATAGAACAATTCGTATTGTCCTTTGGGTGCACACCAGCTTACCGTTGTTTTTGTATCGCCCGCATCGCGGTCTGCATTCGCACAGGCCGGTTGGTAAGCGATTTCGCACATATCCTGGTTCAAGGTAACCGTAGCACCCGCTCCTAAAACGATGTTATTCACCGTTTTTGGTTGGAATCCGGCCTTGTTGAAATAGACCGTATACGTAGCCGGGTCGGCTTGGAACGCATAATTCCCGTCCTCATCGGTCATGGCAGAGAAGTTCCCTGCCGTAACCAACACGCCTGCAATGGGGGCGTTGCTTACGCAATCCGTTACTTTCCCTTGCAACGTGGAAGGATTAAGTACCGTCATTTCGAATTGGCGTTGTATCACAGGAGTGTTGATATCATTAGAGGTCAATTGCCACGTATTGGTATAAACACCCGGAGCGGCAAATGTTCCTGTAGCCGAGAAAGTTGCCGTCAAATTTGTTGTTGTATTCGGAGCAACAATTCCAGAGGCAGGAGTAATGGCCGTAACAAAAGTTACAGGTGCAATGTTTACGGAAAAGTCTTCAACTTCTCCATCTCCGGTCGTTCCGCAAGAACTTGCCGTCGTACTGTTGTATACCAAACGAATACGCATGCGAGTGAGTCCTTGGGATGCTCCGGCAGGAACAGTAATATTCCCCCTCCAAACGGCCCAATTACCGGCATCGAGGGTTAAAATTGTTTTTTCGGAATCTTCGAAGGTGCCGTTGCGGTTAAAGTCAATCCAAACCAAAACTTTATCGGATCCATAAGCGTCGTCGATTGCAACTTCCAATAGATAGGTGGAGCCGGGTGCAACGGTTGTAACCTGACTGGTCCTATCGGTATAGTTAGATGTTGCCGTACCGGGATTGTAAGTGGCAGGATTTGTGTTTACAAATCCGTAAGCAACACCCGGAGTAACGCCTTGGGGTATTCCCGAAGCCACGATGGTATTGAAGGCAATTCCGTTGATTTGCTCATCGATATAGCTAGATGCGGCTGCACAATAGGACGGAGCTGTACCGCCACCCCCATTGCTGAAGGTGTAATATAAACTGCCTTCCCCTGTGTTACCCACTTGGTGGTTAAAGGTTTTGGAAGTACCGGTCCAAACGGTTCCTTTTACAACTGCGGGTGCATAGGTTATAACCGGATTCGCCCATTCTACGGTTTTGGTTGCCGGAATGGAATTGCCGTCTGCATAAACAGCATATACTTCGTAGTTGTAAACACCGTAGGTCGGTAACTGATCCGTGTAGGTCATATCGGTGCCTAAATAGAGTTGGGCGCCGTCACGTTTCAGGATATAATACAAGAAACCGGTTCCTGGATTCGCCGTCCATGATAAATTAACCGTGCCTTGCAATTGGTCGGTGATTGCTGCATTGAATGCTTCAATGCCTTCTACCGGAGCGCCGGCAATAGTCAAATTCACCGGAACAACCACATTGGGTAGTACAGGGTTGGTCGACGTAAAGGTAATGTTGGCCTGTTTGGTCGTACCTACAGTCAACCCCGCGCTGGTTACGTTAATCGGAACGTCCACATTCGAGTTGCCGTTTACTGTACCACTTGTGGTGGGCATGGACATCCAGCTGTTGGTGCCGCCGCCTACATAAGCAAAAGAACTAGCCCAGGTCAACACGCCGGGGCCGGCATTGGTAATCGTAACTTTAGATGGAGCAGCTCCGCCCGGGCGCAAAGTGATGTTCAGCGGGTTGGGAAGAACACTCATCGTAGGTTGTACCAGGGTGAAGTCTTTGGTCGTGGTATTGCCGGGGGTTACCGCAACACCGGTCGACGTGTTGATATTGTAAGTTGCATGGGTAGCCGTTACGGTATACGTAGCGGCGCCAATGGAATTAATGGTATAAACACCGCCGGCATTGGTTGTGGTGTTAATCGGAGAACCTGCTGCCGGAGTCGCTGTAATCACTGCATTCGAAATCGGAGAACCTACAAAATTGGTCACCAATCCCGTTAAAGTTCCCACACCGGCAAAAGTGGTAAATTTATTAACCGGACAGTTTGCTTGAACCGCACTTCCGGTTGCATTTTTCGGAACAACCTGCCAGTAATAGTCTGTATTTACGGAAAAGCCAAAAGAAGACGCATCCACACTGGTGGCGGTCAAGTCGGAAAAGGTCGGAGTAGCGGGCATGGTAGTTGTAGCAGAGACATACACATCATACGCCGTAGGGATTCCACCGTTTATGTAATCGTTGCTCCAGGATAGTATCGGAGTATTTGCAATACCCGGAGCACAACTTACATTGGTTGCATTGTTTGCAGGCACAAAAGATGTAGCCGGGGCAGGTACAATGTTCGGCACATACACGAAAGACAATCCGGTTGGAGGATAATCCGTGGCGGAAGCACTCATAACATAGTCGATATTTGTTGATTGAATCGATTGCAACCAGGTATCTGCGGCTGCATTCCTGGTTCTCGAATGAAAATCGGTTTGGGCAAGCCCTTTTATTCCGACATCAACAAAGTTATAGATTGCAGGTAAAGAAGAAAATGATCCGTAAGAATACTGGATGATGTTCGTGGTTTCATGCAAACGGATTTGGAAATTGCAAGAACCCGAAAGCAAGGCCCAGTTATAAGAATACAGCCGGCAATTTTTCCATTGCACGACAAAAATCCGGTTCGGAGCCGTGCCGATGGTTTCGTAGCGCACTTCACTTCCATTGGTAGTGGTCCCATTGAGGTCGCTCGAAAACGGAGCAATCACACTGATATCTGCTGCATTAGTCGACCAAATTCCTCCTTGGTCAGTACCACTGGGTGCGCTACCTCCGGCCGGGGTTAATTTGGCATATCCGTTTGCTGCCAAAAATATTTGGGTGCACGACTGCCCCAAATAAGTAAAGGTAAACGGAAGTGTGATCGCAGCGGAAACTTCGTCATCAAAGTTTGCTGTTCCCCATTGTACAGAGCCTCCGGTTATGGGCGTGTAAGTCCCCACAACTTGGGCAAAGTTGTACCCGGCAGCCGTAGTCTGCCCGTACGAGCTCCATACTGCAAATACAGCAAAGAGCAAAACTGTAACGAGTTTTTTCATGTTACTTTTGTTTTGGTTAAACTTGATTGAATTGATTTTTATTGAATTATTTAAAATAATTTACGATTTAAAAAGGCTTGATCAAAAAGTGCATTTGCTTCAAAAACAAGGATTGAAAGCGAATTAAGAATAAAATAAAATAACAGACAAGGTACCGGGTCAGTTTATCCAAAAGTATAAAAAATATGGATACCATTTACCCCCTTGGTATTTTTATTGTTTATCTTCTAAAAAGGCAAACCATCGGGTTGAGTTTCAATTTTCAGCCGGATGTTTACAATTCCCCAACAAAATAAGAACAGAAAGCAGTTTTTTACAGAACTACAACTAAAAGACAGTAAAACAAGCGAAAACCCTTACAGGAAATCGGGAAAAAGATGAAAAAAATAACAAAGAAAGGATATTCTTTGCAAAAAAGTAGTAAAACTAACGGAATGCAGCCATCAAAAGGTTGATATCCTGAAACGGCAATTGGAAGCGTTCGCTTAAGAATTTTTCGGTTGAAATGCCGTTGTAAATGTACACGCCTTGCCGTAGGCCGTAATGGTTTCTCAGTGCAGGTTCAACACCTCCTTCTTCTCCGATTTGCAAAAGCGTGTTGGTGAGGATGTTGTTGATTGCAACCGATGCGGTGCGGGGCACGCGCGACAAGATATTGGGCACGCAATAGTGTGTTACTTCGTGCATCCGGTAAACCGGATTTTTATGATCGGTGGCCTGCGATGTTTCGATACAACCGCCCTGATCGATGCTTAAATCGATGAGAATTGCTCCTTGTTTCATATTCCGGACCATTTCTTCGGTAACCATGCAGGGCGTCCGGTCGTTTTTGGCATAGACGGCTCCGATCAGTACGTCGGCGGTGAGCAATGCTGCGGAGAGGCTACGGTGGTGAGCCGTAGATGTAAAAATCCGTTGGTTCAGGTTGTTTTGCAACCGCCGCAATTTGTAAAGGTTGTTATCGAACACTTTGACCAAAGCGCCCATTCCCAAAGCTGCCCGGGCCGCAAATTCGCCTACGGTTCCGGCGCCCAGTATCACGACTTCGCTGGGAGCGATTCCGCTAAAACCACCCAGCATTTTTCCCCTTCCGTATTTCGGATGGCTCATGTATTCGGCGGCAACCAGAATGCTTGTATTTCCGGCTATTTCGCTCATAGCGCGGACAATGGGCAGCGTCCCCACTTCATCCTGGATTTTTTCGTATGAAAATGCAACAACCTTTTTTGAAATCAGTTTCTTGAAATAGTCGGCACAAATCGAAGGGGTGTTCAGAAAAGAAAACAAGCTCTGTTTGTTACTTATCCATTCCATTTCCTGTTGGGTGCAAGGCGCAACCTTGACTACAATATCCGATTGAAAAACCGTTGCCGCATCCGGTACAATTTCGGCACCGGCTTCGTTGTATTCGTGGTCCGAAAAATGAGCGCTTTTCCCGGCTCCCGATTGCAGAAGCACTTGATGCCCTTGCCGGGTTAACACATCCACTCCGTCGGGAATCAGGGGAACACGGTTTTCGTGATTCGAAATTTCGCAGGGGATGCCGATCCGGAGCTTTTTTTCAGTCCGCGCAATTTTGAGGACTTCGGATTGGGGTTGATAACCCATTATGGGCGTGGGGCTGTTGGCTAAGGGTTTGGAGGATTCCATAATGTTAAACTTTGGGTAAAAGTTCGGAGACGGTGAAAATACGTTCGGAACCGGTGGGCGAAACCTCGATTTTAATCTCAATGATTTCGAGGGGAAGGATGTTTTGTACCAATTCGGGCCACTCTAAAAAACAATAATTCCCGCTGTAGAAGTATTCTTCATACCCGATATCAAACAATTCTTCAGGAGATTTGATGCGGTACATGTCGAAATGATAAATACGCGCTCCCGATTCCGTACGGTATTCATTTACGATGGAAAATGTCGGACTACTCACATTATCAATTACCTGCAGATTTTTACAAAGCGATTTTATAAAGGTTGTTTTTCCGGCGCCCATGGGACCCGAAATCGCAAAGAAACGTCGATCGGCATATTGTTTCAGGATATCCGCAGAGAGGGTATCTA
This sequence comes from Lentimicrobiaceae bacterium, assembly GCA_031550085.1. GTDB lineage: Bacteria > Bacteroidota > Bacteroidia > Bacteroidales > UBA4417 > UBA4417. Next base: position 5,146 of record JAVBOY010000016.1, read on the forward strand.
ATTCGCCGGGATGGCTGCAAACAAATTGATTGGAAAATGCCATGGATTATTTTTTGATACGACGTCTAAATGGTGCTGCTGGTAATCAGATGCAAATTTATTTCAAAAAAGAGTGTTTTTCAACAGAGAGGCCTGTTTATTTTTACTGCGAATGAAAATTTTTACTTTTGTTGAAAATCATTTTATGGGCAGTTTTACTGTTTACAAGTCCTCAGCCGGCTCCGGAAAGACCTATACGCTGGTACGCGAATACCTGTTGCTGGCTCTTTTTGGCAATAGCCGGAAACTGGATCCGGGAGAAGTCTTTTTTCCGGATTATTTCCGCCATATTTTAGCCATTACCTTTACCAACAAGGCGGCCGCAGAAATGAAAGAACGGATCCTCACCGCCTTGATGCAACTTTCCTATCCGGAACAATTTTCCGGTTCGGGAAGCATCAGATTTATGCTTCCCGAATTAACGCGGCTGGCAACCTGTTCGGACGAAGAAGTGACCCTCCGGGCGAAAAAAGTATTGAAATCCTTGCTGCATGATTACGACAACTTTGCCATCAGCACTATCGACAGTTTTGTTACCCGTATCATCCAAACGTTTGCCCACGATTTGCATTTGCCGGCCGATTTCCGGATCGAATTGGATACTCAGGCATTGCTCCAGCCTGCGGTGGATCGCCTGATCAGCAAGGTCGGAAGCAACCGGGATTTAACCGACCTGCTTTCAAAGTTTGCCGAAACCAAAGCCGAAGATGAAAAAAACTGGAACATCGAAAACGACATTCTGCAGGTTTCGCAACACCTTTTCACGGAAGACGGTTACCCCTTTGTCCGGAAACTGAATGAAACCACCAGCGAACAAGTTATTTACATAGCGGGTTTTATCCGCCGGTTTTGCAAGGAATTTGAATTGCAGTTGGCCGAAACGGCGGGAGAAGCTGTCCGGATTTGCGAGGAATCGGGCATCCGGCCCGACGATTTTTTTCAATCATCCAAGGGAATCGGCGCCTATTTTTATAAAATTGCCAAAGGAAATTGGGAAAATCCCAAACCGAATTCGTATGTCCGGAAAACGGCCAACGAAAACAATTGGTATTCCAGGACGCAGGATAAACGCATTGCATCTTTGATCGACCGCCATACCGGCTGTTTGTTGGAAGTGTATCAAAACATTCAGGCCCAAATCGATGCCCAATACCCGGATTATGTCTTACTGAAACTGGTTGAAAAAAATATTTACCAGATCGGAGTTTTGAGCGCCGTGGAACAGGAAGTGGAGCAGTTGAAACAGGAACAAAATGTGTTGCATATTTCCGAATTTAACCGGCGGATTACCGAGATTATTCAAAGTGAGCCGGCGCCCTTTATTTACGAACGTATTGGCGAAAAGTACCACCATTATTTGTTGGATGAATTTCAGGATACCTCAGAGCTGCAATGGAAAAATCTGCTTCCTTTGTTAAACAACGCTTTGGCGACCCGTCAATTTAATTTGATTGTAGGTGATGGAAAGCAAGCCATTTACCGCTGGCGCAACGGACAAGTGGATCAATTTGTAAGCCTTCCGGAAATACCCGAAAGCTACGATGCTGAGGTATTCGGCGAAGCCGAACACGCTTTGGTTGCCAATTATGAGGAAAAACATTTGGAATCAAACTTCCGCTCGTTGCCTGCCGTCATCGATTTTAATAACCGTTTTTTTGATTTTGCTCCCCAGGAACTTCTTTCCGAAGCCTGGCAAAAAATTTATGAGAGGCATGCACAAAAGACGGCTCCCGAAAAATCGGGAGGATTGGTATCGGTTTGTTTTTTAGACGGAAAAACAAAATCGGAATACCAGGCCGCTGTGTTAACCCAACTCGAAAAAACAATCCGGCAAGTACTGGATGACGGCTACCGCCTGAACGACATTGCCATTCTTACGCGAACCAACAAGGAAGGAAGTTTGGCGGCGCAATATTTTTCCGGCAAAGGAATCGGGGTGATGTCGCCCGATTCGCTGATGCTGTCCGAATCCCCTGAAATTAACTTGCTCGTTTCGGCCATGCAGTGGCTGGTGAAGCCTGATGACCGGATTGCTGCCACGGCCGTCGTCAATTTTTTTGCGGATATCAACCAATTTTTACCGGAAAAACGCAGGGAACTTTTTTCGAAAATAGCGGCACAAACCAAGTTGGAAAAGATCTTACAAGAAGAAGGTTGCCGGATTTCGGGAACGTATTTGCAAACACTTACGCTTTATGACCTGTGTGAGGAACTGATCCGGATTTTCCGGTTGGATGTTCGTCCCAACCCGTATATTCAGTCGTTTTTGGATTTTGTAAACAACCAGCAGGTTGACAACATTTCGCAGTTGGCTCAGTTGCTTGACGTTTGGGAAAAGAAAAAATACAAACTTTGCCTGAGTGTGCCGGACGGAATCGATGCGTTGAATTTAATGACGATTCACAAAGCCAAAGGATTGGAATTTCCCGTGGTGGTGTGGGCTTTTGCGAGTGAAAACCTGAAGCCCACGAAAACGCATCTATGGGAAGAGCTTGATAATCCGCTTTTGCAGGGCCTTCCGGTTGCTTTGCTTAGAGTAAATAAAGATTTCGCTGAGGCCGGATTTGGCGAAGATTATGCCGACGAACAGGAAAAAAGCAAACTCGACTTGCTTAACTTGATGTATGTGGCGATGACCCGCCCGGTCGAGCGCCTGTATATTCTTTCGAAAGATACGGATTTGGCAAAAAAAGCAAAAGATGAGACAGTGGCCGTATCCATGCACGAGTTGTTGAAAAAATTCATACTCAGTCAAAGCGATTGGATGGGTGTGGGCGAAGAGCATATTTTCGGACAGGCTGCGCCTCCTTTGTCTGCCGGACACCAACCGCAGGAACACGCACTGAAATTAGAAAAATCCATTTCGACCAATTGGCGCCAACAGGTATTTATTGCGGCTAAAAGCCTGCAGAACGAAAAGAACCCGGAAATTTCGGAACAGCGCCGCAAGTGGGGCAATCTTATTCATGCGGCCCTTTCTCAAATAAAAACCTTCGAAGACCGGGAAGCTGTTTTTCAGCAAATGGTTTTGAACGGTCAACTCTCTGAAGACCAGAAAAAAGAATTTGCAACCCAAATACAGGCTGTGATGGAACATCCTGCGTTAAAAACCTATTTTCAGCGTTCATCCGATTTTTTGGCCGAAGCGGAAATTATCAGCCCTTCCGCCGGCGTATTGCGTCCCGACCGCATTATTTGGGACGGGCCGGAAGCAACCATATTGGAGTTTAAAACAGGAAGCGCCAAAGAACAGCATAAAATACAGTTGGAACAGTATGCCTTGTTGCTGGAACAAATGAAGTACAAGGTCGTGAAAAAACTATTGGTTTATATTGACGAGAAGGTAACTGTGGTTGAGATTTAAATTAAAAATGAAGTTCTTGCCCGGTCATGAAACTATCATTAAACAAAAAAAGAAAGCGCCTGATTCGGGCGCTTTCTCTCGAAAAAAAACCAACACTATTTATTATTACCCACCCCTGGCCGACGAACAAACTACGAGTAAAAGAGGATTGCTGTCTTCAACACGTGTTGCTTTGTAAGTCGTAAGTTGCTCATAATAAATAATCTTTTGAATATTTTGAGTTGCAAACGATTTTGGATTATTTCCAGTGAGGCATGTCTGGTTTTGCCACACTTGCTTTTGATTTTGCAACCTCATTATCTGAAGATTTACCAAAATTGAATTGCAAACGTTCTTCTATCAAACCGGCCGCTTTTGCTTGGCTGGTATTGAATTTCATTACATTTACAAGTCCTTCTTCTGTACCATAATCTTCGGGTTTAAAAAATCCGTGGTAAGGATTTGTTCCGAAAGTCGGCTGGATCAGCTGGCCGTTAAAACGTGCGGTAACCACATAATTGGTATTATCCGGAATGCTGCAGTTTGACCAAAGGTGAACCCAAACTTCATATTCCCCGGCGGGAACCGTAACATTTGAAGTGTCCTTGTAAGTAATATTTTCATTATTGATCCCGTCGATAGAACAAGCCGGATTCGAATCAACGTCCAACTCCCCGCCGGCATCGGAAATTCTATGAGCATAATAAATATGTTCCCCTTGATTGGGCTCGTACAAGTGCAAATCCACATCGTTGAGTTGGTCCCAGGTAATACTGACTTGCAATTTACCGGTACCGGCATGGATGGTTGCAACATCAATGCTTCTCCATTCGCTCACGGTAGTCCCTTCACACAAAGCCACCTGGATGGTAAACACGTTTTTGGGTAAATTGCTTTCAAAGAGAAGGGGAAGTCTATAATATTGCGATTTCGCAGAAGTTACATCCAGTTTAAAATAACCTTTTACATCTTTAATACTAACCATCATCGCTGTGATGTTCGAAGAGGAGGTGATCAACAATTGGTTGGCGCCTCCGGCAAGGATATTGGAATTTCCCGTGAGATCGGAAAAATCGCAGGCTCCGCCCGGTGTTTCGGAGGGCATAGTGCCATCGACAAAACTTGCATTTTCTACCTTAAGGTAGTTTTTCAAAGAAATGTCTTCTTTTTTGTCTTTTTTGCACGCAACAAAACAGATCCCGGCAAGCAGGATAACGGATAGTAGTTTTACTTTTTTCATGTGTCTGATTTTTTGTGGTTGATTTTTATGCCCGCAAAAGTAGGCCGCGATTTTCCGAATCAATACCCCAAAAAGGGGGTATTTTTTTGATGGCGCTTTTTTTCGAAAAAACGGTAGAGAGTTTAACAAGCCCTGCAAATTCAGGGAAATGAAAAAAATAGTGGCGTAGGGTAAAGATATTCCTTTTTGGGGGTGTTTTTTTTGAGAACTGGATCGTTACTTTGCCATATAAAATATCGAACATATAAAAATTGCGCAGGGTTTGCCGTTTGTAGTAGTGGACACGATATTTATGAATTTAAAAAGTGCTTGAAAGTTAGCATTTGCTGTAAATCTGCAATTTTGGAAAACAACGATTTATTGTGATTGGCGGATGAGGGGGAAAATAAGGCCTTCAATTGGAATCCGGAAGATTAGCCGGGTAAATGGAATACTTGGAGGCGTATCAGGCAAGTGTCATGCTTTGAGTACTGGATGATAAAGAAGGGAATAATGGAAAATAATCAAAAAGATCCTTTTGGAAGGGCCATCGGTCTTTTGGGAGAATCATTGACACAATTGCGGGATATAGCACATCAATTAATGCCTTCTTTGTTAATAAGAAAGGGACTGAAAGCAGCTTTAAGCGATTTTTGTGCGCACACGGAAAATGTATCTTTTGATTTTAGCGGAGATGAACGGCGTTTCGAAGAGAAACTGGAAATAGAAACCTACCGGATTGCATATGAATTGATAAAAAATACGAAAGAACAATCCCGGTTATCTCAAATTTATGTAAAACTTTCTATTGATGAAAAAAGTGTAAATTTGGACGTCAAAAGCGATGGAAAGGTTTTTGATTTTCAAGATAAAAATGTGAAGATTGTATCGGAAAGTATTAAAAATAGGACAGAAGCAATCAATGGCAAGTTGGAAATAGTGTATGATGAAACCCAAGAAACCGGGGCTTCTGTTGCCGTTCAAATAAACTAATTTGTGCAAATAAGTTCAAACAATCAAGCATTAAATCAAAAATCTATGTTAGCCAAGGTTTTAATCGTCGATGATCATCCGGTTTTAGCAAACGGGTTGAAGATGCTATTAGAAGCATCCCAAAAAGTGGAAGTTGCCGGGATCGCCAATTGCGGAGCAAAATGCATGGACTTTTTGCTCTTTAATGGAGTTGATATTGTTTTGTTGGATATCAACCTTCCGGACGCAAACGGGATCGAACTGTGTGACCAAATCCGGAAAGAATACCCCGCCACAAAAGTAATCGCGGTAAGCAGTTTTAATGAGTTCTCTTGCATCCACCAAATGCTCGAAAACGGAGCTTCCGGTTATATTGTGAAGAACGCTTCCACCGACGAATTCTTAACCGGCATTGAGAGCGTCATGGAGGGAGAAACATATCTTTCCAAAGAAGTGGCTTCCGTATACAAAAAGCAAGTGGAAACCCACATCTACCTTACGCCACGTGAAAAATCGATGTTGAAATTGATTGTCGAAGGATACACAAACCAGGAAATTGCCGAAAAATGCTTTTTAGGCCACGAAACCGTAAATACTTATCGTAAAAACTTACTATACAAGTTAAATGCCAAAAATACAGCCTGTTTGGTGAAAATTGCAATCGAAAAAATGCTTGTGTAACCTACGAAACCGGCTTCAGGATTTTTTTCTTTGCCAACCTTCCCAGGAAAAATAGGGAAATAATAAAAATGGACGTTAAAAACAGCACGGCATTGCGCATGCTTCCGGTAAGAAATTCGATGTAGCCATATAAAAACGTCCCGATCACGATGGCTATTTTTTCTACCACATCATAAAAACTAAAGTAAGAAGCCGTGAATTGGGTTTTGGGTAAAAGTTTGGAATATGTCGAACGGGATAAGGATTGTGTCCCTCCCATGACCAAACCCACAACAGAAGCCAATACCATGAATTGATATGCCGTTTGGACAAAATAGGCGCATACACACATTCCGATCCAAATAAAGATACTGATTATCAAAGCATAAATATTCCCGAACCGGCTTGAAAGTTTTGCAAACAAGTAAGCTCCGGCAATGGCGATTATTTGAATGAGCAATATCGTGATGATTAGTTGGGTGGCTTGCATGTTAATTTCTTTTGCCGCAAAAAGAGTAGCCAAATAAAGTACCGTTTGCACCGCCATATTGTAGAAAAAAAATGCAAAAAGAAACGTTTTGAGCGTTTGCTGTTTCTTCAACTCATTCCATACCTTCAGCAAACCTTTGTAACCCCGGAACAGGATTTCCTTTGTGAGTTTCTGCGTTGAAGCAGGCTTGGGGAGGTTTTTAAATGTAATTTGTGCAAACCCAGCCCACCAAACACCTACCATAAGGAAAGAAAGCCGGGTGGGAAGCGTTGAATTTTTTTGAAACCCGAGAAATTCCGGAAAACTGATGAGCAACAGATTTACGATTAACAATAACACGCTGCCGATGTAACCCAACGAATATCCTTTTGCCGAAACCAAATCCCGCTCTTCGGGTGAACATATTTCCGGAAGGTAGGCGTTGTAAAATACAATACTGCCCGCATACCCGATACATGCCAGAATGCTCAAAATAAGTCCCAGTTCGAATGTGTTTTCGGTAAACCAAAAAAGTCCCAAACAAGAGATCGAGCCTAGGTAGCAAAACAATTGCATAAAAGCTTTCTTCCTCCCGCTATAATCGGCAATACCCGACAAAATGGGGTTCAAAAATGCAATCACCAAAAAGGCCGCCGAAATGGCGTAAGAATACAAGGATGTATTAATGAATTCGAACCCGAACAACGATACCATTTCCGAGCCGGAGGGCGAAGTGGTAACGGCTTTGTAATAAATCGGGAAAATGGTGGTAGCGATCGTGAGCGAATAGACCGAGTTTGCCCAGTCGTACATGGCCCAGGCTGTAATGGTCTTTTTTTTGTTTTTAAAAATCATTCAGATAAAACAGTCGGATTTTACTCAGGTTGCAAAAGTGAGTGCTTTTAAGACACAAATCTCTCCAAAGCAGTTGCAAGGAGAGATTTGAAATATAAAACAGTAAACAAATTTGATTGGTTATTCGGCCAAAACAAGAATTTTATTATGTAACATTTCAACCACACCTCCATTGATATCAAAAAATAAAATTTGATTGGCTGTGTCTACAAGCTTAATTTTTCCTTTTTTCAAGATAGAGATCAAGGGCGCATGGCGATCCAGCATTTCAAACAACCCATCAATACCGGGCAATTGTGCCAAAGTTACCTCGCCACTGTAAATGGTTGTATCCGGTGTAATTATTTCAATCGTCATTTTGTGAAATGCTGCTAAGGTTTATTTTTCTTGGGCCAACATTTTTTTGCCTTTTTCAATCGCTTCCTCAATGGTACCTACCAAGTTGAATGCGGACTCGGGATATTCGTCTACTTCGCCATCCATAATCATGTTAAACCCTTTGATGGTATCTTCGATATTTACAAATACTCCCGGAATACCCGTGAATTGGGTAGCTACGTGGAACGGTTGCGACATAAAACGCTGAACGCGGCGTGCACGGTGCACAATCAATTTATCTTCGTCCGATAATTCGTCCATCCCCAGGATTGCGATAATGTCCTGCAGTTCTTTGTAGCGTTGCAGGATATTTTTAACGCGTTGCGCGGTATTGTAATGTTCGTCGCCGACTACATCGGGCGCCAGAATCCGGGACGTGCTTTCCAACGGGTCTACCGCCGGGTAAATTCCGATTTCGGAAATTTTACGGCTCAAAATCGTGGTGGCATCCAAATGCGCAAATGTGGTAGCCGGAGCCGGGTCGGTAAAGTCATCCGCCGGAACATAAATGGCCTGAACGGACGTAATGGAACCTTTTTTGGTAGAGGTAATGCGTTCCTGCATAATCCCCATTTCGGTTGCCAGCGTGGGCTGATATCCTACGGCCGAAGGCATGCGTCCCAACAAAGCGGATACCTCGGATCCGGCTTGCGTGAAACGGAAAATATTATCGACGAAAAACAAGATATCCCGCCCGCCCGTTTTTTCATCTCCATCACGGAAATACTCGGCAAGCGTCAAACCCGATAATGCCACGCGGGCACGAGCTCCGGGAGGTTCGTTCATTTGTCCGAAAACCAAGGTAGCCTGGCTTTTTGACAACTCGTCATAATCTACCTTCGACAAGTCCCAATTGCCTTTCTCCATCCCTTCGACAAATTCCTTCCCGTATTTGATAACGCCCGACTCAATCATTTCGCGAAGCAAATCGTTGCCTTCGCGGGTACGCTCCCCTACGCCGGCAAAAACGGAAAGACCCGAGTATTTTTTCGCAATGTTATTGATCATCTCCAAAATGATGACCGTTTTTCCAACACCGGCGCCCCCGAACAACCCGATTTTTCCACCGCGGGCATAAGGTTCGATCAGATCGATTACTTTAATCCCGGTATAAAGCACTTCTGTGCTGGTCGTCAGGGTATCAAATTTCGGCGGGTCTCGGTGAATGCTGGCAAAACTTTCTTTCGGAACGGCATTAAGGCCGTCGATTTCGCTACCGATTACATTGAACAAACGTCCCCGGATCAAATCGCCGGTAGGCATTGAGATGGTTCGTCCGGTGGATCGAACTTCCATGCCGCGGTAAAGCCCGTCGGTGGAGTCCATCGCAATGGTACGGACGGTGTTTTCTCCGATATCTTGCTGACATTCCAAAACAATGACATTCCCTTGGGCGTTGATAACTTCCAGCGCGTCGTATATGTTGGGCAATGTGACATCTTCATCAAAAGATACGTCAATAACGGCGCCAATGATTTGAGAAATTTTTCCGGTGATATTCTTCGACATAAACGTAACGATTTTGAGCGCAAAAATAGGAAACATTTGACTTTAAACGCTCCTTTAACTTCTTTTATATTTTTAAAATAAATTTCTTTTTGCAGATAAATTGAGGGTTAGCGGCTTTTGTAAAATTTGTAAATACTGCTGCAAACCTGATCATAGATAGGCCGGCAAAATTCGACAAATAACGTTTGCGGGGGAGGAGGAGGCGTAAAACTCTTTCGGGTCATATCCAGTTGTTTGTTACTGAGCGCGCGTTCGTCGCCGTTAAACGTTGCCCAGATATTTCCCCATACATATTCGCCCGGAAATTTGTCGTGAACCAGAACGCTGTTTGTACGGTTGTTGATAATTTTCATGGTGACCAATCCGCTTGAACTGATTTCGGTGCGGTGTTCGGTAAGTTTTGCTTTTACCGTGCCATAGACATTCTTAACTTCTCCGTTGTCGAGTTTTATGGTACCCACAATCACACTATCCCGTTTCACTTCGGTAATCCGATCGGTACTGCGTGTATTGCCGACTTGGAATTCATCAAACCGCAACATAACAATTTCATCCGCTATTCTAAAATTTTCCTTGGTCGGGGCCAAAAATTTGACAAACTTGTTTTGGTTGAAACCGGCAATGTATTGGTCGATTTTGTCTTGAAAAAATTCCACACTCAACTGGTATGTGACGGTGGGAACCGGGAGTTGGTCGACAACGACTTTCAACGTCGCTAACTCGTAAGCTTCGGTAAGTTTGCCGGCAATATCTTTGTAATTGGGTGAATAACTGTTGGCCCGGTTAAAATGATCGATGGCCGCTTTGGCCGATTCGCGGGTATTTTTTGATAAAGCATCCAACCCCGCTTGATAACGTTCTTCGGCTGCTATTTTGCTGAATTGGGTTTCTTCGGTAGGGTAGTAATACAGAGTTTCTATCAATTCGGTACAAGACGGACAGCGTTGCAGCTCCTTGTATAATGCATTTAGGTTTTTATAACAGGATAAAATTTGTTCCCCCTTAAACGGATTCGTCGTTTTTTTGATATCGTCGATCCGTTTGATGTAATATTTCACGGCAGTAGGGTAAGCTTTTTGCAAATTGGCGCGGGCTTTTTTATTGGTCGGGCTTTTACGAAGCCGTTCAATAGATTGTATCACGGATGTATAATAATCGCCACGCTCGTATGCTTTTTTTCCCGATGAGCAGGAATTCAGAAAAGCACTTCCTGAAAACAAAACAATAAGAACTGCGAAAAGCGAAAGGTGGGGATTGAAATTAAAAAAAAATTTTTGCATAGAACTTGGGCTGAAAAGCTTGTCAAATCTGACAACTTTGTTTTTTGGGTTGCTTATTTTTTATTGCTGCAATAGTACGAAAAAAAATAAATGCAGGCAACCTGGAGCGCTTCTTATTACAAGTATTTTTCATTTCCGGGTTCCTGTTTTTAATGCTGAAAAATTACCAAATGAAAATACAACCGTATTTCGGTTTTATGAAAAAAATAAGCAATTTTGCTCCTTTGTTTTGCGAATATTTTTAATTGCATTTTAATAAGATATCTCATGACTTCGTTTAGAATTAAAGGAAACTGCCGGTTGAAAGGGGAATTAGTGCCTCAAGGAGCTAAAAATGAGGCATTGCAAGTGCTTTGTGCCGTTTTGCTGACTTCCGATCCGGTTATTATCCGGAATGTTCCCAACATTCAGGATGTAACTAAATTGATAGAGCTATTGGAAGGCCTGGGTGTAAAAGTAGTTCCACTGGGGCCGAATGCTTATTCCTTTCAAGCGGATGCCGTTGATTTGGACTATTTTGAAACGGAAGATTTCCGGAACAAGGCGAGCAGCTTGCGCGGTTCGGTGATGTTATTAGGGCCGATGCTGGCCCGTTTTGGGAAAGGAAGCATTCCCCGCCCGGGCGGCGACAAAATCGGACGCCGCCGTTTGGACACTCATATGCAAGGATTGCAAAATTTGGGCGCTGTCATCGAATCAAATGAGAACAAAAATTTTACCATTCTTAAGGCAACGCAACTCAAGGGCTGTTATATGCTTTTGGATGAGGCTTCCGTTACGGGTACGGCCAATATCGTCATGGCTGCTGTCATGGCGCAAGGAAAGACGACCGTATTCAATGCCGCTTGTGAACCTTATTTGGTCCAGCTCTGTGAAATGTTGGTAAAAATGGGCGCTAAAATTGACGGAATCGGTTCCAACTTGCTGACGATTGAAGGAGTGGAACAATTGAAAGGCACGGAGCATACCCTTTTGCCCGACATGATTGAAATCGGTAGCTTTATCGGGTTAGCAGCCATGACCCAAAGCGATATCACCATAAAAAATGTAAATTACAAACGATTGGGCATGATTCCTGAAATCTTCAAACGTTTGGGAATCCAGTTGGAATTAATCGGTGATGATATTCACGTGCCGGCTCAGGCGCATTATGAAGTAGAAAGTTTTATGGACGGTTCCATCATGACTATTGCCGATGCTCCCTGGCCGGGTTTTACTCCCGACCTGATTAGCGTTGCCCTGGTGACCGCCACGCAGGCCAAAGGAAGCGTCTTGATCCATCAAAAAATGTTTGAGAGCCGCTTGTTCTTTGTAGACAAGCTGATCGATATGGGCGCGCAAATTATTTTATGCGATCCGCACCGGGCCACCGTGATCGGCATGGACCGGAAACAACCATTGCGGGGCATCCGCATGTCGTCTCCAGATATCCGGGCGGGCGTTTCGCTCTTGATTGCAGCCTTATCGGCCAGGGGTACCAGCATTATCGACAATGCGGAACAAATAGACCGTGGGTATGAGAACATTGACCTTCGTTTAAACGCAATTGGCGCCCACATTGAAAGAATTTAACATAATCGGACAATTTGTCAGATTTTGAGAATTGGCAGCGTTTTTGTACCAACCCAGTATCAAACTTTTTGTGAAACTCACTAATTGAAGCATAATTTATGATGGAAAATACAAAGTACCCCAACGATAAGAATACCGGGGACCCGGAAAATTTGTCCCAAGTCCCCCAGGCGGATAGCCCGGTTGAAACCGGGTCGCAAGAAGAAACTTCTTTTGAAAAAAAATACCAGGAATTGAATGACAAGTATTTGCGCCTGCATGCCGAATTTGATAATTACCGCAAACGCTCCATCAGGGAACGCATTGAAGTGATCCAAAATGCATCGGAACATTTGATCATCGAGCTTTTGGCGATTGCCGACGATTTTGACCGTGCCATTTCATCTTTTGATACGACCACGGATATTTTGGCATTGAAGGAAGGTGTGAGCTTGATTCAGTCGAAATTTAAAAAGATCTTGGAATCGAAAGGGCTGAAAGAAATCAAAACAACGGACGAACCCTTTGATGTCGATTTCCATGAAGCGGTGGCCTATATCCCGACAGATTCTGACGAAAAGAAGAATAAAGTGATTGATGTAGTTCAGAAAGGTTACTTGCTAAACGAGAAAGTCATCCGTTTTGCAAAAGTAGTGGTGGGAAGTTAATAGAGTAAAGGGATTTGAGAGGAGCGTCCGTTTGTTGTTCCGACGTGCAATCGATTAAAAAATACGAAAATGTCGAAAAAAGACTATTATGAAATACTAGAAGTATCCCGCGATGCCAATGCGGATGAAATAAAAAAAGCGTATCGCAAAAAGGCCATTCAATACCATCCCGATAAAAATCCGGATGACAAATCGGCTGAGGAGAAATTTAAGGAAGCAGCCGAAGCATACGAAGTATTAAGCGATACCGACAAACGAGCGCGCTACGATCAATACGGCCATGACGGCTTAAAGGGCGGTTACGGCGGATTCCATGAATTTACGAATGTCAACGATATTTTTAGCCAGTTTGGCGACTTGTTTGGCGATATTTTGGGAGGTTCGTTCGGAGGGGCATTCGGAAGCGCTTTTGGCGGAGGGTCCCAGCGCCGGGTCAATCGCGGTTCGAATCTTCGCGTCAAAGTGAAGATGACGTTGGAAGAAATTAATACGGGAGTTGAAAAAAAGCTGAAAGTAAAAAAGTCTGTTGCCTGTCAGCATTGCAACGGAACCGGAGCCAAAGACGGAAATTCGTTTACAACCTGTACGACCTGTAACGGACGTGGGCAAGTCACCCGCGTGATGAACACCATGTTGGGGCAAATGCAAACTTCCTCGACTTGCCCGAATTGCGGCGGCGAAGGAAGAATTATTACCAACAAATGCGTGCATTGCAGCGGAAACGGAATTGTACAGGCCGATGAGGTTATTTCGGTAAACATACCGGCCGGCGTGTATGAGGGGATCCAACTTTCGGTTTCGGGAAAAGGGAATGCTGCAGCTCGCGGAGTAGTTGCCGGAGATTTGCTGGTGCAAATTGAAGAAATCGAACACGAACATTTCCAACGCAATGGAAATACTTTGCTGCACGATTTGCACATCAGTTTTCCGGATGCCGCTTTGGGGACTTCGTTGGACATTCCCACATTGGACGGGAAAGCCCGGATCAAAATAGAACCCGGAACACAAGCAGGAAAAGTTTTGCGTTTAAAAGGGAAAGGATTGCCTTCGCTAGACCGTTATGGAAAAGGCGATTTGTTGGTCAATGTAAACATTTGGATTCCCAAAAAATTATCGAAAGAAGAAAAAGAGATCTTGCAAAAGTTACAAGAATCCGAAAATTTCAAACCGGCTCCGGAAGCGGGTGGAAAAGGTTTTTTTGAGCGCATGCGCGAATATTTCCAATAAAGAGCAGTCTTTATTTTCCGGAAAGGCGTCGAAGGTGACATCATCCGTGAATTGGAAAATTCTTGTTCATGAGTGATACATAAAAAATCTTTTTATTAACTTTAGCACGCAGATATCTCAGATTCAAACTCATTCATTATTGTAGATTTGTTATCCGATAAACGGGAAAACTTAAAAAGTATCGTTCAGTGTTTATCGTTCGTTATTAAAAAATATTTTCCATTTTCAACTAAAAAAGATGTCATTATTATCCGTTCAGCAAGTTTGTAAAAAGTTCGGCGATTTTACAGCTTTGGATCATGTTTCGATCGAAGTTCCGGAACACAGCATATTCGGCTTATTGGGACCTAACGGTGCCGGAAAAACGACCTTAATCCGCATTATCAATCAAATTACGGCTCCCGATGAAGGAACCGTTTATTTGGGTGGCGAAAAATTAAAATTAGAGCATACGGCGCACATCGGCTATCTGCCGGAAGAACGCGGGCTTTATAAAAAAATGACTGTTGGGGAGCAAGCATTGTATTTGGCCCAGCTAAAAGGCATGACACGTCATGATGCTGCCCGGCAATTGAAATATTGGTTTGAAAAGTTCGAAATACAGGCCTGGTGGAACAAAAAGATAGAAGAACTTTCGAAAGGCATGCAGCAAAAAATCCAGTTTGTAGTGACCATCATCCACGAACCGCGTTTGCTGATCTTCGATGAGCCGTTTAGCGGATTTGACCCCATTAATGCCAATTTGCTGAAAACCGAAATACTGGAACTCAAGAAAAAGGGGGCGACCATCATCTTTTCGACTCACAACATGGCTTCTGTGGAAGAGTTGTGCGATTACATTGCCCTGATCAACCAATCGAAAAAAATCCTTGATGGGAAAGTGCACGACATCCGGCGCAGCCATTTGTCGCATACTTATTCCATCATGTACAAGGGCTTTAGAGGCAATATTCAAACCGTTTTGAATCCGGAATTTCAACTGCTGGAAACCTCGCGTGACGAGAACTATTCGTATGCAACCATCAGGTTGCCTGAAACGGCAGTCGTCAACGACCTTTTATCTAACCTTATGCCTCATGTGGAACTCTCCTCTTTTCAAGAATTAATTCCTTCGATGAACGATATTTTCATTCAGGCTGTTGGAGGCTCATCGGATACCGCTCAAACATTTACGTCCAAAGCGAACGATTTGCTTTCCTGATTTTTTTGTACAAGATTTTTATATTTGATTTAAAAACAATAAGATATGAATAAAATACTACTGATCATCAAACGTGAATACTTAATCCGTGTTCGCAAACGCTCCTTTATCATCATGACGATATTGGGGCCCGTTTTGATGGCGGCCCTGTTCATTATTCCGGCCTGGTTGGCCTCAAGGCAAGAAGAAAAGCGCATTATCAATGTGGTGGATGAAACCGGGTTATTTGCCCAGAAGTTTGAAAGTAACGGCCAGTATGAGTTTAAAATTATGCAAACCAGTATTGAGTCGGCAAAAGAAAGCTTGAAACGCACCGAAGATTATGCCATTTTGTATATTCCCAAGACCCAACTGAATGTTCCGTCGAATGCAACTATATTTGCCAGCAACCAGCCCTCCATGCAATTGCAGGGATACATCAAAGGCGTGATGAACCGCGAATTGGAGAAGCAAAAATTGGCGGCTGAAATACAAAACCAGCTAAAACGAACCAATCCCGATTACGACGCTGCCTCTGATACGCTTACGATTGCTTTGCTCAGTGAGGCCATTTTGAAAAACATCAAAACCAATGTGGAAATCACCACTATAAAAGTGGATGAAACCGGAGCCGAAAAAAAGAGTTTTACTTCTGTAAGCATGATTGTAGGTTACGTGGGCGGCTTCATGATTTACATGTTTATTTTTATGTTCGGGACCCAGGTGATGCGTGGCGTGATTGAAGAGAAAACAAACCGTATCGTAGAAGTTATTGTATCGTCGGTAAAGCCTTTTCAATTGATGATGGGGAAAATTATCGGCATTGCGTTGGTGGGTTTAACCCAGTTTGTCATGTGGATTGTGCTTACGGCAGCGATTGTCACTTCGGCAAAGGCGGCATTTCCTGAAATGCAGCAAACGACGCCGGTTCAAGTCGAAATGGTAAAAGATGCGGGCAATAATGCAGCGGCCCAGGCCATGGAGGCCATATCGACCATTAATTTCCCGTTGATGATTTTAGCATTTGTTTTTTATTTCCTGTTTGGTTATTTGATGTATGCGGCCCTGTTTGCATCCATTGGTTCTGCGGTTGACAACGAAACCGATACGCAACAGTTTATGATGCCCATTACCATTCCCTTGATTTTGGCCATCGTAACGGTTCCGACGATTGTGATGAATCCGCAAGGTTCATTGGCATTTTGGCTTTCAATCATTCCGTTTACGTCGCCGGTTGCCATGATGGTGCGCCTTCCTTTCAGTGTACACTGGTTTGACTTGGCATTATCCGCCGTTTTGCTGATTGCTACATTTTTGGCTGCTACTTGGTTTTCGGGGAAAATATACCGGGTAGGAATCTTGATGTATGGAAAGAAAATCAGTTATGCAGAACTGTGGAAATGGTTCAAATATAAAAATTAAAAAAAGATCGTTTTTTTTATCGGAAAAATTTAAATATTGAATAAATATTTCTTAATATTGAAGTCTTAATTGTAAAAAGTTTCAACAGGCTTGTTTGGGAATAATTATGCTACGGCAATGAAACAAACGCTTGCTTGGGCAGTTGGTTTTGGTTGGGATATTAGGTGAAAAATCAATGGATTCTTCCTTTTTCCCTGCATTTGGAAAACTAAAAATGTTTTGTACTACTTGAAAAACGTTATTTTATGGAAATAGAAATAAAACTTAAGAATGGGTTGGGACAAATAGAATTTGGCTGTTCCACAGAAAAAGTGCATTCTTCGTTTGGCTCCCCCGATGAAATAGAACAACTGGAAAATCCAACCGATGGGACCGTTGAAAGTGTCGTTTGGAGTTACAATAACTTGGGTTTGAATTTCTTTTTTGATGTAACCGGGACCACTCCCGAACTTTGCACCATTGAATCGGATAATTTGGATACCAAACTGATGGATTGCAATGTTTTTAAAGAAAACATCGATACAATCAAAGCCGTGATGTCGAAAAATGGGTATGACCTGGTGGAAGAAGACGAAGAAGTTTGGGGCGAAAAGCGCTATACGTTCGACGATGCCCAAATCGATTTTTATTACGACCGGGACGAACTGACCATGGTTAGTTGGAGTCATTACTAATAGCTGGATAGAAACAGCCGGAAAGGCTGAGCCCTGCTCCTGTAAAAAGCAACAGCGTTTCAAAGAAGCGCTGTTGCTTTTTGCTTTTCGACCCTTTTTACGGTTTGATCAATTTGCCGCATTCCACATGGTTTCCGTCTTGAATCTGGTAAAAGTACATCCCGGCAGGCAGTGAGCCGGGATGATTCAGATTCCACCGGATTTTGGCCGGCGTATTCGGTGTTTCGTTGGTGATAAAGCGGTTTACCAGTGTGCCGGTGCTTGAATATAAATTGAAAACCGTGCGGTTGCTAAGTGGGGAGAACTCAACTGTCACATGTTCCTTAAACAATGTAGGATAAACCATACATCTTTTGGCTGGTATGGAGCTCGTCATTTCATAAGGGCCGTTCGCATCAAAGAAAGAGATGTCGTCAATATCCAAACGGGCTTGTTGTCCATCAATCTCTGTTTGGAAATGGATGTCACAAATTCCGGATGTTACCTTGATGTTCGGGAAAGAAATTTCTGTGAATTCTTCGCTATTCGGAATTGCATAGCTCAGCGTTTTTGACCGATCCGTGTCGTGATATTTTACAATCATACGGGCATTGGGATCACCCACGGTACGAGCCCATATTTTTAGCGCATACATCCCATTGGGTAATTCCGTGACGGTTTGATGGATGCCCCCTTGCGAAATGGAAAGCGCGTATGGTGCGGATTTTGGATTTTCAGTTGTATAGGATACCTGGGAAGTAGAATCAATCAACATCCAGTTCGAAAGCAGGATGGAGGGATTGTTAGCTCCTCGGGTGTCATCACAGTCAAAAGTTGCATTGGCAATTAAATTTTTCGGGAATTCCTCAAATTGAGAATCAATCCATTGAACACGCCTGCGAATGAAACGCTTTAAGAAATCAATTTCATCGTCCCAGGATGTACTGATATAATAGTTGGGCCAAACCGGGTATTGCCAGTTTTTCCATGTTTGTGCATTGCGCGATTCCCCTTCAGTAAGCAACAAAACCAATGAATCTATTTTTTGCTCGATGTTTTCAAACGTCATATTTGCTTTCCGGTACTGGTACCAACGTGTTTTCAATTCTGCTTTGAAAAGCGGGTCGGCAAGCAATCGTTTAAACCAAAACGGATGACCCACACCGAATCTACTGGCATTCCACACCCAACCTTCGGGAGACCATGAATCACGGTAATCTCCGTTACCCAGGGATACGTTGAAATCCCAAATCGACATTTTAAACCGGGGGTCGACACTATCCGGATATTTGTAAATGGGAGTACTCAAACAGTAAGCATCTACATTGTGTGTAAATTCTTGTGCCAACATGTAGTCGATGACTGACAGCACATCCAAATATTTCCGGTATCCTGTTTCCGGGTTTTGGTAATTGTCACTAGCCATAACGGTTTCAAAATTGTACATGTGCCTGGTAATGTAGTCTTTTTGGGCTGTCATCCCTCCGTTGTAGTCGTCAATGTCGGGATACTTGAATTGGTAATATGGCCTGTCTGGCAGCGTGTCTCCATACAAGTTCAAGCAGGGGTAACTCTGTAAAAAACCGGCTTCATCCTGACGGTCAACTTCCAAATGGTATCCGCCTGTTAACCCGTCACCGGAAGCTTTGGGCTTGGGAAGGTTTAATCTTGTGGTGCCCCGTTTCACTCGTGCTGTTACGATATACACACCTTGATAGACTCCATTCAGTACCAACTCGCAATATTTTCCGCGAGGGGTATAATCAAAATAATCTCGAAACAATTCAAAGGTCAGGATATCGCGGATCATGCTTTGGTCGTTATAAGGGGCCAATAAGGCCCAATCGCTATCGGCCCCCAATCCTAAAATATCAACCTCTTGTTTAGAACCTTCTGAATTTTCTGTCCGAACGCTGAAGGGCTTTTTGGGCGAACCTAAATAAGAATAGTTGCCACGGTACTTAATGCCGACGCGCCCATTGTAATTGATGATGGCTGGATTTGCTAGGTTACTGGCTGCAGTATCTGAGATCTCGTTACGGGCATTGTCTGAACGGTATACAATTTTCATTCGTGCCGGAATCCTCCGGTCTTCTTCTTTTTTTGCCATTACCGTATCCAGATCAATGACGAGAATGGGCAGGTTCGATGATGAAAAAGGATGACGTACTTCCGGGTGAAAAGGATAAAATGGATCATGGTTCGTAGGAGTTTCGCTTTGCGATTTGGCTGCAGAAGGAAGCAAAAATAGCAAGGCAAAAAACAAAAAATACATTTTCATAGCTTGGTAAGAAAATATCAATGACTGCTTAGGTTTGAGCGGCAAATATATGTTTTATATTGATAAAAAACGAGTCTTTTGAAAAATTATTGATTGTCTTTATAGAGCGGATGAAATTGCAAAATGCTTTTCCGCAACATGCTTTGATCGAGGTGCGTGTAGATTTCGGTAGTTAAAATGGATTCATGCCCCAGCATTTCTTGTACGGCTCGCAAGTCGGCGCCGTTTTGAACCAGATGCGTAGCAAACGAATGCCGTAACGTATGGGGGCTGATTGTTTTGGTAATTCCGGCATCTTTTACCGTTTGCTTGATCAACTTGAAAATCATCACGCGTGACAAGCGGGTTCCCCGGCGGTTCAGGAAAACAATGTCCTCTTCTCCTTTTTTTACTTCTTGGTGCTTACGGATCTGTTCGATGTAAAGCGTAATTTGGTTTGCCGCTGCATGTCCGATGGGAACCAACCGTTCTTTGTCGCCTTTGCCCACCACCCTGATAAAACCTTCGTTGAAAAACAAGTGGTTTAACCGCAAATCCGTTAGTTCACTTACACGAAGCCCGCAACCATAAAGCGTTTCAATGATCGCCCGGTTACGTTCGCCCTCTGGTTTGGAGCGGTCAATTACCTGAAGCATTTTTTCAATTTCCGCTATCGTAAGAAATACCGGAAGCCGTTGTCCGATTTTGGGCGAGTCCAGAAGTTGGGTTGGGTCGTTTTCCGTTAAGTCTTCCAGCGAAAGGTATTTGTAGAATGCGCGAATGCCGCTGATGATGCGCATTTGCGAGCGTGCCCCAATATTTAATTCATGAAGCCAAATCAAAAACGATTGCAGTTGTTCGGTGGTAATGTCTTTGGGCAAAAGGTTTTGGTTTGTGTTTGTAAAATATTGTGCCACCAATTCTACATCATGGATATAGGCTCCCACCGAATGGGCGGAAAGCGATTTTTCCAGTTGCAAATAGGAACGAAATCCGTTGATATAGCTTTGCCAAAGCATAATTGCAAGTGCTGATTTTTAAAACAAAATTATGGATTTTGATTTGTTTTTTCTTCAATTTTGAGATTATTGCCGGATGTTATAAACACAAAGATCGCTAACATTACGATTAGCGATCTGAGTACTTGAGGTTTAAACGATAATCAACTAACACTAAATAGCCTCTAAGAATTTAATGAGAGCGGCCCTTTCGGTTGCCGACATGTTGCGAAATCTTTCTTTGCTTTGTTTGGCTTCGCCTCCATGCCATAAGATGGCTTCTTCGTAATTGCGGGCGCGTAAATCGTGAAGCATGTCAGTATGCCCAGATGTTACCTGCATCAAACCGCGTCCCCATAAAGGAGTTGTGCGGCATATTTTGGCCCGTCCGGGCTCGATCATGTCCAAATCGTGACGCAATAGGTCGGTGTAAGGCCATATTTTTTGTTTCGAAATAGCCGGCAAGGGTTTGTAATATTCACGTGTCGTCCATGACGGACGATGGCAAGCGCCGCATCCGGCATTAGCGAACAGCTTTTTCCCTTCTTGCACACTTGGGTCATTCAAGTTTCGTGCGGCAGGAACCGCCAATCCTCTGTGCCATACCATAAAGGCTTCGTAATCATCATTCGCCATTTCTGGAGCAAGCGTTTTTGACATTAAGTAATTTTTGATTTGTTCCGTTGTCATTCCGAGGGAAACTTGCACTTCTGCATCCTGTGACATCACATTGGCATACTCTTCGGTAATGTAGTGATAAGTCCTGTCGGGGCGGGTTACGTTGGTGATATTCCACAGTGCGTTGGCGCCCGGTCCGTTATCCAATGTGGCGCGGGTACAGAGATACGTGAAACGTCCCGGATGGATTCCCGGGTAATAGGGATTCCAACCGGTTTCGTCAATATCGGCACCGATAACGCCGGGAGCATATCCTCGCGATTGTTGTATAGCGTATTCGGCGCGAAGGTCTTCATCGGAAATAGCGTCTAAAAGCCCCGTGCCGTATATGCCTATGGTTGCTTCAATGGCGGCGGCATGTTGGCTCATATCGAAATCGGGGAACAGGATCGCATTTTGAGCAATCGTAACTTTGGGATAAATCAATATTCCTTCATAAGGCGTACCGGCGCTGTAAGGCGTTCCATCGGCATATTTGTTCCCGTGCTCATCTACGTATTGGATCCATTGAATGCTTATGCCTTCTTCCTTAATGGGCGCTTTGAACGGTGCAACGGCACAGGTTTGTGTCATGCCTGTAAAATATTTGGTAGCCAAGGGGTTTCCTGGCTTGGCCGGGTCGTAAATCATCAGCAAATACCCGTTGCGGCTATCTTGCGAATCATATTTTTCGACCCGTTTGCTTCGCCCTCCATAACTCGGATGACAAGCAATGCATGATTTCCGGATATACACAGGCCCCAATCCCGAATAGGCGGTGCCTTCTTCTGCCACAAATGTTTTTCCAAACATTTGTTCTCCCTTCATAAATTGCCTGTACAAGGTGGCGTCAGCATCAATACAAGGCATGGGTTGTTTGTAGGCACGAGAAGTAGCGTCAAATACGGTTCCGTTTTCACCGCCGCTATACCATTCTTCGCTGTATTCTTTTTTTGTGTCCCCTCCTTCTTTCTTGTTGCAAGCGGATAAAAAGACCAGTGAAAGTGCTAGTAGGATTGTTATAATTTCGTTAGTTTTCATCTTAAATTCTTTACGATTTCCAAAAAGCAATTCAACGATTAATAAATATTATCTTTTACGTATTCGAATAGCAAGCGAAGATCGTCGCAGGCTTTTTCTGCATCTTTCACTTGAGAAGCGTTGATTTGTTCACGGACTACTTCATAAAATGAGTATTGTCCATTATTCCCGATTGCCGCAATTTTGCTGATGCAATCTTCTATTTTATTTTTAATTTTCGCATCCAGCGAGACATCTTTGGAAGCAATGTACGTACTCAGCGAAATCGTGGTGCGTGTGTTGTTATCCATGCCACCCAGGTATGCATTTTTTATACTTCGGATGTTATTCATATAATCATCCAGGGAATGCCAGCTATACCAGGATTCCACTTTGTTTGTGTTGTGTTCGTCGTAAGGTTCGGCTATTTTGGTTGCTCCAACTTCGCCGGCAATTTCGGCAGCTCCCGAAGCGATTTCGCCCAAGGCGGCAGCCCACGACGGATAACCGGCTTTAGAGGTCAGACGCGAAGCAAAATTTTTATAAGAAGGATTATCTTCCAAATGGGCAGAGATTTCAGAATTTTCTTCAAAAACGGCTTTCATTTGAGGGGATACGTTTTCAATTCCAACCCATGCAACGTAAGCCAATACGCAATCCCAAACCAAAGCATCGGTAGCTGCTGTGAGATAGCTTAATTCATTGGCCGTTAGATCGGCTATCGGGCGTGATTTCCCATTGCGGTACAGCAAGTATTCGGTGACGTGAAAACCAATCACAGTCCCTTCTTTTCGCCAGGCGTCGCGTCCAGTTAATGTTCCTTTGGCAATTTCGGTTTTAATATCTTCCAATTCGAGCGGCCACGAATCAATATGTCCGTCAATGTCAAGCGCTTGATCGCCAACCGGGCCGAAAAGAAATGCTTCGCTGATTTCCCATTTTATGCGGGCGTCCATCCAAGCATCCGAAGCGGTTTGCATGGTGGCATCCGAAGGATTTGATTTTAATGCTTCATTCGCAGCACGCATTGCCAGGGCAGCTTCAGCCAATCCCTTGTAAGTGGGCTTAATGGTTGACTCTACATAGCTGTTGAGAACGGCTTGGTATTCAGCATCCGTTCCGTTTAAAGCAGAATCATTATCATCATTTTTGTCGCAAGAAATTGTGCTTACGGATAAGGTAACAACGGAAAATCCTAAAATAAAGGCTTTTAGATACTTGTGCATAACTGTTTTGTTTTTTATTGCTTACTAAATTTGATTGTTATCGTTTAAAAAATCCTGCATAGCCAATGCCCAGCGAAATGGTCGGCTCGTTGTTGTACGGCGCTTCGAACAGGCGTATGCCATATTCTGCTTTAAGCACCAAACCGTTTAGGGGAAAATAGTTCACGCCAGCTGCGATAATGCGTTTTTCGCACCATGCTTTGGGTTGAATATTTTCTTCGGTTTTGTACATGGAGTTGTAGTACCCGTAATGTCCATAAACATATAGTTGATCTTCTTTGTAATTCCGGTTCGGGAAAAACGATAGAATATCATAGCCCAAATCGGCGTAATAGCTCATGGCATTGGAGGCTACCGTTGTCCGTGGAGACGGACTAGCCGAAGGCATGCTTGTATTAACCATGGATATGATGTATGAGTCGGAAAGGGTTCCGTAAAGTGCGTTGGCTCGGAAAATGATGTTGTGTTTGTTGTAAACGGCATCCAAAGCACCGATGGTTACGGCGGCATTGATATTTTTATTTTTATACCGGGTTGATTTGAGGCTGTTGTGAGCCGAATGTCCGTAATAACCGCTCAAACCTAGCCGCAAACCGTCGATCGAGAAGTTTTCAATACGAAAAGCGCCGGCGTATTGGTTGGCAATGGAAAATTCGTAAGGCGAGGTGGCTCCGCCTTTAATCCAGCCGGCATTGCTGAAACGCTCGGCATCAAGCCCGGCAATAAACATCGCCTCGTAATGCCATTTGCCTGCTTCTCCCCAAAAACTGATACCCGTTTCGTGCCAGGTGCAGGGAATAAGTGCCGATTCTTCTTCGGGACGAAGCGTTGAAAAGAACTCCGTGGGCATGTGGTTGGCATTGGTCAAACCGACCGGCACAATGATGTGTCCCATCCGCAGATTGGCCCATTTTGTCCAACTCTTTTCAATCCAAAACTGCTCTAAAGCCACTTCACCACCCTTTTCGATTTCGCGTTCGTATTCCCCGCTTTCTTCGTTTTCGATTTCAACGGTGGTTCCCGTACCCCCATGCTCAAATTCTACTTCTGTCGATAATTTCCAACCGCGTCCAAAATCGTAGCTTAAATAAAATACCACATGGGGCAAGTCGAAACGGCCGTGTGTTCCGGTTTTGTATTGGGCCGGTGCGGAATAGCGCGCTACATCGTCGCTGTAAAACATCCGTTGCATCACCACTTCGCCGTAGCCGCCTACTTGAAGCCGTTGAGGTTTTGAGGCGGATGCCGAATCTGCTTGAGTAAGATTTGTTTTTTTACCTATTTCATGGGAGGCGGCCTGTAAAGTGTTTTGCGCGAAGCAATACTTACAAAGAAACAGGATGGATATTGCTAATAAGATACATTTTTTCATCTAACAGGAATCTCAGAACTAACATTAACACAATTATGCGGCAAAAGTATTTTGCATTCAATTGCCGGGCAATCGCTCCATAAGAGTATAATCGGTAAGTAAATAACATTTCAATGCTATTTTGGAGTATTGCGGGCGGCACTACTTTTACACCTGAATTTGCAATGAAAATTTTATCTTTTTTAATTAGGCCGTGTTTTTTTTAATCGATGCATTTTATGATTTTTAGAAAAAGCTCAAAGCGCATTTATCCCTATTTTTGTTCCGAATCAAAATAATAGAAGGAATGAAACGGTTGTGGAAATACAATGCATCGGACAGTATGAGCGATTTGGTAAGCAATAATTATCGAATGTTGCTTGTTATGAGCCGCTTTGGCATCGGTTTGGGTTTTGGGGATAAAAATATAAATGAGGTATGTGTTGAAAACAAGGTGGATACCCATACATTCCTGGCCGTAATCAACCTGCTTCTGGATAAAGATTGTATGCCCGAATACAATAGCTCGTTGGTATCTGCCGAATCGCTGCTTACATATTTGGAACGTTCGCACGATTATTTTCTCGAATTCCGGTTGCCGGGGATCCGCCAGGATCTTGTTGAAATTCTGGGTAACCACCAAGAAGGACTTACTAAAGCGGTCATCCGGTATTTCGATGAATATGTTGAGGAAGTGAAAAAACACATGACCTACGAGGAAAAAACCGTTTTTCCTTACGTACGTTCCTTGTTGAAAGGGAATCACGATAACAAGTATAACATTGGCGTTTTTCGAAAGCAGCACGATCAGGTTGAATTAAAGCTTACGGAATTTAAGCAGATTCTGATCAAATATTATCCGGCCAAGAGCACCAATAAACTGAATAGCGTGTTGTTCGATATCTTTAATTGCGAACGCGATTTGGCTTCGCACAATGAAATTGAAGATCGTTTGTTTGTGCCGGTAATTATGGACTTGGAACGTAAAATTGGAGGCGATACATGGTAAAACCTGTCAGAGTGACCATCGCCGAATCGTCGGAAATTATCCGCAGGGGCGTGTTTTCCATTTTGAAAAAGGAGCATTCGCTTCATTTGGAAATATCCGAAATATGGGAAGCCGACCAGCTAAAAAGAACGTTAACCTGGCAGCGTCCGGATATCCTTATTATAAACCCTTCTTTTTTCGGCACTCTCTCGTTATCCCAAATAAAAAAAGAGGTGGCCAATCCCAATTTGAAATGCATTGCTTTGCAAACTTCCTTGGCTGACGCTGTTAATACCCGCTATTACGACGAAGTGCTTTCCATTTACGACACATCGGAAAACATTCACGAAAAATTAAGTCGTTTGATTCACAACCCGGAACCAGTAAAACGCCATGAGGCGCTTAGTCAGCGGGAGAAAGAAATCATCGCTTGTGTCATTAAAGGGATGACGAACAAGCAAATAGCTGATAAACTTTGCCTTTCCACACATACCGTAAATACGCACCGACGGAATATCTCCGCGAAACTGGATATCCACAGTGTTTCGGGCTTAACGATCTATGCCATCGTTAATAAACTGGTTGAACTCAACGACCTGGGAGAAAAAAATAATATCTGGTAACGGGCAATCGAACCTTCTCGAAAAAATTATTTTTTCTGGCGTAACTATTTTGTGCTCTTGCTGTTGTTGCAAACCATTCTGCAGCAACCGGTTTCATTTTTTTGCATTTGTTAAAAAAATATAAAATCATTCTTTCGAGGTGGCGTTTCGTTGCAAACGAGTGTCGATATAACAAACGAACTAAATTTTTCGACCCAACAGTTAATTCTATTATTTATGAAAAAGAAAATTACCTCCATTTTTATATTTTTCATACTGAGTATGATAAGTATAAATGTTTCTGCGCAAAACAACGGGATGATTTGGATTTCCAATCACCAGCTTACCCTGGCTGTTCACGACACGGCTGAAATATGGGCAGCGGTTTCTCCCACAAGTTTTTCAGGGGAATTGATTACCGTCACGGTTTCAAATCCCGGTATTGCATCGGTGAACCGTTCTCATTTCAGCGGAAATGCCGATAGTCTGCAACGGTTTTCGGTAACCGGCTTATCGTTAGGCACGACCTATGCTGTATTTATGTCGCACGATGGTTTTTCCGATACCTGCCAAATTGTTGTGTCGAATGCGGTTCCGGTAACGGGTATTCAGGTGTCGCCTAATTTTCTTACTATTTCGAATACTCCTAATACCGGATACCCTGTTTCGGTGAATGTGTTGCCTCACAATGCGAGCAATTCATCCGTTACCATCACAAATTTGAATCCGGGTATTGCCAGCATCGACCCCGCCACACGAATGGTCACGCCTTTATCGGTCGGTTCTACCTGTTTGCTTTTCCGTACGGTTGAGGGAGGTTATACCGATAGTTGCATAGTAATCGTGACAGCAGATACCACCAGCGGAGGAGATACCACTCACCCGGGCGGGATTGTGGTAACCGGCATTCAAGTATCGCCTCATGTGCTGACCATTCCAAACACGCCCAATATCGGATATCCTGTTTCGGTGAATGTATTGCCGTATAATGCGACCATCCGGGCTGTCACCGTCACAAACTTGAATCCGGGTATTGCAACAGTTGATACATCTAACTGGATGGTCACACCTTTATCGGTCGGTTCTACCAGTTTATTGTTTCGTACGGTTGACGGAGGTTATACCGATAGTTGCATAGTAATCGTGACAGCAGATACCACCAGCGGAGGAGATACCACTCACCCGGGCGGGATTGCGGTAACCGGCATTCAAGTATCGCCTCATGTGCTTACCATTCCAAACATGCCCAATATCGGATATCCTGTTTCGGTGAATGTATTGCCATATAATGCGACCAACCGGGCTGTCACCGTCACAAACTTGAATCCGGGTATCGCAACAATTGATACATCCACATGGATGGTTACGCCTTTGTCGGTCGGCTCTACCAGTTTATTATTCCGTACGGTTGACGGAGGCTATACCGATAGTTGTTTTGTAATCGTAACGGCAGATACCATTAACGGTGGGGATACTATTTCTCCGGGAGGAATTCCGGTAACAGGCATACAGGTATCCCCCCGTTTATTAACCATTTCCGGTACGTCAAGCCAGATATATACGGTCTCGGTGAGTGTGTTACCGCATAATGCAAGCAATCAGGCTGTGACCATTACCAATCTGGATCCAATGGTTGCCACAATAAACCCAATTACGCGGGTGGTTACCCCCTTATCCATCGGCTCTACCTGCCTGCTTTTCCGTACTGTTGACGGAGGTTACACCGACAGTTGCTGGGTGAATGTGATCGAAATGGATACCATTCCTTCCGACACTATTCCGAATTTCCAGACAGCGGAGATATCGGGATTTGTCAGCCGGCAAGATAGTTCGATGGTGACTGCGGGCTTGGTTTATTTGTATCCGTATCCGGCGCCATATTGTGTAGACACGGCTATGATCAAGCCAGACGGAAGTTACCAATTCTCCAATGTAGGAATGGGCAATTACATCCTGAAAGCGGTTTCATTCGGAATGCAAAATTTGGTTCCGACTTACTACGGAAATACGGCAACTTGGGAGGATGCCACCGTCATCCAGGTGTTTGACAGCCTGCCCATCTTAAACCGGAATATTGTCATGATCGAGTTGGATTCGTTGAATGGGAAAGGGGTGATCAGCGGCTATGTGGAAGAAGAAGGCGGTTCCAAATCATTATCCAAGTCATCGGTAACTGCACCTGCTGTCGGAGTGAATGTGTATTTACAACATAAGGAGTTGCAAAATGGAACCTATGTATTTGTAACTGGAGCCCAAAGCCAAACGGATGAAAAAGGCTATTACGAGTTCAGAAATATTCCTGTCGGTGAATACAAAATCATTTTGGACATTACGGGAATTGGAATGTTAGGCGTTTATACCGTTGAGATTAAGGGTGATGAAACGATCCAAGATCGGGATTACCAAATAACTGTGAACGGTATTATCCCGACGAAACCCTTGGGAATAAGCGATCCCGGACAAAAGGCTACTCAATACCAGGTTTATCCGAACCCGACGACCGGAATATTGGTACTGAAGAATTTAACCGGAAATGAGAAATACGTGGATGTTTACAGTCCGGAAGGCAGGTTGGTACAAAGAAGTGCAATCTCCGATACAAACGCAACCGTGGATATCCAAAACCTGAACCGTGGAATTTATATCCTGAGGATCGGAGGGAAATCCATAAAAGTAGTAAAACATTGATGCACCAAAAATAAAAATTGCAACGAGGGCCCCGGTGAAAATTTCGCCGGGTTTTTTTATTTATAGATGAAAAAGCGAGAACGTTTTTAAGTTTTGCAGGAAGTTTGGTTTAAAGCAAAATAAACGTGCGTTTCATTCCGTCTTTGATTTTTTTCAGGGCGGTGGAAATGTGTTTTCCGACCATTTTTTCGGAGATGCCTTCCTTTTCCGCAATTTCCTTATAAGTCATTTTGCTGTACCGGCTCAATAAAAACACATTTTTGCATTTTACGGGAAGTCCGTCAATCGCTTTTTCCAATTGATGATCAAATGCCTCCTTATCCACGCATTCGTAAGCTTCCTGCAGTTCTTTTTCTTCTACCATATAATTGGCAAGAAGAGATGTATGTAAATTTTCATTGCGGATATGGTTCAGCATGCGGTTACGCGCTGAGGCATAAAGGTAGGATTTCAGATGTTTTATTTGTAAAAAATCGCGGTTGACCCATAAGTTGTAAAAAATATCCTGTACGATATCTTCGATCGCGTAAACGTCTTTGGTGTATAAATTCAAAAATTGACATAACGGATCGAAGTGCGACTCAAAAATTTTTTGAAAATCCTGTTCACTTATCTTAGAGTCCACCTTGTTTTCCGTGAGGTTATCCATCGGGTTACTAGAACGAATCATCAATTTGGGATACAAAGATACTTACCATTTTTTAAGGAACGGGAGTCTGACTTGTACGGCTGTCATTTTTTATGAATTATTTTCCGGCTGCCTTGCTTAAAAAATTCGAAACTAAGATCCGAAAAGTTGATGGATATTAATTTAGGTTGGGTTTTATCTGCATTAAAATTAGTAAGTTCCGAAGTTAAATCTACTTCTGCTTTTTTCTGCGGATCAAACAAGGTTTTTACTTCAAGGGTCAGTATGTGGCTTCCCTCAGTGAGCCCAAAGATGTTAATATTGAGCGAATCCAGCGATTCAAAGACAAGGGTTCCGGCATTTTCTTCCTGCCGGGTTTTCATGTTAAAGGAGCGGGCCACATTTTCTAATTTACCTTTTACGGAGACAATGGAATTCAGCGTATCGTACAATTGCTCCGAAGGAATGATTAAATGAATCCTCAATTCCCGTGTACATGGAACTGGTTGAATGTTTACTTCAGCCACCTTGCCGGATGCTGCGGTGATTGTTTTGGTTTCGGAGAAAAAAATACCCGTTTGAGAGGCATCGATATACCCTTCTCCGTCCGTATTCATACTGGCCGTTTCCTGATTGAAAACAATACCCGATGGTGTATTGTGAACATAAATGTCGAGAGTGCCCGGGTCTACCCAAAGCGTATCAGGCTGTTCGCTTGAAACGACAGATGTATGCTCTGTTCCTGCTTTGATTTCAAAGGTATCGATAACCATGGCATTTTCTACATGCTGCCAGTCGATCCGGACCAAAACTGCTGCCGGTAAAGAATCCACCGGATTAGGCCGCTCATAAAGCTTTTCCTTTACGCAGGATGCGAACAACAGGGGAGAGAGTAACAGGGTAAAATGAATTCGTTTCATCGGTCTGATTTTTTGTTGCTTTTATGCTCAAGTCCAGTTACAAGTTGTAGCGTAAAGTGATTCCGGCTTTTGTGGGTCCCCAATAGTTTTTAACGCCGGAATCTTTCTTCACGTTGATTCCGTCGATAAAGTTATAAGAATCGTATTTAAAATAAGTATACCCCAATCCGATACTGAAGTCCAATTGAAAACGGGAATTCCATTGGGTAACATAGCCTCCGGTCAGCCCTCCGCCCCAGAAATCGCCTTGATGCCCGGTTTCACTTAATTTCAGGTTGATTTGCCCCGTTTGGAACATCACACCCGTGTAAAAGTGTTTCTTTTTTGCAAAGTAATAGTGTGCTTCGGGAACGATCGCCCATATCCGGTAGGTTTTATTGCCTTGATCCCATTTCAGGTGTGTCCAAAGCCCGTTGACAACGATTCCCCACGTTTCATTTATTTTCCATTTCATGCCGATGTTCGGCGTCAGCACCAAATCATACAAAAGATTGTTTTGCAATGAAAATTTAGAAGTCTTTTTATTGACGTCTGAATTGTTTGCACCCGCTTTCTCTTTTGGGGAAACATCCGGCTCTACAGGCCCGGAAGTTGTTTGGGATTTCACCGGTTTATGAACAACAGCGCTGTCTTTGGGTATCGAATCTCTTGATGAATTTTCACCAGATGTCTTTTCCGGAACAGCATTTTCTGGTTGTTTCTCGGATTTTACCGGATTGGAAACGAAAAGCGTATCCCGGGATCGTGTTGATTTTTCCGTTGTTTCACTTTGCTGTGCCTTCTTGGCAGGGGGGGCCGGATGAGTTTCCCGTTTTGTTGGTTCCGGTTCATTGGATTGAGGAGAAACTTTTTCCGGTTGCTTTGTAACGTCCGGTTGCGGTTTTGTGGAAGTAGAAGCGTTTCCTGTTTTCGGCTTGTTCTCAGTATTTGGGTTTATTTCGCTAACCGGTCGGTCTGGAGGCATTTTCCCGGCTGCTTGGGAAGGGTTCGTTTTGACAGAATTCACCGCTGCAGGGCTTTCGGTAACTTCTGTTTTCTTTTTACTACTCTTTAAAATTACCTGTTTGTTGAAGATTTGATATGAAAGGTTTGCCTGATTAGCAATCGCTTTCAGCACGTTTTCAATGGGTGCATTTTGAATGGTTACCGATACGGTTTTCCGGTCGTTTACCTCATCGTTGCTATACACGAATTTATACCCATACTGTTTTTGCAACAGCGAGAACAAATCCTTTAAAGACCCTTGGTATTGTAAGTTTATTTGGGCAAAAGACAAAACCGTCATGCACACGAATGCAACCGACAACAGGAACTTTTTCAGTACAGCAGGCATCATTCTGTTTTTAGTCTGTTCTTAGTTGGCTTGAATTGCCTCAATAAATACATTTTTCCCTTCAATACGGTACTTCACAGGAGCTACTGCCGAAAAGATATTCAGAAAATCCTGTAAATTTTCCTTTTCCAAATGGAAGGTATACCGTTTTGTCAAATCCAGCCCGGAGGAATGAATTTTAATTCCGTACCAAATTTCCAATTTTTGGAATATGCCGCTTAACGGTTCATTGTAAATTTCCAGGTTTTGGACAGTCCAAAGATCCGACAAATAGCTGCTTTCAGTTTCCAAAACATAGCTGAAGTCGTGTTTGTCGACCACAGCCGTTTGTGAAGGCGCCATTACAAACAACCGTTTGTTTTCTGCAGCATGGAACACAGCTACTTTTCCCTCTTTCAGCGATATTTCGATATTTTCGCTTTCGATGGCTTTCAGGTAGAATGAAGTTCCCAGGACTTCGACGCGTATATTGCCTGCGTTGATGCAGAATTTCTTAGAAGAGGGAGTTACTTCGAAGAAAAATTCGCCTGTAGCAGAAACTTCACGAGTCTTTGTGTTATACTGGTTGTTGTATGATAAAACGGAATTTGCATTCAACCATACTTTTGTTCCATCGGGTAAAAGCACTTCTGTTTTTTCGGTTGCATTCGTACGAAGGGTTGTGTACTGGTCTGCAACGGGCTGTTTGTTTGGTGTAAAGTAATAAAGTGAAAAGGCTGCCGCAACAACCAAAAGGATTGAAGCGGCTGCTGCCATCCGGATAAATTGCAAGCGTTTTACTCGTTTTTTTTGCCCGTCGATTCTTGCCTGTATTTTTTTCCAAACCTGTTGCTTATCGGGAACTGCAACCGATGGATCGTCTATAAATTCCCATTCTTTTTTCAACTCAGAAAACAAGGAACGGTTCCGGCCTTCGGCCAGCCATTGCTCAACCGTTTGCTTTTCTTCCGGGGAAAGTTGCTCCCGGCAGTACTTTATCAGCAGTTCATAAGGTGTTTCCATGCAACAAAGATGGGTGCTAAGTTTGTGATAAGTGATTCCGTGTATGCACACGGATGTTTTAATAAAATAAGACACATAAACCCTGGAAAATCCTACCGTTCCATACTAAAATTTGTTTCATCCACCGCCAAAGATAAAAGAAAGTTCGTCGCCCGGTCGTTAAAATTTCAAACTTTTGGCTTAGGGACTCCAATGACAAAAATTGTTTTAACGAAAACCCCCAACCGGTTCTCAAACAGGTTGGGGGGACATATTTATTTTCTAACCACTTACTTATTGTAAAACACAAACTTTCCGTCGAAAACATCCATGGTGATGGTACTGTCGGGCGATACCTGGCCGGATAGCAACATTTTGGATAACTCGTTCAGCACTTGCTTTTGAATCAAACGTTTCAGCGGACGCGCTCCGAACTGGGGATCGTAGCCGGCCTCTGACAAATAGGTGATGGCTTCCTCGGTCGGTTTGAGTGTGATGTTGTTTTTCGACAGCAGTTCCTGCAAATGCCGCAGTTGGATTTCGATGATTTCTTTGATGTGTTCGCGGCTAAGCGGCGTAAACATAATGATTTCGTCGATACGGTTCAGAAATTCGGGGCGGATGCTCTTTTTCAGCAAATCAAATACCTCCATTTTGGATTTGGTGTAAGTATTTTCTTCGTCGCCCGGTTTCATCGCATCGTAATTATCCTGAATCAGCATAGATCCGATATTGGAAGTCATGATGATAATGGTATTTTTGAAATCGGTCAGCCGGCCTTTGTTATCGGTCAAACGTCCGTCGTCGAGTACTTGCAGTAAAATATTGAATACATCGGGATGCGCTTTTTCGATTTCGTCCAACAACACCACTGAATACGGCTTGCGTCGCACGGCTTCGGTCAGTTGACCGCTTTCTTCATAACCCACATAACCCGGAGGCGCTCCGATCAATCGCGAAACCGTGTGCCGTTCCTGGTATTCGGACATATCGATACGCACCAGCGCATTTTCATCGTTAAACAAGTATTCTGCCAAGGCTTTTGCCAATTCGGTTTTTCCGACGCCGGTAGTCCCCAAAAAGATGAATGATCCGATGGGGCGTTTGGTGTCGCTCAGCCCGGCGCGGCTACGCCGGATGGCGTTGGCAATGGCTTCAATAGCCTCGTCTTGTCCTACCACCCGTTTGTGCAGTTCGGTTTCCAGATTCAGCAACTTCTCACGTTCGCTTTGCAACATGCGTGTGACCGGAATTCCCGTCCAACGAGCCACAATTTCAGCAATTTGCTGGCTGTCGATTTCCTCTTTAATCATAGCCCCGTCCGATTGCATTTCGGTCAGTTTGGCTTTGAGTGTTTCCACATCCTGTTCGGCTTCCTTGATTTTCCCGTAACGCAGTTCGGCCACTTTTCCGTAATCGCCGGCCCGTTCTGCTTGTTGGGCTTCAAACTTGTAGTTTTCAATTTCGTTGATGCGCTGCTGGATTTTTTCCACGACTTCTTTTTCAGCTTGCCATTTGGCTTTGGCTTGATTCCGTTCTTCGCTCAGTTCGGCGATTTCCTTATTCAAATGAGCCAGTTTGGTTTCATCCTTTTCGCGTTTGATCGCTTCGCGTTCGATTTCCAGCTGGCGGATGCGGCGTTCGAGTTCATCCAATTTTTCAGGAACCGAATTGATTTCCAACCGCAATTTGGCAGCCGCTTCATCGATCAAATCGATGGCTTTGTCAGGAAGGAAGCGGTCGGTAATGTACCGGCTCGATAGTTCGACAGCCGCGATAATGGCTTCGTCCAGAATGCGCACGTGGTGGTGCACTTCATAACGTTCTTTCAGGCCCCGCAAAATGGAAATGCTGTCGTCGATGCTGGGCTCGTCGACCATCACAATCTGGAAACGGCGTTCCAATGCTTTGTCCTTTTCAAAATAACGTTGGTATTCTTTGAGTGTGGTGGCCCCGATGGCGCGTAATTCGCCCCGTGCCAAAGCCGGTTTCAGGATATTAGCGGCATCCATGGCGCCTTCGCCTGCTCCGGCGCCCACCAGCGTGTGGATCTCGTCGATAAAAAGCACCAGTTCACCTTCCGATTCAATAACCTCCTGAATCACGCTTTTCAAACGTTCTTCAAATTCACCCTTGTATTTTGCCCCGGCAATCAAAGCGCCCATATCCAGCGAAAAAATTTGTTTGGTTTTCAAATTTTCAGGCACATCGCCGCTGATGATCCGGTGCGCCAAGCCTTCGGCAATGGCAGTTTTTCCCACGCCGGGTTCGCCGATCAAAATGGGATTGTTTTTGGTGCGTCGCGACAAAATTTGCAACACACGCCGTATTTCTTCGTCCCGGCCGATCACCGGATCCAATTTGCCGTTGCGGGCCAGGCTGTTCAGGTTTTTGGCGTATTTATTCAGGGCATGGTAAGTCTCTTCCGCCGTTTGGCTCTTTACATTGGATCCTTTACGCAATTCCTTGATGGCCAGTTTCAGTTCTTTTTCGGTAACGCCTTGATCTTTGAGTAATTGGGATGCTTCGTCTTTATTTGCCGTTAAAATTCCCAGCAACAACAATTCGAGCGATGCAAATTCGTCGCCGAATTCCTTCGTGTAGGAAACGGCTTTCAGCAACACATTGTTTGACGCCGAGGTAAGGTAAGGGTTTCCCCCGGAAACTTTAGGCAATGCCGATATTTTCTGGGTTAACTGTTGTTTGAGCGTATGGACGTTGGCATTCAGTTTTTGCAACAAATAGGGGAGGGTATGTTCGTCAACGACAAAAGCACCCATCAATAAGTGAAGCGGTTCTACCGCCTGAGTTTGCTCCGATGTGGCAATTTGCAGCGCTTCTTGCACGGCTTCTTGCGATTTGATCGTAAATTGATTTAAATTCATGATTGTGTTCTCCTTTGTGAGTGTAAGCTGCAAATTCTAAACCAATTAAAAAAACAAGACAAAATGGCAATATTTGAGAATCTGAATTGTCAAAATGGCATTTTCAATTTTTTTGTTTTGCAATAAATTGATTTTAACAAGGTTTATAAAATTGAAAAATTCTATGAATCATAAAGAACATCAATGAAAATTGCATTTTGCGGATGCCCGTTTTTTGTTGGGCTTTGCCTAACTTTGCAGCATCTAAGTTTGGAAAAATGATAAAATAATGACGAAAGTTTGTTTAGAATAATAAACAAACCAATCGTTTTTATTACAGAAAACAGTTCTAAAAAATTAAGAAAATGACAGATACTAAAATATTTCCGGTAACCGGCGATGTACATTGGGTGGGCGTTATGGACAAGGAATTACGCACATTTGATGTCATTATGCACACACCTTACGGTTCTACGTATAACTCGTATTTTATAAATGCAACCAAAAAAACCATTGTCGAAACGGTAAAGCTCGAATTTTTGGACGTTTTTGTTGAAAAACTAAAGAAATTTTGTGATCCGGCTGATATTGAATATATTGTAGTAAATCATACCGAGCCCGATCACAGCGGAAGCCTAAAAAAGATGCTCGAATTGTCGCCCAAAGCCAAAGTAGTCGGGAGTGGCAATGCCATCCGCTACCTCAAAGACCAGTTGGGGATGGAATTTCCGCATATCATTCTCAAAGATGGCGATGTATTGGATTTGGGAAACAAAACCCTGCGTGTCATCGGAGCTCCGAATTTGCATTGGCCCGACAGCATTTACACCTATTTGGAAGAAGACAAGGTCCTTTTTACCTGCGATTCGTTTGGCGCGCACTATTGCCACGAAAACATGTACGACGATGAAGTGGGCAACTGGGACGAGGCGTTCAAATATTATTTTGATGTGATCCTCAAACCGTTCAGTAAATTCATGCTGAAAGCCATCGAAAAAATCCGCCCGCTGGATATTGCCGCCATTTGTACGGGACATGGCCCGATTTTGCGTTCGGACTGGAAACGGTATGTGGACCTAAGCGAGCAATATGCCAAGGACTATTTAGCTCAATTACCGCAAGAACCCACGGTTTTTATTCCGTATGTTTCAGCTTACCACAACACGGAAAAGCTGGCGCGTTACATTGCCGAAGGCATTAAGCAAATACCCGGCGTAAAAATCGAATTGCACGATATCGAGAAAATGCCGGCAGAACAAATTGACCAGTATTTGACTCAAGCAACCGGTATTTTGGTGGGAACGCCAACGTTCAACCAGAATATTTTACCGCCTATTTACACCTTGTTTTCGTTGATTTCTCCTTTGCGCGACAAAGGAAAGCTGGCCGGAGGCTTCGGCTCGTACGGTTGGAGCGGCGAAGGAAAAACAATTGTGCAGTCGGCCTTTACCAACCTGAAATTGAAGTATTTCGGCGAAGGCATGTTTATCAAATTTACGCCCCACGAACACGACAAAGAAACGTATATGGAATACGGGCAAAAATTTGCGCAGCAGTTGGTTAGTGAATTTAAATCCGAGTAATTTCTTGAAGAAAATGGATAAAAATCCAACAATCAAACTTGATTGCTGGATTTTTTTATTCTTTCCTGCCTAGAAAACTTTGCAACACGACCGAGGCACAAAAGCAACCAAATAGAGCCGGCATGTAGCTGATGGTCCCTACGGTCGATTTTTTATTCATTTCTCCTTCCGATAGTTCAACCGCGTGGGTGGAAACTTCTTCGGGTGAAAAAACAACGGTAATCCCGTTCCAAATCCCTAATTTGTGCAAACGTTTACGCATATAGTAAGCCAGTTTGCAATTGTATGATTTGGAGATATCGGCGATTTGAACCATTTCGGGATTAAATTTTCCTCCGGCTCCCATCGAACTCACAATCTTTAATCCCAACCGGTGCGCATGGTAGAGTAAATATACTTTTGGCGAAAGCGTGTCGATAGCGTCCACCACATAATCGTACCCAACTTCCAGCAGGTCGATCATGGGTTGGTCTTTGATGTATTGCTGGACAACCTGCAGCTTCAATTCGGGATTGATATCCAACAACCGCGCAGCCATCACTTCCGTTTTGGGAACATGGAGCGTACTGGTCAAAGCCGGTAGTTGGCGGTTGCGGTTTGTTTCGCTGACCACATCACCATCAACGATGGTCAGGCGGCCGATTCCGGCGCGGCATAGCTGTTCGGCTGCCATGGCGCCCACGCCGCCCAAACCGCAAACCAAAACGTGCTTTTCGGCCAAAAGTTGGACGGCTTCCGGTCCTATTAATAATTGGGTGCGTTGTTGCCAGTTGTTTGATACCATTAAAAATCAGGAAAGGATAAAGTCCGCAAATTTACGATTGAAAAATAAATTTGTCCACTTTTTTAAAAAGCGATTTGTGAATTTTTGAAAACAAAAAATACAATATCCTTGACAAAACTTTTTTTAAACAGGATGCTCTTTTTTGCAAAAAAAATAAAAAAGCCTTTGTACTTTTGCCGCAAACAATAGAATAATAACAAGCGATTTATGGAGTTAGCCCTTATTTTGATTTTCATATTTGGATACACCGCCATCGCATTTGAACATGCGTTGAAGGTAAACAAGGCCGCGTCGGCATTGATAACAGGCGTTTTATGCTGGAGTGTGTATGCACTCCTCTTTCCGGATACGCATTGGGTAGGAGAACAACTTTCGCATCACTTGGGAGAAATAGCAAGCATCCTTTTCTTTTTGATGGGCGCAATGACTATTGTTGAAATTATCGACCTGCATGATGGATTCCGTATTGTTACCGATAGAATCCGGACTCAGGACAAGCGGAAATTGTTATGGATGATCAGCATCCTCACGTTCTTTTTGTCGGCGGTCCTGGATAACCTGACCACCACCATTGTTATTCTTTCGTTGCTTCGCAAATTAATTGACGACCGCAACGACCGCTTATTTTTTGCAGGTATGGTTGTGATTGCCGCTAACGCCGGAGGCGCCTGGTCTCCCATGGGCGATGTAACCACCACCATGCTTTGGATTGGCGGTCAAATAACCGCTTTGAACATCATCCTCATGACGTTTATCCCCAGTCTGGTTTGTTTGCTGGTGCCGTTGATTTCCATTTCTTTTATATTGAAGGGGAAATGCGAACCTCCCCGGATAAATCCCGCTGCCAAACGGATTGAAACTACGCCTGCGGAACGCAATACGGCTTTTTTTGTGGGCTTGGGCGCTTTGCTGTTTGTTCCGGTTTATAAAACCGTTACCCATTTGTTGCCGTTTATGGGAATCCTGTTCGGTTTGGGAATTTTTTGGGCGTTGACGGAACTGCTTCACAAAAGCAAACCGATGGAAACCCGCGATCACCTCTCGCCGTTTCACGCCTTGCGGCGAATCGATACGTCGAGTATTTTGTTCTTCTTGGGAATCTTATTGTGCATCGCGTCTTTGCAAAGTTCCGGTATCTTGGTTGAATTGGCCGGCTGGTTGACCGAGAACATCCGCAATGAAAAAATCATCGTGATGGCAATCGGTTTGGTTTCGGCTGTTGTCGATAACGTTCCTTTGGTAGCAGCAGCACAGGGAATGTACAGCCTTGACGTATACCCGCCCGATCATTTTTTCTGGGAATTTTTAGCCTATTGTACCGGAACCGGAGGATCCGCCTTGATTATTGGTTCGGCAGCCGGCGTTGCAGCCATGGGAATCGAAAAAATAGACTTTTTCTGGTATGTCAAACGCATTTCGTTGTTTGCATTGATCGGATACTTTGCCGGCGCCCTTGCTTACATTGTTCAATACAATTTGTTGCATTAACCAATTTCTCT
Source organism: Lentimicrobiaceae bacterium (assembly GCA_031550085.1). Lineage (GTDB taxonomy): Bacteria > Bacteroidota > Bacteroidia > Bacteroidales > UBA4417 > UBA4417. Next base: position 44,953 of record JAVBOY010000016.1, read on the forward strand.
CCTTTGGGAAAGTGCTGTTATTTGTTGGCTTTCATTTGAGCGTCCACATTGATTTGAATGGTTTCCGACACTTTATTGAAAACCATATCCGGTAATTTGATATTATAATCTTTCAACAACACATTGAAAGTGGATTTGGCTCTGGATGTGCCGCTTTTTACCTCAATGGTTCCCGTTTCTTTCACTTTTTGGGTCACGCCGTGAATGGTTAAATCCCCTTCGACGGTTGCATTGTAGGTGCCGTCTTTGCTGAAATTGATGTCTTTTAAATTGGTGATTTTCCCATTAAAAGTCGATAGGGGATACTTGTCGCTTTCCATAAAATTTTCGTTGAAATGCTCTTGCATCAACGCTTTCTCAAATACAAACGATTTGGTCAGTACTTTGAAGGCAAATTCGCCGGTGGAGGTGTTGAGCGCTGCATTTACCTGATTGTTGGTTGCTTCGATTTTTTCCAGCGGAGCGTCGGAATAAAAACGAATACTCCCGGTTTTGGTCGTGATAACTTGTGCAAATGAGGTTATAGATAGAATACAAATAGCTGATAATAAAATAATCGTGCGTTTCATGATAATTAAAAATTTGATTTTTAATACAACGCGGAATCCAACGATTTGTTTTTGGAGCTCTAAATGGACTTTACTGACGAATCAGTTGATCTTTACTGAAATCAGTTAGAATCATCAAAAAAATCTATACCGGAATCAAAACAATCAATTAGGTAGTTAATTGCTGAAAATAAATTTCTGACTAATTTCGCCACACAAAACGATACCAAGTATTCATTTTAAAACTAAAAACCATGTCAGTATTAGTAGGTAAAAAAGCCCCCCTGTTCGAAGCAGAAGCCGTCATAAACGGCCATGAATTTATTGATAATTTTTCGCTAGGCCAATATTTGGGTAAAAAATATGTATTGTTTTTCTTTTATCCGTTGGACTTTACATTTGTTTGTCCCACCGAAATCATTGCTTTCCAGGAAAAATTAGCCGAATTTGAAAAACGGAATGTGGCGGTTGTCGGTTGCTCGGTCGACAGCAAATTCTCCCATTGGGCCTGGCTCAATACGCCCAAAAACAAAGGCGGAATCCAAGGTGTGAAATTTCCGTTGGTTTCCGATTTAAGCCTCACCATTTCACAAAATTACGATGTGCTGGCCGGCACCCACGAATACAACCACGAAGAAGACAAGTTGGGCTTTTCGGGAGCTCCGGTAGCTTATCGCGGTTTGTTTTTGATTGATAAAGAAGGAGTGGTGCGTCATCAGGTGGTAAATGATTTGCCGCTGGGACGCAATGTAGACGAAGCGCTTCGCATGGTCGATGCATTGCAGTTTTTTGAAGCAAACGGCGAAGTGTGCCCCGCCAACTGGTCGGCAGGAAAAGAAGGTATGAAAGCCACGGCCGAAGGCGTTGCCGAATATTTAAGCAAAATTTAATTCAACTTTCTCATCATTGCGAAAAAGTCCAAAGGCCTGAAAATCTCTTGGACTTTTTTGTTTTATTTTTGTAAAAATATTTTTTTATGGATCAGGAAAAAAAACAAGGCCGCTACCAGCGCCTGAGCGAACAAATCGAAACCTTGTTAACCAAATCGAATGACCCTATTGCGCGGATGGCAACCGTTTCCGCTGTTTTGAAGCATAAAATGAATCATTTCTTTTGGTGCGGATTCTACCGTTTGGATGGTGATAAACTGGTCGTCGGGCCTTATCAGGGAGCGTTGGCTTGCCAGGTGTTGCAAGGCGGAGGCGTTTGCTGGGAAGCCGTAAAGTTGAATAAAACCATAGTAGTTCCGAATGTTCATGAATTTCCGGGACATATTGCTTGCGATTGGCGTTCCAATTCCGAAATTGTGGTACCGGTCCGGAATAAAAACGGGGAAATTGTTGCCGTTTTGGATGTGGACAGCGAGCAATTTGCCGCGTTCGACCCGGTAGATGCCCATGGGTTGGAACGTATTTCAGAAATGATTTTTACCGATGTATGCTAGTTTATTCTAAGTGATAAAAAATCAAAGAATTATTTTCAATAAAAATAACGATGTTGAAAGATTTGTTTTGGTTAATAACAAACTAAATATACTAAAAATCAGAATAATAGCTGGTTTGTATTTTTTATAAATTTTAGGTTAAAAAAAAATCCGGCTACAACCTTTTATTCTACATTTGTGCCCCGCTTTTTTCTATGCCACTTTTTAAATAATAAAGATATGATCAAAAATTTTACCATTCTCTTTCTGTTGGCACTTTGCATCCGGGTTACGGCGCAACCTCCTCAGGGTTATTACAACTCGGCTGAAGGACTTACCGGAACCGCTTTGCAACAAGCCTTGCACGACATTATCGACAACCACACTTCGATCAGCTACGATGCTTTGTGGACGGCATTCGAATCTACCGACAAAAAGGACAACGGCAAAGTGTGGGATATGTATTCCGACAAACCGGGTGGAACCCCGTCGTATGAGTTTACGTTTGGAACGAAAAAATGCGGTAACTATTCCAAGGAAGGCGATTGCTACAACCGTGAGCATTCATGGCCCAAAAGCTGGTTTAGCGAAAAAACGCCCATGTATTCCGACTTGTTTCATTTGTGCCCGACCGACGGCTATGTAAACAACCGGCGCAGCAATTATCCGTATGGGGAAGTTTCAAACTATACCTGGAAATCGACCAACGGCAGTAAAGTAGGAAATTGCTCGTTCCCCGGTTATTCGGGTGTTGTTTTTGAACCCATTGACGAGTACAAGGGCGATTTTGCCCGGAATTATTTTTACATGACCACCCGTTATTATCATGAGGACAACGGTTGGGCAGGCAGTCCGATGACAACCGGATCCCAATTGAAACCCTGGGCTGTAAACCTGCTGTTGAAATGGCATGCGCAAGATCCCGTATCACAAAAAGAAATTGACCGCAACAATGCCGTTTTCGGTATCCAGCACAACCGCAATCCTTACATCGATCGCCCCGAATGGGCGCAGGCAATTTGGGGTCCGCTAGCAGTAAGAGAACAACAGGTGACGGTTTTGATGACCTATCCCAGCCCGGCAACCGATTATTGCATCGTGGTTTTTCCCGAAACCACCAGTCTTTCGAAAGTAACCTCGACGGTTTATACGATTACGGGCACCAGCGTTAATGCTCCCGTCTGGACGGAAAGCAATACGTTGAAAGTGAATGTAGGCAACCTAAAGGCCGGAGTTTACTTTTTGAACTTGAAAGTAGATAACCAAACGTACCGGGCCAAGATTGTAAAGAATTAATCCAAACGCTTGATTAAACGCAGGTTGTGTGTGTAAGTATTGAGTTGGCGATTGAAAATCCCTTGATGGTCGATTAAATCCTTGCGCACCCAACCCGAAGCGTGAATAATTTCCCCTGTGCCGGTGGCGATGCCCACATGCGTGATTTTTCCTTCCGCATTATCGAAAAACAACAAATCACCGGCCACACATTCATCCACAAAGCTGATGGTTGTCCCCAATTCGGCTTGTTGATAAGCGTCGCGCGGCAATCCGGCGCCGCATTGGCAAAACACCATTTGCACCAGTCCCGAACAATCAATTCCTACCGGGCTGCGTCCGCCCCACAAATAAGGCGTACCCAAATATTCCATAGCGTACGGAATGATTTTCCCGATTTGAAGTGAAGGAGGAATTGTCGGGTACGATTCGTTGCATTCAAAGGCACGTTCCCCTAAATGAAAAATTCCGTTTTTGAATAGTGGCAGCAAGCTTCCCCGGAAAACGGGAAAACTGACATTTTCGGCGTAATCGGTAACAAAAACCGAATAATCGTCCACAAACGTTTGAGCCGTTTCCAAATAACTTTCGAGAAATCCGTTTTCAACCGGTTCAAAACACCGTTCGTCAATCCATCCCTCGTACGAATCGAAGTGCATCCGGACTTTTACCCAGCCGCCTTGCTTTTCCAGCAATTGGAAAATTTCGCCGAATAAAATCTGGCTTACCATTTCCGACCGGTGCGAAGGCTCGGCGCGCATGGGCAACAAACTTAAAAATGAAATTCCGTACATGGAGTTGAGGTTTTTGGAACGTAAAATGGACTCTCGGTAAAAATGATCATTTTGGCGGCTTGCCATAAGAGGCTCGAAGGATGATTTTTTACAAAGTTAAAACATCCTTTAAGATGTGCCTTCGATTGTGCAATTTTATTTTAACACTCCGGTGTATCTTAAATTTATTTCTGATTTTTTATCCCATCCAAAACATTTTGGGAAGCAGATAAGTTACTAACTTTGGCAACCCAAAGTTGATTTAATAACTATTTGGAACAAAGAGTATGGCTAGATTCTCAATAAAAGATTTTTCGCTTTGTTTTATTATTCTTGCAGTTTTAGCCTCCTGTCAAACAAAACAAGATAAGAAAACACCCAATCCTAATGCAACAAAGCGGACGCTTACCGCCAATGCAGTGGTGATGATTCCGGCGGAAATTGAAAACAGCGTGATTACGACAGGGACTTTAATGGCAAACGAAGAAGTGGAGTTGCGCAGCGAAGTCATAGGCCGCATCGTGAGCATTAATTTCCAGGAAGGAAGTAATGTATCCAAAGGCGCTCTTCTGGTTAAAATCGATGACCGCGAGTTGCAGGACGAACTAAAGAAATTGCAGTTGGATGAAAAGCTTGCCAATGACGATGTGTTCCGAAAGGAAAAACTGTTGCAGATGAAAGCCATCAGCCAGGAAGAATACGACAAATCCTTTGTCCAGTTAGGCATCATCCAGGCCAATATCGAAACCGTAAAAACCAAAATCAGCAAAACCGAAGTCCGGGCGCCTTTTAGCGGACGTGTGGGCTTGCGCCAGGTAAGTGAAGGCGGCTATATTTCCCAATCCACGCTGATTGCCAAGTTGCAACAATTAGATCCGATAAAAATAGAATTTTCCGTTCCCGAAAAACACCGTTCGTTGCTTAGGCCCGGCGTGCAAATCCATTTCCGGGTTGCCGGAATCGAAAAAGAATTTCCGGGAACTATTTTTGCGGTGGAAACATCGGTCGATGCAAAAACCGGCATGATCACCGCCCGAGCCCAATGTCCGAATCCTTCGGGAAACCTGATCCCCGGAGCCTTTGCAAAAATCAATATCACAGAACCGGTTAAAAATGCGTTGACCATTCCTTCGGAAGCCATCATTCCGGTGATGAATGCCGAAACCGTGATGGTATTGCGGGATGGAAAATCCATTTCGCAAAAAGTAACCACCGGAATCCGGACCGAACGGATGGTACAAGTGGTGGAGGGCCTGAATGCCGGAGATACCGTTTTTGTGGGCGGCTTGTTGATTTTGAAAGACGGAATGCCTGCGAATGCGAAGCTGTAAAGAATTAATTACGAATTAAAAATTACGAATTACGGGTTAATTGAAAGTTGAAATGGAAAATTGAAAGTGGACATTCAATGGCAGGCAGGCAAACAAACAACGAACAACAAGAAACAACACTTTTCCTGCTTCACTGTTCACCTTTCCCGCTATGCGATTAAAATATAATATTATTAGATTGTTTTTTTTATTGCCATCAAACATAACACCTATTTTCCCCGTTTCCCCTGTTTCTCCAACTTCCCCATTCACAACTCAACAATTCAACAATTCAACAAATAAACAACCCAACAACCTAACAACCCATGAAAGTCGATTTATTTATTCCTTGTTTTATTGATCAGCTTTATCCGCAAACGGGTTTTAACATGGTAAAGATTTTGGAAAAAATCGGATTGACGGTGTATTATAACAAGAATCAAACCTGCTGCGGGCAAATGGCGTTCAATTCCGGTTTTTGGGATGAAGCTCGTGTGGTGGGCGAAAAATTTATCCGCGATTTCTCGAACCAACGCTATGTGGTAGGTCCTTCTGCTTCCTGTGTGGGATTTATCCGGAATTATTACGACGAATTGTTTTTCAATTCTTCCATGCACAACGATTACCAAAAGCTGAAGAAAAATATCTTTGAATTTACCGAGTTTCTGGTGGATGTATTGAAAATTTCGGACCTTGGCGCCGCGTTTCCCCATAAAGTGACTTATCACGACAGTTGCGCCGCTTTGCGCGAATGCAAATTAACCACCCAGGGCCGTTTGTTGCTGAGCAAAATACGGGGATTGGAATTGCTTGAAATGGAAAACCGCGAAGAATGCTGCGGGTTCGGCGGTACTTTTGCGGCGAAACACCCCAGTATTTCCTCCGCCATGACCGAGCAGAAAGTACAAAGTGCTCTAAAAACGGGAGCCGAATATATTGTGAGTACCGATTCGTCTTGTTTGATGAGCATGCAAGGTTATATCGAAAAGAACAACCTTCCCATCAAAACCAGCCACATCATTGATGTGCTGGCGAATTTTTAAGCTTTTCGATCTTTTCCACGGCGTGTTGCAAGCGCAACAGGCCGCTTCCGCTGATCACCTGATAAGGCAAGCGGTTTTCTTTTAATTCCTTTTCGTACAAGTCGAATAAAAATTGGCGTTGATCCGGATGTTCGCGCAGGGGATCGTATTCCCACGGCAAATCGATATCGCAAAGCAAATACAAATCGTAGCGGTGTGTCTGGAATTGCTTGCGGATCCACGGATGGCATTTTCCGTATTTTACCTCACACCAGATTTTGAGTACCAACAAATCCGTATCACAAAATAAAAATTCCGGTACCGAAGGAAACAACTGATTCTCTTCCCGCAATTGATTTTGCGCGATGTACAAAATATCCTCATAGGTGTAATCTCGTCCCAGGGTGTTCAGGTAGTCGCGGGCAAATTCCTTGACCCACAATGTGTGGTAGTGAAGCGCCAGATTTTCGGCTAACCACGATTTTCCGGTGGATTCGGGCCCGGTAACGGATATGCGGAGTGGAGTTTTCAAGCCGTTGCGGTTTTAAATTTTTTATTCCATTCGATATACCCCATAACGGCTAAAACCAGAAATACAATGTATTGTACCGAAGTGAATGCCAATCCTTTGTAAATAAAGAGCGGAATAACCAGAAAGTCGCCGACAATCCAAAAAATCCAGTTTTCGACTTTTTTTCGCGCCATTTGCCACATGCCCACAATAAAAATAGCCGTGGTAAAAGCATCCGCAAACGGTACATCGCTGTCGGTAAAAGTTCTTAAAACATAAAAAATGATTCCGAAAAAGACAACCAATAAGGTGATTTGTATTATCCAGCCCTTTTTTGATAGCCGGGTGATGGGCACATGATGTTTTCCGGCATCGATTTTACGTGCCCAGTTGTACCAGCCGTAAACGCTCATCACAAAATAAAATGCGTTGATTCCGGCATCGGCATATAATTTTGCATAAAAACACAAGTATACGTAAATCAATACATTGACAATCCCGGTGGGATACACCCAAATACTTTCTTTGCGGGCAAACCAGACGCTGGCAATGCCCAATATGACAGCCAAAAACTCCAACCAGGAAGTAGCAAGCAGGTTTTGATAAATTTGATTCAGAAGGTCCATTCTTAACGGCTATTTTGGACGCAAAAATAAAAAAATAGGAGCGAACCGCCAGCATTCGCCGGACTCAAAAAAGGGGATAAGGCCGTTTGTATATTCTTTTTTTAATCGGCAGTTCGATCACAGTGTTGCGAACTTACGATATAAGGCTTTGAACCTCTGTGTCTTTGACTTCCCGTGCGGTTAGAATCCCTTTCATGTTCTCCAAAGCCCAGTCCACCAAGTTTGTGAGATACGGAATCAGGCTGCTTCCTGATGAGGTAAGAAAATATTCCACCCGGGGCGGAACCTCCGGGTAAATTTTCCGTTCCACCAGGCCATCCGCTTCCAGGGAACGTAAGGTTACGGTTAGCATCCGTTGCGAAACGTCGCCGATGGATTTATGAATCTCGCTGAAACGCATGGTTCCGTTGGCGTTTAATGTCGTAAGCACCAGCAAAGACCATTTATCGCCCAGGCGGCTTAAAATGTCGCGGATGGGACAAGTTCCGGCATGTAAAAAAGTTTTCATTTTTTTTAAAGTTTAATACCTTGCAAATCAACAATACTTACCTTTTTGTAACCTCATTACCAAGAGGTTCGCTCTTGTTTTTTGAAATTACCTTTGTATCTTTGCGTTACAAAAGTAACAAACTTACTATAAATAACAATTAATATCAACTCTTAAAACGATTTTATTATGGCAAAAAAAGTTGCAGTATTAGTAGTAAACCCGGTTAACGGAGCCGGTTTGTTTCAGTATCTGGAAGCCTTTTACGAAAACGGCATTCCCTATAAAACATTTGCGGTAGCTGAAACCTCACAGGTAAAAACCAATTCGGGAATCGACATGAAAACGGACGATGTGATTGCCAATTTAAAAGGCAACGAATCGGAATACGATGCCCTGGTGTTTGCCTGTGGCGATGCGGTACCTAAATTTACGGAAAATGTACAAAAACCGTACAATCAGGATATGCTGGCGGTGATGAAGAATTTCGATGCGAATGGGAAAATTTTGGCCGGCCATTGCGGGGCAGCCCTCTTATTCGATAACCTTGGAATCGGCAAAGGAAACAAGGTTGCCTTGCATCCTTATATTAAGAATTTGGTAAAAGGATGTGTAGCCACCGACGAACAAGCTATTGTGGATGGAAAGCTCTACACCGCTCAAACGGAAAATGCGATTCCGTCCTTAATTCCCGACCTCTTAAACACGCTGAAATAGAAGTTTCATTGTGAAATACGAAAAGAGACCGTAAAAACCGAATCGCCCCAAAATGGATGTCCGTTTTGGGGCGATTGAGTTGAATAAACAAACTTAAGAAGCTGTTTTACCATTTTTTTGAGTTTTATGTCAAGCGGAAAGATTTTCCGAAACTTCTTTTGGCGAAGCCTTCCCCCATTGGCTCACCCACAAACCGACAAACGTAATAAAACCGTTGATCAACAACAACTCGAATCCGAACTTGTATCCCGAGAACCATTTTTCGGAATTATCGGCAATCAACCAGCAAATCAAGGGCGAAGCCACCGCAATATAGGGCACCAGCTTGTCGTTGACGCCGCGTTTGGTGAAAAGCCCGAATGCGTAAAGTCCCAACAAAGGGCCGTAAGTATATCCCGCCACCGTAAAAAGCTTGTCGATCACGGCGCGGTCGTTGATGGCGTTAAAGGCCACAATCACGATCAGTAAAAGCGTTGCAAACGAAAAATGCACGCCGTATCGTAATTTCCGCTTTTGTGTTTCCGAAAGGTCGGTGCGTTTAGCGAAATTCAAAAAATCGATGGTAAACGAAGTGGTAAGCGAGGTCAAAGCGCCGTCGGCGCTGGGATAGGCTGCCGAAATCAACCCGATGATAAATACCAGTCCCGCCAGAGTTCCCAATTGATTGATGGCAATAAACGGGAACAAGTCGTCCGAAGCCTGCGGAACGGAAATTCCTTTGTGAGCGGCGAAAATAAACAAGGCGGCACCCAAAACCAAAAACATAAAGTTGATAAAAATCAGCACAAAACTGAAGGAAAACATATTTTTTTGTGCATCCTTCAGGTTTTTGCATGAAAGGTTTTTTTGCATCATTTCCTGATCCAGCCCGGTCATGGTGATGGTGATAAACATGCCGCTCAGCAACTGTTTCAGCCAGTGCCGAGGATGATGCCAGTCATTGATCAATACATTCGAATAATTGCTGTCTTTCACTTGCACAAACAATTCACCCAAACTGAAATTCAAATCTTTGCAAATCAAATAAATGGTGATTCCAACCGCTGCCAACATAAACGTGGTTTGCAAAGTATCCGTCCAGATAATGGTTTTGATGCCCCCTTTCAACGTGTACAAAATCACCAGGGCAATAAAAATAAATACCGTCACGCCGAACGGAATCCCCCAGTTTTGAAACACAAATACCTGCAATACATTAACTACCAAGAACATGCGGAATGCCGCACCGATCACCCGCGACAACAGGAAAAAGAAAGCGCCCGTTTTGTACGACCAAAATCCGAAACGTTTTTCCAGATAGGTGTAAATGGAGGTCAGATTCAGCTTGTAATAAAGCGGCATTAAAATCGTTGCTATCACCGCATAGCCGAGCAAATAACCCGCCACCACCATCATGTAGCTGAATCCCGTAGAACCGACCCAGCCCGGCACACTCATAAACGTAACGCCCGAAAGCGATGCGCCGATCATTCCGTAAGCAACGACATACCAGGGAGACGCTTTGTTTCCCAAATAAAAAGAAAAGTTACTGGCTTTGCGGCTGGTAATCCAGGTGATCAAAAATAAAAGCGCGGTATAAGCAGCAAATGCGATAAAAATGGTAGTTGGAGTCAAGGGGATGCTGTTTAATTGTTGAGTTGTTTAAATGTTGAACTGTTGAATCGTTGTTTGTTATGCGTTTTTTGTTGGTTTAATTATTCGTTTGTTGATAAATGGTGAAATCGGGGAAGTGCGGGAAACAGGGGAAATGGGTGATCTATTTGATGTGTAGTAAAAAAACAATCTAATAATATTTGATTTTAATCGCGTAATGTTAATGGTGAAATCGGGAAAATCGTGTAAACGGGGGAAGTTGGGGAAAGGGGGGCTCCATTTCGTTTCACTTCAGTCGAAATGACCTAGGGTTCATCGTTTATCATTCATCATTAAAAAACTCATTTTCCATTTTCAACTTTCAATTGAAACCCTTTCTGCCAAGCTAATCAAATCCGGAAAACAAATATCCGCAATCTCGTCACATTTTCTAATTTCTTCCAAATCGGTCGTTACAAGTACTGTAAGCATGCCTGCCCGTTTGCCGAAAAGCATGTCGTTGCGCGTATCGCCCACCATAATGGATTTTTTGAAATGAATCTCCGGAAAATCCTTGTGCGCTTTCAAGGCCATACCGATGTTGGGTTTGCGGTCGAACGATTTTTCCGACTCCAGGGCCGGACAAAAATAAATTTTATCAATGCGGCCGCCGCTTGCCGTAATTGTTGCAAGCATTTTTTGATGAATTTGCTGCAAGGTTTCTTCGGTCATTTGTTTTTTGCCGATTCCCTGTTGGTTGGTAACCAATACAATGCGGTTAAAAAAAGGATTGAAAATCGCCAATGCCTCCGGAACTCCTTGTAAAAAAACAAATTCTTCAGGCGTCTTCACATAATCATCCGGAATGCGCCGGTTCAAGACCCCGTCGCGATCCAAAAACAGCGACCATTCCTTGGGTTTGATCGGTATATTTTTAATTTTTAAGGACACTTTAATTAAATGATAATTTTTTTAGTTAACAAGTTTACTTTCGTTCACGCTTCACTGTTCACATTTCACGATGAAACCATTCACCGTATTTGCGGCATGGGATTCTATTTGAACGGCGAATCGGGTTCCTTGGCCATATGCTTGTAATCCAACCTGTCCAGCAAGGCAGGCATCCATTTGGACAGGAAGACGGCCAATTTCCCTTCCACAAACGTAAAGATTTGGGAACGTTTCCGTTTGACGACCCCCCGGTAAATCTTTTTGGCAACGGTTTCAGGCGGCATCATTTTGGATTCATCGCGGGGCGTTTCGTTTTGCTGCGAGCCGTCGAAACGTAAAGCCGATTTGCGGATGTTGCTGGATGTAAATCCGGGAGCAACCACCATCACATGCAATCCTGTTTTCAGGTTTTCAATACGTAAAGTGTCCAGAAATCCGCGCATGGCGAATTTCGAAGCCGAATAACCGCTTCGCGCCGGCAAACCGATATGTCCGGCAATGGAAACAATGCCCACCACCGAACCTTGGGTTTGGAGCAGGTAGGGTAGGGCGTATTTGGTGCAATACACGGTTCCCCAAAAGTTGATATCCATCAATTGCCGGATGACTTTTAAATCCAAATCCTTGAACAAAGCGCGCATCGAGATACCCGCATTGTTGATTAATACGTCGATTTGGCCGTATTGCGCAACCGCTTCATCCACAAAACGTTTGCAGTCGGCTTCCAGGCTGACGTCAGCCACGGTTGCGATTACGTCGATATGTTGGTTTTTCAGTGCCAGAACAGTTTCCTCCAGATGCACCGGATTGCGGGCGGCAATTGCCAGTTTGGCGCCGTGCTTTCCGAATTCAAACGCCAATGCCCGCCCGATTCCGGAAGAAGCCCCGGTGATTAAAACCACTTTGTTTTTCATGTTTTGGTTAAATTTCGCTCCCCAAAATTATGGAAAATCTCTTGTTTCAATCGGCTGTTGTGAAATAAATTCTTACTTCCGGCTTTCCATATCCTTTAAAACTGCATTCAAATCATATCCCAAACAACTGACCCATAATTCGAAATCACCCAGCCCAACCTCTTTGCGATTTTTATTGAGTTCCTCCAGCGATGGAAATTTCATGTCTTTGTAATAATCCATCCAATGAACCCAAACACCGTATTTTACTGTTTTCCCTTGTTCGTACAAATACAGGTCTTCCATTCCGCCAAAATAACCGGATTCCACCCTGCCTGAAGCCAGTTCTTTTTCGTACAGGGCGATTATTTTTTGCCAGTCTTCCGAATACGGATACCCTTTAAAAAAGTTGGGCAAACTGCTGGCAAACTTGCGGTAAAGACCGATTCCTGCATTGAAATATGTGGGAAAGCCATACTTTTCGCAAAGCGTTACCAATTGATGGAATATGGTTGTATCCCTTTGTGAAGCGAGTTTATTGAAATCAGCTTGGTGTGCGTCCAATAAGCGTTTGAGCGGATTGCAAAAAGCCGTATCGTATTTTTTTATGGCTGAATTCACCAGGGAATCTTCTTCCCGCAGAAATTTTTTGTATAAACCGGTGGTGGCGAAATCGCCCAGCACATCGGCTGGTATTTCGGAATACATTCCCATGGATGCCATTTTTACGGCATGGTCGTAAGCGGCTTGGTAGTCGCCCAATCCGGCATTGCATATTTCAAGCTCAAAATAAGGCTTGTGGAAAAACGGAAAAATAGCTTGAGCCGAATCCGAATACAATTTTCCTGTTGCATAATTTTCTGCCCGCATGGCGGCTTCTGTACGAAAAATGCAGTTGTTGTACCGATGATGTTTTTTCAACATTTCGGTAGGTTGGGAAAAGCTTTTTGCGTAGCAACACAGCAAAGCAAGGAGTAATGTAACGTTTTGTAAATGTGTTTTCATATCGGTTTCTATTTTTTGCAATTTTAGTCAGGCTTTGCAATCCAAGCAAAAACCTGCAGGTTATTTTTTTGTTAAAGGATCCGTGTAAAAACGACCTGCTGCAAAACCAGAACCCGCTAACCCCTGCAAAACAATTTGTAGTTTTGCACACACATTAGATATCCTTTATGATCAGTAATCGTCAACTTTTTTTAAACCACGTGGCACAAACCAGCCATTCGCCTTTGGCATTGGAAATTGAACGTGCCGAAGGCGTTTTTTTGTACTCCCCAACCGGCAAGCGGTACTTTGATCTCATTTCAGGTATTTCGGTCAGCAATACCGGACACCGCCATCCATCTGTGATTCACGCCATCAAGGAGCAGTTGGACAGGTATTTGCATACCTTGGTTTACGGCGAATTTGTGTTGATGCCGCAGGTGAAACTGGCAAAAGCCTTGGCCGATGTGCTTCCGCCCGCACTTTCAAGCACCTATTTTGTCAACAGCGGCACCGAAGCGGTGGAAGGCGCCCTGAAGCTGGCGAAACGCTTTACCGGCCGCGGTGAAATCATTGCCTTTAAAAAAGCATACCATGGCAGCACCCACGGCAGCCTGAGCGTCATGGGCGGCGATACGTTGCAAAAACCTTTTTATCCTTTGTTGCCCGATGTAAAACATCTGACGTTCAATCGGATCGAGGATTTAGACGAAATCTCCGGACGCACGGCCTGTGTCATAGCCGAACCTGTGCAGGGCGAAGCCGGTGTTATTCCGGCCACGCAGGAGTTTATGCAGCAACTGCGGAAAAAATGCTCGGATACCGGCGCATTGCTGATTTTAGATGAAATACAAACCGGGTTTGGGCGTACCGGCAAATTATTCGGATTTGAAAATTACGGCATCGTACCCGATATTATGACCATTGCCAAAGGTATGGGCGGCGGAATGCCCATCGGCGCTTTTGTTTCGAGCGGGGAAATCATGAGCCGCCTGAGCAACGAACCCGCTTTGGGACATATGACGACCTTCGGCGGACATCCGGTCTGTTGCGCTGCCGCTTTAGCCAATTTAGAAGTGATCCGAAACGAGCGCCTGGTAGAACAGGTTTCCGCCAAGGCCGCCTTCTGGAAGGAAAAACTGGCATCGCATCCGGCCGTTCAAGAATACCGGAGTTCGGGCCTGATGATTGCTTTAGATTTGGGCAGTTTTGAAAAGGTGCAAGCCCTGATCGAATTTGGTATTGAAAACGGGATCATTACCGATTGGTTTCTATTCAATCCCAATTCTGTGCGCCTTTGTCCGCCGTTGACTATTTCGTCGGCAGAAATACAGGAAGCCTGCGGAATCCTCCTGGCGGGCCTGGAGCGGATTGCTGCTTTGTAAAGCGGCTGTGGCTGCGCCTTTTGTGAGAAATCTAAACCGAAAATTTGCAGAATCGAAAAAATTACTACTTTTGCAGCGGAGAAATGGCAGAGTGGTCGATTGCGGCGGTCTTGAAAACCGTTGAACTGCAAGGTTCCGGGGGTTCGAATCCCTCTTTCTCCGCCAGCAAAGAGAAAAGCAAAGAGGTTCGGTTTTTATCGGGCCTCTTTGCTTTTAACTCCATTCTTTACCATCCGCTGTCTAAATACCCCGTCTTATCTTTCGCTGTAATTTTCCGTATGACTTTACAGGGAACCCCTGCGGCAATCACATTGGCCGGAATACTTTTTGTAACAACGCTTCCTGCTCCGATAATAGAATTATCACCGATTTCTACCCCGCCCATGATACTGACATTGGCGCCCACCCAAACATTATTTCCGATGGTAATTGGCCTTGCGCAGCAACCGCCGGCTATTCTTTCCTCCGCATCGATAGCGTGATTGGCGGTATAAAGTCCGACACGCGGGCCTAAAAGTACCTGGTCGCCAATCGTAATCAGGTTGCCGTCCAGCATGATACAGTCAAAATTGGCGTAGAAATTATTACCGATGGTAATATGAAAGCCGAACTCGCACCGGAAATTCGGTTCAAAATGAACATTCGTACCGACGGATTTCAGGATCTTCTTTAAAATAACTTCGCGGTATTGCTTTTCCTTGCCAAAACTGGTATTGTACTCATTTGTAAGAAAAACGGTTTGCTCCCGTTGCTTAAGCAGGACATCTGATAAGTCGTCGTACATTTGACCGGATCGCATCATTTCCTTGATATCCATCTCGTAGATTGTTTTTTCAACGCAAAGATACAAGTTAATCAGAACAGTAGGAAAGCCGGGAATTATCCGGCTCTTCAATATTGTTGATTATTTCTAAACGGCGAAATACGAAAAGGGTTTCTTAGCTATCCGCCGATAACGCCACGATGCGACTTTTTTCTTTTCGTCGCAATACAACTACAAAATCAAAGATCCTTTTTATATTTGTGGAAATTTCCGGAAGGGAATGGGAAAACCGCAATGCCTAGGCATAAACCCGGCCATAAATAGTAAAAACAAGGTCACTAGGACGTGTTAACACATAATTTCATATCTTTGCAAAAAATGACAATATGAAATTAACGGAAGAGCAATACGGTACAATTGCGGAATATTTCCCGATCCAACGCGGTAACGTAAGTTTAAGCAATTTGGAGGTTTTAAACGCTATCTTATATGTTCTTGAAAATGGCGGCAAATGGCGGGCATTGCCCACAAACTTTGGGAATTGGCATACGATTTATACGCGAATGAGCCGTTGGGCGAAATCCGGAGTACTGAACACTGTTTTCACTCAGTTGCAACAAAAGCAAATTATCACAGTAAAAATTGATGCCGTTTCCTTAGATAGTACGAATATAAAAGTGCATCCCGACGGCACAGGAGCTTTAAAAAACTCGGAAAACAATCGATCGGGCAATCTCGCGGAGGACGTAACACCAAGATTCATATGGTTGCCGCAAAAGATCGGATTGCAGTAACCTTCAAGTTATCCGAAGGACAAAGTCACGATGCGCCGCAAGGAAGGGAATTATTGGAAAGTATGGACTTCAGCGGTTTGATGACGAGCGAGAGTAAAATCAAACTTCTTGCCGATAAGGCT
The DNA here is from genome assembly GCA_031550085.1 of Lentimicrobiaceae bacterium. Taxonomy (GTDB): domain Bacteria; phylum Bacteroidota; class Bacteroidia; order Bacteroidales; family UBA4417; genus UBA4417. Next base: position 61,109 of record JAVBOY010000016.1, read on the forward strand.
TATGAAGATGATAAAACTCGAAACTTGATTGTCGAAAAGGGATTCGAGCCGGTCATACCTCCCAAATCCAATCGAAAAGAGCCGTGGGAGTATGACAAGGAAATGTATAAAAGGCGTAATGAG
>JAVBOY010000044.1:0-9416 GCA_031550085.1 Lentimicrobiaceae bacterium
ATGGTGAAATAATTTACGTGCCGGAGTAAAATAACCGGTATTTCCAAACAAATTAAGATCCTCTATCGTTCTTGATTAATTCTTGTGGTTAGCCCGGCAAAGAAAAAGCCCCACAAATCGTTGATTTGTAGGGCTTGTCCGTCTTTTTTCGCCTGTTGTCTTAGGCTTTCAGCGGAGAGAATGGGATTCGAACCCATGATACCCTTTTGGAGTATACACACTTTCCAGGCGTGCGCCATCGACCAACTCGGCCATCTCTCCGGTTCAAGCGGAAACGGGTTTTATATTTTACAAGAAAACCTGCTCCGTTTTCGGGCACAAAAGTAAAAAATAAATTTGAAATTCCGTTCTTTTTACCGCAAACTGCGATTGTATTTTAATTTCTCAAGAAAAGACGCTTAAGCCGTGAGTTCACCACGCAAAGAAGTCTGCAATAAATGTCCGAGTTCCGTTCCACTATAGCCCTGCCCCAACAAAAACATCATTTTCGAAACTGCCGATTCGGTCGTAATGTCATAGCCGCCCACAACTCCAATTTCATCCAATCTGGTACCTGTTTCATAAAGGCTCATTTCAACCGATCCGGTTTTACACTGGGTTACGTTGTAAATCACAATTCCTTTTTGAATGGCTCTTGACAGGCATTGGATAAACCAATCATCAGTCGGTGCATTGCCGGCGCCATATGTTTCGATAACTACGCCTTTTAATCCGGAAATATTCAAGATGGACTGGACAATATTTTCCGATATGCCCGGGAATATTTTTAGAATCGCAATGTTCGCATTCAGGTTTTTATAAACCTTCAGTTTTTTATCGGTAGGTTTCAGAATGACAGCGTAATCGTATTTGATATGAACTCCGACTTCGGCCAAAGGCGGGTAATTGGCCGAAAGGAAGGCATCAAAATTTTCAGCGTTGAATTTGTTCGTGCGGTTGCCCCGCATCAATTTGTTTTCGAAATAAATCGCCACTTCGGGAACACAAGGAAGACCGTTTTCGCGGGCAGCAGCAATTTCGATGGCATTGATAAAATTATCGCGTCCATCGCTACGAATCACACTGATGGGCAATTGGGAACCTGTAAAAATAACGGGTTTGTTTAAATTTTCAAGCATAAAACTAAGCATCGAAGCCGAGTACGACATGGTATCGGTTCCATGCAGCACGACAAATCCGTCGTATTGCTCATAATTTCCCTCAATGACGCTGGCCAACTCGATCCAAAAATCAGGCGTTACGTTACTTGAATCGATGAGTTTTTCAAAACTGTGAAACGCAATTTCGCACTCCAAATATTCCAAAACAGGAAGCATTTTGCGTAAATTATCCATGTCGAACGGTTGCAAAGCCCCGTTTTGGGGATCTTTCATCATGCCAATGGTTCCTCCGGTGTAAATAATGAGAATGGACGGTTTCATCTTTTGTTTTTTTATTTCAATGAGAATAATTGTCGGGCATTCCGGGTTGTAACGGCTGCCACTTCTTCGAGCGGAAAACCGGTAATTTCGGCCACTTTTGCAGCAATTAAAGGAATATACGAACTGTCGTTACGCTGGCCACGGTGGGGTACAGGCGGCAAAAACGGCGCATCGGTTTCCAATACTAAATAATCGATTCCAATCTCTTTGACAATCTCCTGCAGGCCGCTGTTCTTGTAGGTAAGCACTCCGCCAATCCCAAGTAAAAATCCGGCTTCGGTAATTCGCCGGGCCTGATTCAAATCGCCGGAATAACAATGAAAAACGCCTTTTAACGATGGATCGAGAAGTGGTTTAAGTACCTTCCACAATTCATCGAATGATTTTCGCATGTGGATGACAACCGGCAATTGGTATTTTTTTGCCAACAAAACCTGATGTTGAAACGCCATTTCCTGCTGCGCCACAAACGTTTTGTCCCAATACAAATCCATTCCGATTTCGCCGATCGCACAAAAAGAACGTTTTTCCAGCCAGGATTCCACCAGGCGAAGTTCCTGCTCCACATTATCCGCATTGACGGATGTGGGATGCAAGCCAGCCATGGGAAGGCAATTGTGGGGAAAGGCATCGCTCAACGCAAACATAGCCACCCACGATTCGCTGTCGACATTGGGCAACAGCATATAATGAACACCCTTGTCAATAGCCGACTGGATCATTTCGTTTCGATCCGGAGCAAATTCCTCCATGTATAAGTGGGCATGTGTGTCAATAAAAATCATACAGCAAAAGTAGTAAGGAATTAAGGATGGAAAATGGAAAATGGAAAAATCAAACCCATGTTTTAAAAGGTCGATTTTAATTTTCTGAAATACAAATCATTGCAAAAGAAAGAAGGCGGATAAACCGCCTTAAAACACAAAAAACGAAAAAACATTATGAAACAAGCAAACTATTTTACAAGCGACTCGATGGAAGGCATTTTTTCCTGAAGTTTCGAAAAAATAGTATTCCGTAGGTAACTTTCCAACTGGAAGAAACTGGCGGCTTTCATTCCGCCGATGGCTTTCGACATTTTGCCCAGATACTTAGATTCCAATGCAATGAGCTTGGCATCGTTGGAAAGCAAATCACTCATAACTTTTTGAGCTGATTTGTCGTTCAGATCATGGAACTTGCCTGCATAATCGCTCAAATCTTTGAGGCGGTCGCGCATCAGCGACTGGCGGTCTTTTTCGTAGGCATCATAAAGAGGCCAAAACGCCGAATCCTGCGAAGGGCTGAGATCCATAAATTCTTTTACAATGGTTTGTTTGTCTTTCCCAAACCGAGCCTGGATCAAGGCAACGTCTTGGGTTGTTTGCGCAAAAAGGCATCCTCCGACAAAAATGAAAAGGGTTAAAAATAGGGTTTTCATAAATACAATAACTGTTTTTAAATCTGCGAACTATAACAAGCAAACCCGGAAGAATGTTTGGAGATCACAAAAGAATTGCATAAAAAATCGCACAAATACGATTATTGCCGGATTCCAGTTGCACTTAGAATAAAATCGTATATTTGGAGACCAAAGTAGAGTGGGCTGTGGGGGAAGAAAAAAGCGAGGCAAGTTACCTTGCCCCGCCTTAAATGTTTTCACAACGGAATAATCCTTATTGTGATTTGATTGCGGAGCAAAGATACGAAAAAATTAGAATACAAAAATATGAGTAAAAAGATTTTAGGATTAGATTTGGGTACCAACAGCATTGGTTGGGCTTTAATTGAGCACGATGAACAAAATCGCACCGGACAAATTGTCGATATCGGTAGCCGGATTATTCCGATGAGTCAAGATGTTTTGGGAAAATTCGACAGTGGCGTTTCCATTTCTCAAACAGCCGAGCGTACCGGTTTCAGGGGAACAAGAAGACTGCGGGAACGTCATCTCTTGCGTCGTGAACGCTTGCATCGTGTCTTAAATATACTTGGATTTTTACCGAAACATTATGCCGAACAAATAGATTTTGAAAAACGTCTTGGGCAATTTTTTGAAGAAAAAGAACCGAAATTGGCATGGAAAGAAATTGAGGAAAAGAAATTCGAGTTTATTTTTCAAAACTCATTTGCTGAAATGGTTGCGGATTTCAAAACCCATAATCCTGCACTATTTTATACAAAAGCCAATGGCGAAGAAACAAAAATTCCTTACGACTGGACCATTTATTATTTACGTAAAAAAGCCTTAACGCAAAAAATAGAAAAAGAAGAATTGGCTTGGCTGCTGTTGAACTTCAATCAAAAGCGGGGTTATTATCAGTTACGGGGCGAGGAAGAAGAGGAAAATCCGAATAAATTGGTTGAATTTCATTCATTGCAAGTAGTAGATGTAACTGCCGATGAACCACAAAAAGGGAAAACCGAAATTTGGTACAATGTTATTCTTGAAAATGGTTGGGTCTATCGACGTGCAAGCAAAATCCCTTTATTCGATTGGAACGGGAAAACGAAGGAATTTGTAGTAACAACCGATTTAAATGATGATGATTCTGTCAAAACAGACAAAGAAGGCAAAGAAAAACGCTCGTTTCGTGCGCCGGATGAGAACGATTGGACTTTGGTAAAAACCAAAACCGAACAAACGATTGACAAAAGTGGAAAAACCGTTGGTCAATATATTTATGATACTTTGTTACAAAACCCGTCGCAAAAAATTAACGGAAAGTTAGTTCGGGTGATTGAGCGCAAGTTTTACAAAGAAGAATTGAAGCAAATTCTTGAAATCCAACAGAAATTCCATTTCGAATTGCAAAATAAAAATTTGTATCAAGCTTGCATTGAAGAGCTTTACGAAAACAACGAAGCCCACAGGAATAATATCGGGCAAAAAGATTTTGTTCATCTGTTTTTGAATGATATTATTTTTTATCAACGTCCGTTAAAAAGCAAAATTTCGCAAATCAGCGATTGTCGATATGAAAAGCGATGGGATGATAAAGGAAACGAATATCCTGTAAAATGTATCGCCAAATCACATCCATTGTTTCAAGAATTCCGTTTGTGGCAATGGATTAAAAACTTGGCAATTTTCGAACGCGAAAACGATGATGTGCCAACCACTGAGTTTTTGCAAAATGAAAACGACTACGTAAACCTGTTTGACTTTTTAAACGAAAGAAAAGAAATTACGCAGGACGTATTATTGAAATTTCTGCTCGAACAAAAAGGATTTAAAGGAAAAGCACTGACAAGTGAAGTCGCAAAATATCGTTGGAATTTCATTGACGATAAAGAGAAAAAATACCCTTGCAACGAAACCCGAAGTCAGTTTATTACACGACTTGAAAAATGCGAAAACATTCCTGCCCGTTTTCTTACAAAGGAAAGAGAAGAAGCGCTGTGGCATATTTTATACTCCATAAGCGATAAAATAGAGATAGAAAAAGCATTACAAAAGTTTGCCGTAAAATATAATTTAGGTGATGATTTTGTAGCACAATTCAAGAAATTTCCACCTTACAAAAACGAATATGGAAGCTATTCGGCAAAAGCCATCAAGAAATTATTGCCTTTGATGCGCATGGGAAAATATTGGAACGAGAAAGATATTGACACCAAAACCAAAGACAGAATAGACAAAATTATCACCGGCGAATATGACGAAAAAATAAAAGACAGGGTTCGGGAAAAAACAATCAATTTATCGGATATAACACATTTCAAAGGTTTGCCATTATGGCTGACTTGTTATATTGTATACGACCGCCATTCGGAAGAAGGCGATTTGCAAAAATGGGAAACGCCTGCCGATTTGGATAAATTTTTAAAAGAATTCAAACAACACAGTCTTCGTAATCCGATTGTGGAACAAGTGATAACCGAAACGTTGCGCGTGGTCAATGATATTTGGAAAACACACGGGGAAAACGCCAAAGATTATTTCGATGAAATTCATATTGAATTGGGGCGGGAAATGAAAAATCCGGCCGATAAAAGAAAATCCATCACCCAAAAGAACAGCGAAAACGAAGCGACGAATTTGCGAATCAAAGCCTTGTTGATGGAATTGCTGAATGACAGCAAAGTTGAAAATGTCCGTCCATATTCGCCTATGCAGCAGGAAATTTTGAAGATTTATGAAGACGGCATTCTCAATTCTTCCATCGAAATTCCCGACGATATTTTAAAAATCAGCAAAGCGGCGCAACCTACAAAAAACGAATTAATTCGATACAAACTTTGGTTGGAACAAAAATACCGCTCGCCATACACCGGCGCCGTAATTCCATTAAATCAACTTTTTACGCCCGCGTATGAAATCGAACACATTATTCCGCAAAGTCGTTATTTCGACGATTCATTTAGCAATAAAGTAATTTGTGAAACAGAAGTAAATAAGCTCAAGGACAATCGTTTGGGGATGGAATTTATTCAGGAGTTTGGCACACAAAAAGTATCGCTTAGTTTTGGAAAAACGGTCGAAATCCTTTCAGAAGAAGCATACAAAGACTTTATCAAAGAGCAATATGCAAAAAATTACGCCAAAAGGAAAAAGCTCGAGATGCTTGATGTTCCCGAAAAAATGATTGAACGTCAAATGAATGATACACGCTACATTAGCAAGGAAGTCAAAAATTTATTATCCAAGATTGTACGTAAAGAAAAAGATGATGACGGAACGACTTCTAAGAATGTGTTGAGCAGTAATGGGCAAATTACTTCCGAGTTAAAGCAACATTGGGGCTTGAATGATATTTGGAATGACATCATCCAAAGCCGTTTTAATCGCCTTAATGAAATGACAAACAGCAATAATTTTGGCGATATTAATCCGAAAACCAATAAATTTTTACCACAAGTTCCGCTCGAACTGCAAAAAGGCTTTTCAAAAAAACGGATAGACCACCGTCACCATGCCATGGATGCGTTGGTAATTGCCTGTGCTACGCGCAATCATATCAATTTTATGAATAACGAACATGCGTTGAAAAAGGGTAAAACCAAAGAAGAAAAACAAAAATCAAGGGAAGACCTTCGTTACATTTTATGCGATAAAAAATACAATGAAGGTTCAGAAACAAATTACCAATGGATTTTTAAAAAGCCTTGGAATACATTTACGCAAGAGGCAAAAGAGCAATTATCGACAACGGTTGTCAGTTTTAAGCAGAATCTGCGAATAATCAATAAAACTGTAAATACGTTTGAGAAATGGCAGGAAGAAAACGGGCAATTAAAAAAAGTGAAAGTAACGCAAGAAGGTGTTAATTGGGCAATCCGCAAGCCAATGCACAAAGATACTGTTTCGGGTTTGGTAAATCTTCGTTTCAAAAAAACGGCTTCTTTATCCGCTGCATTGGACAATTGGCAAATGATTGCGGATAAAACTTTGAAGCAGCATATTAAAACATTAATTGAACAAGGTTTTGATAAGAAAAAACTAACCAAACATTTCAAAGACCTTGAAAACAAATGGAATGAACAAGATATTTCCAAGGTCGAAATTTATTATTTCGATAATGAGAATGTAGCTTCACGGGTAAAGTTGGATGATAACTTTACTATCAAAAAAATTGAAAGCATTACAGATACAGGTATTCAAAAAATTTTATTACGCCATTTAGAAAAATATAGCTCTGAAGATGGAAAAGAACATCCCGAATTGGCTTTTTCGCCTGAAGGAATTGATGAAATGAATAAAAATATCAAGGATTTGAACAATGGAAAATTTCATCAACCGATTTTCAAAGTCCGTACTTACGAACCGAAAGGAAATAAATTTACTGTAGGAATCAAGGGAAACAAAAAAGACAAATATGTAGAAGCTGCCAAAGGAACCAACTTGTTTTTTGCTATTTATGCAAATGAAGAAGGACGTAGAAGTTATGAAACCGTCCCTTTCAATGTTGTTGTAGAACGTCAAAAGCAACAACTGCCACCTGTTCCTGAAAGCAATGAAAAAGACGAAAAGTTGTTATTTTATCTGTCACCCGACGATTTGGTTTATGTGCCAACCGAAGATGAAAGAGAAAATCCCCAAAATGTAGATTTTGGAAATTTAAGCAAAGAGCAGGTAAATAGAATTTATAAAATGGTAAGTTCATCAGGAACTCAATGTTTTTTTATAAGACATGATGTTGCCACTTCGATTGTAAATAAATTTGAATTTTCGGCTTTAAATAAAACAGAGAAATCTATTGATGGAATAATGATTAAAGAAATTTGTTGGAAATTGAAAGTTGATAGATTAGGAAATATTTTATTATATGCAAGGTCTTAAAATTGTGTTTTTTTAAAATAATAATTGTATCTTTGCATTTGAGTTTGTATAACTTGCTTGATATTTTATTAATGCAAGGTCTGTTATGATTTTTTGCAATTTAAAAATCATAATATGGGTTATCCCATAGTGAAAACTCTTAAGGCGGGGTTAACGCCTCGCCTTTTTTTGAGAAAGTAATAACAACGGATATGAATCAGGAAACCAACAAAATCATTTTCTACACCGCACCCAATGGCGATGTGCGGGTAGATGTATATATTGAAGACGAAACTGTTTGGCTTACACAAAAATCTATGGCTGAATTGTTTGGTGTGGAAGTAAACACGATTAATTACCATTTAAAAGAAATCTTTAAAACATTTGAATTACAGGAAGATCGAACTATTCGAAAAATTCGAATAGTTCAACAAGAAGGCAGTCGGAATGTTACAAGAAATGTTGAATTCTACAATCTCGATGCTATAATTTCCGTAGGTTATCGTGTCAATTCATCCAAAGCTACGCAATTCCGCATTTGGGCTACGCAAACCCTGAAAGAATATATTATCAAAGGTTTTGTGTTGGATGATAATCGTTTGAAACAAGGGCAAACAGCCTTTTTTACTCGTCATTGCGGGCTTGACTCGCAATCCCCTATTTATTATTAAACTAAGTTATACAATGAAAGAACAATCGTACATATATTTTTTGTCAAATACACACAATAACGTACTTTACATTGGTGTAACGAATAATATTGTACGAAGAATAGTTGAACACAAGGCAAAAATTAATAAAGGGTTTACAAACAAATACAATTGCGATAAATTAGTTTATTATGAATGTTATGCTTTGATAACAGATGCTATTGCACGAGAAAAACAATTAAAAAATTGGAAACGAGAATGGAAAAATAAGTTAATTGACGACTTCAATGTAAATTGGATAGATTTGAGTGAAGAAATCGGTGTAACAAATGAAATGATTAAAGCAATAGAAATTCATTATCAGGAGATTGCGGGTCAAGCCCGCAATGACGAGCGTTAATAATCTGATGAATTCAATAGAACCCAAAAAATCATTTCAGATTTTGATAAACGAATTAAAGAAATTGAGCAGTAAATCAAAGTATTATGAAAGAAGAAAAACTAACATCCGAAGGTAAATGCCTTTTTTGTGGCAAAACCTTTGCCAAAGCAGGTATCAATAGACATTTGTCAACCCATTTAAAAGAAAAATCAAAAACCGAAAAATCCGGTTGTTCTTTCTTGGTAAAAGTAGAAATCGACAAAAGTTGGGGTGCAACGCCATATTTTTTAAGCCTTTGGGTAGATGGTGAAACTACTATGAAAACCATCGACAAATTTCTGCGCGATATTTGGTTAGAATGTTGTGGACACATGAGTAAATTTTATGGCGCCGGCATGGCCAAAAAGGCTCAAGATGTATTTGAAAAAGGATTTCAATTGGATTATGAATATGATTTTGGAAGTTCTACAAATTTAACTCTTACAATTGTTGAAGAATACCCCATAAAAGCCGATAAAAAAATTGTATTACTCTCCCGTAACGAACCTCTGAAAATAATGTGCAGCGATTGTAAGAAAATCCCGGCAACTCAAATGTGCTCAGTTTGTTCTTATGAAGAAGAAGCTATGTTTTGCGACAAATGTTCCGAAAAACATGCCAAAAAATGTGAGGATTTTGCCGACTACGCAGCCATGCCAATTACCAATTCACCACGTATGGGC
>JAVBOY010000018.1:0-115374 GCA_031550085.1 Lentimicrobiaceae bacterium
GTCATAGAACAATTCGTATTGTCCTTTGGGTGCACACCAGCTTACCGTTGTTTTTGTATCGCCCGCATCGCGGTCTGCATTCGCACAGGCCGGTTGGTAAGCGATTTCGCACATATCCTGGTTCAAGGTAACCGTAGCACCGGCGCCTAAAACAGTGTTATTTACCGTTTTTGGTTGGAATCCGGCTTTGTTGAAATAGACCGTATACGTAGCCGGGTCGGCTTGGAACGAATAATTCCCGTCCTCATCGGTCATGCCGGAGAAGTTTCCTGCCGTAACCAACACGCCTGCAAGAGGTGCGCCACCGGCACAATTCGTTACTTTTCCTTGTAACAAGGAGGGTATAAGAACCGTCATTTGGAACGTACGGGTTACATTCGGCGTATTGATATCATTGGATACCAGTTGATACGTATTGGTATACGTACCTGCAGCGGCATAAGCGCCGGTTGCCGAGAAGGTCGTTTGGATATCTTGCGTCGTATTGGCTGCTACAATTCCCGATGCCGGGTTAACATTGGTAGCAAACAAGGAAGAGATGTTTACCGTATAGTCTTCTACTTCGCCATCGCTAGTTGTGCCACATGCCGGAGCTGTAGCATTGTTATAGGCCAAGCGCACCCGCATGCGGGTAGCACCTCCCATTGCATCGGCAGGAATGGTAATATTTCCCCTCCAAACGATGTAGACCGGATCTCCCGTCAAAAGCGTTTTTTCATTATCTTCAAACACACCGTTGCGATTGTAATCGATCCAAACCATTACTTTATCCGATGCATAACCGGAAAAGTGCAAAGCCACTTCCATCAGGTAAGTAGCGCCTGTCGTAACAGTTGTACTTTGAGAGGTCAGATCTGTGTAGGTAGCCCGGGTTGTTGTATTGGGAGTGTAAGTAGGAGGATTGGTATTTACAAAACCAAACGCAACACCCGGCGTTACTCCTTGAGCGATGCCGCTGGCTACAAGCGTATTGAAGGCAATACCCCTGATTTGTTCGTAACTACTGCTGCTCGAAGCAGCAGCACAGTAACCTGAGGGCATTGGGCCTGCTGCGCCACCGACCACAACGGCAGGATTTTTAAATTCATAGTGCAAACTACCCAAACCGGTATTGCCTACCGTATGGTTAACGATCTTGGAGGTTCCTGTCCAAAGGGTCGCACTAACGGTTGCCGGGCTGTAAGTCAGTACCGGATTCGACCATTCTACGGTTTTGAATGCGGAAATTGAATTACCGTCTGCATAAACAGCATATACTTCATAGTTGTAAACACCGTAAGCCGGCAACTGATCCGTATAAGTCATGTCGGTACCCAAATAGAGTTGGGTTCCGTCCCGTTTCAGGATATAATACAAGAAACCCGTTCCCGGATTGGCTGTCCATGATAAGCCAACCGTACCTTGTAATTGGTCGGTCAAAGCAGCATTGAATGTTTCAATGCCTTCTACCGGAGTACCGGCAATGGTCAAATTCACCGGAACTACTACATTGGGTAGTACAGGGTTCGTAGATGTAAAAGTAATGTTGGCTTGTTTCACCGTACCTACGGTCAAACCGGCGCTGGTCAAATAAACCGGAACATCCACATTGTGGTTGCTGGCTACCGTACCGCTTGTGGTGGGCATGCTCATCCAACTGTTGGTGCCGCCGCCTACATAAGCAAAAGAACCAGCCCAGGTCAACACGCCGGGGCCGGCATTGGTAATCGTAACTTTAGATGGAGCAGCTCCGCCCGGGCGCAATACGACATTCAGCGGATTGGGAAGTACGCTTATGGTCGGTTGAACCATCGTGATGTTTTGAGTGGTTGTATTTCCCGCAGTAATTGCAACGCCTGTAATCGTGTTTGTGTTATAAGCAGCATTCGTAGCTGTTACCGTGTATGTATCCACTCCAATGGGATTGATGGTATAAACCCCGCCGGCATCGGTTGTCGTGTTAATCGGAGAACCTACTGCCGGAGTTGCTGTAATGACAACATTCGGAATGGGAACGCCGATAAAATTAGTAACCAATCCCGTTAATGTTCCCACACCTGCAAAGGTGGTGAATTTGTTAACAGCAGTAGTCGTAGAACTGCCAGTTCCGTTTTTCGGAACAACCTGCCAGTAATAATCCGTACTTAACGCCCAAGGCATCAATGCCGAAGCATCAATACTGGTAGCCGCTACAGAAGCGCTTGGTGTACCGGGCATAGTCGAGGTGGCGCTGATGTAAACATCATAACTCGTTGGAAAACCACCGCTTGCTAAATTCGGAGTCCAGGATAAAACCGGAGTATTGGGCATACCCGGAGCACAAGGTACCTTGGTAGCATTGTTCGCCGGAGTAACAGTTGCCAGTCCTCCAGGCAATTGGGGAGCATACGTAAATGTTAATCCATTGGCCGGAAATGACGTCGCCGTTGCTTTAATGACACTGTTATTTGCCGTACCGGCCAATGTGTTAGCCCATGTATTTGTTGTACCATCCGCCATGCGATTCAAATAATCCGATGAGCTGGCACCTTTTATTCCAACCTGAACATCGCGCGTTATCGTAGTTCCTGTGCAAGTTCCATAAACGATTTCAATTTTGTCGGTAGTTTCATGTAACCGGATTTGGAAATTAAATAATCCATCTAATCCATTCGTACTGGTGCTATAATAGCGGCCAACATTTTTCCATTGCATCACAAAAATGCGGTTAGGTGCTGTCCCTAATACTTCATAGCGAATTTCTGAATTTTCTGCAACAACTCCACGCATATCATCGCCAAAAGGCACAATAACGTTCACAATTGTTGACGATGTAGACGAAATGGGAGCATAAGTACTATTCGTAGTACCTGGGCTTGTAGCCGAAGCGTCACCAAGTTTCATCCAACCATTGTTGACCCACAATTGGGTGCATGCCGTGGACATGTACCTAAACGGGAAACCAATAGGAATAGCTGATGACACCTGGTCATCAAAAGCTCCCGAAAGCACAACAGTACCGCCCGTAATGGGGGTGTAGGTACTCGTGCTTTGCGCAAATGTATAAGCAGTCTTTGTTGTCTGCCCATACGAACTCCAAACTGCTAACACAGCGAGGAGCAAGATTGTAACGAGTTTTTTCATGTTACTTTTGCTTTTGTTAAACTTAATTTGAATTGATTAGAATTGATTTTTCTTAAAAACCTGCAAATGTATGGTATTTTGGAATAAGTTCTTTGTAAAGACTCCTTTTTTTTAAATAATTCCTTAGAATTCCCCCAGTTTTCCTTGCATCCCAATATACCTGAAATATTTGTTTTGTATTATTTTGTTTGATTGCCAATTTGTTACATCCTTTTTAAGAATTTTATCCTACTATTGACAGAATAAAAGACAATTCAAACTTCAAATACCCTTACAAATTTTGCATAAGAAAACAATTTTTTTAATTCACCTCTTTGCATCTGATTTTGATTTTTTCAGGATCTCATAAACTGCTTTTTGTAAATCGGTGCGGATCCCCATTTGGGTGATTTTTTGGTTTCCGGCATCCGGATTTACCCGGTTTGATAAGAACACAATAATCAATTGTTTGTCCGGATCAGCCCAAACCATGGTTCCCGTAAAACCGGTATGCCCAAAGCTGCGCATGGAAGCTTCTTCACAAGCCGGTCCGGGTTCGCTACGCACCAATTGTGGCTTGTCGAAGCCCAATCCCCGACGGTTGTTCTTAAATGCCTGGGAAGTGAATTTCCGGACGATTTCGGAAGAGAGGTAATTCACGCCTCCGTATTCGCCGTTTTGCAAAAGCATTTGAAACAAAACAGCCAAATCTTCTGCATTCCCGAACAAGCCGGCATGACCCGAAACGCCACCCAACATGGCTGCAGCCGGATCGTGCACATATCCTTGAATCAATTGGTGCCGGAATAGCTGATCGTTTTCGGTGGGAATGATCTGTTCTTTGGGAAAATGACCTAAAGGGATGTATCCCAGCGTTTTTAAACCCAGGGGTGCATAAAAATTTTCATCCAAATAGACATTTAAGGGTTGTCTCGTTTGATTTTCAACAACTTCTTTCATCAAAATAAAGCCCAAGTCGCTGTATTTGTATTCTTTCCGCGTTAACAAAGGAGACTTTATAATAGAATCTAAAATTTTTGCCGGATATGTATTAATAATGTATAAACTGTCTGCTACTTGAATGGTAAATCCTCCGCCCGAAGCTTTGCGGTAAATGGTGGTATCCGGTTTCCCATCATGCAAGGTCGTTAAATAAAACGGAATCCAAGGCAGTAAGCGAGCCTGGTGAGCCATAACATCCTTCACCGTCATCTGATTTTTGTTACTGAAATCCAAAGCCGGGAGGTAATCTGCCAAGGGTTTTGAAAGTTCTATTTTATTTTCATCATAGAGTTTCATCACGGCCAAGGTTGTTGCCGCCACTTTGGTCAAGCTGGCCAAATCGTAAACACTCGTGTCGGAAACCGGTTGTTGGTTCAGATAATCGTGGTATCCGAACGATTTTTGGTAAATAACCCTTCCATCCTTTGTAATTAAAACCTGACAGCCGGGATATGCGTTGGCTTTCAATCCCGTGTTAACAATAGAATCCACTTTTTGAAAAAGAATCGACGAAATGCCGACATCTTCGGGCAAAGTAAATTTCAACCGCTCTCCTCCCGGAATTTCCAAACCGCTATGAATCGGATAGGCCGAATCAATGGTAACCGGCAATTCTCCTTTAGCAGAAATGGCTCCAAAAAGCATTTGCGCGGTTACGTCATAAACGGTCGGGTTGTCTTGATAGGAAATGGTAATGGCTTCCGCTTTGTGGGCATTTTTAAAAAGGCTGAGTGCATAGGGGATCCCAAATATATTGAGAACCGTTCTTTTTCTGGATAACAGGGTGTCTACCGCAACCATGGCCGATTTGCTTACACCGAAATTCCGGGCCGGCGACGGATGTGTGTTGGCTACAGCCAGCAGAACCAAATTAAAGGGCTTTAAACGAGTAAGAAGTTCTTGTATTTCTCTTGGAGAAGGGTCTTGCGGCAGATTGAAATGCTTCACATCGGCATAAGAATCCAAGCGTTTTTGAAAAGCTGTTTTTCTAGTGTATCCAATAACTACCGAAGCGATCTTAAGTGTATCCAACCCTTCGACCGGTAAAACAGCCTTGTTATTTTTCAAAACAGTGACGGCATTTTCATAGAATTGCCGGTTCAGGGTTTGAGCTTCCGTGGAATTCAAATCGGAAATCAGGTTCTTAACTTGAATTTGCTGCTTTTTATACAGTCCGGCTTTGTATTTTGCCGCTAATACTTTTTTGCATTTTGCTTCGATGACGCTTTCCAAAAGGGCTCCGTTTTCGACGGCCTTGCCAATTTCATCCATCGCTGCTTGGACCGATTGAGGCAATACCAACACATCAGCTCCGGCCTGAAGAGCCATGACTTCTATTTCACCGGGTTTTGCCACATCGGTAACGCCTTTCATATCCAAAGCATCTGTAAAAACCAATCCTTTGAAATTCAACTCTTTTTGTAAAAGATCCCGGATAATTCGCGGAGAAATGGATGAAGGCAAATTCCTGCCGGAGTCTGCAAAAGCAAGTACATTCAAATGGGCGACCATCATGCCGTCAACACCCGCATTGATCAGTTGGCGAAACGGGTATAATTCCAAGTCCGAAAGTTGTTCCCGGGTTTTGCTGATTACAGGCAAGGCATAATGCGAATCGATCTCGGTGTCTCCATGCCCCGGAAAATGCTTGGCAACTGAAATAATGCCTCCTTTTTGCAAACCTTTCATATAAAGAATGGCTCTCCGGGTTACATCTTCTTTGCTTTCTCCGAACGAACGGCTGTTGATTACCTGGTTTTTGGGATTGTTGTTGATATCAGCAACAGGAGAATAACTGATGTGGACACCCAGCCGTTTCAACTCACGTGCAATTTCGCGCCCGTATTTTTCGATCCATTCGTCGTTTTGACAAGCTCCCATTGTCATCTGGCGGGGAAAAGCAATCAGAGAATCTAATCGCATAGCGGGGCCCCATTCCGCATCCATGGAAATAAAGATGGAGGTTTTGGCCAAAGACTGGTATTTATTGGTTAAAATCGCCTGGCGCGTGGGATTTCCTTTGAAAAAACAAATTCCGCCCAAATTATAGTCGGTGACCAGCTTTGCAATCTTGTTTTCGCTCACGGTATCACCGTCGGCCGAAGCCCTTACACAAAGAAGTTGAGCAATACGTTCTTGCATAGACAGGGAATTGTAAACCGAGTCAACCCAAAATTGCTGTTTCTTTTGAAAATCGCGACTTTGCGAAAATGCAACCAAAGAAATACCACACAACAACAGCTGTGTAAAAATCATTTTCCCTAAAAAATTCCAATACTTTTTCATCGTATAGCCCCAATATTAAACTTACAAAAATCCGCAAATCGGAAACGAGAAAGCCATACTAAAACACAAGAAATCAACATTTTTATTGTTAATAATTTTTTCTTTGAAAGAATTAACTACATTTGTCTTCACGTTTACATTTACAAATCAAATTGATCAAATGCTTTCAACAGAATTGCAATCCGTTGCTACTCAGGTTCGGCGCGATGTATTACGAATGATTCATGCAGTTCAATCAGGACATCCCGGCGGTTCCCTCGGTTGTACGGATTTTATGGTAGTTTTATATGCAAATATATTAAAACATTCTCCTCATAATTTTCTGATGGACGGACGGAATGAGGATTTGTTTTTTCTTTCCAACGGACATTTATCGGCTTTATGGTACAGTGTTTTGGCCCGAAACGGATATTTTCCTGTCAACGAATTAAAAACTTTCCGCAAATTGCATAGCCGCCTGCAAGGGCATCCGACAACCGCCGAAGGGCTTCCGGGTGTACGCATTGCCTCCGGATCGCTGGGGCAAGGTTTATCGGCAGCGTTGGGCGCCGGTTTGACAAAAAAATTAAACGGGGATCCTCAATTCGTTTTCTGCTTGCAAGGAGATGGGGAAATGCAGGAAGGACAAGTATGGGAAGCCGCTTTATTCGGAGCAGCCCGCAATGTGGACAATGTAATTGCCGTTATTGACTACAACAATAAGCAAATCGACGGCGACGTTTCGAACGTGATGAATGTAGCCGACCTCAAAGCAAAATGGAAAGCCTTCAACTGGCAGGTTCACGAAATGGACGGTCACAACTTTTCTACTATAGAAAATGTTTTAAAGGAGGCGCAAAACGCTTGTGGAAAAGGAAAGCCACAGGCAATTATCATGCATACCCATATGGGACAAGGGGTTGATTATATGCTGGATAATCACAATTGGCACGGATCGGCGCTTAACGATGATCAGCTCCGGTCGGCGCTATCCCAACTGCCCGAAACATTGGGAGATTATTAACAAAGCATGCATCGGAATGCAATTCTTCCGAAAAGGGGAACCTTTTCGGGAAAAGATACACTTGATTCGAACCATTATGATGGGTTACAGAAGATTTTTCCGTTTCTTGGTAATCACTGTTTTGTTTTGGAGCGGCAGCACCCTTGTATGGTCTCAAAACCAAAAACCAAACACCCCTCCTCCGTCAACGACCCGCATCTTGTTTATTTTCGATGCTTCCCAAAGCATGTACGGCCGTTGGCAGAGTGATACCAAATTCAATATTGCAAAAAAAATCATGTCCGAATGGCTGGATAGCATTTCCGTCATTCCCAATGTGGAGTTGGCGCTTCGGTTGTATGGCCACCAACGCACGTTTCCTCCTCAAGATTGTACCGACACCAAGCTTGAAGTGCCTTTTGCTCCGGGAAATGCTTCTAAAATCAAGGCAAAACTCCGTGCAATCGAGCCACGCGGCACAACGCCTTTGGCTTACGCCCTCGAGCAAGCAGCCAATGATTTTCCTCCACGCGAAAATTGCAGAAATGTTATTGTTTTGATTACAGACGGTATCGAAGAATGTGGCGGTGATCCTTGTGCTGTTTCTACCCTTTTGCAATCAAAGGGAATTATTTTGAAACCCTTTATCATTGCCATTGGCAATGATTTTAACCAGGCTTTCGGTTGCGTGGGCACCTATTTTGATGCAACCGTCGAGAGTAATTTTCGTCACGCTTTACAAATTGTTATTACCCAAGCGCTTAATCCCACAACGGCACAAGTAAACCTGTTCGACTCAAAGGGAATCCCCAATGAAACGGATGTTGCAATGACTTTTTACAACGCCCTTTCGGGAAAAGCCATTTATCAGTTTATACATACACTGAATTACCGGGGTGTTCCCGACACTTTGATGCTCGATCCATTGATTACCTACAAACTAGTCGTTCATACCATTCCGGCTATTACGGTCGACAGTATCCGGATCGTCTCAGGAAAACACAACAATATCAATGCAAATGCCCCCCAAGGCTATTTGTTACTGAAGGCCGGCACAAATAATCAACTGCGGAATATTCCCTGCATTGTAAAACAAAAGGGTAAATCCGAAATTCTGAATGTGCAGCAAATCGGCGAACGAAAAAAATACCTGACCGGAAAATACCAGTTGGAACTTTTAACCATTCCACGTTTAAAAGTCGATTCGGTTGAGATAAAGCAAAGCCACACAACGACCGTTGAAATTCCAGAACCCGGCATTGCCGTGTTACGAAAACAATTTCAAGGAGTCGGGAGCTTGCTTTTGTTTGAAAACAACCAATACCGCCTGGTTTATGATTTAAATGAAGGCCTCAATCAAGAAGTCCTATATTTGCAGCCCGGCAGTTATTGCGCCGTTTTCCGGCTGAAGAACTCGAAAACTACCCTTTTTTCCATCGAGAAAAAGTTTACCATCGAATCGGGAAAAACGACCGATGTTTCCTTCTTTTAAGGGCTGACCAAAAAAAACTATTTGGGGTTCCTAACTTTGCCTGCAGAAAAAGTAAATCGGCTGCGCAAGGAAAAAAATCGGCTGCGCAGAAAAAGTAAATCGGCTGCGCAAGGAAAAAAATCGGCTGCGCAGAAAAAGTAAATCGGCTGCGCAAGGGAAAAAATCGGCTGCGCAGGAAAAGCAAAACGGCTGCGCAAGGAAAAAAAACGGCTGCGCAAGGAAAAAAATCAGCTGTGCAGAAAAAGCAAAACGGTTGCGCAGAAAAAAATAAGGCCGTTCAGCGGTTGTTTAAATTCAGGTCCACCACAAGGCTCACAAAGAAAATAACAAAGGACGCAAGGCATCATTCGCTAAAAACAATCCTCTTATGTTCTTCACATTGAGACTTGGTGCTCTCATACAAGATTCTTTGTACTCTTGTGATGACGTTTTTTGACTTTTTGAATAACTCTTACAATTAATTATAAAACAATTCGAAGCTTAACTTGCCATCACGTCCTCAATTTCCTTGACGGTTTTGGGAATCGGTTTTCCCATAATGCGCGAACCGTTTTCGGTAACCAACACATCATCTTCAATGCGAATGCCACCAAAAGTGCGGTATTCTTCTACTTTTTGATAGTTGATAAATTCGGCAAATTTATTTTCTGCCTTCCACAAATCAATCAATTCGGGAATGAAATAAATACCGGGTTCGTTGGTAACGGTAAATCCGGGTTTCAACCGGCGCGCCATGCGCAAATAGGCCGTACCGAATTGGGTACTGGGTTGGATTTCGTGATCGTAGCCCACATAAATTTGTCCTAAATTTTCCATGTCGTGCACATCCAACCCAATCATATGCCCCAATCCGTGAGGCAAAAACAAGGCATGGGCCCCTGCTGCAACCGCTTCTTTTACATCCCCTTTCATCAAACCCAAATCTTTTAATCCCTGGGCAATGGTTTCGCAAGCAATCAGGTGGCAATCCATATAAAACACATCGGGCTTTGTAGCCGCCAATGCATTCAAATTGGCATTGAGTACAATCTCATAAATTTCTTTTTGTTTTTGCGAAAATTTGCCCCCTACCGGAAAAGCCCGCGTAAAATCACTGGCATATAATAGCGGGGTTTCGGAGCCAGAATCGATCAACAAAAGGTCGCCAGCTTTCAAGGTGTTTTTATGGCTGTGGTTGTGTAGGGTTTGTCCGTTGATGCTTAAAATCGTGGGAAATGAAACCGGCCGGCCGGCTGAAATGGAAATTCCTTCCATAACGCCTGCAATTTCTTGTTCTACCACACCGGGTTTTGCCATTTTCAGGGCCGCTTGATACATTTTGTAAGAAGTTTCGATGGCCTTTTCCATTTCGGCAATTTCCAATGCCGATTTTACCGACCGAAGTTTTACGATCGCATGGATCAGTTCCAGAGAAGCATCCATTTTTACTTGTTTCGGAGCGATGTTCAGTAATTCGCTTACCTGAAGAATGGTTTCCCCGCGATAAGGCGGTGTGTAATGAATTTGCCGGCCGGCTGCACGGGCCGCTTCCACAAGTTCATTCAACGCCTTTAAGGGCGCTGTATTTGCAATTCCGACTTTTGCTGCCAACTCGGCAGTAGATGGTTGAGGACCCATCCAAATAATGTCGTCAATGTCGAAATCATTGCCGAAAATGTATTCTTTCCCCGAATCTAAATCCATCACCGCAAAAAAGTCGGGATGATCCAATCCGAAGAAATAGGAAAAATTACTGTCCTGGCGGAACGGATACGTATTGGCAGGATAATTATAGGCTGCTTCGGTATTTCCGGGAAAAAGCAAAATGCCGCTTTTCATTTCCTGACGAAGGGCATTCCGGCGATTGATATAAATTTCTGATGCAAACATGGTTATTAGGTTTTAAAATGATATTCGTTTTATTTTTTTAATCCATCCGCTTTGAACGTGAGGGGTAGTAAATTATGCATTCCCTCTATCAAATAGATGCGATTGGAATGGGATTGCAGTAAAACCCGCAATGGTTTTTTCGAGAGATTTTCATATTCGGCCAACACTTGCCGGCAAGCGCCGCAAGGTGTAACCGTGTCTTCAAGTTCAAACACATCCGTATGTGCGACAATGGCAATGGTTTCCATCGGAATGCCCGGAAATTGCGAAGAAGCGGCAAAAACCGCCGTTCTTTCGGCACAAAGTCCCGATGGATAGGCTGCATTTTCCTGATTGTTGCCGGTTACAATTTGTTCGTTTACCAATTTTACCGCCGCCCCCACTTTGAAACGGGAATACGGAGCATACGCTTTATCGGCAGCCGTCCAAGCCTCTTTTAACAATTGACGGTCGGCGGCATCCAATTCATTTTCTGAAGTATATTCTTTGTAATTTATTGATAAAGAAATTATTTCCATACCCTACTTGGTGTTTTATCCTAAAAAAAGAATAACAAATATACGGTTATTTGGCCACAGCCTCTTCGTTTTAAAAACAAAAATGCTACAGTTCAATGCTTTTCAATTTCCAACCTTCTTCTGTATAATAAGCTTCTTCGCGGATGCCAGCCTGTTTCAACAAATCATACGCCGCATCATATGCCGCATTCAATTCCGAAGGAAGGTGCGCATCCGAATTAACCACCACCGGAATGTTTTTTTCTTTCAACAACCTTAGGATTTCCAAGCCGGGATACGTCGTATTCGAACGTTTTTTGTAAATGCCGCGCGTGTTTATTTCTACAATGAGATCCTTTTCTTTAATCAATTGAACAGCTTGGTGCACCAAATCGCAATACCATTTTTCGTCTTCTTTGAAAAAGCGGTCTTTGTTGTGCATTTTTATTTTATCCAAATGCCCGACGATTTCAAACGTTTGGGTTTCCACCATTTCAAAAAGTTGATTCCAATAACTTGTCACGGCCAAGCGGATATCATCCTGAAAAAGGTTGCTGAGACCTTCGTCAAAAATTTCAACATTGGGCCCGTCGATAAACCAAATTTCATCGTTCGGGTTGGCAACCAAATGCACCGATCCAATTTGGTAATCCAGCTGATACTCTTTCCGGATGGCCGCAAAGTCTTGCGACATATTGGGAATGTAGTCCATCTCCATCGCGCGTGCAATGCGGATTTTCCCGGCATATTTCTGCTTCAGTTCATCCAAAGTCCGGATGTATTCTTCCCGCCGGCTTTCTTTGATGGAAAAAGAATTATCATAAGGCAAAGGCGAATGCTCCGTAAAGCCGATAAAGTCGAAACCCAATTCAATCGCTTGAAGTATATAGGCTTCCGGCTCAGCCCGCCCGTCGGAAAATAAACTATGAACGTGATGGCTTGAAAACATAAATGCTGTTTTTTTACGGTATAGAATCTGTGTTGAAAACCGCCATGCAAATTAACGACTTTTGGAGCAATTATGTTTTAAAGAAATTTTCAGAGGATTTTCATTTTTCAAACTATTTGTTTGTATTTTTACGAAGTATTTATAAAAGCTATGTATGGTCTACATAAATACCCGGTAGTAAGATTATTAGTACCTTTTCTCGCAGGCATTGTCACAGCCGTCTGGTTTGATAACTTGCCCTTCAAGAGCTTTTGGGTTTCGGTAGCTTTTCTTTTCTTTTTGATTTTCTCGGTTTGGGTATTCCGTCATCTTTTCAGAGGCACTCATCGATGGCTCATCGGATTTTGTGCCAATCTGTTTTTATTTACAACGGCTTACCAGTATACGGTTTTATGCCGGCAAAATCAATGGGGGCAGCATTTTTCCAAACAGCCGGAATATTCGTTTTTAATTGCAACCGTAGCGGAACCCATCCAGG
This sequence comes from Lentimicrobiaceae bacterium, assembly GCA_031550085.1. GTDB lineage: Bacteria > Bacteroidota > Bacteroidia > Bacteroidales > UBA4417 > UBA4417. The sequence goes on from JAVBOY010000018.1 coordinate 12,637, forward strand.
AAAAAGAGCATTCCTACAAAACCGTTTTGAATGTACAGGCTGTTGCAAATGGTAAAAAACAATCGACGGCAACCGGGCGTGTCATTGCCTATTTTGCAAAAGACAGTCTTTCGAAAGCGCCTTTATTGGGAAGCATACTTTGTGTCTGTGCAAAGCCCAAAGAGGTAGAGGCTCCTAAAAACCCGAACATGTTCAACTACAAACGGTATTTGGCGGCCAACAACATTTACCATCAGGTTTATTTGCAAAACGGAGATTGGCATTTGCTGCAAAACCCGGAAACGTTTTCCATAAAAAGAACGGCCAACCATTTGCAGCAATATTTTCTCAAAACATTAAAGAATAACGGGATTTCCGGAAGCGAATATGCCGTCGTTTCGGCGCTTTTGTTGGGATATACCGATGAATTGGATGCCGAAACCTTGCGGAGTTATTCTGCTGCTGGAGCCGTACATATTTTATCGGTTTCGGGCATGCATGTGGGCTTGGTCTGCTTCTTATTATCCTTTGTCCTAAAATTTTTAGATAAAAACCGTAGAACCCGCATCGTTAAGGTCGTCACCCTTATTTTATTTATTTGGTTCTATGCATTTTTGACCGGGCTTTCTCCTTCCGTTATGCGTGCTGCCGCCATGTTCAGCTTTGTTTCGATCGGCCAATTGTGGAGCAGGAAAACAGAACTGGTTAATACATTGGCTGTTTCGGCTTTGGTGTTGCTGCTTTTCAACCCATTTTTACTCTTAAACGCGGGATTTGAATTATCCTACCTTGCCATTGTCGGAATTATCTTTATTTACAATTGGCTTTACAAATTATGGAAAGCTCCCAACCGCATCGTGGATTGGATTTGGCAACTGATAGCTGTTTCCGTAGCAGCGCAAATTGCCACAGGTCCTTTGGCAGTTTACTATTTTCACCAGTTCCCGACCTGTTTTTTGTTGACAAATTTGGTTGCCGTGCCGCTTTCAACCCTTATCATTTACTTGGGAGTCGGGCTGTTGTTTGTTTCTTTTATTCCTTTTTTGGGTCATTTTTTGGGGCACATTTTAAGTTATTTACTGAAAGGCATGAACGAATCCATCAAATTTATCGAAAGCTTGCCCGGTTCCGGAATCCAGAATATTTCGTGGAGTGCTTTTGAAACCTTGGTCATTTACCTTGCTTTGATTTTCTTTTTCGGTTGGATTTTTTCAAAACGAAAAACATTTGCATTCGCCTTGCTGGGAAGTATTTTGTGCGTCGTTTGCAGCTTTACGGTCCGCAAGATCGAACACGACCAACAATCCAAAATTATTTTCTATTCCATAAACAAGCATTCCGCTTTAGAATTGGTTTCCGGAAATCAAAGTTTGTTTTTTGCCGACAGTTTGTTATTGAATGATCCCAAAACGATCGCTTTTCAGACAGAAAGCGAAAAAATATTTTTGCAAATAAAAAAACGCTTTGTTTCAGAATTTAAAATCGATTCCGTTACCCATGATCCTTTCAACAATCATTTTCCTTTTGATCACAAAAACTATTTTTATCAATTTGAAAACCAACGGATTGTTGTTCTACAAAAAATAAATACCAAAACCACTTCATCAAAACCTTTAAAGGTAGATTACTTGGTGATCACCCGAAACTTGAAATTTTATCCGAAAGAGTTGGTTCAGCTTTTTGATGCGAAATTAATCCTGATCGATGCTTCCAATTCCGTTTCCCAATGTCAAAAATGGCAGGACGCTTTGGAAAATTTAGGCTGCAAATATCGGAACTTACGTACCGAAGGCGCATTAGTTTGCGATTTGAAGAAATGAACGATTTTTCAAATAAATCCGATTCTATTGCCGTACGATTTGCCAGAGATCATTATTTTTGAGGTTTGAAACCTGTTTTTTCATCCCAGAACAGATTGTTTTATGAGAAATTTTATTCGAAACGGATGCTTGGTCTTCCTGCTGCTGTTTTCCTTTTCCGGCAAAATAAAAGCGCAACTGGATAAAAATGCCCAGCCTGCAAAACGCACTTCGACCGAAATGCGACTGATGTTTTACAATGTGGAGAATCTTTTTGACCACATGGATGACAGTCTCAAGTCAGACGAGGAATATCTGCCAACCGGTTCCCGGCATTGGACGGAAGAACGTTTTCAGAAAAAAATCAACAACCTTGCCCGAGTCATTGTCGGTGTCGGCGAATACAGCATGCCCGAAATTGTCGGACTATGCGAAATTGAAAACAGGTATGCTTTATACCGGTTTGTAAATAGCGCCTTACTCAAGAATTTCGGATACCGGATGATCCATTATGAATCACCCGACCCTCGCGGAATTGACGTGGCCCTGATTTATTTGCCACAAAAATTTGCACCTTCCCAAGCCCGGCCCATTTCCATCCGTTTCCCGTTCGATACGCTCTCCCGGACACGTGATATTTTGTATGTAAAAGGCGTTGCCCTAAGCAGCGATACCCTCCACTTGTTTGTCAATCACTGGCCATCAAGATTTGGCGGCTATACCGAAACCATGCCCAAGCGCAATTACGTCGCACAGGTACTGCGTCAAAAAGTGGATTCAATCCTCAGCCGGAATGCCGAAGCGAAAATCGTAATTATGGGGGATTTAAATGATGCCCCAACCGATGAAAGCGTCGTAAAATATTTGAATGCAACCACCGATTCCACCCATTTGGCGAAAAACCAATTGTACAACATGATGGGTGGAATTAAAATCGACTGGAAACTGGGAACGATTAAAAGCCGGGAAGTATGGGAAACCATTGACCAATTTATCGTTTCGCAAGGGCTACTTCATGCCGGTTCGGGGCTTTCTACCACATTCCACAGCGCCAAAATTTACAATGCCGATTTTTTGCTCCAGCCCGATGATGTTTGGTTTGGCACCAAAACCTTCCGGACTTACAACGGCATGCAATATTTAGGCGGCTTTAGCGATCATTTGCCCATTTTTATGGACCTCAAGCTTAAGTGAACAGTGAAGTGTGAATGGTGAAACTGTATAGCAAGTAGTAATAGACCTTATCTTTACAGGACTTAACGATAAAAACAGAAACATGAAACGAATTGTGGTACTTACCGGAGCGGGTATCAGTGCCGAAAGCGGCATCCGTACTTTTCGCGACAGCGACGGATTGTGGGAACAACACCGGATTGAAGACGTAGCAACACCGGAAGCCTGGCAGCGAAATCCCAAGCTGGTACTGGAATTTTACAATCAGCGGCGAAAACAATTGTTGGAAGCATCTCCGAACGAGGCCCACAAAGCCCTTATAAAATTGGAAGAAACCTTTGAGGTACAAATCATTACCCAAAATGTAGACGATTTGCACGAACGTGCCGGTTCCACAAATGTGCTTCACCTGCATGGGGAATTGAAAAAAGCGCGCAGTACGGTTGATGAAAACTATATTTGTGAAATTGAAGGCGCCGATTTGGTTTGGGGCGACAAATGTCCCAAAGGAGCTCAACTCCGTCCGCATATTGTTTGGTTCGGAGAAGCGGTTCCGCTATTTGAACCGGCCATTGAGCTGGCAAAAACAGCCTCCGTTTACATCATCATCGGCACATCGCTCAATGTGTATCCGGCAGCAGGTTTGGGATATTATATCCCCGATTCGGCACAAAAGTATTATATCGATCCCAAAGCCGACGAAAGCATCCAACAACCCAACTTGACCATCATCAAAGAAAAAGCCGGAATCGGCGTACCGGCCCTGGTAAAAGCGCTTTTGCAAAAAACGTAATCCTTTCGGGCAAAAATTGTATTTTTACGCCTCTAAAACCTGTTTAAAATGAAAAACCTTATTTTTCTGGCTTTATGTATTTCTTTTGCGTTTTGTGCCTGCAAAAAGGAAGATAAAACCGATTACGATGCCCGTGATAAAAAAATCATTGAGCGGTATATTGATTCGCTGGACTTAAAAAACGTCATTGCTACCGAATCCGGGCTTCACTACATTGTTTTGGATCCGGGCGATGCGGCACGGCCAACACTCAGCTCGACACTCACCGTTGCCTACAAAGGATACTTGACTGACGGGTATGTTTTTGATGAAACAAAAACCAGCCCTGTTGGCCTGGTTCTTTCGCAAACAGTGAAAGGATGGCAAGAAGGACTTCAAAAATTCGGACGCGGAGGACGTGGCATTTTACTGATTCCAAGCAATCTCGGATATGGATCCAAAGCTCAGACAAACATTCCCGCCCATTCGGTTTTGATTTTTGAATTCCGCTTGGTTACATTCTAAAACTATTTGTTGCCAATGTATTCCCGGTTTGGTCATCAAAATCGTGAACCGCTTAATTTTGCACAATCGTTCCGCAAAGCGGCTGATTACTGTGCCTCTGAAGAGCATTGCAAATTTGACATTGTGAAAAAGTTTCACGATTGGCGAATTGATTCCAAATTTCGAAATGAAATTTTAGACCAGCTGATCGAAGAGGATTATATTAACGAACTCCGTTATGCAAAAGCCTTTGTTCGTGGGAAGTTCAAAAATCTGCACTGGGGAAAAATAAAAATTACCGGCGAGCTACGGGCCAAAGGAATTTCTTCAAATTTGATAACACAGGCGATGCAGGAAGAAATCAAAGAAGAAGAATACCAGGCATGCGCCAAACAACTGTTTGATAAGAAATTACAGGAACTGGGAGCAAACAACAAAGAAAACCGGCACAAGGCCGTTCAATTTCTTGTTGGAAAAGGGTTTGGAGATATTGCTTTTTCAATAAATTGGTAAACAAGTAGACTAGAATTTTCTATGTAACTATTTTTGCAGAAAGGAAAAAGCAGAAGGCAGAACGATCAAACAAAAAACAAACAGCAAACCTTGCGCCATTCACCTTGAACCCTTAGCCCATTTCACCCTTCACATCTCACTTAAACACGCTATGCGATTAAAATATAATATTATTAGATTAAAATCACAATGTTCGTTTAAAACCATCAATACCTAAATAGTTTCCCCGGTTTCCCCATTTTTTCAAATAAACATTTCAACGATTCAACATTTCAACAACTCAACAATATGATTACATCCGAAACACTCAAAGAATTAACCAAGCGCGTGGATGCGTTAAGGAGGTATCTTTGACATCGACAACAAATTAACCCAAATTACCGAAGAAGAAAAACAAACCCATGAATCCAATTTCTGGGACGACCCGAAAGCTGCCGAAGCTGTTTTGAAGAACATTCAGGAAAAAAAATCCTGGAGAGGCCAATTTCTTGAAACCAAGGCTTCGCTTGATGATTTGCTGGTTTTGTATGATTTTTTCCAACAAGAAGCCGCTACCGAACAAGAAGTCGATGCCCAACATGCTCAAACACTGGTTTTGATTGAAAAACTCGAATTCCGCAACATGCTTTCGGGCGAAGGCGACAAATGCAGCGCCATTCTTGAAATCAACTCGGGCGCCGGCGGAACCGAAAGCCAGGATTGGGCGGAAATGCTGATGCGCATGTATTTGCGATGGGCGGAACGCAATGGCTTTAAAACCCGGGAACTGGAGTCAACCGAAGGCGATGGCGCCGGATTGAAATCCGTTTCCCTAGAAATTGAAGGCGACTATGCTTTTGGAAATTTGAAAAGCGAAAACGGCGTTCACCGGTTGGTACGTATTTCTCCTTTTGACAGCAATGCACGCCGTCATACCTCTTTTGCCTCAGTTTTTGTGTATCCCGTAGTTGACGATAATATCGACATCCAGGTAAATCCGTCCGAAATTACATGGGATACCTTCCGCTCGAGTGGCCCCGGCGGCCAAAACGTAAATAAGGTAGAAACGGCTGTCCGCCTGCGCCACGAACCAACCGGAATTGTGATTGAATGCCAGGTAACACGTTCACAGCAGCAAAACCGCGAAAAAGCACTGCAAATGCTCAAATCGAAGCTTTACGAAATTGAGCTTCGCAAAAAGAAAGAAGCTCAGGCCGAATTGGAAGGCAAAAAAATGAAAATAGAATGGGGTTCACAAATCCGCAACTATGTGCTGCATCCGTATAAATTGGTTAAAGATTTACGCACCAATCACGAAACTTCTGATGCCGCCGGCGTTTTAGACGGAGACTTGAACGATTTTATCAAAGCCTATCTAATGGAATTCGGGGCGAAGTAATTTTGAAAATAAAACAACTATGACAAATCCCTTTTCGTTACAAGGAAAAACGGTTTTAGTAACCGGAGCCTCATCAGGAATTGGGCAACAAACAGCTATTTCAGTCTCACAAGCCGGCGCAAACGTGATTGTTACGGCCCGTGATCATGCACGGCTCTCGGAAACGTTCAATCAACTGCAAAAGGGTGACCATCAACTATTGCTTGCCGATTTAACACAAGCCGATTCGTTAAAACAACTGGTCGGAAATTTGCCGCAATTGGATGGCATCGTACATTCGGCAGGCATTACGGGACATCTTCCTGCAAAATTTATTACCCAAAACGATCTTGAGCAATATTTTTCAATCAATTATTCGGCTTCGGTATTGCTGATGTCACAAATTTTGAAACAAAAAAAGCTGAATCCGGCATCTTCCCTTGTGTTTTTGTCGAGCGTGGCAAGCAAATACCCTTACTTTGGCGGAGCGCTCTACAGCAGTAGCAAAGCCGCTATCGAAGCGTATTCAAGGGCCTTATCAGTTGAATTGGCAGCTAAAAAAATCCGTTCCAACTGCGTGTCGCCCTCATTCGTGAAAACGCCCATGATTGAATCGGTTGAAAGTATCTCGGGAAATTCGTTGGAAAATTTTGAAAAAATGATGCCGCTTGGTTTTGGCGAACCGAACGACGTGGCCAATGCCATTATTTACTTACTTTCAGATGCTTCCAAATGGACAACTGGAACCAATTTGGTATTGGGTGGCGGTTGATTTTGTTAGTTTTGTAACTCCCTTTTGTGTCTTTGTGGTGAAAAACACGAAGCTGTGTAAAAAATCCAACTAACAAACCTCGCCTTTGTGGTGAAACACAAAACATTGTATTTTAGAAAATTTCCAAAATATGAATCCTGAGTTTAGCGTAATTGTTCCCGTTTTTAATAGCGAAACCACATTGAATGAGTTGTTTCAAAGGGTAAAAACAACCTTTGAACGACTGGACAAAACCTTTGAACTGGTTTTTGTTGACGACGGCAGCACCGACAACAGTTGGCATGTTTTAAAAGAATTGAAACAACAATTCCCCGACCAAATAACAGCCGTCAAGTTAACCCAAAATTACGGGCAGCATAATGCCGTTTTTTGCGGAATACATCAAGCTTCGGGTTCGCTGTTCGTCACCATCGACGACGATCTGCAAATTCCGCCCGAAGAAATCGAAAAACTAATCGATACCTTCGAAAAGCATGATGCCGATCTGGTGTACGGCACCTTTAAAAAGAAAAAACATTCCTGGTTCCGGAATTTATCAAGCAAAATTCTGAAAGCATTTTCAAAAGCGCTGACCAATAAGCCGGTTGAACGTTCCTCATTTCGATTGTTTACCTCCGCACTTGCAAAACAAATTCTAAACCACCACCAAGCCTTTATTTATTTAGACGAACTTTTTCCCTGGTATACCGGCAACATTGCCTCGGTAACCGTCGAACACCACAAACGAACGCAAAGCCGCTCGGGATATTCCTTTGGAAAATTGTTTTCGTTGGTCTTCAATTTGGTATTTTTTCATACGACGCTTCCGCTAAAACTAATGACCATTACCGGTTTTTTACTGTCCATCGTCAGTTTCCTGCTGGGCGTTCGTTTTATTATCGCCAAATTGGCCCGTAATGTACCTTTGGGTTACACCTCCATGATTGTGGTCATTTTATTTTCCACCAGTATCATTTTGTTGTGTTTGGGTATTTTGGGTGAGTATTTTGCACGACTTTACCTGATGCAAAACAAAAAACCGCCGTATTCCATCAAAACCATTTTGAAATGATTATTTGCAAATACGGAATCACATTACGCCTGCTTACTCAATCCGATTTGGAATTAGTGCGTCAAAAACGCAATTCGGAATATGTACAGCAATTTATGGAGTACCGGGAACACATTACCCCCGAAATGCAAGAAAAGTGGTTTGAGGGCATCAATACGCACGAAAATTATTATTTCGTCATTGAGTATCAAAACAAAAAAATCGGATTAATCAACAGCAAAAACCGCAATGCCGAAAAACAAGGCAGCGAAGCCGGTCTGTTTTTGTGGGATGAAGAATACACCAACACCTTTGTCCCGATATTAATTTCCTTGCTGCTTTTTGAATGTGAGTTTTACGTGGTGGAAGGCAAAAAATGCTGTTGCCATGTGCTGAAAAGTAACAAGCATGCTATTTCCTATGTAAAACAATTGGGTTATGAACGCTGCGAGAATCAGGAAAACATCGAAAACCAACGGTACGAAATCACCAAAGAACGATTTATTGCAAAAGCCCAAAAATTGCGTCGTGCGGTAAATTCGCTTTTTTCGGAAGAAGAAAAGACAGGGTATTTGCTGATTGAGCCTTCCGATGTTGATTTCGGTATAACCCAATACTTTGAATCGTTTGTAGATAGCCCTAAATCGCTGTTTCGAATGGAGCACACGCCTCAGGGAAAAAAATATTTTATTGATCCCAAAAAGCGCGGAAATGTGGATTCAGAATCGTTGTTATTTTGATTTTCTCCGACTCAACGACACCCTTCCTCTGTTCAGCGGCAGTTGTACTACCGTCATTTTATTGTGACAAGTTTAACTTACCAAATAGAACCCGTCTAAGGCAAAGCCTTAGTCCAACACTATAAAAAAACGAGCGGCACTTTTCGATACCGCTCGTTTCATTTTATAGAAGTTCCAATGTATTAAAACTCTCTGTCGGCAAGGCGTTTGTAGCTGTTGTAACGCCATTTTGCATTGGTTTCGGCTGCGGCAAATAATTCGCCGGCAGCATCAGGGAACGATTTCAACAAAGAGGTGTAACGAACTTCCGATTGTAGAAAATCATTAAATTTTGAGAAATCGGGTTCTTTGCTATCCAGTTGGAAGGGGTTTTTGCCTTCGGCTTCCAAACGCGGATCGAAGCGGTACAAGTGCCAGTAACCAGCATCAACAGCGCGTTGTTGTTGCTTTTGAGCTTCTTCCATGCCTTTGCGCAAACCGTGGTTGATACAAGTTGCATAAGCAATCACCAACGATGGTCCCGGATATGCTTCGGCTTCACGTAACGCTTTCAGATATTGGCTTTGGTTTGCTCCCATAGCTACTTGAGCCACGTAAACGTAGCCATAGCTCATGGCTATCATACCCAAGTCTTTTTTGCGGATGCGTTTGCCGCTGGCAGCAAATTTAGCAACAGCACCTACCGGAGTGGATTTTGACGCTTGTCCGCCGGTATTGGAATACACTTCGGTATCCATCACCAACACGTTCACATCTTCGCCCGAAGCCAACACATGGTCTAAACCGCCGAAGCCAATGTCGTAAGCCCAGCCATCGCCGCCAAACATCCAAACACTTTTCTTGATAAAGTATTGTTTCAAGGCAACCAATTCTTTGGCCACAGCATCGTTTTCTTTTTGAAGCAACGGAATTACTTTTTCAGTAGCAATTTTCGAAGCTTCCGCATTTTGCATGCCGTCAACCCACTCTTGGCAAGCAGCTTTCAATTCGGCATTGTAATTACCATTGATGATCACTTGCATACGTTCTTTGATGCGGGTGCGCATTTTTTCAACACCCATTGCCATACCCAAACCGTATTCGGCATTGTCTTCAAACAATGAATTGCCCCAAGCTGGTCCGCAACCAAATGCATTTTTAGTGTAAGGCATGCTGGGAGCCGAACCACCATAGATAGACGAGCAGCCCGTAGCATTTGCCACCATCATACGATCGCCGTAAAGTTGGGTAACCAATTTTACATAAGGCGTTTCACCACAACCGGCACAAGCACCCGAAAATTCGAATAAAGGTTGCGCAAATTGGCTGTTTTTCACGCTTTGTTCTTTGGGCGCCAATGTGTCCTTATACGTAACGTGTTTCACATGGTAATCGAACAGTTCTTTTTGAGCCATTTGCGATTCCAACGGTTTCAGTTCCAAGGCTTTTGTTTTGGCAGGACAAACATCCACACAGTTGCCGCAACCGGTACAATCGAGGGGACTTACTTGAATGCGGAATTGATTGGGGGCAAACACCTTGGGAACAGCAGGTAAGGTTGGTGTTCCGGCGGGTAAGCCTTTGATTTCTTCTTCGCTCAACAAGAACGGACGAATCGCAGCGTGCGGACAAACGTAAGCACATTGATTGCATTGGATACAGTTGCTCGGAATCCATTCGGGAACGTTGACGGCAATACCGCGTTTTTCGTATTGAGTAGTTCCTGCGGGGAACGTTCCGTCTTCGCGACCTGCAAACACGCTAACCGGAAGGTCGTCACCCTTCATCAAGTTGATGGGTTCCACCACGTTCCGGATGAAATCAGGTAAGTCGCGTGTGTCTTCTTCTTTTTTTACTTCAATGTTTTTCCATTCGGCCGGAACATCTACTTTGGTAACAGCAGCGCCACGGTCAATAGCTAAACAGTTCATATTTACCACATCTTCGCCTTTCTTTCCGAACGATTTCTTAACCGCTTTCTTCATTTCTTCCAAAGCCACTTCGTAAGGAATTACGCCTGAAATTTTAAAGAATGAAGCTTGTAAAATGGTATTGGTACGGTTTCCGAGTCCAATTTCCGAAGCAATGGCTGTGGCATTGATGATGTAGAAATTGATTTCGTTTTCTGCCAAATACTTTTTCATCGAATCGGGCAGGCGTTTTTTAGTTTCTTCGGCATCCCAAATGGAGTTAAGCAGGAAGGTACCGCCTTTTTTCAAGCCTTTGAGCATGTCGTATTTCGTCAAATAAGCCGGAACGTGGCAAGCCACGAAGTCGGGCGTATTTACCAAATAAGGCGATCCAATGGGTTTGTCGCCAAAACGCAAGTGCGATGTGGTTACACCGCCTGATTTTTTCGAATCGTAAGCAAAGTAAGCTTGGCAATACTTGTCGGTGGTATCCCCGATGATTTTAATGGAATTTTTATTGGCTCCTACGGTTCCGTCAGCACCAATTCCATAGAATTTTGCTTGATAAGTTCCTGGCTTTGCCATGTCAATTTCGGGCAACAACGGAAGACTCTTGAACGTAACATCATCCACAATACCCACGGTGAATTGATTTTTAGGCTCGGCAGCTTTCAAATTGTTGAATACGCTGATCATCATAGCCGGAGTCGTATCTTTCGAGCTCAAACCATAACGTCCGCCAATAATCATGGGACGGTTTTTGTGCGCGTAAAATGCTTCGCAAACATCCAAATACAACGGATCGCCATTGGCTCCGGGTTCTTTGGTACGGTCCAACACACAAATACGTTTTACGCTTTCAGGCAATACGTTGAATAAATATTTTGTCGAGAAGGGACGATACAAATGCACCGAAATCAATCCCAATTTTTCGCCCTTGGCATTCAAATAATCGATGGTTTCTTTGATGGTTTCGGTAATCGAACCCATGGCAATGATAATATTTTCAGCATCTTTCGCACCATAATAAGAGAACGGATGGTATTCGCGTCCGGTCATTTTAGTGATTTCCTGCATGTAGCCTTCAACCAAGTCGGGAAGTGCGTTGTAGTATGAATTGGCAGCTTCACGGCTTTGGAAATAAATATCAGGGTTTTGAGCGGTACCACGGGTTACGGGATGTTCCGGATTCAAAGCGCGATCGCGGAAAGCTTGCAACGCTTCTTTATCCAACAGCTTTTCCATGTCTTCGTTGGTAGGCGCTTCTACCTTTTGAATTTCGTGTGAAGTGCGGAAACCATCAAAGAAATGCAGGAACGGAACACGCGATTTGATGGCTGCCAAGTGGGCAATACCGGCAATGTCCATAATTTCTTGAACCGAACCGGTAGCCAACATGGCAAATCCGGTTTGACGGGTTGAATAAATATCGCTGTGATCACCGAAAATAGACAAAGCTTGAGCCGCCAATGCGCGAGCCGAAACGTGGAAAACGCCCGGAAGCAATTCGCCCGAAATTTTGTACATATTCGGAATCATCAAAAGTAATCCTTGCGAAGCGGTGTAAGTAGTAGTTAAAGCGCCGCTTTGAAGTGAACCGTGAACAGCGCCGGCAGCGCCGCCTTCGCTTTGCATTTCTATAACGCGAACGGTTTCTCCAAAAATGTTTTTACGTCCAAATGCCGACCATTCGTCAACATATTCAGCCATGGTGGAAGATGGCGTAATCGGGTAAATAGCGGCTACTTCGCTAAACATATATGCAATATGTGCTGCTGCGTAGTTTCCGTCGCAAGTGATAAAATTTTTGTTTTTGGTCATGTCAAAAAGATATTTGATTTTTAATCAATGATTTCCAATAAAATTTTGCAAAAAGCGTGCAAAGTTACTCATTAATAAGTAAATAAAATGGAAATTCTGTTAAATGAATAACAGCAAAAACCAATTTAGAATGGTTACAAATTGCACAAATTTCGCCTTAATTTCTGGCTGGAGAGCCCAAATTAATTTACGTGAATGTAATATATTGATAAAAAAGTAATTAGATGATATCCATTTAAAATTCATTCGAACATCGCTTTTTTTAAGTCAATCAAAAAAAACAGTTTTTTTTCATATGTCTTCAACAATCCGGCTGCTTAACGGTTTTTACTGTCCAATCAATTGAATGGCATCAAAATGAAGGCGTTTCGGTTATGGATTGTGATCTTCTTTTCTTTCTGCGGATGTGAAGACATCTTTGAAATGCATCCTGATGATGGGCGCCTTTACGGTGAAACCGGAATTAACGCTAAAAACAGGATGCGCATTGAAACCTTATGTGCACAAAAAGATACGGTCCGTTTCGTTTTGATCGGGGATACACAACGTAATTACGACGACACACAAGATTTTGTAAACGCTTTGAATCAACGCAACGATGTATGTTTTGTAATCCACGGAGGAGATATATCAGACTTTGGCCTTACCAAAGAATTTCTGTGGATGCGTGACATTTTAAGCCAGTTGCATGTCCCTTATGTGGCTGTCCTTGGAAATCACGATTGCCTGGCAACCGGGCTGGACGTGTATCGCAAGCTGTTCGGAAACGAAAATTTTGTTTTTATGGCGGGTTCCGTAAAGTTTATTTGTATTAACACAAACTCCATGGAATTTAAATTCTCGCCGATGGTTCCGGATTTCGACTTTATAGAAAAGCTGCAAGCAGAGAATGACCCGCAGCACGAAAAAACCGTTTTTGTGATGCATGCGCCTCCTTTAGATGACCAACTGACATCGGAAAAATCAGAACAACTGCACCAAAAGATCAAACTGTTTCGCAAGGTACAATTCTGTTTGCATGCGCATCATCACAGCATTGAAGTAAATGATTTATTTGCGGATGGAGTGATCTACTATGGCTGCGGAACGATCGGATCACGGACCTATCTTTTGTTTACCATCACTCCCGACAACTATACGTATGAAGTGGTTTCTTTTTAGTTTGCGGATTTTTTCGGTGTTGTTTGTGCTTTTGCTTGAAGAAAAAGCAATCGCTGAAGATGCCGGAAATAAACGATCCGACAGATGGAAATCTTTTTTGCCCACACATGTCAAATTTCAATATGCCGGATCTATGGGACTGGTTTCGGCAGGACCCGGATGGCAATATGGCAAAAAGAAACAATGGGAAACCAGTATGATGCTGGGGTATGTTCCAAAATATGTCACCTCAAAAGCAAAAGCCTGCTTCACGTTGAAACAGCTTTTTATCCCCTGGGATCTGACCCTTAAAAATGATTTTTCCTTTGAACCCCTTAGCTGCGGATTCTACGTAACAGCTATTTCGGGAGATGAATTTTGGGCGCGGAATCCTTCGCAAAATCCCAACGGCTATTATTGGTTTCAAACACGATTGCGCTACAACATATGCCTAGGCGAAAGCTTGACCTATCACATCTCCCAGACAAAAAAGCAATTTATCAAAGCTATTTCGTTTTATTATGAAATAAGTACCAACGATCTGTATATGAACAGTGCTTTTACCAACCGTTATCTAAAACCCGAAGATTATTTGCATTTAGCATTCGGAGTAAAACTACAATGGTAAACAACGATTAGCTTTTGGGTTTCAAGATCAATGTTATTTTATTAAAATCTGCTGCTGCATTGACCACGGAAGCAAATTCGGAGTACTTTTCAACCGGAAATTCCACCAGTTTGTAAGCTTCCGAACAGGAAATTACGAGTTGGTTATCCATGATTTTATAATCCGAATAAAAATAGGCTTGGACTTGCTTGTCCATTTTCAACTCTGTTTTCATTTTCAGAACATCCGGATTTGAAATTTCGTATCCTTCGGGAATTTGGAACTTTAGCTCCCGTACATAGATTTTCGCGTTATCGTATACAATGGGTAACGTTCGTTCTTTTTCCCGGTATAATTCGCTTTGCCGTCCAATCAACATCCCGATGTTAAATGCAATGTTTTCACCCGCACGGCTGATAAATTTGCTTCCGGATAAATGTGCGGTAATTTTTAACGGGTTCATAAACCAATCCTCGATTTTGTCGTTTTCAATTTTACAATCCACCAATACATTTTCTCCGTCCGTAAGCAACATTTCATCCAGGAATTTTTGCTTTTGTGTTGCATCTGCATAATAAAAGTAGGATTGATAGTGGGACTCATACCCTGTAAAAGTATGTTCAAGCGTGTAATCCAAGGTTAAACCCTTTAAATCCAGATGTATATCAGCAACCGTATTGTGGCAACTCTTTTCATAATCGTTTGCCGGGATTTGTTTGTCGTAGGGGACAAATATTCCCACACTTTTTGTAACGACCGTCTTTCGTAAAAACATACCGTTGTTACCCAAAAAACAAGTATTTATAATGCCCAAACGATTTGTTTTTGAGCTGGGATCCAAGTATTTATCCAGCCCAGGAAAATAGAATAAATAATCATCAAAAAAATTATATCCGTCAAAAAATTCATCAAACTGTTTTTCCCGTTTGTCACAAGTCAGCACCAGTTCGAAAGGAATTTCAAAGTAATCAAACAGGCCCGCCATTAACCGGACAGAACCCATTCTGTTAAAATACCCCGTCGACAGGATATCCGGGATTTTTGACAAATCCTTTCGTTGGATTCTCTCCCTTGCCGGCTGAAAATTCACTTTCACATAATTTTCTATCTGCCTGATTTTTTCTTCTTCAGGGGCTTTGTCCGCTACGCTTATTTTTTTTGCAAGGGATTTGATCGATTTCTGCTCGCTTTGCTCAAGAGAAATTCCGGTGTATGTATCCGTAGCAATGGAGCTCAAGTTAAAAATCCGTTCTTCCCCTTTTTTGTAATTATAGGCAATTGTATATTCAAGTTTTTGTAAATTAGCCTCATAAGATGAGTAAGGTTCTCTCCGTAACGAAGGAACATCGGTTGCACTCAAAAACAGGGTCCGTTTATCTTTATCCAAATCTGCCGTTTCAAGCATTTTGGGGCAGCGATTGTAAGATTTGGTCAGGAGTTTCAGGTGAAAAGGGGTGATTATCGATGCCGTAACCTGTTTCCGGGGAATGTCTTCCTGTATGACAATATCTCCGCAAATAGAAAAACCTCCTTTTGTTACCCAATAATATTCAATAATCCCCCCTACCTCAGCTCCTTCTATAGCCAGGAATTTGTAAGACGGATTGTCCTTGCTTGCTGCAGCCGTTTTTATATCCGCTTTCCCAAGTTCGATTACTTTCCCGTCTTTACCAATAAAACGAGCCTTAAGTTCCAGTATTTCATGGGAAGCATGCGAAAAAAGACGGATTTTATTATATCGATCCAATGCGTCGCTTTTATTGATTTTTATTTTTTCATGGTAAACCCTGAATTCTTCGATATGCGTCATGTTGTATTGGTAGGCAACTTCTATCAACTCATTTGATTTCAATACATAAGCCGATACCGTATCGTACATCGCACCGCTTACTTCCTCGTAGACAGGCGCTCCCCAATCGTAGTTGAGACATTCTATTTTTTGTGCATTTGCAACAAAAGACCAACTGCATAAAGCAATTGCAATAAACAGGGTAGATCGATTTTTCATTTTGTTTTTTGGTGTTGTTAGTTTCGTTTTAGATGTTTTTTTTATTGTGCTTTCTTAAAAACCATGCTTCCCGTTTTAAACTGGCGAATGAGGGCATTCATTTCATTCCACTTTTCATACTCTTTTTTGTCAAGGACAATGAAATCGGTAAGGTAATCCGCTTTTAGGATTATTTTGTTTCCCTCTTGGGACATTGCAGCATGAAAAGAGAATAAAGGATGCGAAAATGCGATGTCCGGGGGCAAAGAAGCAATTTCATAGCCTTTAGGGATTGCAATCGTTAGGTCCCAAGCCAATTTTTGTTTGTGTTCCATTTCAAATGCATATTCCCGCTTTGCCACATCAATGTACGTTACTTCCAAATGGTGCAAGTACGGATTTACATACAATTCGTCCTTGGTTTTCAACACATAGTTTTCGATCGTATAGTTATACCAAAGCGAGAGCGTATCGTCAACATTGTAGATATTGCTGTGGGTAAAAAAACTAACATTCGATTTGGGTTGCCCATCTTCCGCTAATTCTGTAGAAAGGATTTTCCGTTTTTCGGCATCCGTTTTCGATGCAAACAGGTAGGCATACTTGCTTTTTTCGCTACCCATCAAGGCCAGTTTTGTCTTTGCCTGTAAAGCAGTCCCGGAGAATTCAACTTCGGTTTTTTCAGTTGTTTCCACTGCTTTGTAAGGTATTTCAATGATTTTGTAGTTGTTCGAATCGATGCTAACCAAACATTCTTTCCCTTGTATAAAATTTGTAGCAAACGCGATGCTTTGGAATTCGGCTGTGGCATCCAAAATATAAGGAGTATCATTTTTATCGAAATAGCACACGACCAAATGGTTGGAGATGTCTGCCGGTATTTCTGAAAATTTATACGGTAAATCGTCGGTGCCCACAAAAGTCAAATAGGACGTTATACCGGCCTTTTGAAGCATGCTACAAACCAAATTTGACATGGCTTTACAGTCACCATAGCGTTTTTGAAATACCTGGGCGGCATCCATCGGAACTACTCCTTTGTTGCCATCGGTAAAAGCAATGTACTTGATGTTTTGCTGTACCCAATTGTATATTTTTTTGACTTTGTCAAATTCCGTTGGAGTGTCTTTCACGAGCGAATCAACAAACAGTTTGATCTTCGTCTGGTCTTCTTTGTTAACATTACAGGCCAGGCTTCGATAATATTTGTTTAAATAATCCAGGTTCGGCAACACAGGGATGGGTTTGCCGTTACTTTTCTGTTTGTATTGGTCAATGCGTAACACAAAATGTGGCCGGTAAGCCAAATACGTAGTTACATTCTTTTCAGGGATCAATTTCGGAATGTCGTTCATCCACATTTTTAACGTGGTTGTTTTGCCGTCGTTTTCAACTGGCCGGTGCAACTGGCCGGGTAAAATGGCTACTTCATTAAAGGCCAGATCAATCCGACTATCATAATTGATTTCAATTTCCGATTTTTCAACGGAGATACTTTTTGCAAAAAAGAGGCGGGGCAAAAAGTAAAAGGAAT
Source organism: Lentimicrobiaceae bacterium (assembly GCA_031550085.1). Lineage (GTDB taxonomy): Bacteria > Bacteroidota > Bacteroidia > Bacteroidales > UBA4417 > UBA4417. The sequence continues at coordinate 30,254 of JAVBOY010000018.1, forward strand.
TCAGTTCAAATCTGGCTTTGTAAATGATTTTCGTCCCTTTAACCACTTCGGGAAAAACAAAATTGCACTGTTTTCCATCATCGTAAAAGACATCTGTCGAAAGATCAACCGAATGCGAGAATTTTTTTACCGGCACTTTTTTGTATGAATTTCCATCCGGAATAAGCGAGTATGCCTCGATGGCTGTCAACTCGTAGTGGCCCGGCGTGTAAGGGACACGTTCTTGGGCATAGGATGACGCAAAGTCAGCCAATATTATTTTTTCAGAATAGGTCTCGATTGTCGTTGCCGGCTTCCCATGTTTGAGCTTTATGGTAACCGTTTGTTTTTGAGAAACCTGCACCACATTTTCGCCCGGATATTTTTGTAAATAGTACTGCAACTCCTCGCCCGGTTGCGCCTGTAATGAAAGTATTCCCAATACCAGTAGAGCAAGGAAGGTAACCCGCGATTTCGTCATTGTTTGTAAAATTTGCGAACAAATGTATGTTAATTTTATTAAAAAAATGAAATTTATCAAAAAACGTTTGAAGTATTCATCGTAAAGCAATTTTTGACAAATGTCATCCAAAATTTTCTTTTTCATACTTTTGCTATTGTTTTAGACTTTGCGATTATGTCAAAAAAGGTAGCTCCCAAGCAATTACAGCCAACAACGAACAAACTTGATTTGTACTTCAAAATCATTCTGCTGGTTTTTGCGTTTGTTTTGTACGGTAACACGCTGAAAAACAAGTATTCTCTCGATGACTTATATGTTACCTGCAAAAACGAGCAAGTGCGTGGAGGAATTAAAGCGCTGCCCGAAATCTTTGCATCCCGCTACGTTTCCATAAACGACGACAGCAATAATGTTTCTGAATTTGGTTACCGGCCTGTTACCAAAGCTTCCTTTGCCATTGAATATGCCTTTTTTAAAGAAAATCCGGGAGTAAGCCATTTTTTCAACGTATTGCTTTATGCTTTAAGCTTACTTCTTCTGTACAATTTACTGCGCCGTTGGCTTAAAAATTATTCGCCCTGGTTTGTTTTTTTGATTGTGGCGCTGTTTGCCGCACATCCCATACATACCGAAGTGGTGGCAAGCCTCAAAAACCGGGAAGAAATTTTTGCTTTCTTTTTCGGGATTTTGAGCCTGTCAGCCTTTCACAAATCCACCGAAAAAAATGCCGTTACATGGACTGTCCTTGGAATCTCGTTTTTGATTTTAAGTTTGATCAGCAAATTTAGTTTTATCACATTTATCGTGATTTTACCGCTTTCCTTGTATTTCTTTTCTGGGGCAAAACCTTCCCGCATTCTAGCCCTCTCGGCCATCGTCGTTGGGGTTTATCTGATTGGATTTTTAATCTTTAAATACAATTTACCGCCATCCGCACGAACGCCTGTTTTTTACGACACGCCGCTTAAGTTTGTCGACAGCATTTGGGTCCGCTGGGGAACGGCGTTTTATGCCCTGCTTTATTACTTGAAATTGTTGCTTCTACCCCACCCTCTTGGGTTTTATTATGGTTACAACATGATTCCGCTGGTGAATTTCAGTAATTTGTGGGTTATTTTGTCGGTAATCATCCATTTGGCACTTCTGGTGTTTGCCCTTTTAAAGTTGAAAGAAAAACAAGTTTTGTCATTCGCCATTTTATTTTATTTGCTCGCGATTTCCGCATTCTCCGGATTTTTAGGGAACCCGCCGGGTATTATTGCCGAACGCTTTTTGTACATTCCGTCGTTGGGATTTTGTATCGTCCTTGCTTGGGTTTTATTCCGGATTTTAAAAACCGATGGTTCCAAAACCGTTTCCACCAACCAAGGATTGCGTGTGCTGGCAGTTGGTTTGCTTATCTTGATTCCCTATTCGGTAAAAACCATTGCACGCAATGCAGATTGGAAAACGGAACTGACCCTTTTTGAGGCAGATATCGATTATTTATCCCAATCGGCAAAAGCACATAAAATTTATGCTAACGAATTGCAAAACCGCCTGATTGCAAACATGCGCGGGGGAGCCGACAAAAGCATTTTGGAAAAAGATGCTGAAAAAATTGTCACCCAACTGGAAGAAGCCATCAAAATTTACCCGGATTACCAACAGGCATGGAATGCTTTGGGACGAATTCATTTGATGTTTTACCAAGATTATGACAAATCCATTGAATGTTATCAAAAAATGCTGCAACTGACACCTAACGATTTGGCTTCACAAACCAATTTGGGTTACGCTTACCAGCAAAAAGGAGATTTTGCAGATGCCATCCGTTATTATCTGCCTATACTCAAGGCCGACAGTTTGAATGTGCAATTGGCTTCCAATCTTTCGGTCTGTTACAACAAAATCGACAAATTGGATTCCGCAGTGTGGGTGAATCAAAAAATAATTGAAAAAAATCCCTCATTGGAGCTTCCTTACTCGAATATCGTGAGTTTTTATTTTTCAAAAAACGATACCATAAATGCTTTGCCCTGGTTGGAAAAATACGCCGACATTGCGCCCGACAACAAAAAATTCAATGGTTTTCTGTATCGCTATTTCTCCATACACGGACAAGCGGACAAAGCCGGAAAGTATCAAAGCCGGATTTCTCAAAATTAAGCCTTTATGGAAACCGCTTTGCCACCCCTTGATCGTATTTTCGATTTATTGCCTTATCTCAAATCAAGGTTTGGAAACAGCCTTGTGTTTGCTCACAAGTACAAAGGCGAATGGTTGAAATGCAGCCTCGACAACTATATCGAAATGGTTGACAAGGTCAGTTTGGCCTTGTTAGCGCTGAATGTTCAAAAAGGGGATGCCATTATCAATATTTCGGGAAACAGTTCTGAATTTAACTACGTGGATATGGGGCTGTTGCAAACGGGCGCCGTGCATGTACCGCTTTCCATAACCATCGACGAAACAAAACTGCACAAAATTGTGGAGCAAACCCAGGCTCGTGTGTTTTTTGTATCGAAAAACCTGAGTTATCAGAAAGTAAAACGGTTGCAGGTTCAATTCCCTTTTATCAAGCATATCATCACCTATGAAAAGCTTCGCGAGGGTTTGTGCTTCCGGGATTTTATCGAAACGGCCGATTTTAAAAACTATCCCCTTTTACAAGAGCGAAAATCGGCTGTAAGTTCCGGCGACCTCTCGTCAATTATTTATATTTCAGGAAATTCGGAAAACATTAAAGGGGTTGCACAAACACATGGCGGCAGTGTTTCCAATTTAAAAATGGCTGCCGATGCGGTCCGCTATCCGGCCAGTATGCGTTGTCTGAGTTTGCTGCCACTTTCACATAGTTTCGGCCGGACGATCAACTATATGTTGCAATACTTGGGTGTTGCAATTTATTACAACGACAGTTCGCTGAACTTATTGGAAAATTTTCAGCAAATCCGGCCGGGCGTTACGCATTTGGTTCCGCTGCTTGCCCAGCGAATTGAAAATCTGTTGATTCAAAAAACAAAAGACGCATCAACGTTTAACCGGCACTTTGTGGATTGGGCGGTACGCCTGGGAAAATCGGTTGATGCCGGCAAGCCCAAAAATGGGATTTTGCGTTTAAAACTTGCCTTCGCCGATCGTTTTGTTTTTTCAAAATGGCGGAAACTATTGGGTGGACAAATCGACAATCTGGTTTGCGGCGGCGCTTCATTAAAACAAGAAACGTACAATTTGTTTGCGGCAGTAAAAATCGCTTTGTACGATGGGTATGGACTCACCGAAGCCGGGCCGATTGTTTCCTGTAATTCAAATTTTGGCGCCAAACCCTATACCTGCGGAAAACCATTAAAAGGGATTAAATTACAAATTGCCGCTGATGGCGAAATTTTGGTAAAAAGTCCGGGTTTGATGTGGGGATATTATAAAAACGAAGAAGAAACCGGTAAAACAATCGTAAATGGCTGGTTGCATACCGGCGACTTGGGAAGCATCGATTCCGAAGGATTTTTAAAAATTACGGGAACGAAAAAAGAAATTTTCAAATTATCGAACGGCTTGTACGTAAATCCGGTAGAAATAGCGGCGGAACTGGAAAAATCGGAATACATCCGGCAAGCTTTGATTGCAGGAAGAAATGAAGATTTTTTGTCGGCATTGATTATTCCTGTAAATCCGGAATTACCGAATATCCATTCTCTTATCGATGCTGAAATTGAAAATTACAATTCGGTGCATTCGTTTTCAAACCAAATTCAAAAACACCAAATCGTTGATTCGCTAAACGATACTAATCCGGAGCTTTAGCAGAAATTTTCCGGGTTTTATTTCAGATTTCCTAAAATCAGGTCGGTTGCACCGGTCCGGCTTTCGACATAGTTTTTGCAAATTCCGGAAGTTTGTTGCAACAGCAATTGATCGGAAAGCAACCGATCAAAAATCGTTTTTAGTTCTTCAAAATTTTGAACGGAAAAAGCGCCTTTTTGATTGATTAATTCGACGGCCTCGTTGAATTTTTGATAGTTGGGCCCAAAAACGACGGGCAATCCAAAGGTGGCTGCTTCCAAAATATTGTGGATTCCCACGCCAAATCCTCCCCCGATGTAAGCCAACGAGCCGTATTGATACAAATGCATCAGGATTCCGATACAATCCACAATGATGACATCGAATTGGTTGATATTCGAATTTTTGATTTCCGAATACAGAACCGCTTTTTTGCCGAAACCGGTTTTCAACTTTTCGATGTGGTTTTTCCCGATTTCATGGGGAGCTACAATCCATTTAAATGTATTGTCCTTTTCAAGAAAATATTCGACCAGTAGTTGTTCGTCGGGCTCCCAAGTGCTTCCGGCAACGATGACCGGTTTGCCATCAAAAAAAGGTTCTAATTCGGGAAATTTTTTCGCAGCGTGGGTTACCTGCGCCACCCGGTCAAACCGGGTATCTCCGGCAACAAGCACATTTTCAATTCCAACAGATTGCAACAATTGCTGTGAGGCTTGATTTTGAACAAAAATATGATCAAACCGCTTCAAAATGTTTCGGCTCCACGATCCGTACCCTTTGAAAAAATGCTGGTCCGGACGGAAAATGGCGGAAAAGATATACAGCGGAATTTGCCGTTTCTGGATTTCCTGCAGGTAATTGAACCAAAATTCATACTTCACAAAAAATACCATTTGCGGTTTCAGCAAATCTAAAAATTGCCGGACATTGTGTTTGGTATCCTGGGGCAAATAAAATACGGCATTGACCTCGGCATAACTTTTCCGGATTTCGTACCCCGAAGGGCTCCAAAAGGTCAAAACAATCCGGTAATCCGGATTTTGTTGTTTGAATTTTTCAATAACCGGACGTCCTTGTTCAAATTCACCCAGCGAAGCACAATGAAACCAAGCTAAATATCCTCCTGTTTTTTGCAATTTAAAGGCCTCTATTTGATCGAAAACGGTTTTTTGCCCCCTAGCCCACTTTTTTGCTTTGGGATTAAACAGCGCCGCGATTCGAACAAAAAAACCATACAGCCAAATTCCAAACGAATAGAGTACTTGCATAAGGGAAGGGTACAAGGTGAAAGGTTAAGGGTTTGTTTGTTGAACTGTTGAATCGTTGAGTTGTTGAACTGTTAACTGTTTATTGGGGGAAATGATTGTTATGTTGGGTTTGCATCGATCAGCGAATTAAATCTAATAATATTCTATTTTGATCGCATAGCGTGTTTAAGTGAGATGTGAAGGGTGAAATGGGCTAAGGGTTCAAGGTGAACGGTACAAAGTAAAGGGTAAACTTATTAAGAAATTACACTGAGTTCCGCTGAGATTTTCTGTCAACTTGTTAACCGAACGACACCCCCGCCCTTTGGGCACCCCCGCAAGCGGGGGACATGTTTCTGTTAGTTTTCTTGTTTATAAAAAAATCATTCGTAATTTTTAATTCGTAATTAAAAAGGTTTATCATTCATCAATTAAAACCCACTTTCAATTCTCCATTTTCAATTTAATAGTAATAATACCGTTGTTGGGCGCTTTTTTTGTAAAACGGGAAATTCCATCCTAGTTTTAATCCGAAAAGAAAATCAAAGCGTGTTTTATCGGGATAGGGCTGCATGGCATTAATGTCGTAAGCGCGCCGGTATTGGGTAAAGCCTTCATAGAATTCCAATCCGACAAAAAAATTGTACCGCATGTTGTTGCTCATATGCGAATAGCCTATAAATTGGGATAAAGCGGGCCCGCTGCAAAGTTTATCGTAGCCTTTTTTGTAATCGCCGGCAAGTTGTGGTACCGTGTTGTCCTGCACATCAATTCGAGTTTTATGTTGCAAAAAGCCGGCTCCAAACGTGGTTAACAAGCCGGAATTTTTGTTGGGTCCAATTACCGGAAATAGTTTTCCTATTTTTCCCCAAAGGGCAAAGCCGCTCTCGTTCAAATTGATGTTGGCATACATTCCGTCTTGTCCGATAACATTGCCGTCGGAAGTTTCAATTCCCGACAGAATATCATGCGGGTGACGCACCCTTTCATTGAACAAATAATTGGCTTCAATCATGAAATAAAAATTTCCTTTGGTTTTGTAGGCGGCACTTGCCCCGATGGAATTCGTCATCAAATAATCTTTTTTGAAGTCACCACCCGGAAACAGGATCGAATAGGTGGGCGACATCATAAATACCGCAACAACCGAGTCTTTCACATTGGGTTGTGCTTTTGCGTTGGGAGAAAATCCCAGGAAAAAAGGAATAAATAAGCAGAAGGTAAAGTAGTTACGCATTTTTATAGTAAAATAAATTTGTATGCTGATATGGGATTTATTTTTTAATCCACAATGCGGGATTCATAACATGGGTGCCTTTCCAAACTTCAAAATGGAGGATCGATTTTTGTGTTTCGTCTGCGGCAATCGTTCCAAGGGTTTGTCGGGTTTTTATTTTTTCTCCTTTGCTGACGGTTACTCTCTCCAAGTTGGAGTAAACGGTTAAAAAGTCGCCGTGGCGTACAATGACGACATTATGCATTCCCGCAATGGCAATGACGCTCGAAACAACGCCATCAAAAATTGCTTGAGCCCTTGCATTTGGGGAGGTTGTAATATCGATTCCGTTGTTTTTCAATTTCACACCCCGAAAATCGGGATGTTCATATTCGCCAAACGTTGCTGTGATACGCCCGTTTTCGGCAGGAAAAGGCAATTTCCCACGGTTTTTTTCGAAATCGTTGCTTAACGCGATTTCCGCGTCATTTGACGACATCCGGTTACTTTCCTCTTCTGCGGCAACCTCCTTGGCTTCCGGTACGGGCTGGGTTGTTTTTACAGGTTTTGCATCGGGTTTGGTGGTTGCTGCAGGGGTTGCTTTCGCTTTTGCCAAACGGCTTTTTTCAGCTTTTGCTTTTTTGATTTCCTCGTTTACGATGATTTGTATTTCTTTTTGTAGTTTTTGGCGTGCAATTTCTTTATTTTGAAGTTGCCTTACCAACAGTTTTTCTTTTGACGTGAGGGATTTGATGGTTTTGTCCTTTTCGGACTTTTCCTTTGTCAGGCGTTGCTTTTCTTCTTCCTGTTTATGCAATAAGGTTAACTTGGTTTCTTTTTCTGATTCCAGTTTGTGTTTACTCAAATCCAGCTCTTGTTGCGTATTTATAATTTGATCTACTTGTGATTGCCGGTATTCCGTATATTGTTTCAAATATTGCATCCGCTTAAAGGCTTGATTAAAGTCTTTTGCCGAAAACAAAAATACCAGCGAATTGTATTGATTCCGGTTTTTGTACGTGGCACAAATCAAGGTAGCATATTCATCCTTAAGTTGTTGCAAATCTTGATTTAAACGGAGAATCGTATCCCCCAAGTTGGTTACTTTTCCGTCAAGCACATTCAATTCCGATCCGATTTCGGTAATCAAGTCTTCACGCTGCCCGATTTTTCTATCAATGAGTTGCAGTTGCCTCAAATTGGATTGTTTGGTCTTCTTGGTTTCTTCAAGTTGTTGGTTGGTTTGCTTAATTTCCTGTTCTATTTTCGTTTTTTTGTCCTGGAGGTTTTTCTTGTCTGTTTTTTGTCCAAAGAGGTAAAAGCCTGCCAACGGAATCAGCAAGCAAACAAAGGTTATGTATTTTGTTTTGGGTATGTTCATGGTTACTTTTCCAATACTTTTACCTCATAACTGTCCGGGATACGAAACGGGAACCCTATGGGTTCCGGATTTATTTGTATTTTCGAATAATTAGCCCGTAATTGGAATTTATCGGCAGCCGCTTCGGCTTGCATGGTTAATTTTGTCGGAACAAGTTGTTTTTCTATTTCAACAAAATCCTGATAGGTCGCCGAAAACTTGTAATTGTTTTCGTTTACCGACTCCAAATTAGTTTCTTTGATTTTATAATTTGCAAAGTCCATGATCATGTATTGATACGGAATACTATTCATGGTTTCGTTTTTTCGGGCAGCTCGTTTTAATTTTCTCCGGTTGAGCGTATTCAGTTTATACCCTTGTTTTTCTACCGAAGCGGTAAATTTTGTATTGTCGTAATAGGAAAAATCATTCCCCAGGATCAACGCTTGAAGCATATCGAAGTCCATTTCCTGTTTTGTGATTTCGCTTAAATAGGCAAATGAAGCAATCGTACAAGAACCGTCCAAGCGGTTTAGTATTTTGATGGTGTCGTCAACGATCAATACCCGCACAGCCTCAATTCCCAATGCCGGGGTGATGCTCACCCAAATCAGGCTGTCTGCTTGAATCCGTAAAAGGCCCGAAACGGAAGTTTCTTTTTTATTTATGATGGCTTTCGCCGAAAATTTCACACTTAAAGTGTTGAATTTTAATTCATTTTCTTTAAGCTTAAAATATAAGCTGTCCGGCTCCAAATCTTTTTGCGCAATATTCTGGTTTTGTATGGTAGGGGTATCCGAAATTACCTTTTGGGATGTTTTGCAACCCCAAAACATGGTAAGTAAAAAAAGAGCAACTAAAGTGATTTTCGCGTAGTTCCTATTCATTCAAATGTCGTAAAATAATTAATGCCGGTCTTCTTTTTAATCTAACAGTTTTTTCTCCCGAATTTTTTCAAGTAATTGTTCGTTTTTACCCCCTGCGTTGTATGCTTTTTGCCAGTTTTCAAGAGCTTTATCCGGATTTCCCAGTTTGAAAAGGATGTCCCCATAATGTTCCAAAAGTTCAGGATCATCAGCTTTTCTAACATTTATGGCCTTTTCGACCCAGGTTTTTGCTTGTTCATATTTCCCTTGTTTAAACAAAACCCAGCCATAAGTATCCATATTGGCTGAATTTTGGGGATCTAACTCGGTGGCCTTTTTTGCCATCTTTTCAGCCTTATCTAAATTCTCGCCCCGAACCGAAAGGTAATAGGCATAATTATTCAAAGCCAACGAGTTTTCCGAATCCAACTTGAGTGCTTTGTCAAAGGATTCGTCCGACAGTTTGTACTGCTTCGCCCGGTTGTAGGCATCTCCCAATGTATTGTAAAACTGGGCAACCAACAGGTCGTTTCCAAAAACCAATTTTACGCCTTTGTTTAATATTCCAATGGCCTGGTCGGTTTGTTTTAATTCCATCAGCGAAATTCCATTGTAAAGATAGGGCAACGGGAGCAACGGGAATAAATCCATAACCCGTTGGCTTTCGCTGCAAAGTTGCGGCCAATTTTCAAGTGAGGCTTGGCAATGTAAAAGACCTTCCCAAACAACATACTTGCTGCTATCCGATTTCAGCGACAAATAGAACTCTTTAGAAGCATCCGCATATTGCCCGCCCTGCATGTATAAATCGCCAAGCAAAGAATGAGGCTGTGGGTCGTTGGGATGCGTTTTGGCCAAAATTTGTGAAAGTTCAATGACATTGTCTTTCTGTGATGTATAAATTTCCTGTGGAGAGTAGTACGCAAACAAAACCCGTAATTTGGTTTCCAGATCAAGAGCCGGATTTTCAAATCCTTTTTTCAGTTCCAAAAAAGCATTCGGAGCATCTCCTTTTTGACGGTAATAATCGGCTAGGGAAATATGGATGTATTTGTTACCGGGATCTACTTCTGCAATCTTTTTGTAAATGGCGAATGCTTTATCAATCTCCTTTTTCTGCATATAAATTTCTGCAATCATCGCAAGATAGCGTGTTTTATCGCTATCCGCCGCCGCATCGGCTAATTTTTGGATTTCAGCAACCGCTTTTTCGGTTTTCCCCAACTCCAGATAAATCCGTTCTTTTTGCATGGTAATTTCTTCTGTCGGGCCAATGACAGCCTCAACATTGTCAAGCGTTTTTATTGCATCGGTATAATCTTTATTCGCCATATAAAGCGAAGCCAACTGCAATAAATTGTCGACATTTTCAGGGTCTTCTTTTACCGCTTGCTTTCCTAATTTTATGGCATCTTTGAGCTGGTCCGTATTTTGATAAATAACAACCAGTAATTGCTTATACCAACTGTTGCCGGGGGAAAGTTCCAACGCTTTTTCGGCAAATGTTTTCCCCAATTGCCAATTGTTTTGTTCGCAATAAATTTGGGCTAATTCAAAGTGGGCTGCATCATTTCGAGGATCGGCTTGAATGCATTGTTCAAAGAGATCCGCCGCCTTTTTCGCATCGCCCAACAACCGCTCACGGGTGGCATCGATAAACAAGGAGGAATTGGTGATTTGATCCTGATAGGAAAGTTTGCTCTCTTTTTTTGAGTGTTTTTTACTTCGCTCCCGCTGCGCCCATGTTGGTCCACTAAGGGCCGTCAGCATCAAACATAAGAGCGTATATTTTAGTATATTGTTAATTTGCTTCATAAAAATCGTTGACGAATGCACTGGCAATTCTACTTTTTTATTTTGTTCCTGTATGTCCGAATCCTCCCTCTCCCCGGTCGGTTTCGGAAAGAATTTCAACGGGAGCCCATTGAATGTGTTCAAATTTGGCTATAACCATTTGCGCAATACGCTCTCCGGGTTCCAATGTAAAAGCCGTATCTGAAAGATTTACCAAGATCACTTTTATTTCCCCGCGATAATCGGCATCAATCGTTCCGGGTGTATTCACAAGCGAAATTCCGTGTTTTATCGCCAACCCGCTACGAGGACGTATTTGCGCCTCAAAACCTTCGGGGATTTCAATAAAAAGTCCTGTTGGTACCAATTCCCGTTGCAAGGGGTTTAGTAAAACAGGTTCTGTAATATTGGCACGTAAATCAAGGCCTGCCGAATGTGCCGTAGCGTATTCAGGCAATGGGTATAACGATTTATTTACAACTTTTATTTCCATGAAATTTCCCTAAAAAATTCAAAATTACGCTTATTTACGGAATGCGACTAACGACCGCAACTGCTTTATGGTAACATGTTCCATTTTCATCATAATGAAAACGAAAGTTATGAAAAATATTGTATTCAGCGCGTATTTCATCCAAGCGTGCGGTAAAACAATGATGTGACTGACCAAATACAAAGTAATTGCGATTGCAAAATAATAACAAATTGTTTTCCAGTCATACGGTATGGGATAGTATTTGCGACTCAATGCATTGCTCAAGATCACCATCGTCAAATAACTCAACAGGAATCCCCATGCAGCCGCCATGGCTCCAAAGGTCGGCATAAACAAAATATTTACAATGACATTCACGACTAAACCGGAAAGCGTGATGTAAATTGCAAAACGGGTTTTCTCTGATAATTTATACCACATGGAAAGGTTAAAATTAACACCGAGCAAAACATTTGCAAGGAGCATGATGGGTAAAACATTGATTCCCGATCGAAAATTTTTACCCAGTATCAGCGCAAACAAATCCATATAAAACGCGATTCCCAAGGCAATCACCAAACAAAATGCGACAAAATAGCGCATTACCCGGGCATAAAGTGTTTTCATCCCTTCCTTCTGGGCATTTGAAAAGAAGAATGGTTCTGCCGCATAACGAAACATTTGTACAAAAAGCACCAAAAAGACGGCCAATTTGATATTCGCATTAAATATTCCTAACTGGGCCTGCCATGAAGGTGTGGGCGGAGCAAAAAACCGGAAGAAAATCCGGCTGGCGAAATCGTTGGCTACTCCGGGCAAACCCGCTATCATAAGGGGAAGGGAATAAACAAAAAGCTGGTGGAGTATTTTCTTTGAAAAAACATATTTTGTTTTCAGCAATTCAGGCAAAAAGAGCAGCAGTGACACAATGGCACTGAGCATAATTGCAAAGAACATGTATCCGTAATCGGGTGTCGGGGAAACAAAATTCAGCAAAACCGAATGAGGATGCTTCACAAAAAAATGGGGCATCACAAAGAAGAACAAAAGATTAAAAACGATCTCCGAAACAATCTTAACGGTTCGAAAAATGACAAACTTTAATGCTTTGTTTTCTTGTCGAAGTTTTGCAAAAAGGATGGCCGTAAAACAATCCATCGCCAAAATAATTCCGGAAAAAATGACGTAAGCTGCCGGATGCCCTGTAAACAAGCTTATTTTGTTAGCAAAAAAGATAATAAATGCTAAAAATAAAAAAGAAGACGTTGCCAAGGTAATCAGGGCGGTTGAAAAAATTTCCGAAGCTTTTTCTTTATTTTTTCCTGCAAAACGGAAAAAACCTGTTTCCAACCCGAAAGTCAACACGACTTGGAGCAATGCAATGTATGCCAGGATTTCACTTGCCAGACCATATGCTCCTTCCGTAAGTACCCGGGTGTAAAGCGGAACCATAAAAAAGTTCAAAATCCGCGCTAAGATGGTACTCAGCCCATAAATAGCTGTTTGTCCGGCAAGTTTTTTGAGAGGATTCACAAACGTTGTAAATTAAAATCGGTCACATGATTATTCTTTATCATTTTTTTGAGCCAAGGGAAACTCCAAATAAAAACTGGTTCCTTCGCCTTCAACCGAGTCAAACCAAATTTTTCCACGTATATTCTCCACGATATTTTTGACCATTGTTAGACCCAAACCCATGCCTGCAGATTTAGTGGTGAAGCTGGGTGAAAAAATACGTACTTGTTGCTCCAATGAGATTCCAAGGCCGTTATCGGCAAAACTAAGGCGGCAAAATTTTTCGGTTTGTTTCAGTTTTATTTCCAACAGACCTTCCCGTTCAGGAGGAATGGCCTGAATTGCATTTTTAATCAAATTGTTAAATACCCGAAGCATTTGGTTATCATCGGCCAGAATATAGCAACTCTCCTCTTTTACCGAAAAATAAATCGTAATGTTTTGGGATTCTTTAAAGAGGCCAACCGAGTGGTTGATAATAGGGATAATATCTAAAACTTCTATTTTGGGTTCCGGCATTTGGGCAAAGTCTGAAAAATCAGTTGCAATAGCAGATAATGTATCTATTTGCATCACCAGGGTCTGTGTAAATCGTTGGAGTTGTTTATCAAAATCAGGATTTTTATCGTCCCAACCTCGCTTTAAGTGTTGTACGCTAAGTTTCATAGGAGTCAACGGATTCTTTATTTCATGAGCAACTTGGCGGGCCATCTGTCTCCAAGCTGATTCCCGTTCGGACCGCGCCAGTAATTCAGCTTTTTGTGCAAGTTCATCAATCATCCGGTTATATTCCGCTACCAATTCTCCAATCTCATCGTCTTGGCGCCATTCTATTTTGGTATTGTTTGGGGACAATTGAACGTTTTTTAATTTTTCCCGGATCAATTTCAGCGGACTCGAAATATACTTTGAAAGAACCCAAGCAAGCAAAGTGGCTAATGCTGTTAGTATTACGTAAATGTTTGCAAAAGTAGCCAACAAAGAAGATATCTCATTGCGGAATTCCATTTGCTTGGTAGCATACGGTAAATTCACAAATCCCAATTCTCGTTCTTTCTGATTAACCAAATGGGAATAAACTGCCGTATGCGGCTGTTTTCCAATGTATTCTTTATGAAAATAGTATGGAGCTTTCCCGTATTCAAGTTCTTTAAACGCATGTATGTCCATTTTAAACGGCAACAAGCCCTGTTCAAAAAGTTGGTTTTGCGACGATACTAATAGCTCCCCATGTTTGTTGTATACATTGATATGCGTTCCATAAACTTGTGAAAGCTCCATAATTTGCTTGATCAACGGCCCATTTTGAGGGAACTCCGGATTCGCTGATTTCTCAAACTTGGGAGCCAAGGCCGTCACAATGGATTGCATTTTCAATTTTGCAATATCATTATCTTTCCCTTTGTTCATCCTGTATATAAAAATCAACGTAACCACGCCAATCAACAAAGACGAGGCAAGCACCGAACCCAATATTGTAAGGCTCAACCGTCGGCCAAAGGATGCTTTTTTTCTTGAAAAACTTGAAATTCCATATTTTATGAAATTGAATGCGTAAATAAAGATGACTAAAAAGAAAAAGATATAGGAAAAGGGTGCAATCAGATTTATAAATGGAGTTGTTTGTTTACTAATTACCAAATAAATATGGGTATCCACCCGATGAATCATGTGTTGGTAGCCGTTCTCATAAAAAAATGTGTAATCCGGTAATTTTTTTTGTTGATCCGGAATTTTTAAGTCATAATAATACGTTCCTGCTTTTTTTACCAAATCATTGTCCTCATAATATGCATAAGAGTATTCCGACGCATACGGATCAAACATGGCCAGGTTATTGGATAATCCCTCAGAAAAGCCGATACCCAATTCTGTATTGGGGGAACCAATCTCTATATACAATTTGACGGCAGTTTTCTGTAACTGAGCAAAAGAGCGAAAGTTGAGCAACCCGATGTATTTTATATCGTCCAACGAATTTTGTAATAAGTACAAATTCCGCCTGGGTAATACCAGCCTTGTACTGTGTTTTATAACTGAATCATAGAAAATTTCTTCGGGACAAAGTTCCGAAACAACTTCTGTGTTTTTGCAGAATTTCAATTTAACTTGGTATTGCTCCCAAAACCCCGTTAAATATTTTTGTAAAACATAGTCTACCAGTTCATTTTCTTGAATTTCGCCCAAAGAAAATTTTTGAATACCATGATCCAACTCCTGATCATTCATAATGGCATCATGCAGTGTTTCATAATGGTACTCAATCTTTTTATCGGAAGCATCGGAAAGTTTTAAGGCAATAAGTTTCCGGTGCTCCGTCTCGCGATAGGTTTCCGACTTTGTCAACATATATGTTCCTAGGAAAGCAAAAAGAAAAAGGTATGGGATTAAGCTTTTATTCTTTATTCGCGGAAGTTCGAAATAGTTTTGCCACGATACCAATGCAAACATTCCCAATAAGAACAAAAAAGGGATTAGCTGAAAATCCGAATTTAGTGCTTTTATTCCGCCATAAACCAAAAGTACTGAGAAGCAGAGAAATCGAAAATGCGTTTTGTTATCGGCTAATAACCCAAAAATATTTTTAGAAATAAAATTAAATACAAACAGGAAAGAAAAAATCAGGCATGCAATGATTACCAGCTCAACCAAGCTTAGGAAAGACAAGCTTAATACCCGATCAAGTTCCATAGGAACATTGGAATTAACAAGCAGGTTGTTCATCAACCAGCACATCCCCTCAAATAACAAAATAAGAAAAAATATCAGAATGGCTGCAACGCAATATTTTAGAATACGGTTTTTGATAAATATGTAATGATTCTGCGGCCAATTTTTTATCATAAAAAAGCTTAGCTGTAATAAAATCAGCGCATTTAATAAAAAATCACCTAAAGATGGGAGATAAATAGAGGATGCAAAATATTTGGGGCTGAAAAATTCGCTTTCATACAGAACCAAAGGAAATCGAAGGTATATCTGTAGCGCCCGTAGAATAAAAATATTCACTAATAAAGTCGAAAACAAGATCCATGTTTTACCGACTTCATATTGCATGCGACGATAAAGCAAAAAAGAGGCTTCAATCAACAACAAGATTGAAATTAGATACGTAAGTAAAATCAAAAGATAGGTTCCCCTATCCGGATGAGCTTGCCCCTCAAACACCAACGAAAAAAGATATTTACCTTCAGGAGAAGCAATTACGTAAGCCGTCTTTTCGAATGAAAGTTCTAAATTATTTGGAACTTTTATTTTCTCATAAAAATGGTCGTAAAAAAAGGCATTATGGATTTTATAATCGCTGTAAACCAATTGCAAAGCGAAGAATTCACTACTATCCGATTTCAGTTGCCGTACCAGATACCATCCATTCCTTATGTTAACAAAAGCCTTGTCTAATAATTCATCTTTTTTAATTGCCGGTGGATAAAAATTTGAACTCGTCCAAAAAACAAGTGAGTCTTTCCTATATTTCAGAAAAACCTGGCAATCCTTTTCCCATACATTTCCCAGTAAAGTATCGCGGTTTGAGAGAGCGTCGTTATCGGCTTTGTAAAAAACAGCATCCAAAAATTTCAAACGCAGATCCATCCGGTTGGAAAATTCTGCCATCGTTTTGTCCATCCGATCGACTATTCTTTCCGGAGTGTTTCGCCACTTAAAATTCAACGTAACAATTATGGCGGTCAACATCATTAAAAGCGCCGTAATTAAAATCCTGTAAATTTTCTTTCGCGAATTTTTCATTTGAAATCCATTAAAAAGTCTCAAAGTATTCTTATTGTTGGGCTAGCGAATGAGGCTAAAAAAGCTCCTCCATAAACCCTCTTTTTTCATTTTTCGAGGCGTTTATCCATCTCGGCTTCGGAATGCTTAAAAAAGCTTATTTGCGATTTTTCTTTTTTATCACATAAATCAGGCTCGAAAAGTTCTTTTTGCCGCTAGCTTTCCAATTTGAAGTTAATCCGCTCAAAAAGGCAGGCAACCAACGTGTCCTTCCGTGCAAATATTTTTCACTCAACAACGAAACATAATAAGAATCGAATTTCATGGGTAAAATCTCCGTACATTCAAAATCGTATTTTCCCAAAAGCGATGACATGGTTTCTTTCGTAAAATGATACAAATGCCGGGGAAGGTCATAGCCCGCCCAAAAAGCGCCATATTTCCGAGCATCGGGAGAGTCGGCATTGGGTACTGCGATAATCAAAGTTCCATCATCGCTCAACACACGTTGAAGCGTCTGCATGCGTTGATCCAAATCGGCAACATGCTCCAGCACATGCCACATCGTAATCACGTCAAAGCTTTTATCAGGAATTTCTAATAAATGAGGCTCATCCTCAACTTCTATTTGGTTATGGCCTCGAGCAAATTCAGCGACACGCTGGTCCGGTTCGATTCCCAAAACATTCCAACCTTTTTTTTGAAAATACGCCAGCAATTCACCGGTAGCACAACCAATGTCTAAAATTGTATTTCCTGCCGAACGTTTTGCTACCAACTTATACTTCCGGGTTCTCGTATAGTTACGAATTAACTGGTAAATCTGACTGAATAGATTATTCCGGACATTGGAATGCGAAATGTATTCCTCAGACCGATAATATTTTCCCAAATCTGCTTCAAACGGACGAGGATTTGTAAAACGAAATTTGCAGTCGGAGCATTCCGAAATTGTAAATTTCTCTTTTGTGAAAAAATGATCTTTTGTTTCTAGAAAATCAGTTATCCGGGTGCTTTTACACACGGGACAATTCGATAAAGTCTCCATTTTTATATAAAAATCAAATTTATTATCGTCCAAAATACACCAATAAAACCGATATATCGGCGGGCGAAACACCACTTATGCGCGAAGCTTGCCCGAGGGTTTCGGGCTTTATTTTTGTCAACTTTTCACGAGCTTCAAATGAAAGGGCTTGTAAGCTTTTATAATCAAAATCGTACTTCAGTGGAATGGATTCAAACTTCGCAAGTTTATCAACCATTTCCTGTTCCTTCTTGAAGTAATTCTCATACTTCACCATGATTTCCACCTCTTCCATAATTTCCCGATCTTCGTTACAAACTTCTTCACAAAAAGTTTTTAGATCAGGAACATGCGCCATTAAAAAATACAACCCAATTTGCGGGCGCAGTAACAAGTTTATCAGTTTCGTTTTTTGGGCTATAGTCGTTAGTTCTAAGGTTTCAAGTGCCGTATTTATTTCAGCAGGCGAAATACTTTTGTTTTTTAAGTATTCAATAATTTGATCAATCGCACTTTTTTTATACAAAACACGTTTCAAACGCCCTGTGGAAGCCAAACCAATATGATGACTTCTTTCCGTCAGGCGCAAATCGGCATTGTCTTGGCGCAACAAAGTTCTATATTCTGCCCGCGAAGTAAACATCCGGTAAGGTTCATCTACTCCCTTGGTGATTAAATCATCAATCAAAACACCGATGTAAGCCTCCGAGCGTTTAAGAATAAAGGGTTCTTTCGCCTGTAATTTCAAATGAGCATTTATCCCAGCTAGTAAGCCTTGAGCTGCGGCTTCTTCATATCCCGTAGTTCCATTGATTTGTCCTGCAAAATAAAGGTTTTGAATTCTCTTCGTTTCTAAAGTGTGTTTCAACTGGGTAGGAGGGAAAAAATCGTATTCAATGGCATATCCCGGGCGGACAATTTTTGCATTCTCAAATCCAGAAATTAAATGCAACGCCTTTACTTGTATTTCTTCAGGTAATGAACTTGAAAACCCATTCAGATAATAAATATTGGTCATCCAACCCTCTGGTTCCACAAAAAGCTGATGGCGTGTTTTATCTGAAAATTTATTGATTTTATCTTCAATTGACGGACAATAACGCGGGCCGATCCCTTCAATTCGACCAGTAAACATAGGCGATTGCTCAAAGCCTGTTTTTAATATTTCGTGGACGGCCTCATTGGTGTATGCAATCCAACACGAACGTTGATTGGCCAAGGGTATTGTTGCTGAATAAGAGAATTTGCGAGGGTTTTGATCGCCTTTCTGTTCTTCTAATTTTGAGAAATCAATCGTTTTCCCTTCAATTCGAACCGGAGTTCCTGTTTTCATCCGTTGCGCTTCAAAGCCAAGTTTTACCAGATTTTCAGTCAATCCTTTTACAGCGTTCTCCCCGATTCTCCCTCCTTCAAATGTTTTCAAACCAATGTGGATCGATCCATTCAAAAACGTACCGTTGGTTAGAATTACCGATTTAGAAGCGATAGTATGTCCCATAGCCGTTCGCACACCCATTACTTTCCCATCCTGGACTAAGATTTCTTCAACCGTGTCCTGCCAAAGATCGAGCTTATCGGTATTTTCAAGAATATATTTCCATTCAGCAGAAAAGAGCCAACGGTCACTTTGCGCCCGGGGACTCCACATAGCAGGGCCTTTTGAATGGTTGAGCATACGAAATTGTATCATGGTTTTATCAGTCACAATACCTGAATAGCCTCCTAATGCATCAATTTCCCGGACAATTTGTCCCTTTGCCACTCCCCCCATTGCCGGATTGCACGACATGGCGGCAATGGTATCCAAATTCATGGTAATAAGCAATACGCTTGAACCAAGATTTGCCGCTGCTGTCGCGGCCTCGCAGCCTGCATGTCCGACACCAACCACTATAACATCATAGTCTTTAAACAATTCTTCTTCCTTTAATTTTTTAGTCCCATAACACTGCACTTGTTCCACGTGGAACAAATTCTTTCAAAAAAGTATTTATTTATGTTCCACGTGGAACAAATTCATAAAATTTTGTCATGTAATAATCTTCTTTGGCCGTCATCTGCTGTTTTGCAGTGGTATTTTTATCTTCATATCCACATAAATGCAAAATTCCGTGAGCCAAAACACGAAGCACTTCATCTGCAAATAGTACTTCAAATTTTTCGGCATTTTCAGCAACCCGCTCAATACTAATAAAAATATCGCCGGAAATTTTCGCATTTTCCGTGTAATCAAACGTGATTACATCTGTTAAGGTATCATGTTGCAAATACTTCTGATTCAGTTCTAATAAGTAGGAATCCGTACAAAAGACAAAAGCCAAATCTCCCAACAATTTGCCTTCCTCGGTTGCCAAAGAGCGCAACCAAGCACGTATTTTATTTCTCTCTTTCAAAACAAAATCCGAATCAATAACCTCAAATGAAATCATAGTATTTATTCGACTGATAAAAAATAGTTGTCTACTTTGGTCTTGTAAAATGGACGCAGGCGCGGTGGAATCGTTCGGAAGAATTCCGATTCTTTCGTTTTTAGCTTTTGGTATTCCAAAAAGCGTTTTGCAACATCTCCTGGCATATCTTTCCCTTCATGAGATTCGCGGCGTTCTTCTTCTTCACGTTGCTGCAAGGCTTTCTCCGACTCAAGCATTCGAGTGACAATTTCCTGTTGCCGCTGGATGGTCTGTTGGGTGATACGTTTGTTTACAATATCAGTTTCCGTCTCATCCATTTTTTGCAAGGCCTCCTTGATACCTTTCGGAGTGCCTTCCTTATTCTCACCCATTTCTTCTCCCATTTTTTGCAATTCGCGCCGTAATGCTTCTTGTTGGGCGGCCATACGAGCCATTTGCTCGCTCATCTTTGATCCCCGTGGATTTTGATCTCCCGGCTTTTGCCCATCCTTCATATCCTGCAATTGCTTGTTCAATTGCTCTTGCAGTTGCCGCATCGATTTCATTTGCTCCGAATTGCATTGTGCCTGACCCGGTTTCTTGCTTTTCGATTTCTTCTTTCCGCTTGAAGCGCCTTTCGCATCCATCTGCTGTTTTTGCATTTGCTGTAAAGACTCATCCAACATCAACGCCAAATTATTTACCGAAGTCATCACATACTGTTGCCTCATTTGAGCAAGGGGAACATTCCGATCCGTGAGACTGGCAATGGCTTCATCCGAATTTTTTTGCACTTTGTTGATCTCACGCATCACAAACGGAGCAATCTCAGCACGCCGTTTACTCAAGGCAAATAAAGAATCCTCTACCATTTGCAAATCATCTTTCAACTTTTTTTGATTTTGCACAAGCCCTATATATTTCGGATTTGTGGTTGAAACCACTTTGAGTTGGTTCATCAAATCTTCCTGGGAAAAGGATATTTTCACCAGATTATCCAAAATTTGTTTCAACGCTTCGATATCTTCCTCTGCCCCATCTTGGGCCATTTGCTCTTGAGCTGCTTTCAACTTATCACTCATCTTTTGCAATTGCTGCACGGCATTGTCCTGAGAGTTTTTGGATTCTTTTTGCTTTTTATCTTTCAAATTCTGCGAACTATTATCCATTTCTTTCTCAGCAGAGTTTTCTTCTTGTTTCGTATCCGGAATTGGATTGGGCTCTGAAAGTTCACTATTCCCTTTTTTCAATTCTTCCAATGTTTTTTGCAATTGGTCGAATTGCTTATTCAAGGCATCTTGTTTTTCCTGCAACCCCGGCAAGTCTTCTTTCTTCGAATTTTGAGTTTGTTCTGCCAATTTTTTCTGGTCTTCTGCCAACTTATCCGCCTGATCAATGGCTTGCTGTAATTTCTTTTCAACTTCCAACTGTTTGAAAAGCTGTAAATCGCGATCCAATTGTTTCTCAATATCCTCGTTCGAGAGTTTCATTTGGTCCAACGTTTGCTGAATTTTGTTCTTATCGATTTGCTCCAACAACTTCTGAAGTTCTTCCACCATTTTCTTCATCTCATCCGGAAGAACATCATTGAAAAGTTTTTCCAATTGCTCTTGCTTTTCCCGGATCGATTCGGAAAATTCATTGTATTGTTCCTGTTTCAAATTCTTTTCCGTATTTTCTTTCTTAATTTCCTCCACTTGTTGCTGCAAATTTCGCTGCTTCTCCATCATGGTTTGAATCTGCTGCTTTTCCTGCCACCCTACTTCTTTCTTTTCAACCATCTTTTTGGTCATATCATCCACTTGTTTCTGCAATTGACGAGCCTGTTTAATGGCAGAAGTCATCTTCTCTTTCATATCATCTGCTTTCTTACCATCCTCTGCCTGCAATTCTTCCAGAGTAGGTATTTTGAAAATCTGTTTTTGTGATCGTGCCGACTTTGCCCCCATGACTCCATCGTTATCCCAAACTTCAAAGTAATACTCGATCTCATCGCCGGGTTGAACAAGTAAGGTGCCCATATCCATGTAATAGTAAAAAGTTTGGGCCAATACTTTCGGGTCCATGGAAACATCTTTCGACTTCAATTCCGGTTTAATCAATAAAGTATCTTTTTTCTTAACCAAATAATTGAACGTTAAGCGGCTAAATCCATAGTCATCCTTAATTTGTCCGTTAAAATAAAGGCGGTTATCGTAAATCGAATCCCGTTGCTCCGTAACCGAAATGCTGGGAAATAAATCCGGGATGACGGTAATGCCATAGCTTAAAGAATCTTTATTTGCAAAATAAGCGTTTTTAATTCCAACACGATATTCGGAGTTTGCGAGGAGCTTGGTTGTATAGGTAAACACATTGGATTGATTTTTTCGCAAAGCTTGTTCTGTAGCATTCAAACGGAAATTCACCTCATCCACATCCCGTGTATAAAACATCCAAGTTAAGACCGTGCCGGCAGGAATTGTCAAATCTCCGGTGTTTTCAAACATTTCGGTCTTACGTTGCAAATAAGCTGGAAAAACCGCTTGCACGGCAAAAGACAGCATGGTTGGTTTGGGTAAAACCATGATTTGGTACTCTTTCGAAATAAAGTCGTGGGCCCGGATCACAAACTTCGTATGTTGCTGCAAGTTTTTAATCGTGTAATTAAACTTAACAACATTTTCCTTATCCATTTTATATTGGGCACCTCCCACTTCAATCATCAATTGGTCAGGAATTTCTTTCCCCGTCAATTTCACATTGAGGGTGAAATCGGTTTGCTGCACCGCTTTTAAGTCCGGATTCAAAATCTCAAGTTGAAAGGGAGCCGGACGTTCAAAAACTTCATCATGGCGCACAATCCGTTTTGTAGGCTCCGTGACCAACGATGGGGCAACAACCAACGTTAATAAGATCAATAAAACCGGAGGCAGTGCATATGGCAAATATTTCCGGTTCTTTTTCAAATCGATGGCAGATGCAAAAGGAACAGGGGTTAATTTTGCAATTTTTTGATCAATCGATGCTTCCAGTAAATCCGTAGTTTCACTTGCTTGATCATTCAGTTGCTGAAGTTGCAGTGTATTCAAAAGTGAATCTTTTACTTCGGCAAAATGGGTTCCTATAATTTTTGCTGCCTGCTCGTAAGAAATGATTTTTCCAAAACGCGTTAATTGAGTAATGGGTACAACAATGTAGCGCCCCAAAACAAAAATAGCTATTCCCAAAAATGTATAAAAGAATGCTGTGCGGGTCCTGGTATCAAACCAAGAATAATATTCCAACACATTCAAAATTATAAAAGCCAGCCCTAATAAAGCAACACAATACAAGGCTCCCTTTATAAGGCGGTTTTTATAGTATTTCCGAATAAACTCATCAATCTTACGAATAAGACCCAAATAAGCTGTTCCCATACTGTTAATCGTTTTTAGATTGCCTGTTACACAGATTCCAAACTTGCAAAAGTACTAAATAGTGCAGCATGCTCCATTAGATTTTATAATAGTTTATGTCTCAAAGGAAGGTTTGAAACAATTCTCTCGAAAAAAACAAACATCAAGGAGCTTTTTTTGTTGCAGCTCAACCCCAAAAGGCGTTTCTTGATTTGAAAATTGCTTTACAGCCAACTCAAAAAAGATCAGTACCTTTGCAAGGCATAGAACATTTTTTTTTAACGCCTGGCTCGTAACGTGTTTCTTATCAATCATTCTTGGTAGTGTTTACTCGTTATCCGCCACAAGAACTCATTAAAACTCGAGTTTATGAAAGGAATCGTTTTGGCCGGAGGATCGGGTAGTCGTCTACATCCCATTACTTTAGCCATCAGCAAGCAGTTGATGCCAATTTATGATAAACCGATGGTTTATTACCCGCTTTCGGTTTTGATGATGGCTGGTATCCGGGATATTTTAATTATCAGCACACCCCAGGACCTGCCAGGATTCAAACGCTTATTGGGAAGCGGTGAAAATATCGGTTGTAATTTCTCTTACGCCGAGCAAGCGGTTCCTAACGGATTGGCGCAAGCTTTTGTAATTGGTGAAAATTTTATTGGAAATGATTCGTGTGCATTGGTTTTGGGTGACAATATTTTCTATGGAACCGGTCTATCGGAATTACTCCAAACGTGTAACAATCCAATCGGTGGAACCATATTTGCATACCATGTTTCCGATCCAGAGCGATATGGTGTTGTGGAATTTGATAAAAGCAACCGCGCCATTTCGATTGAAGAAAAACCCAAAGTCCCCAAATCGAATTATGCCGTACCCGGATTATATTTTTACGATAATTCGGTGGTGAATGTGGCAAAAAACATTCAGCCTTCAGCACGGGGTGAATATGAAATTACCGATGTAAACCGCCATTATCTGGAATCCGGAAAATTAAAAGTTGCTACGTTGAGTCGTGGAACTGCTTGGTTGGACACCGGCACATTCGAATCCCTGCTGCAAGCATCACAATTTGTACAAGTAATCGAAGATCGCCAAGGTTTAAAAATCGGATGTATCGAAGAAGTTGCCTGGCGCATGAAATTCATCAGCAGTTCGCAACTGGAACAAATTGCCCAGCCATTACTCAAAAGCGGTTACGGCCAATATTTATTAAACCTTCTCAAACACGCCTAATCAATTTTATTCATTTGCTTGATTGCTTTTTATGGAACGGATTCATTTTTTACAAGAAAAAATAGAACATGCTTTTGCGAACCTTCGCTTTCCGGAAAGCCCCAAAGAGTTGTTCCTACCCATGAGTTACACACTTGATTCCGGAGGAAAGCGTATACGCCCTTTGCTGGTTTTATTGGGATGCGATTTGTTCAACGGGAATTTAGATGAAGCAATTCATCCGGCGATCGGGATTGAACTGTTCCACAATTTCACATTGTTGCACGACGATATTATGGACAATGCGCCATTGCGCCGTGGGAAAGAAACCGTTTACAAAAAATGGGATGCCAACACAGCCATTTTGTCCGGCGATGGGTTGTTTGCACTTGCCAATCTCTATTTATTGAAAACAAATCAAACTCTCGTTGGGGAAATTTTGGAATTATATAGTCAAACAGGATTAGAAGTTTGCGAAGGGCAGCAATATGATATGAACTTTGAATCCTGTGACCAAGTATCGATTGGAGAATACATGGAAATGATCCGCCTGAAAACAGCCGTACTATTGGCATGTAGTTTAAAAATCGGTGCAATCATCGCAAAAGCTCCGTCCGCTGATGCAAATGCCTTATACAATTTCGGATTAAATTTAGGGTTGGCTTTTCAATTACAAGATGACTGGTTGGATATATTTAGCAAAGAAGAAAAATTTGGGAAAACTTGCGGTGGCGATATCCTTTCTTGCAAAAAAACATTTCTGTATCTGAAATCTCTTGAATTATTGGGCGAAAACGCCGCACCTTTCCAAAAACTTTACAACGACACAACCTTGGAGAATTCTCAAAAAATAGCAGAAGTCAAAAAAATATACTCTCAATTAAACATTGACGAAATCGCGCTCCATGAAAGCGACATTTTTTATACAACGGCCCTCGATTTTTTCGCGCAAATTAACAAGACAGAAACAGAAAAATCTGCACTTTTGTTGGTTGTAAGAAATTTAATGAAACGCGAAAACTAACGCCTGCAACTTTCTAAGCATATGAAAACATTTAAATTCCTTCCCTTTACCCTTTTTATCCTTCTGTGCTTCGCAAAGGTGCAAGCACAAGAAAAACAGCAATACAAAGCAGCTGTAATTGCTTTTTACAACCTTGAAAATTTGTATGACACCATCAACGATCCGAAAATCAACGACGAAGAGTTCTTGCCGAATGGCCTGAACGGATGGAATACCGAAAAGTATACCCAAAAGCTCAAACACATGTCGGAAGCCATTTCACAGATTGGTGATGAAATTCTAAAGGGCGGCCCGACCCTATTGGGTGTTTCGGAAATTGAAAACCAAGGTGTATTGGAAGATTTGATTGCCATGCCGGCATTGAAAAATTCAGGGTACGGAATTGTACATTTTGATTCACCTGACCGCCGGGGAGTTGATGTGGCCTTACTGTACCGTAAAAAAGACTTTACGGTCATCCATGCGACATCCTCATTTTTAGGAATGCCTGGGCAACCCAATTGGCGCACACGCGACCAATTAACTGTTACGGGAATTTTAGACGGCGATACCATCAGCGTGGTTGTCAACCACTGGCCATCACGGGGAAATGGCGCCGAATATCGTGCGGAAGCAGCAAAACTGTCTCGTCACATTGCCGATTCCTTGTATACCACCAGCGCAACAGCAAAGTTTTTTATCATGGGCGACTTGAATGACGATCCGGTTGATCCCAGCGTTTACAAAATACTGGGTGCAAAAGGAAAGGAAAAACAAGTTGACGCGAAAGGTCTTTTCAATCCCATGTGGCAATTATTTAAAAATGGAATCGGATCATTGGCCTACCGCGATTCGTGGAATTTATTCGATCAGATTATTATTTCCAAACCGCTTTTGGATAAAAAACCGGGTTCATGGCATTTACACAAAACATATGTGTTCAATCGCCCGTTTTTACTTAATCAAGACGGACAATACAAAGGGTATCCGCATCGCACCTTTGTTTCCGGTGCATGGACCAACGGCTACAGCGATCACCTGCCGGTATATACCATTATCGTAAAAGGCAAATAAATCCCTGTTGGTCATAAACTACTAGAAAAAAGCCTGGCAAACTTCTAAAATTGCCAGGCTTTTTCATTTGAAAAACAGATACTTTACTTTGCCTTCCCTTGGTTGGCAACTTCTTCCATCAACTTTTTGATCACTTCCGGATCCCCTAAAAAGTAATCTTTTTGCAAATTGAGGTTGTCATCAAACTCAAACACATAAGGAATCCCGGTAGGTAAATTCAAGTTCACAATGGCTTCATCGGAAATTCCTTTCAAATACTTGATGACCGCACGCAAGCTATTTCCATGTGCAGCTACCAAAACCTGATCGTATTTTTTTAACGATTCCCGAATGTTGTTTTCCCAATAAGGAACCATCCGTTCAACCGTATCTTTCAACGCTTCGGTAAGCGGCGCGTCTTCTCCGATTTCCTTGTAACGCTGATCCAAACGCGGGTTGCGCGGATCGGTTTCTTCCAAAGGTTGTGGCGGAATATCATAACTCCGGCGCCAGACTTTCACTTGTTCGTCCCCGAATTTCGCCGCCGTTTCGGCTTTGTTCAAACCTTGCAAATTTCCATAATGCTTTTCGTTCAGGCGCCAGCTTTTTTCCACAGGAATCCACATCAAATCCATTTCTTCCAAAATAAAGTTTAAGGTTTTGATTGCACGCTTGAGGTACGATGTATAAGCCAACGAGAAGTTGAAGCCGTTTTGTTTTAACACCTTACCGGCCTCGCAGGCTTCGTTACAGCCTTTTTCGGTAAGATCCACATCCGTCCAGCCGGTGAAGCGATTTTCTTGATTCCAAACACTTTCGCCATGACGTACCAATACTAATTTTTTCATTTCCTATTTTTTTAAAATTATACAGACAATACTTATGAAGTGTAACTTTTATACGAATTCAAAATCTAACAACGGATCGTTCTTTTTTGTTATACTCCGATTTGCTCCAATAATGGCAAAAGTACTAAGATTTTCATTGTGGCAGAATACATCGATTTATCTTGAATTTTTTCTTGAAATCACTCACAAAAAGCTATAAATTTTGAAATCATTGCTATCTATTTTCGACCCTTGCGCGTTTTTTCTCAACTATTTAGATTCATTTTCATGAAAAAAATCTTTTTCCCTTTTTTCTTCCTCATTTTTGCAGTTATCTCTTCTACAGCCCAATCATTTCACTCCTTATCGGGAGTTGTCCGGGATTCCATTACGAATAACCCGGTTCTTGGCGCTACTGTTGTGTTAAAATCTGCACTCGATACAAACAGAATCGAAGGAGATTTAACCAATGGGAACGGATTTTTCCAATTCACCAACCTGCGCGGAAATTCTTATTTTTTACGGATTTCATTTATCGGATACAAACCGATATCCAGGCAGATTGTATTTAACAATAATCAATCTTTAAGTTTGGCACTGAAAATGCAACCCGAAGCGATCGAGCTTTCAGGAGTTGAAGTTAAAGGCGTATCGCTACAGGCAACACAACATGGAGATACCACACAGTACAATGCAGGTGCTGTAAAAATTCATGCCGATGCATCGGCCGAAGAATTGGTACAAAAGCTTCCGGGGGTAACCGTCGAAAATGGCCAGGTAAAAGCTCAGGGACAAGAAATCAAAAAAGTAAAAGTGGATGGAAAAGAGTTCTTCGGATCGGACCCCTCGGTCGCCCTAAAAAATTTACCCGCCGATATGATTGAAAATGTTCAAGTCTTCGAGCAAGCAAGCGACCAGGCTCGTTTAACCGGGTTCGATGACGGGAACAGCGAGCGGATCATGAATATTATCACCAAAAGATTAAAACAAAACGGCTACTTCGGGAAAATTTATGCCGGTTACGGAACGGAAGATCGTTATTCGGCAGGGGCATCGGTAAATTACTTCAAAGGTTCGCACCGGATCACTTTTACCGGCCTTTTCAACAATGTCAATGTTTCGGAATTCGCATTGGACGACTTGTTGGGCGCCATTGGAAATTTTGGCGGCAGAGGCGGTGGCGGAATGCAATTTCGTATGCGAGGTGGATCCGGAAGTAATTTTTTGTTTCAACAAAGTGGAATAACAACTACCAATTCCGTGGGATTGCAATACAGCGATGAATGGAAAAAAGTAAAACTTTCGGGTAGTTATGCTTTCGACAACCGTAAGAACGAAACCGATCAAACATCAAACCAAGCCTGGTTTTCAACAACGGATGAAACCAAAAACTACCTGAATGATTATAACGGAACGAATAACAATTTCAACCATCGCCTAAATTTTCGCTTGGAGTACGCGATCGACAGCATGAATACGCTTATTTTTTCGCCTCGGATCAGCTTTCAAAAAAATAATTCTTCCTCATTTACAAATAGCTGGGAATACTTCCCCAGCGATACCATCAGCCAATCCATCCGGAACAACGAAGTGGACGGATCAGGATATAACTTTTCAGGAGACCTCTTTTATAGTCATAAGTTCAAGAAAAAAGGGCGTACTATTTCCATCAGCTTAAATCCGGGACAATCAAATCGCGATTCAAAAACGTTGCTTTCATCGGATGATTATTACTGGGCAATTTTGGATACAAACTTGATTCGTCAAAAAGGCACAGCTCCCACTCAATCAACCAATATAAACACAAACGTCTCATATACCGAACCCATCGGGAAAAAAAGTTTATTACAATTCAACTATAGCTTGGGTTGGAGCCGGGATAAAGCAAATAAAAAAGTTTACGATTTGGACTCTATTACCAGCGAGTATTCGAATTTGGTTCCGCTCCTGTCAAACGAATACGAAAGCCAATATACCACCCACCGTGTAGGCGGAGGATATCGTTACAATAACGGCAGATTGAATATAAACACCGGAATCAATTATCAATATGCCTTACTGGATGGCACTCAGACTTACCCGTTCGAATCAGAAATAGACAAAGATCCGTATACCAGTTGGTTGCCTAATTTGTGGATGGAATATAAAATATCGAAGGAAAAAAATATGCGTGTAAGCATGCGTACATCAACCAATGCGCCCTCGCTTACCCAATTGCAATCGGTAATCGACAATAGCAATCCCCAACTACTCACTACCGGAAATCCGGACCTCGACCAACAATACCGGATTTTTGCCATGGCAAATTATGCTTACACCAACACGCTGAAATCCTCGAATTTATTTTTGTTTGCAAACGTGTCAAAAGTTCTTGATTACATCGGAAGCTCGACCTTCACACCCAATGTCGATACAATCATAAACGGCTATCTGGTAAACAAAGGGCGCCGCATCACCCGGCCGGTTAATTTAGACGGATACTGGAGTTCAAATGTATTTGTAACCTACGGTTTCCCGCTAAAACCATTGAAAAGCACCATAAACCTGAACGTTGGAATGATGTACAGCCATGCACCCAGCCTGGTCAATTTCGAAAAAAACATTACCGATAATTACACACCGGGCGCAAACCTTTCGATAAGCAGTAACATCAGCGAAAAAATTGATTTCACGTTATCTTACAGCGCCCAGTATAAAATTGGAACAACGACTTTGCAAACCGATCAGGACAATAATTTTTTAACGCAAATCGGCTCTCTAAAAACCAACTTTACTTTCTTTAAAACCTTTGTATGGCAAAATCAACTGTCATACCAATATTACAGCGGCAACGACAATCTGCAAGATCCCGATTACCTGCTTTGGAACATGTCCATTGCAAAGAAGTTTCTGAAAGACAATCGTGCAGAACTTAAAATAAGTGTTTTTGATATTTTAAACCAAAACCGCAATGTTTCGCATAACGTAAACGATCTGTATATCGAAGACAATGTGGGAAATGCCCTGAAACAGTATTTTATGCTAACCTTTACCTACAACTTGCGTAATTTCACGCCCCAACAAAATCAAGGGCAAGGAGAAGGCCCCCAACGCATGATGATGTTCGGACCCGGAGGAGGTGGCCCACCCCGATAGTGAACTGGCTTTTCAAATGATCATAAATTCACTTTTTTTCCGACCTTTGCTGTTTGAAAGAAGTGAATTTATGTTTTATAATAATTCCGGTTTCTATCGTTTTCCGCATTTTTTCACATGCTTATCTTTAGCAGTCCTTCTTGGCGCTTGTGCTGTTATAAAACCACCTGAAGGCGGCCCCAAAGATGAAACACCTCCTGTCGTAAAAAAAACGATTCCGAAAAACACTTCTACTAATTTTTCAGGAAAAGAAATTGAAATCACGTTCGATGAATATATTACATTGAATGACATCGAAAATCAACTAATCATTTCTCCTCCTCTTGATAAAAAACCGGAATTCAAACAAAAGGGCCATTCTATTGTCGCAAAGCTGGAATCGCCCCTCAGGGAAAATACAACTTACAAATTTTATTTTGGCGATGCCATTGCCGATTTAAACGAGAAAAATATCCTCAAAAACTATTCGCTCACTTTTTCAACCGGAAATTATATTGATTCACTTGGTTTTTCTGGAAAAGTGCTAATGGCAAGTGATTTGACCCCGGCAAAAAATGCCTTGGTTTCGCTATATCCCGAAATCGAAAGGAACGATTCGCTTCCGGTGCTGCAAAAACCGCTTTATGTTACCCGTACCAATGAAAGCGGGGAATACACCTTGTCAAACCTGGCTGCTGGAAGTTACCGGTTGTATGCATTAATCGATAAAAACAGCGATTATCTTTATACAGCAGGAGGAGCAGAACAAATTGCATTCCAAAATCCATCCCTTAAAATTGATTCCACCACAAAAACGGCCGACACATTATACCTATTTCCCGAGCCAGACTCGACGCAGCACATTTCAAAGAAAGAAATGATCAGCCTCCATAAATTAATGCTTATTTTTAAATATCCCCTGAAAAATCAAGACTTCAAATTATTGGACAGCCGTATGGATTGGTGCTTCAGCGAAATTTCAGCGAAAAAAGATACCGCCTGGTTTTGGATAAAAAAGCCGATTCCAGATACCTTGAACATTTTATTTTCCGAAAATCAAAAAATAATCGACACGGTATCTATCAGCACAAAACTGAACGCACAACGAGCAAACCAAACCGTTAATAAAAAACTTATTTATAATCACTTGCTGAAATCAAGCGATAAACTCCTGAAACTTATTTTTACCAATCCGATTGATTCGTTTGCGCTTCCGAAAATTCGTGTTTTCAACGAAAAAGATTCCACGGAAATAATCACCGAAGTTAGCATTGACAAAGAAAAACCTTATGTTTTGAATCTTTATTATCCCTGGCAGGAAGACAAATCTTACAAAATTTCGATGGAACAAGCTGCTGTAACCGACATCTACGGTTTGCAAACCGACTCGTCCCAATTTACCATAAAACCCGTTTTGGATCACAAATTAGGCAGCATCCGGATTTCGTTAAATCGGATAAATTACAAAGGCCAAGCCATTGTCCAGCTGCTTAACCCGAAAAATGATGTTCTTGCCGAGCGGATTAGCGCCGAAACCAATTCCGTAATCTTTGAAAATCTTGCTTCTGGAAAATATTCCATCCGGGTTATCAAAGATGAAAATTCAAACGGCAAGTGGGATACCGGCATTTTATTACAACGCATCCAGCCTGAAAAAATAACCCTGTTGTCCAAAGTATTGGATTTAATTTCTGGTTGGGAGTTTAATGAAACAATCGAACTTTAATTTTTGAAGCAAGCCTTTTGCAGAAAATCAAACATCCTGCTTGCTGTAGTCAACCATTCAGCCTCAAAAAATAAAGCAGCGGAAATCCGCTGCTTTATTTTTTGAATGACATGATTGCTCTTCCCCTAAGTATCGAATAATCGTACGTTACTTTTGGCGATAAACAATCTTTAGTTATACTTTTTTTGATTTACTTCAAAAAAATAATTACGAACCACATTTATCAATGCAGGAAAGAATGTCAATAAGCGTCTTTTCTTTCAAAGAATAAAGAATCTCTTTGCCATTTCTTTTGGATTGTAAAATGCCTCTGCTTTTCAAAACATTCAAATGATGAGAAGCCGTAGCCTGCTCAATTTTAAGCGTTTTGTAAATTTGTGTTACATTCGATTTTTCTTTCTCATGCAATAATTCAATAATTGCAATTCTCATTGGATGCGACATAACTTTTAGTTTGTCTGCCGCTGCTTCCAATTTCACGATGTCTAATTTTACTTGATTTGCCATAATAGATAATGTATTGGTTTTTCGATTTCAAAATACAAAAATAACGGAAGTTTCCTTCCCTTGTATAAAAGAATAGCTCTTTTAATAAATTAATGTATAAAAGAGGTAAACTATTCCCCTATTAACTAACTCAAAGTGAACTAACAAAAGTATTAAAAATGAAGCATTTCACTTTTTTTTTAAAAAAAAATAATGTTTGTAGAATTATGGAATATATTTAATAAAACAATATCGATTTATAATATATTTCCCAATTGCTCCTTGACTTTTTCTAATTCATCTTTCATTAACACGACCATTTTTTGAATATCTACATCAGAAGCTTTTGATCCTAAGGTGTTTATCTCTCGTCCAATTTCTTGCGAAATAAAACCCAACTTTCGTCCTTCCGAAATGTCGGAGCGCAGGGTTTGCAAAAAGAAGTCACAATGCTTCTGAAGCCGCAATTTTTCCTCCGAAATGTCTAACTTTTCCAAATACCAGAAAATTTCCTGTTCAAACCGATTTTCATCAAAATGCTCTTTTTTCGAATTATTTTCCAAAAAGGTCTGAAGGTTGCGTTCAAATCGTTCCCGTAACGTTTTAATTCGTTGTTCTTCAAAAGGTTTTACTTGGTTTAATAAATTTAAAACCAGGTTGATGTGTAACTCCATATCTGCTCTGGTCAATTCGCCTTCTTCTTCCCGAAAACGGTTGGTTTGCCGCAAAGCATCATGTAACGCAACTTTCACCAATTCCCAATCTGAATCGTTAAACTGTTGTTGCTCGCTTTTCAACACATCCGGCATTCGGAGCAAAGTATGAATATAATTGGTACCCAGCCCCTCCCCTATTTCCGTTGCCAATTTTAAAATTTCCTGATGGTACTTTTGAGCAACTGCCGTATTAATCGAAAAAGTATCCGTTCCCGAATCGGTTTCCATCGTAATGGTAAAATCAACTTTTCCGCGTTCCAAAAAACGAGCCAATTCTTGACGGATTTCCAGTTCTTTTTCACGGAATAATTGCGGGATACGCATACTCACATCCAATTGTTTGCTATTCAGCGTGCGTATTTCGATTGTAACTTTTGAACCCATTTGGAGTTGGGCCACTGATTTCCCGTAGCCCGTCATACTTTTTATCATGTTGTATGCAATTTTATTTGCAAAGATAATTGTTAGCAATCTAAAAAGCACAGCGAAACGCAGATGGTTTTGTGAAAATGGAAAAATGCTGCCGGAACGAACCTGTTTCCCGTTTTTCTGTTAAAATATCCAAAATTCCTTCAAGAACTATTCACCGAAAAAGGAAACCAAATTGAAAAAAAACATATTTTTGGAAACGATTTTTTCAAAAATGTTTCCGGAAACCGATTATATTACAGGATTTTGGCTTTATTCCGAACCGCCTAAGTTTTACGAGGGCATGCTTCAGGATATGGAACGGGCCAAAGAATATATCTATTTGGAAACGTATAAATTTGGAAATGATGCGGTTGGTGCACGATTCAAGGATGTATTGACCCGAAAAGCCAAAGAAGGAGTCACGGTTAAAATCATGATCGACTCCTGGGGAGCTTCGTTTGATGAATCTTATTTCAGCGAGCTGATAAGTTACGGAGGCGATGTCCGTTTTTTCCGCAAGGTAGTGTTCGCCCTGGACTTTTTCACGAAAAACCACAAACGGAATCACCGCAAACTATTGCTTATCGACGACCACATCAGCTACATCGGTTCGGCAAACATTACCGGCTACTCGCTGCAGTGGCGCGAAAGCGTCCTGATGCTCCGGGGGAATATCACGAAAATATTCAAGAAGACCTTTCTGGAAAGTAGCAAAATTTATAACAAGTATATTTTCAATAAATTTTCATACAAAAAAACCATTTCGCTTTACGATTTCGAAATCGTGCAGGATTTGCCGTCGATTTACCGGCAACAAATCAAAACCAAGATCGAAAAACTAATCCGCAAAGCAAAAAAAGAAATCATCTTGGAAACGCCCTATTTTTTGCCTGGTTACCGCATCCGCAAATTATTGGCGGAAGCGAGTGAACGCGGTGTAAAAGTAACCATCATTATGCCCAAACATTCGGATGTCCGGGTGGTTGATTTACTTAGAAGCAAATATCTTGGCTTTTACTACAACAACAACATCCGCATGATTTTTTACACTCCCAACAACCTGCATGCAAAGCTGCTGTTAATCGACGATCAACATTTTGGCTTGGGTTCGCCCAATTTTGATTACCGCAGTTTCCGCTACCAGCACGAAATTATGCTGTTCGGAAGGCATGTAGGCGTGATGAAACACATTCGCCGGCACATCAACGAAACGCTTACCAATTGTGTTGAATTTGACTATATGGAATGGAGCCGCCGCCCATTGTTTGAAAAAATCTTCGGCTGGCTACTGTTGCCGTTTCGCCATTTGTTTTAATAAAAACAATTCCATCGGAGTTTATTATAATATAAAAAAACCAATACCCTATGCGTTACCAACCCATTTCCCCAGAGTTTTACGTCCGCAACCGCGCCCGTTTGGTAAAATCCATGAAACCGAACTCGGTAGCCGTCATTCACTCGAACGATGAAATGCCGCGTTCAGCCGATCAGACATTTACCTTCCGCCAGAACAGCGATCTGTTTTATTTAACCGGATTGGATCAAGAAAAATGTATTTTGTTGCTCTGTCCCTATCATCCACTGGAAAGCATGCGCGAAGTACTTTTTACGGTAAAAACAAACGAATCCATGGTCACTTGGTTTGGCCATAAATACACCTTGGAACAGGCATCTCTACTATCGGGAATAAAGACCGTAAAATGGCTTGACGATTTTGAATTGACGCTCCGTGATATGCTTACCCGCGTACAAACCGTTTACCTGAATCAAAACGATTCTTCGCGGTTTACGACCGAAGTGATTTCGCGTGATATCCGCTTTGCACAAAAACTGCATCAAGAATATCCGGCACACAGTTTCGAACGCTTGGCTCCGCTGATCACCGAACTGCGCCTTTACAAACAACCGGAAGAAATTGCACAAATGCAAAAAGCTTGCAATGCCACAGGCGATGCATTTCGCCGTGTGTTGAAATTTGTAAAACCCGGTGTAAAAGAATACGAAGTGGAAGCAGAAATGACGCATGAATTTATCCGGCAAGGCTGCAGCGGGCATTCTTATTTGCCGATTGTCGCTTCGGGAAAAAGTACCTGCATCCTTCATTATTGTGAAAACGACCGTGTTTGCCAGAATGGCGATTTATTATTATTGGACTTCGGCGCAGAATACGGATTGTATGCCGCCGATTTGTCGCGAACCATTCCCATCAACGGGAAGTTTACCCCGCGCCAGCGGCAAGTGTACGATGCCGTGTTGCGGGTGTTGCGGGCTGCCATAAAACTGTTGAAACCGGGTGAAACGATCGACAGCTGGCACAAACAATGTTGTAAGTTAATTGAAAACGAACTTGTCGGACTGGGATTAATCAACGGAACCGATATTAGAAATCAAGGTGATACACCGGCTTATTTCAAATATTACATGCATGGAACCGGACATTTTATCGGATTGGATGTTCACGATGTGGGTACGCGCCAAACCATTTTTAAACCCGGAACCATCATCACGGTGGAACCCGGAATTTACATTGCCGAAGAAGGCTTGGGAGTCCGTATTGAAAATAATGTGCTGATTACCGAAAACGGAACCGTCGATTTAATGGAAAACATTCCCATCGAAGCAGATGAAATCGAACGGTTGATGGCAAACTGATTGCTGTTTTACAACATATAAATCATCGGCGGGTTTTATTGATAAAACTCGCCGATGATTTGTTTCAGGGGGATTCCTTTTTCAAGTAAAATATCGCGGCATTGCAGCACCATTTCCGAACTTCCGCATAAATAATAGTAATGATCCAAAGGTAAATCCTCTTGTTTCCGCAAATAATCGGTTACCCGCCCGTGGAACACTCCTTCTTCCTCTTCTTGCGAACAACATTGAATGTAATTTTTACCCAAAATCCGTTGAATGTCTTTTTCAAAATAAAATGATTTCAACAAACGGCTTCCATGAATTAAGGTTTTCCGCGCACCCATACCCGAACGCAGCATGCTGATAAACGGAGCAACCGCCGTACCAACAGCAATCCAATAGGCCGGTTCAATGGTTGCATTAAAACTTCCGAAAGGCATGGAAACATAAATCCGATCCTTTCCGGCTATGTTTGCCAATATGGGTGTTAGTTTACCCAACGGTTTGATATTGTAAAGAACCCAAACTTCATCGTCTTTTTTCCCGCTGCAAATGCTGTACAAGCGTGGATCGTCGTCTTCAGAAAGACCAATGGCGATTACCTGCCCGGGATTGAATTCAAAAAATCGTTTAAATTTTAATAAAAAAACATTGGGCGAAATTTCGACATTTGATGTCAATTCAACCTCATATAGTTTAATAAGGGGTTTGTTTGTCGTCGTTAACATAAAAAATAAATCTAAAAACAAAGTATTCATTAATAAACCGTCACCATAAAGAATAGTTCAATGAAACATTCCGTCAATTCATAAAATCAGGGAGAACTGAAATTATCATTCCCATTTTCTGGTTTTACAAACGCAAATTAGGATGACTTTCTTATCTTTGTTGCAGATTAAGTGCCGTTTGAACTCATTTTCATGAAACTTTTAGTCCTTTTATCACGAGTTCCTTACCCTATCGAAAAAGGGGATAAGTTGCGTGCATTTAATCAACTAAAATGTTTATCCGAAAAATTCGAAATCATTCTTTGTGCTCTGAGTGATGCACCCATTCATCCACAAGCCAAAGAAGTTTTAAGTGAATTTTGTTCGGAAATTCATTTTATCCACCTCCCAAAATCCCGTATCGCCTGGAATGTGCTAAAAGCTTTTTTTAATGGGAAACCCCTTCAGGTGGGTTATTTTTACAATTGTAAGGCAAAAAGAGAAATTGATGCAATTATCCGCATCCAAAAGCCCGATCATATCTATTGCCAACTGATACGAACCACCGAATATGCCCGGGACCACCATATTCCCAAAACATTGGATTACCAGGATGCTTTTTCGGTCGGTTTTAAAAGGCAAAAACAAACGGCAGGGAAATGGTGGCTCAAACCCATTTTAGAAGTTGAATCAAAACGTTTAAAACGTTACGAAAATGAAATTTTCGACTGTTTCGACGGAAAAACCATTATTTCGAAGCCCGACCGCGATTTGGTTCCACACCTCAACCGTCACAAAATCAAAATTGTTCCCAACGGTGTAAACATCGATTATTTTCACCCGATGGATTTACCTGAGGAATACGATTTGGTTTTCATCGGCAACATGAATTATCCGCCCAATGTAAATGCTGCCGAGTTTTTGGCAAAAGATATTTTTCCTCTTGTTTTAAAAAAATATCCAACCGCAAAATTGTTGCTGGCGGGAGCTACGCCACATGCCAAAGTAAAGGCACTGGAATCGGGAAATATCACAGTTTCCGGTTGGGTTGACGATATCCGGACTTGCTACGCAAGTTCCAAAATTTTTATTGCACCCATGCAAATCGGCACCGGCTTACAAAACAAGCTTTTAGAAGCCATGGCCATGCAAATTCCGTGCATCACATCGCCCTTGGCCAATGATGCGTTGGGAGCCAAAGAAAATGAAGAAATTCTATTGGGAAAAACGCCGCAAGATTTTGCGGATCAGATTTTTAAATTAATTGAAAACGAGAAATTTGCCCAAACATTAGCTCAAAATGGAAATCATTTTGTAAAGCAAAATTACATTTGGGAAAAAGCAACCGAAATCCTCGAAACTGAAATCCGTTCCACTACCAACCAGAAAGCGAATACCAACTTATGAGTGACGACAAGATTATTTTTTCCATGGTGGGGGTTGGCAAAATTTACCCACCCAACAAACAAGTATTGAAAGACATTTACCTTTCTTTTTTCTATGGAGCCAAAATCGGCATCATCGGGTTAAACGGATCGGGAAAATCAAGTCTTCTCAAAATTATTGCCGGATTAGATAAAAATTATATCGGCGAAGTACATTTTTCGCCCGGCTATAAAATAGGTTATTTGGAACAAGAACCGCAATTGGACGAAGCCAAAACGGTCCGCCAAATTGTAGAAGAAGGGGTTCAGGAAGTTGTGGATATTCTGAAAGAATACGAAGAAGTCAACAACAAGTTCATGGAACCCATGACCGACGAGGAAATGAACAAACTCATCGAACGCCAGGGGAAACTGACCGAACTAATTGAACAACACGACGCCTGGGAATTGGATAATAAATTGGAACGCGCCATGGATGCCTTGCGCTGTCCCGATCCGGAAACACCTATCAATATATGTTCGGGGGGCGAACGCCGCCGCGTGGCTTTGTGCCGTTTGTTGCTGCAAAATCCTGAAATTTTGTTGTTGGACGAACCGACCAACCATTTGGATGCGGAAAGCATTGAATGGCTCGAACAGCATTTGAAACAATATCAAGGAACTGTTATTGCAGTTACCCACGACCGGTACTTTTTGGACAATGTGGCCGGCTGGATTTTGGAGTTGGATCGGGGAGAGGGCATTCCCTGGAAAGGCAATTATTCGTCCTGGCTCGATCAAAAAACCAAACGCTTAGAACAGGAAGAAAAGCAAGAAAGCAAACGCCGCAAAACCTTGGAACGCGAGTTGGAATGGGTTCGTATGAGCCCCAAAGCCCGTCAGGCCAAAGGAAAAGCACGTTTGAATGCTTATGAAAAAATGTTGGATGAAGACGTGAAGCAAAAAGAAGAACGTTTGGAAATCTTTATTCCCAACGGCCCCCGTTTGGGAAACAATGTCATCGAAGCCGTAAATGTATCCAAAGCCTTCGGCGACAAACTGTTGTTCGAAGATTTGAGTTTTGCCCTGCCTCCGGGCGGAATTGTGGGAGTGATCGGGCCCAACGGAGCCGGAAAAACCACCTTGTTCCGCATGATCATGGGTTTGCAAAATCCCGACAATGGCGAATTTAAAGTAGGTGAAACCGTAAAAGTGGGTTATGTCGACCAGGCGCATGTGGAAATCGATCCCGAAAAAACGGTTTGGGAAGTGATTTCCGAAGGAAACGAACAACTTCAAATGGGAGGGAAGCTAATCAATTCGCGGGCTTATGTGTCGCGATTCAATTTCAGCGGAACCGACCAGAGCAAAAAGGCCGGCGTGCTTTCGGGTGGAGAACGCAACCGCCTGCATTTGGCATTGACACTCAAATCGGAAGCCAACGTGTTGCTGCTCGACGAACCGACCAATGATATCGACGTAAATACACTTCGTGCATTGGAGGAAGGTTTGGAACAATTTGCCGGTTGTGCCGTTATTATTTCACACGATCGTTGGTTTTTAGATCGTATTGCCACCCATATTTTGGCTTTTGAAGGCAATTCGCAGGTTTGCTTTTTTGAAGGAGGTTACACCGATTATGAAGAAAACAAAAAGAAACGTTTGGGAGACGACACCCCGCACCGCGTAAGGTATAAGAAGTTAATGTAATTTTTAGGTATTAGTAACAAGTAGACTAGTAAACTAGAAATCTCCGTGTAATTTTTTAGTAGAAAGGGTTATTATTAAATGATGAACCTTTTTAAATTACGAATGGTTTTTTTAGTTCATGCGTTTACGGTTAACAAGTTTACCCTGCACCGTTCACCGTGTACCCTGAACCATTTCACACTTCACGCTATGCGATTAAAATAAAATATTATTAGATTTTATTCTCCTTTCGATGTAAAACCAACGAACAAGCATTTCCCCAGTTTTCCCCAATAAACAGTTCAACGATTCAACAGTTTAACAAACAAGCATATCCCTTTTACCCTTAACCATTCACGTTTCACACTTCACAAAACAATACAAATGAAAGAAATAAGAGTCCGATTTGCTCCAAGTCCTACAGGACCTTTACATATTGGCGGTGTTCGTACTGCTTTGTACAATTATTTGTTTGCCAAAAAGCATGGTGGAACGCTTATTCTACGCATTGAAGATACCGACCAAACCCGTTTTGTGGAAGGAGCTGAAAATTATATTATCGAAAGCTTGACCTGGTGCGGTATTACGTTCGACGAGGGCGTTCACATCGGCGGCCCATACGCGCCTTACCGCCAAAGCGACCGCAAAGCTTTGTATCGTCAGTATGCCGAACAATTGGTGGCCAGCGGGCATGCATATTATGCTTTTGATACGCCCGAAGAATTGGAAATGCTGCGGAAAGATTACGAATCGCGGAAAGAAATGTTCCAATACGGGCCTTCTACCCGTTTGGGTTTAAAAAATTCGTTGACCCTAACTGCCGATGAAACCCAGAAACTGTTGGATTCGGGTACCCATTATGTGATCCGGATCAAAATACCCCAAAACGAAACCATTACGGTAATTGATTTAATTCGAGGCGCCACCAACTTCGAATCCTCCTTGTTGGATGACAAAGTGCTGTTTAAATCCGACGGAATGCCGACGTATCATTTGGCAAATGTGGTGGACGATTATTTGATGAAAATCTCGCATGTGATTCGCGGCGAAGAATGGTTGCCCTCAGCCCCGTTGCATGTATTGTTGTACAAATATCTGGGTTGGGAAGAACAAATGCCGCAATTTTCGCATTTGCCGCTGCTTTTAAAACCCGATGGCAACGGAAAGCTTTCCAAGCGTGACGGCGACCGCCTGGGATTTCCGGTTTTCCCCACCGAATGGCAGGATCCCAAGTCGAAAGAAATTTCATCGGGTTACCGCGAAAGCGGCTATTTGCCCGAAGCGTTTATCAATATGCTGGCGTTATTAGGCTGGAACCCGGGAAACGATCAGGAAATTCTTTCCTTGCACGAATTGATTGATTTGTTTTCCATTGAGCGTTGTTCCAAATCGGGCGCCAAGTTCGATCCCGAAAAAGCCAAATGGTTCAATCATCAGTATTTAAGCAAAAAAACGGGCGAAGAATTGGCTGTTTTCTTAACGAAACAACTGGCTGAAAAAGGGATTTCGGCAAACCAAAGTTATATTACCCATGTTTGCAATATGGTGAAAGAGCGTTGCCACCTGCTTCCGGATTTATGGGAACAATCGTATTTCTTTTTCCAGGCGCCAAAAAGCTACGATGAAAAGGTAATCGCCAAAATCTGGAAACCGCAAACGACTGAATTGCTTACTGGTTTAACTACGGTTTTAGTGGGGATTGAATTGTTTACAGCCCCTGAAATTGAGGATTCCGTAAAAAAATATTGCGAAGAAAAACAAGTTGGCATGGGGCAAGTGATGAATCCACTACGCCTCACTGTTGTGGGAACCAATGCCGGCCCCAGCATGTTTGAAATGATGGAGTTATTGGGACAAACCGAAGTACTGGAACGTTTAAATAAAGGGATTGAGGAAATAAAAGTATAAAACTTAGTTACATAAATCGAATAGATTTTAGTGAAAAGGCTGCCTGTTGGCAGCCTTTCACTTTTTATTTTTCTGCTATTTTCGCCCAGGTATCTTTGAGTGTGCAAGTCCGGTTAAAAATCAAACGTTCGGAAGTTGAATCTTTATCCGTACAAAAATAGCCCATGCGTTCAAACTGGAATTTGTCGCCGGGTTTGGAATCTTTTACGGAAGGCTCTGCAAAGGCCGTACTGATTTTCAGCGATTCGGGATTGAGGTTTTCCGTAAAATCATGCCCATCTTCCACTTCCTCCGGATTTTCGGCGCTAAACAGGCGGTCGTATAAACGGACTTCTACCGGAATGTTGTGTTTTGCCGAAACCCAATGCAAAGTTCCTTTTACTTTTTTATTCGAATTGGGTAATCCACTTTTAGTATCGGGTTGATAGGTACAATGGATTTCGGTAATCTCACCGCTTTCATCTTTTACAACGCTTTCGCATTGGATGATGTAGGCATATTTCAAACGCACTTCACCCCCGGGTTTGAGACGGAAAAATTTATTGGGCGGATTTTCCATAAAATCCTCACGTTCAATGTAAAGTTCTTTGGTAAAAGGTACTTTGCGCGAACCGGCTTCCGGATTTTCGGGATTATTTCCGGCTTCCAGATACTCTACTTCATTTTCGGGATAATTGTCAATCACCAGTTTCACCGGATTCAAAACGGTCATCACCCGGTTGGTGATTTTATTCAAGTCTTCGCGTATGCAAAATTCCAGCAAACCGATATCGATCACATTGTCGCGCCTGGCAACACCAATCATTTCGGCAAAACGGCGAATGGATTCTGGCGTGTAACCTCTGCGACGCAATCCGCAAATGGTAGGCATCCGGGGATCATCCCATCCAAAAACGCGTTTTTCTTGCACCAGACGCAACAGCTTGCGTTTTGACATCACGGTATAATTCAAGTTCAATCGTGCGAACTCGATTTGCTGAGGAGCGAAAATTTCCAATTCTTTGATGAACCATTCATATAACGGACGGTGCACTTCAAATTCCAAGGTACAAATGGAATGGGTAATTTTTTCGATGGAATCGCTTTGTCCGTGGGCAAAATCATACATCGGATAAATACACCATTTGTTTCCCGTGCGGTGGTGACCGGCATGAATGATGCGATACAAAATAGGGTCGCGCATCAACATGTTGGGATGCGCCATATCAATTTTTGCCCGTAGCACCCTGCTTCCATCAGCAAATTCACCCGCACGCATGCGACGGAACAAATCCAAATTTTCTTCTATGCTACGGTTGCGGTATGGGCTTTCCACACCCGCCTTGGTAACCGTGCCGCGTTGGAGGCTCATTTCTTCTTGCGAAAGCTCGCAAACGTACGCTTTTCCCTTTTGGATCAGTTTTTCAGCAAATTTATATAAATTTTCGAAATAATCGGAAGCATAATACAAACCATCCCAATCAAAACCCAACCAACGTACATCTTCCATGATGGAATCGACATATTCGGTATCTTCTTTCACCGGATTAGTATCATCGAAGCGCAAATTACATTTTCCGTTGTATTTTTGAGCGGTTCCAAAATTGATGCAAATGGATTTAGCATGTCCGATATGAAGATACCCATTGGGTTCAGGCGGAAAACGGGTATGAACGCGATTTCCGTTTTTTTGTGTATTTAAATCATCTTCAATAATTTGATGGATAAAATTCAGGTGTTCTTTTTC
The DNA here is from genome assembly GCA_031550085.1 of Lentimicrobiaceae bacterium. Taxonomy (GTDB): domain Bacteria; phylum Bacteroidota; class Bacteroidia; order Bacteroidales; family UBA4417; genus UBA4417. The sequence continues at coordinate 74,039 of JAVBOY010000018.1, forward strand.
GCTTGCTTGTGTGGTTTTATCTTCAATCATATTCTAAAAACTTGGATGGGATGTGATTTTTGCAAAATTAAACTATTAAACAACGAAACCGAGAGAAAGGATTGCTAATTTTTTACTTTGTAAATTTGCATCGCTTTTTTATGGAAATCACTATTAAATTTAATTGTATGGAAATCAGACTGGAAAACCTGGAATTTTTCGCTTACCACGGCTGCTTCGAGGAAGAACAGAAAATCGGAACTTATTTTTCAGTAGATGTTGCTATTAACTATGATGGCACAGCATGCGAAAAAACCGATAATTTACAATTTGCCTTAAATTATCAAACCGTTTATGAAGTGATAAAATCGGAAATGATGAAACCTTCCAAATTGCTGGAACATGTGGTTTACCGGATTATCCAAGCAATCAGTGAAACATTTTCGGAAATGAAACTTGAAAACATTTATGTGGGCGTTTCAAAACTGAATCCGGCCTTAGCCGTAGGAGGGAAGGTTGGAAAAGTCACTGTTTCAAAAAGGATTGATTTGCTTCCTAAAAAATAATCTCATATTTTCAATCCATTAAAAATCAATTCGATTAAAAATTTTGGGAAATCTGAAAAATAGTTCTATCTTTGCACCCCCAAACCACTAAGGTACCATGGCCGAGTGGCTAGGCAGCGGTCTGCAAAACCGTGTACAGCAGTTCGACTCTGCTTGGTACCTCTGACAAAATCAAAAACTCTTGAAATATTTTTTCAGGAGTTTTTTGTTTTCAAAAACAACCTTTTTCATTGGAACCGATTTTTTGAATCCAAAAAGTTCCCGATGCTTCTTCGGAACAAATTATAATGTTTTATTTTATAAAAAGAATATTAGTAATATTATTCCTGTTGATAGCGTTGGAAAAAAAAGAAAGAGAGGCTTGCTTTTTCGAATTGTACATTTTTGTTAACAACCGGGCCTGAAAAAACAGCATTGGAAACTAGATTTTTAATCTATTATCAACAAGCAGTGGATTGGAGTTCCTGTGAAAAAAAACAGGGTTTTAAACAGGCTGTTTTTGTTAAAAAAGACTTAAAATCTATTCAAAAAAACGGTAAAAAAGCAGCCGAAGGCAAAAGTGACGACGCTGTATTAAAAACTCAGAAATCAGCTAACAAACAATTTACAACCGTTCGGTTTTATCGACAAACGGATTTTTAATAAAAAGTAGCGATTTGAAAACCACTACAATATAAAACGGCGCCTATGTGCGCCGTTTTTATATTTTCTGAAAATGAGTGGCTTGAAAAAATGAAGTTTGATTGAAAAATTTTTGTGTCAAGAAAATATTAACAGGGCTTGTTTTTCTAAAATTTATTTTTTCGTCAGTTGCCGAAACAGATCTTCCAATTTTGCTTCTTCCCGGTGCAATGAAAGCAATGTCAGTTTATTATCAATGGCCATCTGATGGATATGCGGACGGATATCGACTTCTTGCTTGCTTTGCAAACGCCATGTTTTGGTGCTGATGCGGGTTATTTTTTCAATACCCTGTATTTTTTTAAATAAATCAGCTGGGATTTCCACATCAAACTCAACGGTGAGGATGGTTCCGGATTGACTTGATAATAACTGTGACGTATTTCCGTCGGCAACAATTTTTCCCAAATTAATGATAATGGCGCGGTCGCAAATGGCTTCCACCTCTTGCATAATATGAGTCGAAAGCATGACGGTTTTTTGCTTGCCGATTTCCTTAATTACATTGCGGATTTCAACCAATTGATTTGGATCCAGTCCGGAAGTCGGCTCATCTAAAATCAATACCCCCGGATCGTGAATCAAGGCTTGTGCCAGACCCACTCGTTGGCGGTATCCCTTGGAAAGCTGCCCTACTTTTTTGTGTTGTTCGTAGCCCAATCCGGTAAGGTCGATGATTTCCGAAATGCGGTTTTTGGTGCGTTTTCCCAACTTGTGAATGCCGGCGATAAATTCCAGGTATTCTTTCACGTACATATCCAAGTACAACGGATTGTGTTCCGGCAAGTAACCGACGCATTTTTTCACTTCTTCGGGATTGAGCATGACATCGATGTCGTTTACAAAAGCGTTGCCTGAAGAAGGAGGAATGAAGCAGGTAATAATTTTCATCAGGGTTGATTTTCCTGCCCCGTTTGGGCCGAGTAAACCGACGACTTCGCCTTTTTTTATTTCGAACGAAACCGAATCCAGCACATGCTGAGTTCCGTAAAATTTATGGATATCTTGAATCAGGATCGACATGAATCAGCTAATGATTGGTAATAAACAATTTGCGGAGAAAACATCTTCAAAAGATGTTTTCTCCGCAAAAGTACGAAAATGCTTTTATAATTGAGGAGGAATTTGCTTTAGTAACCTGCTGACAAAGTACAAGATATCTCAGATCAGGCAACCGCTTAGCGTAAAATGGTCACAGATCCGCGAATCGTGGTTTTTACCGTTCCGGATGAAGTGGTGCTGTAAACGTCGCAAACGTAGAAATAAGCACCGTCGGGTGCCGGTTGGTTGGTTCCCATGACTTTTCCATCCCATTGAAAATTAGGATCCGTGGTTTTCCAAATGATCTTTCCGTACCGGTTAAGAATTTGCAGGTCAATTTTTTCTATTCCGGGCGAAAGTTTTTTTGCTTTAAAATAATCGTTTATTCCGTCGTTATTTGGAGTGAAAATATTCGGTAATTGAAAGGCCAGGCAAGGATCGGAGGTAATGCAAACGGATTGGGTTTTCGGACTTTCGTTTCCGGCCATATCAACCGCTGAAATGGCGTAGCAACCTAGAATGGTTGATAATCCGGTATGAATGAAAACCGTATCCGGCCGGTTGACAGAATCGATAAGTGTTAATGCAGCTGCAGAGGATGTTGCATAATATATCCGGTATTTTTCGACATCTGCTGCGCAATCCGGATCCGGTTCCGTCCAAACCAGGCGATTCGTATAAGTCTGGCAATCCGAAGTAACTTTCAAAGTAGGCGGACATGGAGCGACATTATCAATGGGCGTAGCACAAAGAATTTGCGACAAATTTTCGATAGGGTCAATAATGCCTGCCGTATTGTAGGAACCGATGGATTTCACATAATAACAGTATTCCTTATTGTTGACAAGAGGTTGATGCCGGAATGAGTTGGTTGTCACTGTGGCAATGGAATCAAAAAGAAGCGTTGCGTCGTTCTTCAAGTAGATAACGTATTTTGTATTCGTCCAGGGCACATTTAAATTAAAGGTAAGGTTTATAAACTGGTCGCTCGAAACGGAGCTGATAAAAACACTGCTTGCCAAAGCAGTCGACCCGATAAAAAACCGATTGCCCAGCGTGTCATTGTAGAAGTCAATGCGGTAGGAAACCGGGGAGGTTTCGGTGTTTACGAGAATATCGGTATAAATGGTATCGTTCAAATTTGCAAGCGAGTCGATTAGTACAGGATTTGCCCCGGTCAAAGAATAGCTTCTGTAAATAAGGTATTTGTAGGGGCCGGGCATTTGAGAGGCATCGATTTCGGTCGGTTTTGACCAGGCCACATAAACACTGCCGTTGGTTTCGCTTGTAGATAGAATGCTTACGTTAGTGATAACCGGAACGTCTTTTTTCAATTGAACACAAACTTCGTCCGAAGCAATACTTGCGGCTCCATCGGGAAAAATGGCGACAATGCGGTAACAATAATCGATTCCCCGGGCAAGGCCGTTCCCCGAGTTGTCATCCAGAAACGAAGTGTCGCTGATGGAATTTAGGGTTGTAATCAAATGAAATCCGCTCGAAGCAGGTACATCGGTTTCACAGGGTGAAGGCACAAAACTTGAATGGCCGCCCCGACGGTAAATTTTATATCCGGTTGCATTGGAACAGGAATACTTATTCCATTCCAGTTGAATGGAATTTCCGATGGGATCTGCCGAAAAGTTTTCGACAGGCGGGCCAATCACCGTGATATTCCGGGTTTTTAAATCCGAAAGATTGATTTGGGCATTGTTGTCGTTTACCTTAAAATAGACCTGATACGACTTTTTTTGAATGTGGGTGCAGAGTGTCGACCATTTGAATTCTCCGGTAAGCAATCCCGGCTGGTTGGAAGTAACACTGAATTCCGCCTTATTTTGCGGAAGCAAGAAAGGAGAACCGGTAGCGATGATCGACATGTTGTCCATATCTTGGTCGGTTGCCGATACGGTAAATTCCAGGGTTTCACCGGCAATCACGCAAGTATCGGCCAAATCGGCCAATTTGGGTGCATGATTTTGACAGTCGATAATTCGGATTTGCATATCCCGTGTCACATATCCGATTCTTACACCGTTCCGCCATTCTTCGATCAAAAAAGCAATATTATATTCTCCGTTAATGGTTGGATTTTCCCAGGAAATATCTCCTGTAACCGGATCAATTTTAAATGTTGAAGGGGTTGAGGATACCTCGTTCGGGTAGCGGTATCCGGGAATGTTTTTTCCATTCAAACCTTTGCAAGGAACTAGTTTGTACGACAAGCTATCGCCATCGGGATCGATAGCGCCGGGGTTGTGAAAATAAGGCAAATTCACACAACCTTCATCTACCGGAGGCAACAGCAATTGCGGGGAATTATTAACGCCGATAAATGGGCTGATAATTAACTGGGATTCTACATAAAAAGGAACATTGACCGATTCGGGAATATTTAAAACACCATTGTTCCGGTTGGGATCCAAAACGGAAATTTTGTAGGTTGCATTTCCGGCATATGTATGTACGCCTACATAAACATTGCGCCGTATGGTGGGGTTACCCTCTACAATTTCGCCCAAATGGCTGCAGGGAATTCCGGCCGGATTATATCCGGATGTTCCGTTTACCCGCCCAATGGTATCGATGCTTCCATCGCCCCAGTTAATTTCGAGCGCGCAACGGTCGGCTGTGCTTGGAGCGTAAGTGTATGTGACAATGGTTGCTTCGTATGTCAAACCGCTGATGTGGCGAAAAGTAATTTCACCGGCACGCTGGTGGGTTGCTTTCAGCGTCAATGATAAAACAATGCAACAAAACAGCAGGGAAAGCTTCTTCATTAATAAAAAAATAATGTTTTAAAATAAGAAATCAAAAAAGTTGAATACCGATGAAAATCCAAAGTTAAAAAACTTTGCATTGTTTTTTTCAACATTCAAGATGAATATTTTTTTTCAAATAAATATTTAACAGATAAGCGATTCCAATGGTTTTGAAACACCTCGTTTTTTGAGGGGAGAAATTTCCGATGAAATAATTATAAAAACTTTTCCCTTAACAAAATAAAGCAGGATGGATTCACGTTACCAAAGAGTTAAACAATTATTTCCTAAACCACAATACATGGTAAAATCTTTTACTCTCGAAGACATCCTTGACCAACACAACGCAAAAGAAGCAAAAAATAAAGAATCCGTAATGCCTAAAGATTTTACAATTAATTTAATAATGGCATATTCCAGAGCATTGCAGGTGTTTAACACAAGGAAAAACGGAACAAAGTTTATTGTTCTGAATTAATTAAAAATTTATTGGTAATAAAAGCTGTTTCAAGTAATTTTGGGACAGCTTTTTTAGTACGGGTTAACCAAGTGACAGAACCGTGAAAATAACAAGTGTTTCGTTTTAAGGATATCCTTATCAAGGATCTGCATCACTTGCTATTCGCCAAAAACTATTCATAGGATGAAACAAAATACAAAAAACAAAGAACAGTTATTTAAAACGGTAATCGAATATTTTTCGAAAAATATGCCCATTGCTGAGTCGGAATTACATTATAAGGATCCCTACGAATTGTTGGTGGCGGTGATTCTTTCGGCGCAATGTACCGACAAACGGGTGAATATGGTTACCCCAATTTTCTTTCAACATTTTCCCGATCCTCAAACGTTGGCAGCAGCTTCGCCGGAAGAAGTTTTTGAATGGATTAAAAGTATATCCTATCCCAACAACAAGGCAAAACATTTGGTGGGAATGGCCAGGAAACTACTTGAAGAGTTTGGCGGAATTGTTCCCGATGATGTGGATTTATTGCAAAAATTACCGGGCGTGGGACGTAAAACGGCCAATGTGGTGGCTTCGGTAATTTACAACAAGCCGGCGTTGGCGGTAGATACCCACGTTTTTCGGGTAGCTGCCCGCATCGGACTGACGCAAAATGCAAAAACACCTTTGGAAACCGAAAAGCAGTTGGTAAAATATATTCCACCCGAATTAATTCCCAAGGCGCACCATTGGCTTATTTTACACGGACGTTATGTGTGTATTGCACGCAAACCCAAATGCGAGGAATGCGGGCTTACCGCGGTTTGCCGGTATTTTTCGGAGAAAACCCTAAAACAAAATGAACTTCCGAAGCCAACCAAACGTTCTCTCAAAAAATTAAAACCCCAAACATTATGAACACACTAAAAGTAGGCGAAAAAGCGCCCCATTTTTCAGGAACAGACCAAAACGGCACGGTTATCGATTTGGAAAATTTAAAAGGACAAAAAGTCGTGCTATATTTTTATCCCAAAGATGATACGCCGGGTTGTACGGCTGAAGCGTGCAGTTTGCGCGATAATTACGAGGTGTTGATGCAAAAAGGCTTTAAAGTGATCGGCGTAAGTCCCGATAATTTGGCAAAACATCAAAAATTTGCCGAGAAATACCATCTGCCGTTTTCCATTTTACCTGATCCCGACAAAGAAATTATTATGAAATATGGTGTTTGGGGTGAAAAGAAATTTATGGGCAAAGCATACATGGGCGTTTTGCGTACCACGTTTGTAATTGACGAAAACGGCCTGATTTCCGAAATCATTACCAAGGTGGATACAAAAAACCATGCCGACCAAATTTTGGGTTAAAGTATTTCTTTGATAATTATTTAGTTAAAGATATTTTTTTGAAAAGTGAATGCAATTTTTTTTGATTTGAGTACATTTGCTGATTATTCAAAAATGACCTATCGAATTTACTATGAGCGACGACAAACAAAAAAAATTAGAGGTATTAAAACTTACCCTTGAGAAACTGGATAAAGCTTACGGAAAGGGAACGATTATGAAACTGGGCGATACGGCGGTGGAAGAAATTCCCGTCATTTCGACCGGTTCGTTGGGAGTGGATATTGCGTTGGGCGTTGGCGGTTTGCCAAAGGGACGTGTCATTGAAATATATGGTCCCGAATCGTCGGGGAAAACGACGCTGGCATTGCACGCCATTGCTCAATCACAAAAAGACGGGGGCATTGCAGCATTTATCGATGCCGAACATGCGTTCGACCGTTTTTATGCCCAAAAATTGGGAGTGGATATTGAAAACTTGCTGATTTCGCAACCTGACAACGGGGAACAAGCATTGGAAATTGCCGATAATTTGATTCGGTCGGGAGCCATTGATATTATTGTCATTGACTCGGTGGCAGCATTGACTCCAAAAAGTGAAATCGAAGGCGAAATGGGCGATTCGAAAATGGGATTGCAAGCCCGCCTGATGTCACAAGCCATGCGTAAGTTGACGAGCACCATCAGCAAAACGGGTTGTTGTTGCATATTTATCAACCAGTTGCGCGAAAAAATCGGTGTGATGTTCGGAAACCCCGAAACCACGACGGGAGGTAACGCCCTGAAATTTTACGCTTCGGTTCGTATTGACATTCGCAAGCAAACGGCGATTAAAGACGGCGAAACGGTTTTGGGTAACCGTGTGAAGGTAAAAATTGTGAAAAACAAAGTAGCGCCGCCTTTCCGCCAAGCCGAATTTGATATGATTTATGGCGAAGGAATCAGCCGTATCGGCGAAATCATTGATTTGGCCGTTGAAAAGAATATTGTGAAGAAAAGCGGTTCGTGGTTTAGTTATGGCGAAACCAAATTGGGCCAGGGCCGTGACGCTATTAAAAAGATCTTCTCCGACAACCCGGAACTTTGTGAAGAAATTGCCGGATTGGTCAAAGAAGCGTATTTGGCCTGATAAACTTCAGATTACATTTTCATTAATCCAAAACTCCTTTTTTGGTATAAGAAAAAGGAGTTTTATATTTAAAAAGCAGAACATACGATGAAAAGATTTTCAACCGGTTTTATGGTTGTTGTGCTGAGCATGGCATTCCTGGTTTCGTGTAAAAACAAGTCACAAGAGCAACAAGAAAATTTACCGCCGCAACTGGTAGAACTAAACAAAAAAATTGAAAAGGACGGTAAAAACGCAGCGCTTTACGATGAACGGGCGCATTTCTATTTATCAAGCGAGCAATTGAACAATGCGCTTGCGGATGCCCGGAAAGCGATCGAGTTGGATGCAAAAAACCCGAAATATTTTTATACGCTTTCGAGCATTTATGTTTTGATGGGAAAACCGCAAGACGCTTTGGATGCCTTAAATAAGGCTTTGGAAATAAATCCTCAGAGCGTTGAAACCCTTTTGCAACGGGCCAAATTGTATTTAGTTATGAAGGATTATGAGCATTGTGCCGAAAATGTCGAAAAGATTTTTGAGATAGAACCGAACAATGCCAATGCGTTTTACATGAAAGGCATGGTGTTGGATGAAGTAGGGGATACCCTTAAGGCAATTACAAACTATCAAAAAGCCCTTCAAAATGATCCCAACCATTTTGATGCGTTGGTTCAACTGGGCGGTCTTTTCTCAAAAAAAAATCCACCGTTGGCGATGGAATACTACAAAACTGCGACAAGTTTGAAACCGACCGATATGGCTACCTTATATAATTTGGGAATTCTGTACCAAGAGAACAACAGACGGCCCGAAGCAATCCAGACCTATGAGCAGATCCTGAAATTAAACCCCAGAAATCAAGTGATTCTTTATAATTTGGGATACATAGAGCTGGTTTATGAACGCGACTTTCCAAAAGCCGTTGAATATTTTACAAAAGCCATAGAAATTGATTCCGTTTATGCGGAAGCGTATTATAATCGCGGCTACAGTTATGAACTGATGCATGAATACCAACGGGCCCGTAATGATTACAACAGGTCGTTACAAATTGAAACCAATTACGACAAAGCCATTGAAGGATTAAACCGTTTGGATAAAAAATAAGAGAAGCAGGTAATTAAAGCCCCTAAAGCAAGTGGATTCAGATCGTGATTTGATTCCACTTGCTTTTTTATATGGATGCCGGAATGGATTTAACAATCCAGTCTTTTCCGAAGTTGGATAGGGGTGGAACGGATAAGAAAATCTTGCCAACAAGCTGTATTTGAATACATAAATTGTGGAGGAATGAAAAAACTGAAATTAAAAATCATACTTTTGTATAGTTTCCTGTTTTAAAAAGGGAAACAAAAGAATAATTCCTTTTATGATTCACATTTTACAAATATGAAAAAAATCTTATTCCTTTTTGTTCTTATCGTTTTTACATATCCGAATCTGCTGTCGCAAAATACCTTGCAACATATTGAACCGCCGTTTTGGTGGTGCGGCATGAAAAGCGATAAATTGCAACTGATGCTGCACGGAGAAAATATCGGGAGCTATTCTGTAGGTGTTAACGACAACCGGGTTTCTGTTTCCGGCACGCATTCGACCAATCCCAACTACTTGTTTATCGATTTGGTGATTGCTTCCGATGCGCAGCCCGGAACGATAAAATTTGAATTGACGAATCCGAAGACCAAAACAAAAATTCCTTTTAATTACGAATTGAAAACACGCCGGGAAAACTCCGCCGAACGCCAGGGATTCAATAGTTCGGATAATATCTATTTAATCATGCCCGACCGTTTTGCCAACGGAAATCCGCAAAACGACAACATGTCCAACATGCTTGAAAAAGCAAACCGCTCGGGTGCCAGCGGACGGCACGGCGGCGACTTAAAAGGAATTCGCGATCATCTGGATTATCTTAAAGGTCTGGGAATAACCGCTCTTTGGTGTACGCCGGTCTTGGAAAATAATATGCCGCATGCCAGCTATCACGGCTACGCCATCACCGATTTGTACAAAACAGACCCGCGTTTCGGCACCAATGAAGAATACAAGGATTTGATTTCCGAAATGCATGGCAAAGGTCTGAAAATGATTATGGATATGGTTTTCAACCATTTTGGATCAAACCACTGGTGGATGAAGGATTTACCTGCATCCAACTGGTTGCACCAATTTCCCGAATTTACCAATAGCAACTACCGCAACAGCGTGCGCAACGATCCCTATGTTTCGGATTTTGATGTAAAGAAAATGAACGATGGTTGGTTTGCTCCATCCATGCCCGATTTTGACCAAACCAATTCCGATGTAGCAACCTATCTGACTCAAAATTCGATCTGGTGGATTGAATATGCCGACTTGGACGGAATTCGTATGGATACGTATCCATACTCCGATGTGCCTTTTATGTGCGAGTGGATGAAACGGATTCATTTGGAGTATCCGAATTTTAATGTGGTAGGCGAAGTTTGGTTGAATTCTCCGCCACAAGTGGCTTATTGGCAAGAAGGAAGCGCCAATAATAACAACTTTCACTCAAATTTAAACACGGTATTTGACTTCCCAATGTGCTTTGCCCTTCAAAAAGCGTTTACCGAAAGCGAAGGTTGGAGCGAAGGCATGGGGCGATTGTACGATATTTTGAGCCAGGATTTTTTGTATAAAAGTCCGATGGATATCGTCACGTTTCTGGACAATCACGATATTGACCGTGCCACAGGCCTTTTGAAAACCAAAGAAAACATGATGATGGCATTGGCCTTTTTAGCTACCACACGCGGCTATCCGCTTGTTTATTACGGAACTGAAATTTTAATGCCGGGCATGAAAACCCCGCATGGTGATGGCGACATTCGTCGCGATATGCCCGGAGGTTGGAGCGGCGATTCGGTCAATGTGTTTACAAATAAGAACCTTACAGCCGATCAACGCGAAATGAAAGATTATACAACCAAAGTATTGAATTGGCGCAAGACTTCGAAAGCCGTACAATTGGGCAAGCTAAAACACTTTATTCCCGAAAACGGCATTTACGTGTATTTCCGTTATACCCCAAACGAAACCGTCATGGTGTTGATGAATAACAACAGCGAGCCAAAGAAGGTGGATACTCAACGCTTTGATGAAGTTTTGAAAAATTTTGCTTCCGCAAAAAATGTGATTGACGGAATGGTTTTACACAACCTCAATTCTGTGAATGTCCCTGCAAAAACAGCCTTGATTTTTGAATTAGGAAAATGATTTTGTGTTTTTATTTTAAGAACGTGATATCTAAATCATCGATGTAAACCGTGTTTTGAGTGGGATTGTAAACGTAAACCTTTAGAATCGGATTTTTACCCGCCACATGATCGGGTAAGGTGAAAGTGTGTTCAAATAGATCCCATTTGCTGGTAGTAAATGGTTTCTCTATAAAGTGTGCATAAAAAATTTGGTCGTTGCCACAGTCGAGCGCCAACGAAATATCTTTATCCAGATTTTCTGCCCAGTAACGTAACGAGACGTGGACGCTACCCAAACAGGTATCGGGAATATGGCGGGCTGTTTTCTCGAAGGTAATGCTGTAAGGAGATTCTTTGCCTGTTTTCGATGATTTTTTACCCGAAAATGCTTTTTCGCCGGTAATCGAGGGGCCCTTGGATTCAGCTACATCATCATCGCAATTGTAAAAATAATGATTTGATTGGGTTTCAAAATTGTACGTAACTTCTGTGTATTTCTCCGGGTAAAACGCTTTCAATGCATTGGCCACATTTTTTGCAATGGCAATCCGCCCGTGCTCCATATAATGCTCGGTGGTCCAGTTTTGGTCGATGTAATCCACATCATGTACAGCTTCCAAATTATCAACCACAACTACTCCTTTGCGCGTGTAGTAGTTTACCAACAAATCACGGTTTTGGCGCATCAGCCAGGTCAGCTCGTTACCTACTAGTTCTTGCCCGCGTTCCGTATTTTCAGCTAATAAATTAAAAACTAATTTCCAACCGCGTTTTCTGGCGATTTTCACAATTTCGTTAAAATCTTTAATGCGCGGATTGCTTATAGTGTCAATTTGAAAAGCATAGGATTTGACATAATGGCAGGCTAAAGTTGTTAAATCATCGTTGCGTTGTCCGTCTTTATCAGTGATTCCTTTTTGTGCGATGGCGTAATCCCAGGCATTTACATTGGTGTAAGGAAATGAATGCGGAAATTTCAGTTCAGTATGCCCCCAATCATAAAGTCGCTTTTTGTCGCGTTCTTTTTCCGTTTTTTTGTCATACCCTTTGAACGATAAGATAAAACGATTGTAAAGCGGACATTTTGTGCGAAGCAATACGGTACTCTTTTGCAATGCCGTTTCCAGTTTTGAGTTAATCCAATCAGCCCCAAACGAACGAAGGTTCAGCGTAACAATGACAACTTTCACATTGGTATCGTTTTCGGGAACTTGTTTCAGCAGCACCTTGAAGATACCTGCATGAGCAGCATTTTTATCGATTCTACCCACACGCAGATCAGGATAATAACCGGCAATAAATTGACTGATGGACTCTTTGTATAGGTCATTTGCCCCTTTCGAAGCATTGGATGATTCTGCCAAATATAAAATATCACTCTTATATTGCACATCGCGTACCAAATTTATGATCTCGCTATGTTCCTGCAAGTCTTTTTCCCAAAAGAATTTGACATAAATAAAGTTGAATACGACTAACAAAGCCGCCAGCAGTAAAACTCTAAATCCAATTTTTACTATATCTTTTTGCTTCATAACGATTCCGGATTAAAATTGAAAATAGATAAAGGGAAATGCTTCCACACCCGAACATACCAAAATCGAAAAGATTAAAACGGCATAAATAGCCCAACGAACAACGAAAAACTGTTTCCCCGTCCATGTGTCGAATCGTTTATTGTAAAGCACAAAATCGCTCAGGATCAACAATCCTACAAAAATCCAGTATTTGATGGGCACTTGCAATGATTCGCCCGCATGGATGTTGGCAAAAATGGATTTAAAAATGACGGCAACTTCCTGTAAATTTTGACTCCGGAAAAAAATCCAAATCAACGTTACCAACACAAATGTTTTTAGCGAAAGCAACAGATGCAACGGAGAGTATGGTTTCCCTACTTTGTTGATTTTGAGTGCAATGTTTGCAAAGTGTTCGATTAGGTAGATGATCCCAAAAAGGGCGCCCCAGATCACAAAAGTCCAATTGGCGCCATGCCAAATACCGCTTACCGTGAATACGACAAAGATGTTGAACGCCCAACGTGATTGTGTGACACGGTTTCCGCCCAGCGGAATATAAAGATAGTCGCGAAACCAGGTCGAGAGCGAAATATGCCAACGCTGCCAAAACTCTGCAATGTTTTTGGCCAAATAGGGCGTTTTAAAGTTATCCATCAACCGGACTCCCATTAACAAGGCGCTTCCGATAGCCACAAGCGAATATCCCGCAAAGTCGCTATATATTTGGAATGAATACAGGAATAGACCGCTCAAAATGGATTTGGTGTTGAAACCGGCCGGATCCGCATACAATTTGTCGACATAAACGCAAATATTGTCCGCGACCACCATTTTGATAAACAATCCGAATAAGATTAAGCGCAACCCATTTTTAATATTTTCCATATCAAACAGGTGCTTGGATTGTAATTGGGGCGCCAAGCGGGCATAACGTTCAATAGGCCCGGCAACCAATTGCGGGAAATAACAAACATACAACGCAAAATAGCCCAAATGCCGTTCGGCTTTTTGTTTGCCTTGATAAACCTCAATGGTATAACTCAATGACTGGAATGTGTAAAACGAAATCCCTACCGGAAGCAGAATAGAGCTGGCTTTTATTCGAGCCGTAAAATGGAATGCTTCGAGCAAATGATCGATATTGATAAACACAAAGTTGGAATACTTAAAATAAAACAGCAAGCCCAAATTGGCCGCTAAACTCACCAACAAGTATCTGCGCCGCTTCTTCTTTTCAGTTTGCCGTTCAATAATAAGTGCCATGGTGTAGTCGACGATGGTGGAACCCATGATGAGTAACACGTACTCGAATTTCCAACACATGTAGAAAAAGTAGCTTGCGGCCAACAATAGCATCCACCGGAACCGAAACGGCAAAAGGTAATATGCCAGAATGACCAATGGCAGGAAAATGATGTAGTCAATGGTGTTAAAAAGCATTGATGATCGTTATTTTATGTAAGTCATAAAAGGGCGTATTCGCAGAAAAGCGAGCAAAAATAACCAAAATTTTTTAACACGGAAATTTGAATGCCTCCTGCTTAAGTTTAAGTATGGGAGAAATTTTTTTTCGGCTGTGGTATTTTTTGTTTTTGCCAAATATCGAACATCTTTGTTTATCTTTTTTCCTATTTTTGTTTTACTGACTTTCAACCATTGGCTCTTTTTCAGTTCGTAGGAGAAAAACAGCCGTTAAAAATCTTACTAAAACAATTTACCATGAAAAGTTTTGGAATTCGTATAAGCTTGATCATTTCGTTTTTTATTTTTTATTTTTCGCTTCCGGCTCAAATTGCCTGGATTGAACCTGTAAATGCCACACAAAACGATACGGTTACCGTTTTCTACAATGCCGCTGCGGGAAATCAAACTTTAAAAGATTACAGCGGAACAGTTTATTTGCATACCGGAATTATCTCGACCCGCAGTTTGGACGGACACGATTGGAAATACGTGGTGGGAAACTGGGGAACCGACGATGTCGCCGTTCGTATGATGCGGGTAAAGCCCAACTTATACTCGCTCCGGGTTCATGTGGCCTCGTTTTACAATTTAAAGCCCGAAGACAAAGCGTTGCAACTGGCTTTTGTGTTTCGGAACGAAGCCGGGACGGTTGTTGGGAAAACCAAAGACAACGAAGATATTTTAGTACCCATCAACGGATATATTCCGCCAAAAATAACAGAAATCCAGCGGACATTTGACACACGTAAGCTAACGGACTTAAAGCAAATTGCTAACGGCTGGCAATGTACAACCAACGATGGAATTGTTACGATTCGTCCGTTTTCTGATGATGTAGTGGAAGTGGTTTGGTTAAAAAACGAATCCGACCGGCCTCAAGCTTCACACGCAGTAGTAGTTTTGCCCCAATCCGTTCAGACACAAACCAAGCAAACGCCCAGCGGATACGAACTGCAATCGGGCAATGTAAAAATTGTAGTTGGTAAATCGCCTTTTCGCCTGGCCTTTTATCGTGGAGGAAAATTGTTATTGGAGGAAGCAGAAGGATTTTACCATAAAACGGACAACTCTGGGGTCCGTTTTAAAATGCAAAAATCCGAACGCATTTATGGTTTGGGCGAACGCGCTGTTTCCATCGACCGGCGCGGATATCGTGTGCCGTTGTATAACCGCCCGTTTTATGGATATGAAATGGGCGCTTTGATGCTCAATTATTCGGTTCCCATGACTTTATCAAACCGTGAGTATGCGGTACTGTTTGATAATCCGCAAAAAGGGTATGCCGACGTAGGAAAAACCGAATCCGACATTTTGGAATGGGGAACAATGGGCGGAACACTCCGTTATTATGTCGTTTCCGGTAACAATTGGGCCGGAATTATGAAAAACTATACCGCATTAACAGGACATCAGAACTTGCCGCCGCGCTGGGCTTTCGGAAATCTGATGAGCCGTATGGCTTACCGGACACAAAAGGAAACAGACAGCATTGTAAACCTGATGATCCAAAAAAACTTTCCGGTTGATGCGGTGATTATCGATTTTTATTGGTTTGGCGACAGCATTAAGGGACATTTGGGGCGTTTGGACTGGTATCGGAAGTCCTGGCCGCAACCCGAACAAATGATTGCCGATTTTAAAAATAAAGGAATAAAAACGATTTTGATTACCGAGCCTTACATTATCGACACTATGCCGACTTACAAAGACGCTCTGGCTCACGATATTTTTGTCAAAGACAGTTTAGGAAGGCCTTATTTGGATAAACAGTTTTATTTTGGAAATGGCAGCTTGATCGATATTTTCAAACCTGAGGCACAGGATTGGTTTTGGGAGAAATATAACAAGCAGATTAAAATCGGCGTGGCTTCCTGGTGGGGTGATTTGGGCGAACCTGAAAGCCATCCTGAAGATATTCACCATGTGAACGGTAAGGCGAATGAAGTGCACAACATTTACGGTCATTATTGGGCCAAAATGGTATTCGAAAAATATGCCGAACATTACCCGCAGCAACGGTTGTTCAGTTTGATGCGGGCCGGATTTGCCGGTACGCAGCGCTACAACATTTTCCCTTGGACGGGCGATGTGGGACGCGGTTGGAGTTCGCTCGAAGCACAACCGCCTTTACTGCTTTCGATGAGCATGAATGGCTTGGGCTACATTCACAGCGATGCCGGCGGTTTTGCACAGGGTGTGAAAGATCCCGAATTGTACACACGCTGGCTGCAATTTGCTTGTTTCACGCCTGTTTTGCGTCCGCATGGATCGGACATCCCCAGTGAACCGGTTTTTTGGGATGAACAAACGCAAAATATTGTGCGCAATTATATGAATTTCCGATACAAAATGTTGCCGTACAATTATTCCATTGCGTACGAAAACTCACAAAACGGCACTCCCTTAATGCGTCCCTTGTATTTTCACCATCCCAATGACACCATCGCACAACGTATCGGCGATGAGTATTACTGGGGCGAAAATATGCTGGTTGCTCCGGTTTATAAAAAGGGACAAACGACCCGGAAGGTTTATTTGCCGCAAGGGAATTGGTATGATGGGACAAACAAAAAGTATGAAGGAGGCAAATGGGTGGATATTCCGCTGACGATTAAAGAAATTCCGGTGTTTTTTAAAGAAGGCGCTTTTATTCCGTTGGCGGGAAAACCGTTTCGCACGACGGATCAATACGATCCAACAGCTTATCATGTGTTTTATTATCCGGCA
This sequence comes from Lentimicrobiaceae bacterium, assembly GCA_031550085.1. Taxonomy (GTDB): domain Bacteria; phylum Bacteroidota; class Bacteroidia; order Bacteroidales; family UBA4417; genus UBA4417. The sequence continues at coordinate 90,905 of JAVBOY010000018.1, forward strand.
ACCACGCAAACCACATTTACCCAATACGAGGACGACGGCCATACTTATTTGCCCCAAGACCAACGGGCTGCGGCTTTAATCCGCTACAAAGGCAAAAAAGAAGAAAACAAAATTACGATTTGGCTTGACGCTGAAAAATTGGATGCTTTGGCAAATACGGAAAAGAGCCTGCAGTTTTCGGTGCTGAATCCAAAAGGAGCTAAATCCGTAATTGTAAATGGACAAAAAGTTACCAACTTTACGAATATTCAGGGTGAAACCTCTTTTGAATTAAAGTGGAACGGCATACCGGCAAAAATTGAGATTTTGAATTGATATAAAAAGGAATGAAGCAAAAACACCGTGTTTTTTGCTTCATTCCTTATTTTAATTTCAACGGGTTTAGAAATTATAATGTTCGTATAGGACATAAAAATTTAGTCCTTATTTTACAACCCGGAACATTTTGCTCCACCGCAACTTGCCGTCTGTCCATGACTTTTTGCTGTCTAATGAAAGCCAAACGAAAACGGCTTTTCCCACAACATGATCGATAGGAACAAAACCCCAATAGCGGCTGTCGGCCGAGTTGTGCCGGTTATCTCCCATCATCCAGTAGTAGTCCATTTTAAAGGTATAGGTGGTTGCTACTTGTCCGTTGATAAGAATTTGCCCGTTTTTTACTTCCAAGGTATTGTGTTCGTAAGCGGTTATAATTCGCTCGTACAAAGGAAGCGTTTTCAATGTCAGACTAACGGTTGCTCCGGCTTTGGGAATGTATAAAGGGCCGTAATTATCCGGATTCCAAATATAATTACTGTCGAAGGGGAAGAGATCGGGCCGCCAGTATCCTTTTGAATCTACGTTTTGATGGATGGACTTGACAAACGGGTTTGTTTCCAATTGTTGGCGCGATTGGCTCGTCAGCGTGAGCAAGTATTGATTGTTTTCTCCTACTTCCAAATCTTCCGTCATATCGAGCTTGTCAAGCGTTTTCTGATTGAACGAAAAACCGTCTGTGGTTACAACGTACTTGAATTGTGCTCTTTCGGGAAGTTCTTGTTGTTTGCCGTTAACATACACCATTTGGTCACGGATTTCCAACGTATCGCCCGGCAAAGCAATGCAGCGTTTGATGTAATTCTCGCGCTTGTCAACCGGACGGGACACAATGTCGCCGAAATTTGCTTTATCGTTCCAAACGCGTTCCCGCCCGTAAACCCGCAAAAGCGTATAATAACTTACATTCTGCATTTTTAAAGCGACCGTATCCCCATCGGGATAGTTGAAAACCACGGCATCGCCGCGTTTTATGGTTGATAAACCGGTAAACCGGTAATAAGGCAATTTGATCCATTCGACATACGATTTTGTAAATTGTGTCAATGGTAACGTATGATGGACAAAGGGGAATGCAATGGGCGTTTGCGGAGTCTTGGGCCCATAATCGATTTTGCTTACCACCAGATAATCACCGACCAACAACGATTTTTCCATGGAAGAGGTAGGAATTACATACAATTCGAATAAAAACATCCGGATGATGTAAGCCGCTCCTACCGCAAACACGATGGCATCAAACCATTCGCGGCTGACGCTTTTTTTGATTTTAACCCGTTCTTTCGGATTAATATATTTTTCTTTTTGGGATAACCCCAAATAAGGCAAATAAACAATTGGAAAGAAAATAGCCAATGCTTGAGGCCCGATTTTGGTTTTGTTAAAACACAATGCGGTATAATCAAGCATGAGCAACAACATGAATACATTGAAAAACGGAATCAGTAACAGCAAATACCACCACCATTTTTTACCGATCACTTTCAGCCAAATCCAATAATTGTAAAAGGGAACCAACGATTTCCATCCTTTTACACCGGCTTTTTCAAATACCCAATAAGCAAGTGCCGGCGCAAACATAAATAAAACAATACAAATAAGCTCAAAAGTCATGGCAAAACGGGTTTTAGTGATATACTGAAAGTGAAGCGTTTCCGCAATTCTATGTTTTTTTAATATTTCTGATAAAAATGGGTTAAGTCTAATTCATCAAGCATTGGATGCATAAGAAGCTCTCAGGTTACAAATTTAAAGAATGCAATTTTACCGGAGAAAATTTAATAACTTATTTTTCAGGTAATTATTTTTTGCCGCTGCAAATTTGTTTTAACAATTTAACAAATTATTCATCGTAAAGATGCCCTTTTTGCCTTTTAAAAACTCACCAGCCAGCACGGCTCCCATGGCAAAACCTTTCCGGCTTTTGGCTTCATGGCGGAGTGTCAATTGGTCGATGCTCGAATCCCATGTGACGGTATGCATTCCAACAACACTGCCTTCGCGTTTTGAAATAATCTCCAGCTGGTTATCGTTTTGAGGATGGGCATTGATCCACAACGCTTTTTGATTATTTTTCTTAATAATGTCATCGGCCAGCCGGATCGCTGTTCCGCTGGGAGCATCCACCTTTTGTAAGTGATGCGTTTCCTCGATTTTTACATCATAAATCGGATATGAATTCATGAGCCGCGCCAAATGCTTGTTGATTTCAAAAAAGATATTGACGCCGATACTGAAATTCGAGGCATGGAACAAAGCTGCGTTTTTCTGTCTGCAGCGTTCGCAAACCTCTTTAAATTCACCATACCAACCGGTGGTTCCCACAACAACCGGAATTTGCACCTCGAAACAACGGAAAATATTCGAAATGACAGATTGTGGATTTGAAAATTCAAAGGCCACATCGCAAGTTTTTAACAGAGGATGTTTTCTTTCCCAATCTTCCGGATTATCGATGATCAAAACAACCTCGTGGTTTCGCTCTTTCGCCACCATTTCGATTTCTTTCCCCATTTTTCCGTAACCGATGATTGCAATTCTCATGTGCGTATGTTTTAGGGTGTTTGTAAATGGTTATTTCTCGTGTTGGGCTAAAAATTGAAGGTGAATGATACGCCGGCATAAGGCCTTGCATTTCCGAATCTGCCGGGTTGAAACAAAACCGGTTGAACATTTAAAGAAAGATCATCGGTGATGTCGTAGTAAAAAAAGTGCGCATCCACGGCAGCATCCAAGATTTGGATAATATACCAGGCTCCGGTGATGATGTATGACAATTCCAAATCGTGACGGTAGGAATCGCGAAGTTGCTTTAACTGGTCGGATGTATATACGGTAGCGTATTTATTTGGCGGAGGGGTGGTCGGATTGGGCGTGAGTTTGTAGCTGTATGCCTCACGGAAAGCGACGTATTCCCGGTTATTGGACACAATGAAATAGGTCATGACCCCAAAACCGGCATAAACGACGGGAATTTTCCAATATTTTTTGTTGTAGGCCTGTCCCAAACCCGGCAGTAAAGCGCTTTCCAAAGCTGCTTTGTTGGGGGAATGCCTTTTTTCGGTAATTGCTGCAGGCGACGTTTTGTCAGCGTTGGACAGAACAATGCTATCGGGTGGAGAAACAGCCTGCTTGGCAACCGTGTCCGTTTGGCAGAAGGTTTTTGACTGTAAATAGAAAAAAAAGAGCAATAAAAAAAATAAATTCAGCCACTTAAATTTTTTTGCCTGAATTTTTTCGAAAAAAAATGGATTCAAATTTTTCACGTTTTTTTAGCTCTTCAAGACATGGGAAGACCTGTTTCTAAGATTCAATTACGAAATACCTAAAAGTTTTTTTATCGAATCCAGTTCACGCTCCGATCGGAACGGAATGGTAACGGAACCTTTCCCTTTGCTATACCGCAATTCCACTCTCATCGAAAGTTTTTTACGCATTTGTTCCTGTAAACGGGAAATGGCTTGGGGAAGTTCTTCTTTTTTGTCCCGGACTTTTACTTCTTCTTCAGGGTTGGTCTCTTCGTCCGGTTGAATTTCCGGAGTTTCTTCTTGTTTGTTCGGTTCGGAAATTGCTTTTGCCAAGGCCTCGATTTCACGCACGGAAAGTCCGTTCAAAATAGCCAGACGGGCAATTTTCAACTGTTGTTCCTGATTGTCGATGTTGATCAACGAACGGGCATGCCCCATAGACAAATCACCGTTTCTCAAAGCCACTTGAATCTCGGCCGGTAACTTTAGCAAACGCACATAATTCGAAATGGTTGCCCGGTTTTTGCCGACTTGTTTACTCAACTCATCCTGGGTAAGGTTGCACTCTTCCAATAAGCGGTTGTAACTGATGGCCACTTCGATGGCGTTGAGATCCTGGCGCTGGATATTTTCAATTAATGACCATGCCAGCATTTGCTCGTCGTTTGCTACGCGAATATATGCGGGAACTTCCGTTAACCCGGCCAATTTGGCAGCGCGCAAACGTCGTTCGCCTGAAATAAGCTGGTATTTATCATAACCCAATTTCCGGACGGTCAGGGGTTGGATGATTCCTTGTTCTTTGATGGAACTGGCAAGTTCCTGTAAAGCCACTTCTTCAAACTCGGAACGCGGTTGAAATGGATTGGTTTCAATCTTGTCAATGGGAATGCTTGCAACAGCCCCGGTTACATAATCTCCCGATATATCTTTGGATGTAATGTCGGTTTCCGGACTCGAAAGTATGGCAGAAAGACCGCGTCCCAGTGAATTTTTTTTATTTTGATTTGCCATGGTGCAACAGGGTGTTATATTTAATGGTAATGAAGTGACTTGAGATACCCGATAACGATCAGAACAAACTCCTTGTTCCAATGTTTCAAAAAAATTAGTCCAGGTTGGTAATCTCTTTGTCGGCTCGTTTTAGCAACGTTAAATCGTTTTTTTGAAGTATTTCGCGGGCCAGATTCAGGTAATTAACAGCCCCGGCACTGTTGATGTCGTGCATCAAAATGGTTTCTCCGAAACTGGGAGCCTCCCCCAAACGGGTATTCCGTGCGATCAGTGTTTGGAAAACCATGTCCTGGAAGTGCGTTTTTACTTCTTCGACTACCTGGTTGGCCAAGCGAATCCGCTTGTCATACATGGTAAGAAGAATCCCTTCGATGTCCAACTTCGGATTTAAACGCGACTGAACTATTTTTATCGTGTTCAGCAATTTTCCCAAGCCTTCCAAGGCAAAATACTCGCACTGAACGGGAATGATCACCGAGTCGGCAGCAGCCAACGCATTGACGGTAACCAAGCCCAACGACGGAGAACAGTCGATCAATACAAAATCATACTTTTCGCGCAACTTATCCAACGTATTTTTCATCATGAACTCGCGATTCGGTAGGTTGATCATCTCGATTTCGGCTCCGACCAGGTCGATATGTGCCGGAATCAAATCCAGGTTCGGCGTAGCGGTATTCAGTACAATGTTGTTCGGGTCGACCTCTTCAATGATGCATTCGTAAATGCTTGTTTTAATGTTTTTAGGATCAAATCCGACGCCGGATGTGGCATTGGCCTGCGGGTCTGCATCAATAAGCAAGGTTTTTCGCTCCAATACGGCCAAGGCTGCCCCCAAGTTTATTGCTGACGTTGTTTTTCCGACTCCACCTTTTTGATTGGCAATGGTGATAACTTTACCCATTTTTCACTTGATTAAAATTGATGTACTGGCTCTATTTACCAGGTAAATAGACGAAACAGACGAAAAACGCCCTTACCTTTGCAAAGGTAAGAGAAACCGTTTTTGCAGACTACTTTTTACAAAAGTTTAAATAAAATAAATTTCTTCTTTTCAAGAATGGCGCATGAACCCAGACCCCTTGAATGTAAGGGACCGGCTACTTGATCATTTCATCAAATCCTTTTTCAAACTCGTCCATCTCGGAGTCAGATGCCGGCGCATCGTAGAACCTTTCGGGCGGTACCACGCCGGTTTCGATAAAACTGATTGAATCCTGGAGACTGGTAACAAACTTTTCAAAATCTTCGCGATACAGGAAGAGCTTGTGCTTTTCGTAGTAAAATTTTCCAAGATTGTTGTCAAATCGACGTTTGCTCTCCGTAACGGTCAAATACAATTGCTCGTCGCGTGTGCGTTTTACATCAAAAAAGTACGTTCTTTTTCCGGCTTTGATGGAGCGTGAAAATACGTCTTCCTTTTCCCGATTGTCCGTGCGGTCTAATTCTTCCATTTTGTCTTGCATAAAATACAATTGCTTATGATCTGTTTAGGGGCAAAAGTAAAAATATTCTGGAATATTGGCAAAATTTCGGAAATGCTACCACGATTTGTTCTTTTTCAACGTAAATACACGGGAAATGTTGAATCCGAAGAAGAAGGAGCCCGTTTCCGGAACGGAGAAAGTGCCGGGGATAAACGATTGGGCGATGGCGCCCATCGAATTGGTGACAAATAATTGGAAAACATGCCCTCCGGTTTCCAAATCGAGGCCCACCGAAAACGAGTTGTAATGCTTCCAGTGGATTTGATCCGGAAACACATAATGATATTCCGCATTTACGGAAGCCCGTTTCGAAAACTTCATCCGTCCCCCGAATCCCAACGCAAAAATATCGTTATGATCTGCTTCGGTTTGCACATAATTTTTGTGAACCATTTCGGGCATCAGTTGCAGCGTCAGGTTTTTTGAAAATTTCCGGGCAACCAGAATTTGATACGCATACGACAGGCGGTTTACAAACGGGTAGCTGACGCTGGTATCTTTCCAGGGCAACGTTTCCACCGCAGCGCTTGCAAACAGTGACACGCTGAGCGGAATGTTCCGTTTGCCGGTTTGCTGTTCCAGCAGTTTATATTTCGCCGAAATATCCCAGGTATTTTCAAAAGCGCTTAAACCATAGCCCACGGCTAGGCGCGAGTTGATCCCGTAGTCGAATCCGATCCTTACATACGCTTCTTTCAATCCGAATAAGTTTTCGTATCCCGAATTCAGCGCTCCGAAATGGTGCGAAATCACGAAATTCAAATCGCCGTTATGTGGATTTTCGATAGATTGCCCGATCACCACCCGGCTGCTTTTAAAAGCGGCTGTAGCTTTGGCCGTTTCACCATCGGGATTGGATATTGCATTCAGTAAATCCTGCGAAAAGCAGGATCCGTTTAAAAGCAGCAATAGAAATACGAAAAAGGGAGTAAAAAACTTCATATAAAAAACAATTTAAATCGAAGAAATAATAGAAAAAAATCGATGATACCGGCTGGAAAAAGTTACTTCGTTTGCAGGGAACCGTGCTCCAAAATCACATCGGTTTCATTATACCCGGCACAAAAGCCTTTCACCTTCACAGAATCACCGGGTTTGAGCTGATCGACCGCTTCAAAATATTTTTTGAGTAAATCGCAACGAACCCCTTCGTCGCCGAACATTCCTTCCTGGAACGAAAACACCACCACCCGGGTGCTGTCGGTTTTTTCAATGGCTTTGGGAATACCGGTAATTGCGACCATTTTTCCGTTGTACTTGGCTGTTGCCGCCGTTTTATCTGTAGTAAACTCAGTGTACAATTGCGCCGCACTCAGCGAAAAATCAGGAGAAAGCTTGTCGTAATTAGGCTGTGGCTTGTTAATATAGAAAAAATAAACCGCTACCACAATAAGGGCTGCCACTACAAGGCTCCAGATGGCCACCATTCCGAATTTCATTTTTTTCATGATTGATCTATTTTAAAAATGTTCGTAGATTCTTTTTGTAGGATTCCAAAACAAACGAAGGTCCATAAACCAAATCCGGATTTGCCATTCGGATTTACTGCGGCATTCCCAATTCGACCCATTTCCCGATTTGTGCGCGGCTACATTCCGGCAACTGGTTGGCTCCTTGCGGCATAGGCGGCACCGAGGGATCGTAATTGATTACTTTTACCAACAGCCCGGCAGCCGCATACAGCGATAAATCGTTGTAGTTGTCCAATATGACGCCGCCCTCAGGAGCGGAACTATTGTGGCAACTGTTGCAATTTGCCGAAATAATGCCTTTAACCGGCGAGTCATAAGTAACATGAATTGTATCGCAAATTTGTTCGGAATACAATTCTTCCTCACTATTGTATGCACAACCCGTTAATAATAAGAATGCTAAAAAAAGCAATTTTGAAAAGAGACTTGTAAATAGCTGTTTCATACGTCCATTTTTAAGGATCATCGATGTTTGGAAAACTTTTTCAAAAGTAGCATAAAAAACTATATTTTTATACAGGACTTAAATTTTCTTAAAAAGATTTGAAACACCCCCCTTCTCAAGATTTGTAGCAAAACCGAAACTTTGACCTATCTTTGCGCCGCCAATTTCAAGGCGATTCGATAATTATTTACTAATCAAAATTTTATAAAAAACCGAACAAAATGGAACAAAAAATTGCTAATCCCGCTCCGTTAGGGTTGATGGGCTTTGCCATGACAACGATTTTATTAAACATCCACAACATGGGATTTTTCTCGGTAAATGCCGTCATTCTTTCGATGGGGATTTTTTACGGCGGCATTTCGCAAGTAATTGCCGGCATTATGGAATTCAAAAAAGGAAACACCTTTGGAGCAACGGCATTTACATCCTACGGATTTTTCTGGCTTAGTTTGGTTGCCATTTGGCTGTTGCCCGATATGGGCGCTTCCAAAGCCATTGCACCCGATCCGGCGTTTATGGGATGGTATTTGTTTATCTGGGGACTTTTCTCATTTTTCATGTGGATCGGCACTTGGGGCGGGAGCCGTGTGTTGCAGTTTGTATTCGGCTCGTTGGTCGTTTTGTTTGTACTGTTGGCTGTTCACAATTGGACGGAATCCCATGCCATCGGCATTGCTGCCGGGTGTGTTGGCGTGATTTGCGGAGCCAGCGCATTTTACCTTTCTATGGCCGAGTTGTTGGAAGCTGCACGGGGAAAAAAGATTTTGCCGTTCTAAAAACACATGCCGGAATGATCCGATGAAAAAAGGGCCGTAAGGCTTCATTTATAGTGTAATTCGAAAAAGGTTTATTGAGAACTATTTCAATAAGCCTTTTTTATTTCCTGCAATTTTCCAAGACAAAATTTTCATCTTGTTGCAGAATTTTCTACAAGACAAATAACAAAAATTCGGATTCAGATATTATCTTTGTGAAGAAACAGATTGTTGAATTTTTGTTTGTATATCCGAAGTATTCTGAAGCTATCAACTCATAAAATATCACTCAAAATCACACGAACATGGAAAAAAAGAAACAAATTCTAACCACAAACCAAGGGAATCCTGTGTCCAATGACCAGGCATCCATCACTACAGGAAACCCCTCTTATACATTGGTTTCCGATGTCCATTTAATCGAAAAACTGGCTCATTTCGACCGGGAACGAATTCCCGAGCGGGTCGTACATGCCAAAGGGGCAGGCGCTCACGGTTACTTTGAAGTGACACACGATGTAACAAAATACACCCGGGCCGCTTTTCTTTCGGAAATAGGGAAAAAGACCGATGTCTTTGTCCGTTTTTCTACAGTGGGTGGTGAAAAGGGTTCGCCCGATTCGGCACGGGATCCCCGCGGTTTTGCCGTAAAATTTTACACGGAAGAGGGCAATTACGATATGGTGGGGAATAATACACCTACGTTTTTTATCCGCGATGCCATTAAATTCCCGGATTTCATTCATACCCAAAAGAAAAATCCTGCAACCAACCTACCCGATCCCGATGCTTTTTGGGATTTTCTGTCGTTGACTCCCGAAAGTATACACCAGGTAACCATTCTGTTTTCCGACCGGGGAACTCCGGCAAACTACCGCCAAATGCATGGTTTTACAAGCCATACCTTTATGTGGTACAATGCAAAGGGGGAATATTTCTGGATCAAACTGCATTTCAAAACAGCACAAGGCATTAAAAACCTGACTTTGGCAGAATCCGTTGCGTTGGCAGGATCTGATCCCGACCATGCCACCCGTGATCTGCATGAAAATATTGCCCAAGGAAATTTCCCCTCCTGGAATGTTTATGTACAAATTATGACTCCCGAGCAAGCCAAATCGTATAAGTTCGATCCCTTTGATTTGACTAAAGTTTGGTATCAAAGCGACTTTCCGCTGATTCCGTTTGGCAGGATGGTATTGAATAAAAATCCCGAAAACTATTTTGCAGAGGTGGAACAATCCGCTTTTTCCCCGGCAAACCTGGTTCCCGGAATTTGGATTTCGCCCGACAAAATGTTGCAAGGCCGCTTGTTTAGCTATGCCGATACGCACAGGCACCGCTTGGGTACCAACTTTCATATGATCCCGATCAATGCCGCCAAAAATGCAAACCCCCATACTTACCAACGCGATGGTTTTATGAATATGGGACAAGCTTCGGCGCCCAATTATTACCCGAACACGTTCAACGGCGCCGAACCTTCGGAATCGTTTGCTCCTCCGGCATTGGATGTTGTCGGCATGGCTGCCCGCCATGAATTTGAACTTTCGGATATCGATTTTGTACAGGCAGGGGAACTTTACAGCCGTGTCATGACCGATTACGACCGGAATAATTTGGTGAAAAACATTGTTTCCCACTTAAAAAATGCCCAACTGCGGTTACAAAAAAGACAAACGGCCTTGTTTTACAAAGCGCATCCCGATTACGGAACCCAAATCGCTGCTTTGTTGGGGCTTGATGTGGATGAAGTCGAACAACTGGCTAATATGTCGCAGGAAGAAAGGATAAAGAATACCTTAGCCTAAGCATCGCATTTTCTTTTTCAAGCGCATAAAGTACATCGAGAACTTTATGCGCTTGTATTTTGGATTAGCACATTGGTAAAGGAAGAGGATTCTGCCGGGACAATGAATGCTTTGAACTTTTTCGATTTTGGCCGGGCAATTTACTTGCCTGTCGGTTCTGTGGGAAGTTCTTCCGGCGAAACCTTGCACATGCCTGTAAACTGCGCGCCCAACTCAACGGACAATTTTATGGTTGCAAGATCTCCGATAATGCACGCATTGCTTTTTAACGTGATGTTTTCGGATGCCGTAACATTTCCTTTTATTTTCCCTGCCACATCCGCTGCTTTACAATAGACATTTCCCTCTATTTCTCCGGAATTTCCCACCAAAACCCGGCCGGTGGATTGGATATTCCCGGTAATTTTACCATCTACCCGGATATCACTGGTAAGTTGAATGTTTCCGATAATTTCGGTTCCGTTGCCGATTAAATTCACGGAAGAAGTTTCGATAACAGGAGTGGTGTTTTTTGACATGGGGGAAATATTTTATCAGGCAAATATAAAAAAATAGTTTCAAAAAGGGCAATAAATAAGGGTAAAATCAAGACAAGAAAATTATTAAAAATTCTTTAAATCAACGAAATATAAACCATTGAAGACTTTGAACGAACGAAATTTATCCTTTTGAAAGATTGCCTGATTTTTTGGCCAATGAATGAAATTGTTTCCTGCAAAAATTTGATTTCCAGTTTTTTTATATATTTGCTTAAACCAAAAACCTTGTAAAATGGGGAATTATTATACCATTGGCCTTGTCATTATCGGCGCGGTGCTGTTACTCACGATGGGAGGATTTGTCTTCAGCGAAAAATTCCGGAAAGATGTAACGGCTTCCGAAGGCGAAGCCTCCTTTTTTGGCATGTTGAGCGTAAAAGGAGTGATCATTGTTTTGTTGATCGGAATCTTTGTTGCGGCCATGGTTCTGATCATCAAGTATGGGACTCCCAGTGAGACGGGGTTGCAAAACTGCGAAAACTGCACGCCTGCGATCGAAATAAACGATCTCAATGCAAAAGTCTGCTTCAATAACAAAATCTGTATTGAAGCCAAGCCGTTGTTAAGAGTGTTTCATACCGGGAACATTACCTGGGTAAAACGGAAATACGAAATCGAAAACTCGAAGCTCTATTACCAAATCGATACTGTGCGCTTTATCCAGCTGGAACAAGGAAACTCATACGAGTTTTCCGTACGTTTCGGAGAGGAAAATGAGAACGGGGATGTTCTATGGCAGAAAGAGCCTAAACTGTTTTACAAAACGCCCAATGCGGAAATTACCGATGTCGCAAGGTTTATGGATATCGGAGATCTCTCCTGGAAAAGAAAGTATAAGGTGTTGATGACGTTGGGACAGCCCGACATGAATCTTGAAAAGGTAGAAAAAATGCATATCATCCTTTCCGTTGCCGATGTGAAATTGGAAAACGCCAAGTGAGAAAATTTTTGCAGAAAAAAACCGTTTTGAATTTCGGATTAAGTGAAAATCGTACTTAAATCGAAACAGTAAGGAATTAACAATCAGAATCAAAAAATCAGGAATGCTTTCCAAATCGACTTACATACGGGGATTGCAATGTTTAAAATCATTGTACTTACATAAGAACCGCTACTATTTGCGGGATCCGATTTCACCGGAGCAACTGGCAAAATTCCAACGGGGGCACGATATCGGAAAGCTGGCGCAGCAACTGTTCCCGAATGGCGTGGAGTTGTCGCGTCCGAGCAAAGCTTCCGCAAAGAAAACAGCGGAACTGATGGCCAAAGAAATCCCCGTGCTTTATGAAGCCTGTTTTGTCTTTGATGATGTGATTTGCGCCATTGATATTTTAGTAAAAACCGAAAACGGTTGGAACGCTTACGAAGTAAAAAGCTCGAGAGCCCTTTCCGAAACCTATTTTAACGATGCGTTTCTGCAGCATTATGTTATTACAAATTCCGGCCTTGCCTTGAATGATTTTCAATTGGTTTATGTCAATGCGGAGGCGGCGGAGGCGGGAGAAACCGATTTGCAGCAATTGTTTCTTTTTCAAAGCGTGATCGAAGAAGCGCGCACAAAAACTACTTGGATTGCCCAAAACATCGAGGCCATGAAACAAGTGGTACTGCTGCCCCATATGCCGGAGATTGAAATGGGCGAACAATGTACGAATCCCTACCCGTGCGACTTTCAAGGATTTTGCAATAAAAAGCGGTAAAAACGAGTTCGGAATTCTTCTTGCTGTTTTTCCGCATCTTGTACTACCTTTGCAGTTTTAGTCGAATAGCATAAAATGGAATTTAAACCCGGAGATAAAGTCCGCTTTTTAAATGAAAAGGGCGGCGGTGTTGTGGTAAGGATGATCAATAGCGTAATGGCCTCGGTGGCTATTGAAGACGGATTTGAAATCCCGACCCTGGTTGCGAACCTCATCTTGATTGATCCGCAAGGAAAATCGGCGGAAATCTTTGCCAAAGGAAGCGAATCCAATGTAAAAGTAGATATCCGGAATCAACCCAAATTACCGGAGCAAAAACCGGCCAAAGTGGAAATGCGGGCACCGGCTTCCGAATCATTCGATCCGGTTTCCAAAATCCAGCCGGCTGCCAACTCAAAGCCCGTTGCCAAAGGCGTGTATATGGCCTTTGTGCCGCTTCGTGACGAAGATGTGGTTTTGGGCGATCTGGAAGTATTTTTGCTGAACCATACCGATGCGGATTTGCTATTCAGCATTTTCTCCAAAGAAGAAGACAACTCATACTGCGGTTTCGATTACGGAAGCATTCCCAGGCATTCCAAGCTGTTGGTGGATACCATCAAAAGGGAAGAGGTCGGCAAATGGAGTTCGGGAATCGTTCAACTGCTTTTTCACAGCGAACAATCGGTGCGCGTGTTGGCGCCTGTAAGTCAGGAATTCCGGATCAAAGCTTCCCGCTTTTATACCGAAGGCTCTTTTCCTGCTTTTGCGTTGCTTTACGACCGGAAAGCGTTGGTTTATACCCTTTGCGAACTGGAGCGGCTGCCTTCGACCGTCGACCAACTGATTTTGGAAAAATCGCAAAATGAACCCCTACCCGTTTCGGCCTTGCAGTTTAAAGTCGGAGCGGACATCGACCGTCACCAGATTGCGCCGCTTGAAGCAGAGGTAGATTTGCATATTTCGACTTTGCGTGACGATTTTGCCGAACTTTCCCCGCACCAAATCTTGCAGGTGCAAATCCGGTACTTCGAAAAAATGCTGGAAAGCGCCATTGCCTTTAATTACCGGAAGGTGGTTTTTATTCACGGAATCGGAAACGGCACATTGAAGCAAATGATCCTGGGGAAATTGCATGATTATGAATTGATGGAGGTTCGTGCCGCATCCTTTGAAAAATACGGCAACGGAGCGATCGAAGTGTTGATCCGGAATGGATAAAATCACCGTTTGTTCTTCCAGAAAGGTTGTACTTTTGAATCCCCTACTCAAAATAAAATACTGACATTCTAAACCATTCGTTTTTAAATGGATATTTCTTTTTATTTAAAACCCGTTCAAAATATTGATTTAGCAGATTCATCGATGCCTTCAAGCAGGCAAATGGGAGAATGGATTGCAAGGCATACCGAAAAGCACTTTCCGGATTTGGATCAGGTGGATATCGCCATCGTTGGAGTGGAAGAAGACCGGAACGCTCTCCATAACAAAGGTTGTGCAAAAGGGCCCGATGCCATCCGGGAGTATTTTTACCGGCTTTATCCCGGAGACTTTGACTTGAAAGTTGCCGATTTGGGGAATATCCAGGCAGGCGACACACTGGAAGACACGTTTTTTGCCCTTACGGAAGTCATGGCGGTATTGCTGAAAAAGAAAATTGTAACGGTTGTGCTTGGCGGGGGGCAGCATCTGAGCTATGCCATGTATAAAGCGTATGAGAAGCTTGGACAAATCATCAATATTACGGCAGTCGACAACCAATTTGATTTGGGGGACAATACAACACAAATCTCTTCCCGTTCGTATGTAAGCCATATCATCGTCAATAAGCCGAATTATCTTTTCAATTATACCAACCTGGGGTTTCAAACGTATCTCGTAAATCCCGAAAGCATCGACCTGATGCGAAAATTGTTTTTCGATACTTGCCGTGCAGGACTTGCGCAATCGAATATTCCCGAAACAGAGCCTTTGATCCGGAATGCGGATATGGTAACCTTTGATGTTTCCGCCATCCGGCAAAGCGAAGCTCCGGGCAACGGAAACGCAACGCCCAATGGATTTTACGGAGATGAAGCTTGTCAGATTGCCCACTATGCGGGAATGAACGACCGGTTAACCAGTTTTGGCATCTTTGAACTAAATCCCGATTTGGATGTACGGGGACAAACTGCTCATTTGGGCGCGCAAATGTTGTGGTGTTTTATCAATGGGTTTTACAATCGCCCGAACGAATTTCCGCAACCCGACAGCGAAGCGTTTATTCGTTACGTAGTGCAGGTAGCAGAGGACGAAGACGGGATTGTGTTTTACAAAAGCAAAAAATCGGCCCGTTGGTGGATGGAAGTAAAATGCACCGAAGCCGTCAAAGAAAAGTATCATCAACATTATATTATTCCCTGTTCTTACAACGATTACCAAAAGGCAAGCACAAATGAACTTCCCGATCGTTGGTGGCAAGCCTTCCAAAAATTGATGTAGTCGAACGCTGCCGGAAAATTTTGCAACCGTTGTAATCTCGGCTGTTTGCGAAGATGAAATTGTTATCTTTTTCTTAAGAACTTGCCAAAAATTTGGTTTTTGTTACCTTTGCTTCAAACAAAAGCAAATAGCATATGAAACGGATAGTAATTTCTATTATTTTTGCCTTGGCGGGCATTCAGGCATTTTCCCAACAAGCTTCGTCGCTCCAAATTCGAAGCAATACAGGCTCCCACTTTTGGATTTCCATCGACGGCATTTTCCAGTCCAAGGAACCCCAAACCATGTTTACAATTTACGGCATCGGAAAATCCCATTGCCGGCTGACCATTGTAATGGATAATCCCAACCGTGCGGAGATCCATAAAAAGGTGATGATGAACGACAAACGCGGAAGGCCGGTTGATGTGGCTTATGCCATCGACCGTGTGGGGAAAGGGAAATACACATTAAAACCGGATCGCTTTTTGCCGCCGAACAACAACCACAACCATTCTTGCTGTAATATTACCGTTATCACCACAAACAGGTATAAAAGCCCGTACGAGTATGATAAAGACAGACGGCACGATGACGATCATCGGGGTGATGACGGACATCGGGATTACGACCGGGACCGGGATCATGACCGGAATTTTGATCGCGACCATGACCACGACCGGAATCCCCAACGGGACGGTTGCAATCAAGCCATGAATCAACGGGATTTTCAAATGGCAAAAGACCAGATTAAGAAAGCAAGTTTTGCTTCCGATAAAAAAAACATTGCCCAGCAAATTCTGGCTTCCGGCTGCATCACGGTTGAGCAATTAAAAGAAATGCTGAACCTTCTCAGTTATGAATCGGATAAACTGGAGATCGCAAAGGTTGGTTATTATTCTTTGGCTGATCCGGAAAAATTCTATTTGGTCAACGATTGTTTTTCGTATTCCAGTTCAAAAGAGGAGCTGAATAATTTTGTCCGGTCGCAACCGGATCGCAATCGCCGCCCTTAATCACATAGGGATTCTTTAATTTGAGTATATTTGCAGCGTGGAATTCCCCACGCTGCATTTTTTGTTTCCGAATCATGAAAAAAATAAGACAACTCCTCTACCGGACTTTTTCTTTTGAACAATACCTTACCATTTTAAGCAGGCTTTATTTTTTCACTTATCGCACCGGGATCTTGCGCTACAATTCGGGTATTCAATATCCGTATTTTTTGAAAAAAGTCGTCAAAAAAGGGGATACCGTGCTGGATATCGGCGCCAATTTGGGATACTTTACCTGCCTGTTTGCCCGGTGGGTCGGAAAAAACGGAAAAGTTTATGCCGTGGAGCCGGTAGAGCCAATCCGAAAAGTGCTCGTTAAAAACAGCCGCAAGTACAAATGCGTTGAAATATACCCCTATGCTTTGGGAGCCGAAAACAAAACCATCCAGTTGGGAAATGATTCGTTGAAAAAAAACGGCTATGTGGCTTCCGGATCGCATTTTGTGCTGGATTCCGACAAACAAGGCGAAAATCCGGAAATAATGTTTCAGGCCGAAATGCGGAAAGGCAGCGAATTGTTCGGTGCGTTGCCGAAATTGGATTTTCTGAAATGCGATGTGGAGGGTTATGAAAGCGTGATCATTCCCGAGATCGGGGAAGTCATCAAAAAACATTTACCCACCATACTAATAGAAACTGGCGGAGACAACCGCCCGAAAATAATCGAGATTTTCCAAAACATGGGTTATAACCCGTTTGTCCTCAAAAAAGGGAAGTTGTACCCCTTGCAAAGGGAACTTACGGACGACATTTTGTTTGTTCATCCCAGCCGGCCGTTAACCCGTTAGATTTTATTCTTTCACCCAGCAATTCAGGATTTCGCCGATATACATTTTGTGGAAATCCTTTTCCGGGTAAACGCTGGGTACAAGAGAAGCATCGATAAAACTTTTTTCATCGATAAAATCGGCGTAAATTTTCTTGCATTCGATGATAATCCGGGCTTCCGAAAAAGCAGGCGAACCGTTTTCCGTAAAGAGGGGAGTCAATCCCGATTTTTCCACCTTATTCACATCTTTTCCCGAAACGGATCCACAAACAACAAGCGCTTCCTTATACTGTTGCGGGAAGAATGTAATGACAAAACGGTCGTTTTTTTCAAGAAATTGGAAGGTGTAACGTTGCGGGCGGATAAAAATAAAAGCTACCGGCTTGTTCCACAAATTGCCGAGGCCGCCCCAGGAGGCGGTCATCATATTCATATGGTCTTTGGTCCCTGCCGAAACAAGCATCCAATCGTCGCCAATCAGTCGGGTAGCGTTTTCATTTAAATTTTTAGGATCGATTTTTTTCCATCCGTGGGTTTCATTTACTTGGGCGTGGAGGGACATAGTCATCATCAATAAAAAAAGAATTACGAAAAAACGGGATTGTTTCATCATCAAATAAAAAAGTAATTGGGATTCGGCAAAATGCAAAGATACATTTTTGCAGGCAATTTAATCCCGCAACCAACCACTTCCGAAAACAATGTACACGCCCCAACTATCGGGGCCAAAGCCGACATCTACCCCCATTTGCAACTTGAATTTCCGTGCAATCAGGTAACGGATTCCTCCGCCGTAATTGTAAATCCAATCTGCATCCGAAAACCCGGGGTAGGTGTCAAAGGCTTTTGCCAACCCGGCAAAACCGACAACCGCCCAGCGTTTGTAAATATTTACACGATGCTCGGTTTCAGCCAAGGCAGTAATACTTCCCTGATACCGGTTTGCGGGCACGCCGCGCAGGCTGATGGCCGGGAGCATATAGAACGCAGCATCTTGAAACATTTGTTCCCATTCCAAACGTAACGAAGCGACCCAGGGCTTCAGGAACGTTTTGTACCCATACGCTTCTACGCCTGTTTGGATGAAATTAAAATCGCTGCCCAATGCCTTGTTCGACCAATCCATTTGTGCATCGATCCGGATGCCGTTGTTGGGCGAGAACATATTGTCGCGGGAGTCAAAGGTGAAAGTCGGGCTGATCCGGCTAACCTGGGTTTTATTTTCGAGTTTTTCCAGCAATTGATTGAAAAAAGTATGCCCATCCAGCGTATCACCCTTCGCCAGGGAAACGTCTGTTTTTATAAACATATACTTAAGGCCGGCCGAAAACCGTTCGCCAATCGTTTTCCGGGCTGCAACGTAAACGGGAATACTTTTGAAATTGAACAACGCATGCACTTCCTTTTCCGTTAGAGGAAGGGTGCGGTAAAAATTCATGTTTATGTCGGCATAAGCGCTGGCTGCCGTATAGATAATTCCGTATTTTGCCCATTCGGAGGTATAGAACCCTCCCGCAGCCCACGAATTATTTGCCGTATACATTCCCCCCGCTCCGGCAATGGTTGGGCGCGGAGGTGTTTTTTGTTTTTCCGAGGGAACGAAATGTTTGGGCGGCTGCATAAATACCAGCCCCAAGGCTCCACCGATTCCTCCCAAAGCCGGTTCGGTAACCAACGTCGGGACAGGGATAAAACCGTGCACCGTAATCAGAAAGTCGCTCACGTCAAAGGCGCCGTCCAAGCTATCGCGAAAGGAAACTTTCTTTTTTGTGTTTACCGCCGTATCTCCAGCCGGGTTGGGCTTAGAAAAGAGTTCGGCGCTTTCCGATTCGAAATACACAATAAAAAATGCAAAAAGTAATAATAGCTTTTTCATATAAAATACTAAACTTTAGTACCAAACAGATTGGATCGTCTTTCGGTTCAATAGATATCGAAAGAACCGCTAAAATAAAGGCGGTAGGTTTTTCTCCTGTTTTTATTCCAGAAAAGGCGAAATCCGGAGGGGATTGTTTAGACCATTCTTGTGCCGTTACCGTTAAAATAAACATTTAAGGTACACGTCCTTGCAACAAGGTAAAAGGTTATTTGTTCCAGGCGAGATTTACATGTTTTTTATTTCGTAAATTTCCTGTAAATCCTGTCGAAAAAAGAACTCAGTTCGATTCCTTGATTTTTCTGAGCATTTCGAAGGTGGTTCTCAAACTTTCTTTGACGGGAATAAACTCGAAGGAAAACTGTTTTTTGAATTTCTCGGAAGAATAATACGTTTTGGCTAAAGCCGAACGAATACTGTCGGGGGTAAGCAATTGTTTTTTTCCTGACAATTTGCTGCGCAGATAATCGAACCCGCAAGCCAGGGACAACAAATGCCGGTTCAACGGGATGCCGGGCTTGGGTTTGTTGGCAATTTGGGCAACAGCTGCTACAATTTCACGAAATGAAACATTTTCGGAACTCAAAATAAAACGCTCGTTTTTCACCTCGCTGTTCATCAGCAGGATTAACGCCCCGACCACATCTTTCACATCCACATAACCGGTAACCCCGTTGGTGTAAAAACGGGTCAGTTCATGAATTCCGTATAACAAGCTATTTACGGCACGCGGATGGCTTCCGGCGCCCAAAATAACGGACGGATTGACAATCACGGCGTTCAGCCCTTCTTCGATGCCGCGCCAAACTTCCCGTTCACCTCCATACTTGCTGATGGCGTAAACACTGTTTTTGCCTGAGGTTGCCCATTTGGCTGTTTCATCGATCAGTTGGCCGCTTTCCGGTTCTCCCAGAGCCGCAATGGAACTTACATAAGCCAGTTTTTCAACACCATGCCGCAAGCAGGCGTTTACCACATTTTCGGTTCCCCCGATGTTGGTTTGCAGCAATTGCTTTTTTTGCCGGGGGTCAAAAGATACGATGGCCGCACAATGGTACACCCGGGTAATGCCCTGCATAGCCTGATCCAAACCGTAAACATCCAATACATCGCAGTCCACCCACTCGATCCGGGAAAGTAATTCAGCCGGATGATCCGTCAGGTTCTTGAAAATATCCACCGGCGCACAACGTGTTTTTTGCGAACGGTACAATGCCCGGACATTTTGTCCCGAGCGGGTTAATTCGTAAAGCAGGTAACTGCCTACCAAACCGGTGCTGCCTGTAACAAGTATCATAGCAACAAAGGTAGGAATTTGGGGAAATTTTTAAAAATGAAAATTTTCCGGATGGGCTTTTTTTGCTATTTTTGCCCAACCACCTGCAAACTGATTCATGGCCGATAAATTGAAAGTTTTCTTGCTCTTGCTTGCTATGGCAGGTGTTTGCGTATGGCTTGGTTTTTCGCAGGCTCCATACAAACTTCCCGTTGTGACCGGCATTGGAATCGCTGCATGCATCGGCATTTTTGGAAGTATCCGGATCAAGAACTCGGAAAAAGCTCAAAAAGAAAGAACCGAGCTGATTTGGATTGTCGGCGTGAGTAGTTTGGCCGCATTCGGATTGGTCTATTCCCTTCCTCCTTATGAATTGTTTTCGGCGGTCATAGCCGCCCTTGCCTTTTTCCTGTTGCTGTATTTTTTGTTGGTACCCAAAAAGGCGAAAAATTAACGTTCGATCCTCATCCTTGAATTTTTTGAAGAAATGAAAAAATATACTGTTTTAAATCATGCAGATACCCGCTCCGGCTTTGGAAGCGGTTTGTCGGAACTGGGAAAAATCAATCCGGACGTTGTCGCTTTATGCGCCGACTTGACGGGATCACTGAAAATGGATGCCTTTGCCAAGGAATTTCCCGAACGCTTTTTCCAGGCCGGAATTGCCGAAGCCAATATGATTTCGGTGGCCGCAGGGCTTACTATCGGCGGCAAGATTCCGTATACCGGAACCTTCGCCAATTTTAGTACCGGCCGGGTGTACGATCAAATCCGCCAATCGGTGGCGTATTCCAATAAAAATGTGAAGATTTGCGCTTCGCATGCCGGCGTTACGCTGGGTGAAGACGGTGCAACGCACCAAATCCTGGAAGACATCGGGTTGATGAAAATGCTGCCCCATATGACGGTGATCAATACCTGCGATTTTAACCAGACAAAGGCGGCAACGATTGCGGTTGCAAACCATCAAGGCCCGGTTTACCTGCGTTTCGGACGCCCCAAAGTGCCGAATTTTATTCCGGCCGATTTGCCGTTTGAAATCGGAAAAGCCTTGCTATTGCAGGAAGGAACGGATGTCACGTTGATTGCTACCGGGCATTTGGTTTGGAAGGCTTTGGAAGCGGCTGAAATTTTGGAACAACAAGGCGTGTCGGCCGAAGTGATCAATATCCACACCATCAAACCGCTGGATACGGAAGCGGTTTTGCGTTCGGCGGCAAAAACCCGGTGTGTGGTTACCTGTGAAGAACATATGAAAAACGGGGGCCTGGGCGACAGCATTGCGCAATTGCTTTGCTTTACAAATCCCTTGCCGTTGGAAATGGTGGCTGTAAACGACACCTTCGGGCAAAGCGGAACACCGGAAGAATTGATGGCATTTTACGGATTGGATACGCCGGACATTGTAGAAGCAGCGCGGAAAGTGATTGCACGGAAAGGATAAATTCCCGTTTTTGCGAAGAAACATAAAAGACGGTTGCGGACTTGCTTCGAAGCCGTCTTTTCTTTTCCGGGGGGGTGCGGTTCGTTTTACTACCGGAGCTTTTGTCCTTTTTCCCAAAGGATTCGAAAAAATATTGTAGATTTGACTCTTTAATTTTTTAGAGGTTGTTTGAATTTTCAGGGAAAGAATTCTTTCTGAATAGATTTCGTGTTGTTTGAGAACCATACAATATCAATATTCCACAAAGGTTTCGCGGCGATGTCGCTACTGTTGTTAAGCCACAGTGTGGCGATATCTTAAGCAACCTTTTAGAACCGGTTTGGAAAAGATAAAATAAAAATGTTTTTTGACAGGATTAACAGGATGATCAAGATGGACAGGAGGATTTTGTCTTTGGCAAAAAATCCTGTAAATCTATCGACGATAAAAACCGAAAATTCAAATTTCAATCAAGGATTACCTTTTCGGATTCTTCGACTTCATAATTTCAGGATGGATCATTTCGACCGAAAGGAACGAGCAAAAAGGAGAAACCGGTCTCATTTTCTATAAAGGTTTTGCGGCAATGCCGCTACTGTTAAGCCACAGCGTGGCGACATCTTTGTAAATAAATTAAAACTCAACGATGTAAGCCGCATAGCGGCGACATCTTAAGCCATAAAAATCAAAAATTTAAACACGTCTTTCAATCCCCCATTGATTCCTTATGAAAGTATCCGGTCTTTTTATTCTTGCCCTGCTCTTGTTTTGCCCCTTTGTCAAAACGGAAGCCCAACCCAAACACACGTTTGAAATTAAAAACGGGAATTTTTATTACGATAACCAGCCCATCCAGATTCATTCGGGCGAAGTGCATTATTCCCGTGTTCCGAAAGAATATTGGCGCCACCGCTTCCAAATGGTCAAAGCCATGGGATTGAATGCCGTTACGACCTATGTGTTTTGGAATTACCACAATACTGCTCCGGGTGTTTGGGATTTTAAAACCGAAAGCCGCGATTTGGCCGCCTTTATCCGGACTGCCGGCGAAGAAGGGTTGATGGTGATTTTACGCCCCGGCCCTTATACTTGTGCCGAGTGGGAATTTGGCGGCTACCCCTGGTGGCTGCAAAAAAACAAAGATTTGGTAATCCGGGGCAACAATCCGGCCTTTTTGGATTCTTGCAGGGTCTATATCCAACAGTTGGCGGCCCAGGTAAAAGAGTTCCAGATCACGCAGGGCGGCCCTATTATTATGGTGCAGGCCGAAAATGAATTCGGCTCCTATGTTGCCCAGCGGAAAGACATTCCCTTGGCAGAGCACAAAGCATACAGCAGCGCTATTTTCGAACAATTAAAAGCAGCCGGATTCGAGGTTCCGTTTTTTACTTCCGACGGCTCCTGGCTGTTCGAAGGCGGAACCATTGCGGGCGTTTTGCCCACGGCAAACGGCGAAGGCAATATCGAAACCTTGAAAAAAGTGGTCAACGAATACCACGGTGGCATGGGGCCTTATATGGTGGCCGAATTTTATCCCGGCTGGCTCGACCATTGGGGGGAAGCATTTGTGCGTTCGGCAACGGAATCGGTGAAAAAAGAAACCGAAGCCTACCTGCAAAACGGCATTCATTTTAATTACTACATGGTGCATGGGGGAACAAATTTTGGGTTTACCTCCGGGGCCAATTACAACAACGAAAAGGACATCCAGCCCGATATCACCAGTTACGATTACGATGCGCCCATCAGCGAAGCCGGATGGGCAACGCCAAAGTACAAAGCCTTGCGCGAGCTGATGAAAAATTACGTCACCTATTCCGTTCCCGAAATTCCGGCTCCCCTTCCGGTGATTGAAATTCCGGAGATTGCCCTGACCAAAGCCGTCGATTTTTTGGATTTAAAGAAAACCGTAAAGCCGGTTGTGGCCGACACGCCGCTTTCGTTCGAAGAACTGAACCAAGGCGTGGGCTATGTGCTGTATTCCAAGCGTTTTACACAACCCATCAGCGGGAAGCTGAAAGTGGAAGGCCTGCGCGATTTTGCCACCGTTTATGTGAACGGGAAAAAAGTAGGGGAGTTGAACCGCATTGACAAGAAATACGAACTGGATATTGACATTCCGTTCAATGCCACGCTGGACATCCTGGTTGAAAATATGGGGCGGATCAACTATGGGGCAAAAATCACCGAAAATACCAAAGGGATTATTTCTCTCGTACGGATCAACGGATTTGAAATCACGGGCGGTTGGGAAATGTACGGCTTCCCTTACTTGAAAACGCTGGATATAACAGCGGCCCCGGCAAAAAACGAAACCGGACGCCCGGTCATCTATTCCGGAACGTTCGATTTATCGGCGGTGGGCGATACCTTTTTGGATATGAGCCGGTGGGGGAAAGGCATTGTATATGTCAACGGACGCCATTTGGGACGTTACTGGAAAATCGGCCCCCAACAAACCCTTTATTTGCCGGGATGCTGGCTGAAAAAAGGCAAAAATGAAATCCAAATCTTCGAGCAGTTGAACGAAGGAGCCCCCAAAACTTCGGTAAAAGGAGTGAAAACCCCGGTTTTGGATCAATTGAATTTACAATAAGCACATCGACATAGTGGACCCTGAAAAATAAGGACATGTATTGAACAAGCAAAAAGAGAAAATATAACATAGAAGTGGAATAAAATATGAGCAAAAAAGAGAAAATAACTGTACAAGGAACGGAAATAACCGTTATTTCGGAGAAGAACAACGATTATATTTGCCTTACCGATATGGTAAAGGGTCAA
Source organism: Lentimicrobiaceae bacterium (assembly GCA_031550085.1). Taxonomy (GTDB): domain Bacteria; phylum Bacteroidota; class Bacteroidia; order Bacteroidales; family UBA4417; genus UBA4417. Next base: position 115,319 of record JAVBOY010000018.1, read on the forward strand.
GAGGGAGAAGACCACATCCGCAATTGGATGCGCAACCGCAATACCCTTGAGTTTCT
>JAVBOY010000036.1:0-50397 GCA_031550085.1 Lentimicrobiaceae bacterium
ATATTTCTCTTTATTCATTGCGGTTATATTATGAACCACAAAGTTAGAAATTGAAATCGTCGCGCTCGAAAATCGATTGTAACTAACTAAATTTCAAATATTTCAAAGAACTATTTTAGATTTTAACGGGACAGTAATGGAACTGTTTAATTGTTTATTTGTGAAGTGTGAACAGTGAAGGGTGAGTAGATTGTTGAATCGTTGAACTGTTTAATTGTTTATTGGTGCTGGGTGTAGGATAAAAGGTGAATGGTAAACTTGTTACCCGTAAACCTGTTAACGAATCATTTTCAATTTTCCACTTTCAATTTTCAATTAGAAAGGTTCATTATTTATCATTAAAAAACCACTTTCCATTCTCCATTCTCCATTTTCAATTTTCAATTAAATGAACTTATGTCCCAGCCGCAAAACCTATTGATCGTCCGCTTAAGTTCCATCGGAGATGTGGTGCTGACTTCGGCGCTGGTTCGTTGCGTACGGAAACAATTTCCCGATGCCCGGATTGCCTTTTTGGTAAAAAAGCAATTTGCTGATTTGGTCAAATACAATCTGCACATCGATGAAGTGATTGCATTCGACAGCAAAACCCAATCTTTGCGCGAGTTGTCCCAAACACTTCGGTCGAAGCAGTTTGATTGGTTGATTGATATTCATAAAAACCTGCGGACCACCTACCTGAAATTGTTTTCCGGTATTCCTGAAACTACCACATACAACAAGCAAACCCTGAAACGCCGTTTGCTGGTTAACTTCCGGATTCATTCCTTTTCCACGGTGAAACCCGTATTTTTACGTTATTTTGAAGCGGTCGAAAATCAGGGAGTTGTGTATGACGGCTCCGGAACCGAATTGTTTTTCCCGGAAGAAATCGGAGCGGAGGTGGAGGAAAAGCTGGGATCGGCTCGTTGGACCCCGGATCAAAAAATACTTGCCCTTGCACCCGCAGCCTCTTATTCAAACAAGCAATGGTATCCCGAGCGTTTTGCCGAAACAGCCAACCGGCTGGCCGGGAAACACCGGGCTTTTGTCGTTTTGATCGGAGGTCCTTCGGATAAGCTCTTGTGCGAACGCATTTCAACACTGATTAAGTACCCGTTTGCAAATTGGGCAGGAGAATTGTCGTTGCTGCATTCGGCCGCCTTGCTGAAAAAAGCTTCGTTGGCCCTTACCAACGACAGCGGCATGATGCATTTGGCGCAGTCGCAAAAAACACCGGTTGTGGCCATTTTCGGTGCAACCACCCGGGAATTGGGCTTTTTCCCTCTGCCCGAAAAAAGCATGGTCGTCGAAAAGCCGGTCAAATGCCGTCCCTGTACGGCCAAAGGCTTGAACCATTGCCCGAAGAAGCATTTCAACTGCATGCGGTTGATTACCGTAGACGAGGTAGAAGCCGCTGCGGATACTTTGCTTTTATCGTAATGGCGGGCCGTTTACCGGGAGAAATACGAATTTTCTGAAAACGCTGCTTTATCTTTTCTTAAGCTTATCTTTGGCTTGTTTGATGCTGTCTATTTCCCCTTGCTCGGGGCTGTTGTGCTTGGGCGCCTCTTTCACGGCGCCGTTTTTCTTGCCGGTTTGCTGACCGGCTCCGGCCTTTTCGACTTTTCCTCCTTTGGATTGGTGGGAACTATCTGTTGCTACCGGGACGCCTTGTACCGCGCGCAAACTATCCGGCTGCGATGCCGGGGCAGCCGGATAATTCGTGTCTTTTGTACTTTTGTTGGTATGGCAAGACGGAACAAGCCAAAAAATAAGCAACAAGCCGTTAATTAAGAATAACAAGTTTTTCATTTTTCAAAACTTTGGATGCCGTTTTAATGATAACAAAGTAAGTTCCGGCAGGCAATACCCCTTTGTTAAAGCGCAAGTTGTTTTCGCCGGGCTTCGGTGTATCTTGATACAACAATTTAACCCGCTTTCCTTGCAAATCGATAATTTCAATGGAGGTAGCCTCTTTTTGCTCGGTCGTAAATTGAATGTTGATCAAATCGTAAGCAGGATTCGGATAAACCAAAGGTTTTGATTGGACCCTGGTTTCGTCGATGGCCGTTGCCGGCGTCCCATGAACTTCGGATACCCAGGTTTTCCAGGTATTATAGGTCGCCTCGCTTACAACATTCGCCCCATAACTACCGGCAAGCCAAACACTGGGCGTTTGGCTGTTGTGTTTTCTGGAAATGCCCGTATAATCGCCCCAGCGCTCATCCGTACTTGTGAGCACGTCGACATACGTTTCTCCGGCTTTCACCAGCGTGGATGAAGACCACTCGAAGTTGTTGTCGCAGTTTACCACCCGGGTTTCAGGATAAGAGGTTGAGGAAGATCTCTGAAAAGCAATCATTACAGATTTGTCGGATGCCGAGGTCGTAAAAGGAGCTACCGCTGGATACGAATAGTCATAACTTCCTTGCAAACCGTAGCTTGAAGATAGAATGTTCAGGTTGCTGACGGTTAACCGGTTATAGCGGATTCCGTTCCAGCCTTCCCCGATGTCTGTATGAAAAACGAAATGGATGATCCCGTCGGTGTAAAAAGCATTTTGAATCCGGCAGTCGCCGTTGTCCAACCGGTCATTTGTCCCGTATTGGAAAGCGTCTCCCGAGGGGCTGTAGCTTGCCGTACTGATCAGGTTGTAGGTCATCTGCGGACTATTATCCATTTCGTTGGTGATATGCCATAGCTTCATTTTGTCGGAGCCGCCGGACCTGGTACTTACCAAATACATATCGGGCCCTACATTGCCTTGTAGTCCGTTCGATGCCGGAACCAGTGCAAAAGCATTAATGGTTGTGTTATCCAGATTTTTCCAATATTGCCAATTGATGGTGCTTCCTGTATATCCGGGATTTTTCTGAATTTGAAAAACAACGGCCTGGTTAAAAGTGTTGCTGCTGCTGCTGAATAGATTTCCGGTTACAAATATTTCATTGTTGGTAATTCCCAAATTGGGGTAATCGAACCAGCAATTATTGTTTAACGGGTTCCCTGTTAACTGATACGACCACCATCCGTTCATCGGGTTGTTCGATTTGGAGAAACACACAATCACCTTGGAGGTACTTGCCGTGCTGCCGTGCAGCACAATTAGGATAAACCGGTCGGCGCCGCTGTCGTAAATCACCTTGGGGTCGTAAATGGAAGCCGTTAAATTGGGATCGTTGAAAAAATCATACCAAAATACCGAATTCAGAAACGTTCCCGATTCATTGTAATATTCAATCCCGTCATTGTTAGCGGTGACAACGTATCCTCCGTTTGAAACGGCCAGGGTATTGTCTGCCGGAGTGCCCAGCAACATCCAGTTTGCCTCAAAATTAACCCCTAGTTTAGGCGTTGAGGTGGTAACCGATTTAGGGGATTCTTCCGAATTTTGCATCGATCTTACTTTTTTCTTGTTTTTAGCCTCCTTGATTTCTTCGATGTCTTGGGTATAATGCTTCCGGCTGGAGATGGATTTTACGGCAATGGCCCACCGTTCTGCCGGAGAAGAACTTGAGATATCTTTAAACAAGGGCGCCGATTGAATATCCGACCTGGTTGCCGCATTCGTAATGAGCGGGGAAGGGTCTGCAGCCGATGAATGGATTCCCTGACCTGTGGCCGGAATACCTGCGCAAAGCAGGAGAAAGGTGATCGCTGTTGCATAAAAAGATTTCATAATACTAAAAAATAAGGTGTTACAATCTGACTCGGCAGTGAAAAATAAATACAGGTGCAAAAAATACAACCTTGGATTTTAATAGGTTACAAATATAAAAACTTATTATCGTTTTACAATACCCAATTTTTAGGAGTTTTTTATCTGACGAATGTTTTATTGCACCTTATTTTATGTTATACTTTGGAATAAAATTTGCATTCAGATCGAAATTTACAGGATGTTTTTTTATCAATCCGGATACCAGAACATTTCCGGTTATGATTACAAAAAAGTCCGGAAATCCGGTTGTTTCACGTAAGAAAAAATAGAAGAAAAAGGGGATCAATTACTTTATTTTCCTTAACAATTCTTAACGCTATTTTTTTGTGTATATTAGCAGGCTGAGAGCGGCTTTTTTTTGCATCGAAGGGAGTTTATTTTATTGATCTTTAGACTAGTATAAGAAAACAGAATTGTTTAGCAAACCGTTTTAAACGACCGGCTGACAGTTTAAAAAGCATATAATTATCCAATTTAATTTTATCGTAACAAAATTAGTAATCGGACAATGCAAAAAATGATACTTCCGAAACGTGTGAGAACTCACATGGTACCTACACTTTTTTTACTTGTATTATTTTTCTTCCTGATATTCTCTGGTATTCCTGTAAAAGCCCAAAGCAAAGGCAAGCAAATCTATGAAAAGACTTGTATGTCGTGCCACAAGCTGACGGATGAAAAATTCGTAGGTCCCGGGCTGAAAGACGTTACCAAACGCCACGACAGCCTTTGGATCAAAGATTTCGTAAAGTCGTCGCAAACCATGATTAAAGCCGGTGATAAGGATGCCGTAAGGCTCTTTGAAGAAAACAACAAGCTCATCATGCCCGATCACAACTTGTCCGATGAAGAATTCGGGTTTTTGTATGCTTTTTTGAAAGACCCGGCTAAAAAGCCGAAACACGAAATCAAGATGAATGTGGCCAACAAGGAGTTTTTTACCCGTGCTGAAATCCGGCAGGGGCGTAAATTGTTTTTTGGCGAATATCCGTTCGAAAACGGCTCACAAATGTATTGCAACCGCTGTCACAACGTCAATGCATCCGATACCATGAATTTCAACCCTTCGGCGTTGGATGTGGCTATGCGTTGGCAGGAAGGCGACGGAACCGAATTTTACGAAACGATGTGGACACCGACCTCGGCGCGTATGGAAAAAGCGCACGAAGGCCTGGATTTGTCGGAACAGGAAATTTTCCAGGTTTCCGCCTATTTATCCGATGTTGCCAAAAACGGCTATCAACCGCATACCGCATTTCCGGCCCGCTTGTTGCTGTTTTTATTTACCGGTTTGCTGATGGCGTTAGCCTTGGCTGATTTGTTTTATTTTAAAAAAGTAAAATACAAAGCAGTACATGCCGCCGTTTTAATCATCGGTATTTCCATTCATTCCGTGATGGCGGCCCAGGAAGGCATCGCCTTAAGCCGCACGCCCGGTTACGAACCCGACCAGCCCATCAAATTCTCACATAAAATCCATGCCGGACAAAACAAAATCGAATGCGAATATTGCCATACCGGTGTAAAAACCGGAAAATCAGCCGTGATTCCTTCGGCCAATGTGTGCATGAATTGCCACAAAGTGGTGCATGAAGGCTCCGAATCAGGCAAGTTTGAAATCAACAAAATATTGGCAGCTTTGGATAAAAAACAAACCATTGCCTGGATCCGCATCCACAAGCTGCCCGATCACGTGTTTTATAGCCATGCACAGCATGTGGGCGCCGGCAAGCTGGAATGTGAAGAATGCCACGGCAAAGTGGATGAAATGCACATTGTAAAGCAACATGAAAACCTAAGCATGGGCTGGTGTGTAAATTGCCACCGCGACACCAAGGTGAAATTTGAGGAAAATAATTACTATACCGGGACATTTAAAGCCTTGCACGATTCCATTACCTCTGGAAAAATCAAAGACCTGACGGCCGCACGCTTGGGTGGAATCGATTGCATGAGATGCCATTATTGATAAATTGAAATTGGGATTTAGTGACGAGTAACGGGCGACGAGATACAAGTTAACAGGTTTATAGCTAATCTCAGCGAAACTCAGTGAACCCACAGTTATCCTCAGCGTAACTTTTGGAGCAGAAAGGAAAAAGCAGAAGGCATTTCAATTGAAAATTGAAAGTAGACTCTTTGAATGTCTGGTAAACAAACAACAAAAAACGAACAACAATCCTTGTACCGTTTACAAATAAACAAATAAACAATTAAACAGGCATTTTACCCTATGAGATTAGAATAAAAATATTATTAGATTAAATTATCCTATTCGGTTCGAAACAACATACCAACCATTTTCCCCATTTTAGCAACTCAACGATCCAACAAATAACAACTCAACAATTCAACAACTCAACAATTCAACAAACAACTCACCCTTCACATTTCACGGATCACTTATGAAGAAGAAATACTATCCATCCATCGAAGAATTTGAAAACCAATCTCTGGAAACAGCCGACCGGCAAGCCCGTTTGGCTTCCAAGTCCATGTTGGATCTGATCGACGAGGAATTGAATCAGAAAAGCACTTCGAGGCGCAATTTCTTGAAATTCTGCGGATTCAGCGTAGCGAGCGCTGCCGTGCTTTCGAGTTGCCGCAATCCGGTAAACAAAGCCATTCCGCTGTTGAACAAACCCGATGACATTACGCCCGGAATGGCAAGCTATTATGCTTCAACTTATTGGGATGGGCACGATTACGGAAGTATTTTGGTGAAAGTCCGCGACGGACGTCCCATCAAAATTGAAGGCAATACACTGTCGCCCATCAACCAGGGCGGAACTACCGCCCGCTTGCAAGCTTCGGTATTGAGTTTGTACGACGACGGCGCCCGCTATAAAAAACCGTTGAAAGCCGGAACCGAAACCTCGTGGCAAACCCTTGATAGCGAAATTATCGGTCAACTTACCAAACTTTCAGCCGATGGCAAACCCATCGTATTGCTTACATCTACGATTATTAGTCCTTCGGACAAAAAATTAATTGAAAAATTCAAAACCAAATTTCCCACCACGCAACAGGTGGTTTATGATGCTGTTTCGGATTCGGCTTTGGTGGATGCCTCGAACAAAACCTTTAAAATCAACGGAGTTCCCGATTATCATTTTGAAAATGCGGAATTGGTGGTAAGTTTCGGAGCCGATTTTTTGGGAACCTGGCTGATGCCTGTGGCCCTTAGCCGCCGCTGGGCCGAAAGCCGCGACCTTACTAACAAGAAGCAATTGAGCGAATTGCATGTTTTTGAAAGCAATTTGTCGCTGACCGGTGCCAATGCCGATTTCCGTTATCCGGTAAAGCCAAGCCAGCAAGCCGCCATTCTATTGAATTTGTACAATGAAACGGCAAAATTGTTGGGCAAAGAAACTTATCCGGCGCCCTCCATTGATTTTGACGTGAAGCCTCTGGCAAAAAAACTGGTGGATGCAAAAGGCAAATCCTTGGTCGTGTGCGGAATCAATAATTCCGACGTGCAGGTCATCGCCCATTCGATCAACGGGATTTTGGGAAACCACTACGCTTGCATGGATTTGGGCTTCTATTTGCAAACCCGTTCGGCCAGCGATGTGGAAATGGAAAATTTGGTTTCTCAAATGAGCCAGGGAAAAGTAGGCGCTTTGTTGCTTTGGAATTGCAATCCGGCTTATGATTACTGGGAATCGCAACTTTTTGCGGAAGCATTGCAAAAAGTGGGTTTAACCGTTAGTTTTGCCGGCGCATGGGATGAAACCTCCGCTCTTTGCAATTATGTAGCGCCCAACAGCCATTATTTAGAGTCCTGGGGCGATGCCGAGCCGGCAAAATACACCTATTCGTTGCAACAACCCTGTATTCAAAAGATATACGATACCCGCCAGGCGCAGGAAAACCTGTTGGCTTGGATGGGTGAAAAACCGGATTATTACGCCTTTGTCCAAAATTACTGGCAAGAATCAATCTACGCGCCGGTTTTGGGGAAATCGTTCAATACGTTTTGGAACGAAACCTTGCAAAAAGGTGTGTATAAAGTCGAAGTCGAGTTTGAACCGCCGTTTTTTGATGAAAGTCCTGTCAAGACCGCTGCCTTGAAAGTAGCCCTTGACAAGGCAGAGGGCCCCGAGGTGATTTTTTATGAAACCCTTGCGTTGGGAACCGGAGCCCATGCCAACAATCCGTGGCTGATGGAATTACCCGATCCCATTTCAAAAGTTTGTTGGGACAATTTCGCGGCCATTTCGCCCAAAACAGCAAAAGAATTAAAGGTGAAGAACGGCGACAAAATCAATATCGTAGATGGCGTAGAGTTACCGGTTTATGTTTTGCCGGGACAGGCTGCCGGTACGGTAGCCATTGCCTATGGATATGGACGTACGAATGCCGGAAAGGTGGGAAACAAGGTGGGAGTCAATATTTTTTCATTGACTCAATTAACCGATAATTTCCGCAACTTCTCGATGCTTGCCAAAACCTTGACGGTTGTTGCCGGAAAACATGATTTGGTGACGACCCAGCAGCACCATTCTATGGAAAACCGCCCCATTGTACGCGAAACTTCATTTGCCGAGTGGCAAAGAAACCCGGCTGCAGGGAATGAAATGCATGAAAAAGCAAAAGAAGAAGCCACCACCATTTACACAAGGCCGCTTCACGAAGGACATCATTGGGCGCTGGCCATTGATTTGAACCGTTGTACAGGTTGCTCGACTTGTGTGATCGGCTGCCAGGCGGAAAATAATGTGCCGGTGATCGGGAAGGAGCAAGTCGCCAAAACGCGCATCATGCACTGGATGCGGATTGACCGTTATTTTTCCGACAATTTCGATAATCCGAAAATTTATTTTCAACCCATCATGTGCCAGCATTGCGACCAGGCGCCTTGCGAAAACGTTTGTCCGGTGGCGGCAACCAATCACAGCAACGAAGGCTTGAACCAAATTGCTTACAACCGTTGTATCGGAACTAAATACTGTATCAATAACTGCCCGTACAAGGTAAGACGTTTCAACTGGTTCCGCTATGCAACCAACGATAAATTCGATTTTAACATGAACTCCGATTTGGGACGTATGGTTTTAAATCCGGATGTGGTCGTGCGTGAACGCGGAGTCGTGGAGAAATGTTCGTTTTGCGTCCAGCGCATTCAGGAGAAAAAACTGAAAGCCAAATTACAAAACCGCCAACTGCAGGACAATGAAATTGTGCCAGCATGCATGCAAGCTTGTCCCAGCAAGGCTATCGTATTTGGAGATTTGAACGACAAGGAAAGCCGGATTTCCAGGCTGTTTGAAAACGAGCGGAACTATCATTTGTTGGAAGAATTGCATGTTTTGCCCAACGTTGGCTATTTAACGAAAGTAAGAAAATCGTAATGGTTTGTATTTTAATAAGAAACAAACATGAAGATTGTTTGAAAATCATATTAAAAAAGTAAAAAAGATTTTTTGACAGGATTAACAAAATGAACAGGAATAGCAAAATAACATGTAAATCTTGCGAACCCTGAAAATCCTGTCAAATATAGAAATCAAAAATTCAAATTTAAACAGTTACTTATAGATTTCAAAAATAATGTATAAGACCGAAGTTAGAGGCCCCTTGATTTTAGGGAATAAAAATTACCGCCAAATTTCGACCGACATCATTGCACCCATCGACAACCCAACGCCGTTGTGGTGGAAAATAACCTTCGGCATCAGCGCCATTTTAGCTGCTTGGGGATTGATCGCCATTTTTATGACCATCCGTTACGGAATCGGGATGTGGAATGTCAATAATTCGGTCGCTTGGGGCTGGGATATTATCAATTTTGTTTGGTGGATCGGAATCGGGCATGCCGGAACCGCATTTTCCATCTTCTTATTGATTCTGCGCCAAAAATGGCGTACCTCCATTAACCGTGCTGCCGAAGCCATGACGGTGTTTGCCGTGCTGTGCGCCGCTTTGTTCCCGGCTTTGCACGTAGGGCGTATTTGGAACATCTTTTTCATTTTCCCGTATCCCAACACACGCGGGCCGTTGTGGGTCAACTTTAATTCGCCGCTGTTTTGGGATGTGATTGCCATTAGTTCTTACCTGTTGATTTCCGCGTCATTTTGGTACGTTGGCATGATCCCCGATTTTGCCACCATCCGCGACCGGGCGAAATCGAAAATTAAAAAGAAAATCTACGGATTACTGTCTTTCGGTTGGGAAGGGACTTCGTTGCAATGGGTTCGTTACGAAGGACTTAGTTATGTTTTGGGTGGAATTGCCGCTGTGTTGGTGGTTTCTGTCCACTCCATCGTATCCACCGACTTTGCCAGTTCCGTAATTCCCGGTTGGCATACCACGTTGTTTCCACCCTATTTTGTGGTTGGCGCTATTTTTTCGGGATTTGCCATGGTGATGACCTTGATGATTACCATCCGGAAACTCTATAAATTAGACGATTACATTACCGACGGACACTTAAATGCCATTGCCCGCATTTTGGTTTTTATCTCGCTGATTATGGCAACGGCCTACGGAACCGAAGTATTTATGGCTTGGTACGGTGGCAATGAGTACGAAATGTTTACCTTTTTCCGCAACCGAATTACCGGAACTTATACCTTTATGTTTTGGGCGATGATTACTTGCAATGCATTGATTCCACAGCTTATGTGGTCGAAAAAAGTGCGCAGTAACATTTGGTTGCTGTTTGCCATTTCCATTGTTATTAACATCGGTATGTGGTACGAACGGTACAACATCGTGGTTACTTCGTTGGCAAAAGATTACCTGCCTTCATCCTGGACAACGTATCACCCGTCGTGGACGGAGATCGGATTGTATGTGGGTACGGTAGGTATTTTCCTGGTGGGCGTTTTGATCTTTTTCCGTTGGATTCCCATGATTGCCATCAGCGAAGTAAAAAGTGTTTTAAAACCGACAAGCGTTGATAATGATGAGTTAATAATGAAGAATGAATAATTGGGACAAGCAGAACGCGCGAAGGCAGCTAGGTAAATAGAGAAAGCGGAAAAATAGCGGAAATGGGCAAACTGACGACATAATTTATACAACTTACGCCAGTGACTCGTTACCCGTCACACGTTACCAAATAACCAAACCAACAGTTCAACAACTCAACAATTAAACAATGAATTCTCATATTATCGGTATTTTTTCGGATGAAGAACGGCTGGTGGAATGCATCAAGGTTTTTAAGGATAAAAACATAAAAATCCACGAAGTCTATATGCCGTATCCGGTGCATGAAGTATTGCACGAACTCAAACGCAAAACCCGTTTGCCTTTGGCTGCTTTTTTCTATGGATTTGCAGCAGTGGTAGGCATCCTGGCGTTTTTATATTACACTTCGGTTATTGATTGGCCCCTTAATTATGGAGGCAAACCCAGCGATACCTTGCCTTCGTTTGTGGTGATTACGTTGGTCTTGACCATTTTGAGCGTAACTATTTTGAGTTTACTGACTTTCTCGGTACGGGCTAAGATTTTTCCCGGGAAAAGTTACCGAATGCCCGATTTGCGGGCCATGGACGATAAATTTGTACTGATGGTGGACAACGCCGGACCCGAAACCGATTTGAAAACGATGTTGATGGAATTAGGAGCGGAAGAAGTTCTCATAAATTGAAAATTGAAAATTGAAAATTGAAAGTGAACTTTTTTATGGCAAGTAAACGAACAACAAAAAATGAACAACAATCTTTGCACCAGTTCACATTTCACTGTTCACACTTCACAAATAAACAATTAAACAGTTAAACGATTCAACAGGTAACCCACTCTTCACCATAAATCACAGCAACGAATGAAAAAAATAGCAGCATACATATTTCCCCTTTTCCTTTTGGTTTCCTGCGACCGGGCACGTGACCAGAAAGGTTACGAATATTTTCCCGACATGGCCTATTCGTTGGCTTACGAAACCTATGCACCGGTAAAACAAGGAAGCGACAGCGCCAGTAATTTGTCCCCGGTAGCTCATTCCGTTCCGACCGATGCCATTCCATATCCCTATGAAGCGACGCCCGAAGGCCGGATGCAAGCTGCTTTGGAACTGGTTTGCCCGCTGGAGCCGACGGTTGACAACCTTACAAGAGGAAAAGAACAATTCAAACTTTATTGCACCAATTGCCACGGCGACAACGGGCAAGGAAACGGTTTCCTGTTTACATCCGGAAAATATTCCATGCAACCTGCATCGCTGGTCAACGAGCGTATGAAAGCCGCTCCGGTTGGCGAAATTTACCATGTGGCCACGATGGGCTGGAATACCATGGGCGCGCACGGACCGCTGCTTTCGCAGGAAGACCGTTGGTGCATAACCCTCTACATTAAAAACATATTGCAAACGGAATAACAAATTTCTTTACAAGATGAGCCTGACGATTCAATTTTCGAAAAAATATAAATACATCTCCTTCGGCTTGATGGCAGCGGGAGTTGCAGCTCTGGTTGCCGGTTTGCTTACCGATCCGTCGCGGACATATGCCAATTTCCTGATGAACAATTTTTTGTTTGTTTCCTTGACGATTGGCGCTCTGTTTTTCTTTTGTTTGCAATTCATTACCCAATCGGGTTGGTCGGCCATGTTCCGGCGCGTGCCCGAAGCCGTCATGAGTTTTTTGCCGTTCGGCGGAGCCATCATGTTGTTGTTGCTCTTTGGAGTGCACGATTTGTACCATTGGTCGCATGCCGATGCCGTTGCCGGCGATCATTTGATTGCCCACAAATCCCCGTTTTTAAACACTCCGTTTTTTGCCATCCGCATCGCACTTTTCTTTGCCGCCTGGATTTTGTTGACCCAACTCTTGCGGAAGCTTTCGTTGCGTGAAGATAAAATCGGCGGTTTGCAAACCTTCGAAAGTATGGAGTTTTGGAGCAAGGTCACCATTTTTGTATTGGCGTTTACTTTTTCCTTTGCTTCGTTCGATTGGGTGATGAGTATTGAAGTGCATTGGTTTTCAACTATTTTTGCCTTCCGCACCTTTGCAGCGGCCTTTTACCACGGCACGGCATTGGTCGCTTTGATTGTGATTTTACTGCACCAGAAAGGCTATTTCCGCCAAATGAACAGCAGCCACCTGCTTGATTTTTCACGCTATTTGTTTGCGTTGAGCATTATTTACGGCTATTTGTTGTTTTCCCAATACCTGCTGATTTGGTATGCCAACATTCCCGAAGAAACCGTTTATTTCACCAAACGCTTTGACAACGGCTGGAAGCCCTTCTTTTTCATAAACCTGGCCATCAACTTTTTGATTCCGTTTTTGGTATTGCTTCCGCAAAAATTAGATCGGAACATCAAGGTGGTAAAATACGTCTGTATTTTGCTGCTCTTCGGCATTTGGATCGATTGTTACGATATGGTAATGCCTGAAATTACCAAAGTTCCCAAATTTGGATTAATTGAAATCGGAACGACTTTGGGCTTTATGGGGTTGATGCTGTTTGCTGTGGGCCGGTCTTTGGCCAAAGCCCCGTTGATTCCGCAAAATCATCCGTATCTGGAAGAAAGCTTAGAACATCATTTGCATTGATACAAAATTCACAAATAGAAATTTTTCAACATGCTATTAGCCGCTTTTTTGCTTGGGTTATTGGGAAGTTTCCATTGTTTGGGAATGTGCGGCCCCTTGATATTGGCCTTCCCGCCGGCAAAACAAAATACATTCCGTCAACTTGGAAAAAATCTTATCTATAATACCGGACGAATCGCTACTTATGTCGTCTTGGGCTTGCTTTTCGGCTTCTTGGGAAAAAGCCTGCATGTAGCCGGACTCCAAAGTTGGGTGTCGGTTCTTTGTGGCGTGCTGATGCTGTTGATTGTTTTACTGCCGTTGCTATTGGGCAGGAAAGGAAATTCATTTTTTGCCGCTTTTGGAATGAACCGTTTTGTTTCTGTTATGCAGCAGCTTCTAAAATCAAAAAGCCCGTGGGCGTTCTTCCTCATCGGGCTTTTCAATGGCTTGTTACCTTGCGGCCTGGTTTATGTGGCTTTGGCCGCATCCCTGGCAACCGGAAATACGGTTTCGGCGGTACTATTTATGCTCTTTTTCGGATTGGGAACGATTCCCATGTTGTTTGCGGTCGTGTTTGCCGGGAATTTTCTGAAACTAAGATTTCGCAATGCCATACAAAAAATAATTCCCTTCTTGATTTGTTTTGCAGCCGTATTGCTTATTTTACGCGGACTATCCTTAGGAATTCCCTATATCAGCCCGAAAGCTGGGGCATTAACCCCTCAAACAACCCACGATTGCTGCCACAATTAGTAAAACAGCCCTTTCGAAGGATTGATTAACATTTTTTATGATTAATTATTTAGTTTGTATTATAAACTAGTTTAATTTTGCGACTAGTTTAATTTTAAAAACTAACAAAATGGAATCAAAATTTTCACATGAACAAAGTTTGGCGCTCATTAGCGAAATGATTGAGCAAGCGCGTAACAATTTTCAAAAAGGAGCCGGAAATTCGTTTATTCTCTATGGCTATGCAGTAGCTGTTATTGCATTACTTAATGTACTGTTGGCATTTGCGTTGCCAAATCCCAATCAATCTTTTTTAGTTTGGTGCTTGATGTTTCTGGTTGGAATTATCGATCGTATGCTTGATAAAAAAACAGCACGACAAACTTTGGCAAAAACGCATATCGATAAAATCATATCCATGACTTGGCGAGCATTTGCAATTGCCGTGGTTTTGTTTTTGGTCGTCATTTTTGGATATGGCATTCTGATGAAAAACCCGGAAATATTTATTCTGATTACTCCCATACTCTTGCTTATGGCAGGAACTGCCGAATTTGTAACCGCTATTGCTTGCCGCTTTAAATCGTTAATGACAGGAGCCTGCATTTTGTGGGTTGGAGCAATAGCCTGCCTTTCAACCTGGAACGGCTATTCAACGCTGGTTAACTTTGGCATTTTGGCTATTTGCATGATTTTGGCATTCACCGTTCCCGGGTACAAGCTTAATAAAATGGCAGAAGAAAATGTTTAAAAATTTAGATCCGTTATTACACTCTCAATTGCGATTGGCAGTAATGTCGTTGCTGATAGGGTTAGAAGAAGCCGATTTTGTTTTTTTAAAAGAAAAAACAAAAGCTACAGCCGGAAACCTTAGCGTGCAAATTGATAAATTATGTGAAGCAAAGTATATTACGATCGAAAAAACATTTCAAGGCAAGATGCCGCGTACCGTTTGCAGAGTTACTCCCAAAGGCGTAGAAGCCTTTGATGAATATGTAAAAGTATTAAAAACCTATTTAAACGAATAAATTTATGAAAAAATTGATTATCCTATTGACTGTGTTAATTGCAGCAAGCACGCTACAAGCACAAAATAAACTAACCATTGTTGTAAATGGAATTGAAGAGCAAAAAGGGCAACTTTTTGTGGCATTGTATGATGAAAATAGTTTTCTGCAGAAACCCCTTATCGGAAAAATAATAAACGTAGAAGTAGCAGAACTATCAATAGCTTTTGATAGTTTGAAATTAGAAAATTATGCTGTTGCAATTTTTCACGATAAAAACGGAAACGGTAAATTAGATATGGGAGCATATGGACCCACAGAACCGTATGCTTTTAGCAATAACGCTGAAGGAGTATTTGGTCCGCCATCATTTGAAGCTTGTCTGATAAAGGTAGACACAGATACCCGGGTCCAAATAAAGCTTGAATAAACATTGGGGAAGGGTATATTGTAAGAAGAAATCCGGCTCTTTTCATTTTTTTGAAAAGAGCCGGACGTTTTTTACATAAACACAATTTCTTTCTCATCGATCAGCTTACGCAAATTGATCAATGCGTAACGCATCCGGCCCAATGCCGTATTGATGCTGACATCGGTTTGTTCGGCGATTTCTTTGAAGCTCATATTGGCATAATGCCGCATCATCAAGACTTCGCGTTGCTCTTCGGGCAGATAGGTAATCAAACTGCGCACATCCTGATGAATTTGATCGGTAATCATCCGGTCTTCGATGGACTCATCCACAATACGCAGATTATCGAACACATCGCTTTCTTCCGGCGATTTGTCGATCATGGGCAAGCGCTTGGCTTTGCGGAAATGGTCGATTATCAAATTATGCGCAATACGCATAATCCATTGGATAAATTTCCCTTCATCCTTGTAAGTGCCGCTACGCAACACGTTAATTACTTTGATAAAGGTATCTTGGAAAATATCATCAGCCAAATGGCGATCTTTCACCACTTGCATGATGTACGTTTGAACTTTCTGTTTGTGTCGATTAATGAGAACCTCGAGACTGGAATGGTTGCCCGATAAATAGTCACTTACTAGCTCATTATCGCTAACAAATTTGGAAGTCATCATAGCCTTCTTACTTTATTAGTTTATACTATATTGAGTTAAAAGTGTAGAAATTTATCGATAGGGTTCTCCTTATTTTTTAATTGTGCGATTTAGTACTGTTCTGCAAAAATAAAGCAAATATTGTTCCTAAAGTCAGCTTTTCGTATTTTTTTATGAAAAAAGTTTTTAATGCCATAAGAAACACGCAAAAATAGGAAATGTTTGGCATGGGAGAAAATCAGTACACGGAATAATTTTGTCCACGGCGAAAACGATTTCCTTCTTTTGGAAGGGCAAGGGATGGTTGTGACACTGAATATCCTGCTTTTTGCAATCGGACTTCCTTCGAATACTGGCAATTGCAGCCGATTTTGCATCTTTAGGACGGAGTAGCGATTTTCATCCTTTTACCTTTCACATTTCACAATTTGGCAACTTCATTTGTTGTACCTTTGCGCACCGAAAAGAAGGAATAAAATGAGTTTGGAAAATGCTGATTTAAAGTATGATATCGATTCTCTCGATTCTAAAAAATATATTATCATCAAAGGAGCCCGGGTGAATAACCTGAAAAATCTTTCGGTTGCCATTCCCCGGAATCAACTAACCGTCATTACAGGGCTTTCCGGTTCGGGAAAGTCGTCGTTGGCTTTTGATACTCTGTATGCCGACGGGCAACGCCGTTATGTGGAAAGTTTGAGTTCTTACGCTCGCCAGTTTTTGGGGCGTATGAGCAAGCCCGAAGTGGATTATATCAAAGGCATTGCACCCGCCATTGCCATCGAGCAAAAAGTAAACACACGCAATCCGCGTTCGACGGTGGGAACCAGCACCGAAATTTATGAATACATCAAATTGCTTTTTGCCCGCATTGGGCAAACCTATTCGCCGGTTTCCGGACAGTTGGTCAAACGCCAAACTGTGAGCGATGTGGTAGATTTTGTTGCCAAACTGCCTGAAAATACCAAGGTTCAACTTTTTGCACCACTTCAAACCAAGGAAAAACAAGAGTTGAAAGATTTGCTGTCGGTAGTTTTACAACAGGGTTTTACACGGATTTCATATAAAAATGAAATTTTCAGGATTGATGAATTCCTTGAAAAAAACAAAAAAGCCCATTCCAAAGACATCCGGATCCTGATCGACCGTTTTGTGACAGCAAACGGCGACAACGACTTGGCCGAACGGATTGCCGATTCCGTACAGACCGCCTTTTTTGAAGGAAACGGCACCTGCATGGTCACGTATGAAGAAAATGAAAAAACGGTGTTAAAATCATTTTCCAACCGCTTTGAATTGGATGGAATCACGTTTGAAGAACCGACTGTAAACCTGTTTAGTTTTAACAACCCGTATGGTGCATGCAAGACTTGCGAAGGTTTTGGCAGCATTATCGGTATTGACGAAGATTTGGTGATTCCCGACAAAAGCTTGTCCGTTTACGACGATGCCGTTGTGTGCTGGAGAGGCGAAAAAATGAGCGAATACAAACACCAGCTTTTAAGAACGGCGCACAAATTTAAGTTTCCGGTTCACAAACCGTATTACGATTTAACGGAAGAAGAGCGAGAACTGCTTTGGAACGGCAACGAACATTTTGAGGGAATCCGTGATTTTTTCCGGATGGTGGAAGAAAATACTTACAAAATCCAATACCGCGTCATGTTGTCGCGTTACCGCGGTAAAACGCTTTGTCCCGATTGCAAGGGAACCCGTCTGCGCAACGATGCCAATTATGTGAAAATCAATGGAAAATCTATTTCAGAAATCGTGTTGATGCCTATCGACCGGGCGTTTGATTTTTTTAAAAACCTTCGTTTAAACGAATACCAGCGGCAAGTGGGCGAGCGCCTTTTGATTGAAATCACAAACCGCCTGCAATTCCTTTGCGATGTCGGGCTACCTTATTTGACGCTGAACCGGCTTTCAAATACACTTTCGGGCGGCGAATCGCAGCGGATCAATCTGGCAACCTCGTTGGGAAGCAGTTTGGTGGGAAGCATGTATATTCTGGACGAACCCAGTATCGGGTTGCATCCGCGCGATACCCAGTTGTTGATCCGTGTGATGAAAAATCTGCGCGATATCGGAAATACCGTGATTGTGGTGGAACACGATGAAGAAATTATCCGTGCAGCAGACCAAATTATCGATATCGGGCCTTTGGCAGGAAACCATGGCGGCCGGTTAGTATTTCAGGGAGATTTCGATCAACTCATCCAAGATAAAACCAGCCTGACGGCGCAATATTTCCGGAACGAATTGCAGGTAGGATTGCCGAGCCACCGCCGTAAATGGAACGATTACATCGAAATAAACGGAATCCGCGAAAACAATTTAAAGAACCTGAGTGTGAGATTTCCTTTAAAAACCTTGACCGTCGTTACCGGCGTGAGCGGTTCGGGGAAAACTACCCTGGTAAAGCGGGTATTGTATACGGCTTTGAAAAAACTGTACGGAGGGGTGAGCGACCGCAGCGGCAAGTTCGATCGGCTTTCGGGCGAATACAAGCGGATTACTTCCGTGGAGCTGGTTGACCAAAATCCCATCGGCCGTTCGTCACGCTCCAATCCCGCTACCTATGTGAAAGCGTACGACGAAATCCGCTCTCTGTTTGCCGATTTGCCTTTGTCAAAAGTACGTGGCTACAAGCCCGGTTACTTTTCCTTCAATATTGAAGGCGGTCGTTGCGAGGAATGCCAGGGCGAAGGAATTATTACGGTGGAAATGCAGTTTATGGCCGATATTCACCTTACTTGCGAGGCCTGCAAAGGAAAACGCTTTAAAGACGAGGTGCTGGAAGTGAAGTTCGAGGACAAAGCCATTTCCGATATTCTGGATTTAACCATCGACGAGGCCATTGAATTTTTCGAAAGCCATGCAAATAAAAACAATACTTGCCAGAAAATTGTGGCCAAACTGAAACCTTTGTCCGATGTGGGGCTGGGTTATTTGCAGATGGGACAAAGCAGCGATACGTTTTCGGGAGGTGAAGCCCAGCGTTTGAAATTGGCTGCTTTTTTGTCGAAGGGAACGAGCGAATCACCTATTTTGTTTATATTTGACGAGCCCACAACAGGCCTGCATTTTCACGATATCAACAAATTGCTGGTTGCCTTAAACGAGTTGATCGCCCGCGGCCATTCGGTGATTGTGATCGAGCACAATATGGAAGTGATCAAATCGGCCGATTGGATTATTGATTTGGGGCCTGAAGGCGGCGACAAAGGCGGCGAGATTGTTTTTGAAGGTTTGCCCGAGGATTTGAAAAAATGTGAAAAGTCCTATACAGGAAGGTTTTTGGAAGATAAAGTGTAGTTTCAATTAAATTAAAAATGAAGAAGTAGAAATTAAGAATTGAAAATGGAGAATTGAAAATGGAGAATTGAAAATGGAAAGTGGTTTTTAATACAAGTAAATGAGGTCTAATGGCAGAAAGGAAAAAGCAGAAGGCATTTCAATTGAAAATTGAAAGTGGACGAATTAAAAGTTACGAATTACGAATGAACTTTTTAGCTAACGTGTTTACAATAATCTCCGTGCAATTCTGTGAATTCTCAGTGGATCTCTGTGTAACTTTTTAGCAGAAAGGTTTTCTGATACCAATAAACAATTCAACAGTTCAACGATTAAACAAGCATTCCACCCTTTCTCCCCAGCTTCCCCGATTTCCCCATTTTTACCATTCACGCTTCACTGTTCACACCTCAACATTCCAACAACCATGAAAATAGCTTACCGCACGCAAACGGATCCGTATTTCAATTTGGCTGCCGAAGAGTATTTGCTGAAAACGGCCACCGAAGATTTGCTGGTTTTTTGGCGAAATGCGCCTTGCGTGGTGATCGGCAAGCACCAAAATCCTTATGTGGAAACCAACCGGCGCTTTTTGGATGAAAACGGCATTCCCGTGATCCGGCGTATCAGTGGAGGCGGAGCAGTGTATCACGATTTGGGGAACCTCAATTTTAGCTTTATCTATTTTGTAAACGAGGGAGCCGAAAAAGTGAACTTCGACCGTTTTTTAGCGCCCATTGCTTCCGTATTGCGCGAATTGGGCGTGGATGTTGAAATCGGAAAACGACATGATTTATTGACAAACGGGCTTAAATTTTCGGGAAATGCCGAACATGTTTACAAAAACAAAGTCCTGCACCATGGCACCTTGCTGTTTGATTCCAATTTGGACCATTTGCAACAGGCGTTGTCCGTAAAATCTGATATCCGTGCCGGAGCGGCTGTTTCTTCCGTACGAAGTTCGGTAACCAACCTTTTGCCGTTTTTCAAAGAACCCTTATCCGGAGAAAAATTCACATCGATTATTCTTAAAAATTGTAAAAAACAGTTCCAAGTTGCCGATGATTTTGAAATGAGTGAACCGGATTTGGCGGCTATTCAGGAATTGGCACAGGAAAAATACCGAACCTGGGAATGGAATTACGGTTACACGCCGGCTTTTTCGTTTACAACGAAGTTTGGAAAAAAAAGCGAATATGAGATTTCTGTAAAAAACGGGATCATTCAACAGCTTACCTTGCTGAACGGCTGGAATTCAGAGGGTTCGTTCCTGAAAAATCTTTTAACCGGTTGCCGTTTTGATAAAAACGAAATCTGCGCAAAATGTGCGAATGAAAATCAGCAAGACTTTGTGAAAGAGTTGATTGAAGAAATGTTTTGATATTTTAATTCAGAGGGTTTAGATTATGAAAAACATCAAAAAAACATATAAAATCAAAGCGGAACCGGTATTTGTGTATGCCGCGTTAACCAATCCGGTCAGCATTGAATTTTGGACAGGAGAGCCGGCCGAAATGCAAACACAGCCGGGAACCGAATTTTCGTTGTACGACGGGAATATTTGCGGTTTGAATCTGGAATTTATTGAAAATCAAAAGATCGTGCAACAGTGGTATTTTGAGGGGCAAGATGAACCTTCGATTGTGACGTTAACGCTGCTTCCCGAAAACGAACAAACGGTTTTGGAGGTTTTGCATACCAATATCCCCGATGAAGCTTTTGAAAATATCGTCGAAGGCTGGGATGAGTTTTACATCAAACCTTTAAAGGATTTTGTCGAAGAAGAATAACTATGAGCACCTTTAGAGCAATTTCAGATGCTGATCTGGAAAAGTTACGGGCGGAGTTTAAAGGCGAAATCCGGACCGATCGCAGCATTTTACTGATGTATGCCACGGATGCCTCGGTATACCGGGAAATTCCGTCGGCAGTGGTTTATCCCAAAGATATGCCCGATGTGCGGGCCTTGATTTCGTTTGCCGTGAAAATGCAAGTTCCTTTAATTCCACGTGCTACGGGCACTTCTTTGGCCGGGCAAGTAGTGGGTAAGGGCATTGTAGCCGACGTCACCAGGCATATGAACAAAGTGCTCGAAATCAATACAAAAGAACGTTGGGTGCGCGTAGAACCCGGTGTCGTATTGGATGAGTTGAATCAAATTCTGGAACCCAAAGGGTTGTTTTTTGCTCCGGAAACTTCTACTTCCAACCGTTGTACGATCGGAGGGATGGTGGGAAACAATGCCTGTGGGGCGCATTCATTAGTCTACGGCAGCACGCGGGACCATTTGCTGGAAGTGAAGGCGGTACTCGGCGGCGGGCGAGAAGTCCTTTTTAAAGCGTTGAATGAAAACGAATTTCAGGAGAAATGCAAGTTGGAAGGGCAGGAGGGAAACCTCTACCGGACAGTTCGTGAATTATTTTCGGATGAAGCGGCGAAGAAAAATATCCGGAACCAATTCCCGCATCCCGAAATCAAGCGCCGGAACACCAGTTATGCCCTGGATTTGCTGTTGGATTGTAAACCCTTTTCGGATACGGGAACGCCTTTTAACTTTTGCAAATTGATTGCCGGTTCGGAGGGCACATTGTGTTTTATGACCGAACTGAAACTCAACTTATTGCCCATTGAGCCCAAAGAGAAGGCTTTGTTATGCGTGCATTGCAACAGTCTGGACGAGGCGTTCCGGGGGAATTTAATCGCCCTGAAACAGCATCCGGTAGCCATTGAGCTGATGGATGATGTGATTTTGAAATTGAGCGAATTAAATCTAACCCAACGTAAAAATCGTTTCTTTTTGCAGGGTCTTCCCAAAGCTTTGTTAATCATTGAACTAGCAGAGGATAGCCGGGATGAAATCGAGCGCAAGGCAAAAATCATCGAAGCCGATTTTCGGGAAGCCGGTTGTGGGTATCATTTTCCGCTTGTTTTTGGTCCGGACACCCAAAAAATATGGGCGTTGCGCAGAGCCGGGCTGGGAATTCTGGCCAATATGAAAGGCGATGCCAAGCCGGTTTCTGTGATCGAAGATACGTCGGTACGCCCGCAGGATTTGGCGGCTTATTTGAAAGATATACAGGAAATGTTGCAAGGGCTTGGTTTGCAATGCGTTTATCACGCCCACATTGCGACCGGGGAATTGCATTTGCGTCCGGTATTGAACCTGAAAACTACCGAAGGAGTGGCCTTGTTCCGGCAGGTTGCGGAAGCGACGGCGAATATCGTCAAAAAATACCGCGGTTCGTTAAGCGGAGAACATGGCGATGGCCGCTTGCGGGCGGAATTTATTCCCTTAGTCATTGGGAATGAAAATTATGAATTGCTGAAGAAGATCAAAAAAGCTTGGGATCCGGCCAACATTTTGAACCCGGGAAAGATTGTACTGCCGCAAGAAATGACTGCTCATTTGCGCCAGAAAACTGACCAAACTATTCGTAAAATCGAAACGGTGTTCGACTTTTCGGATTCGGAAGGCATCCTGCGGGCTGCCGAACAATGCAATGGGGTGGGGGATTGCCGCAAAAGCCATTTGATGGGCGGGACGATGTGCCCCAGTTACATGGTTTCAAAAAACGAATCGGATACGACCCGGGCACGGGCCAATATTTTGCGTGAATTTTTGACTCATTCCACTAAAAATGATCCGTTTGACCATCGTGAAATTCAGGAAGTGATGGAGCTTTGCATTTCGTGCAAGGCATGCAAAAGCGAATGCCCTTCGAGTGTTGATATGGCGCGCCTGAAAGCGGAATTTCAGCAGCATTGGTATGACAAACATGGCATCAAATTAAAAACACGTTTGGTAGCGAATTTTGCCCGGATCAACGAGATGGGCACTTACATGCCGATTCTTTATAACATTTTACTATCCAATCGGTTGACATCGGGAATTTGCAAGAAAATACTCGGTTTTGCCCCCCAACGTTCCTTGCCCGAATTGGCGAATGAAACCCTGCGTTCGTGGTTTGAACGCCAAACGTTTACCCAACGGGCTTTTCCGAATGGGAAAGTCTATTTGTTCGCCGACGAGTTTACCAATTACAATGATGTCGGAGTGGGGATCAAGGCGATTAAACTTTTGCATCGTTTGGGATATGAAGTGGTTATTCCGCAACATAACCAATCGGGACGTGTGTTTATTTCGAAAGGGTTGATCCGCAAAGCACAAAAATTTGCCATCGAAAACGTCAACGTTCTTTCTAAACTCATTTCGGAACGGACTCCTTTGATTGGAATTGAACCCTCGGCCATACTTACCTTCCGTGATGAATATCCCGATTTGGTGGGAGTAGAATTAAAGGGAATCGCCCAAAAAATGGCGGTACATTGTTTGCAATTCGATGAATTTATAATGCGCGAAGCGGCGAAGGGCAACATTATTTCCGATCAATTTACCAACCGGAAACAACTGATACGTTTGCACGGACATTGCCACCAAAAAGCCATTTCAACCAGCGGCCCCGCGAAAGAAATGCTTTCCTTACCCTTAAATTATACGGTTGATGAAATAAAATCAGGCTGTTGCGGGATGGCGGGTACATTCGGGTACGAGAAAGAACATTATGAATTTTCGCAAAAAATAGGGGAATTGGTTTTGTTTCCCGAAGTCCGCAACACCCCGAGCGAGACGCTTATTGCTGCACCAGGAACCAGTTGCCGCCAGCAAATTTTTGATGCGACCGGAAAACGGGCGCTTCACCCGATCGAGGTTTTGCACGATGCCATGGATTGGATGGAATAAAAAAATAGGCTGCTCGAAACCGAACAGCCTATTTTTTTGCATCTCAAAAGACTATTTTACAATAAGTACTTTTTTGGCGAAGCTATCGCTTCCTGATTTTACTTGAACCACATAAACACCGGTGGGCAATTGTTGGGTAATAATCGTCAACTCTTGGTTGCGGTTGTTGTTTTGGTAAACAACTTGTCCAACGGAATTCACGATTCTTACTTGATCAAATGCTTCGGGTGATTGAACCGTCAACAAACCCGAACGTTGCGAAATCACGATTTTGCTTTCGTTGTAATTCGGAGTTGCGTTTACAATGGTAACGTCTTTGCACATTCTTTCCGAGCTTGCTGCTGAAAAGACAGCTTCTACGCAATAGGTATAAGTTCCGGACGGCACGCTGACATCGTTATAAGTTTGTCCTGTAATTGGTGTAGCAGTGAGTAAAACATCGTTCCGATAAATTTTGTAGCCGACGGGAGGATTTGCCAGGGTTGGCGGAGCTGTCCAACTTAAATGAACATCCGTAGAGGCAACCGTTGCTGTAAGCTTACCGACCGGATACACTTCATATTCCGGAAGCAGTTTCCCGATAAATTTGTAGATACCCAAATTGTCAGCGTTATAGCTGAAGCCTCCGGCCCAGCCGCAATGATCATTCACAAAACCCAAGCAGAGGTATTGCGTGGAGTCGGTTCCGGGGTATTTCCCCCAGCTATGACCGCCATCAAAACTGTAATAAATTCCCAAATTAGGAATATCTGAAGCATCTGCTTCCGTAGAGATCCAAGCATTGGTACTTCCGGGAACAGCACAAATGTCATTCTCTCCCATTTTACCGGTTACATTAATCAAATTCCAGGTTACACCTCCATCAAAAGTTTCTGCCAAGCGATGGCTGGTATTTGTTCTTTCAATTCCGATTCCATGCATGGAGGTGAGAAAACGAACATCAAATGAACCATCGGTACCTGACAGGCTTATAGGTGTTTGAACTGCTGTCCAGGTTAACCCTTTGTCGGTGGTATGGAATACACGGCCACGGTTGGTTCCGAACCAGAGTTCGTTACCAATGGCATCATAATGTCCGGTTGTCCCGTATTCTTGGGCATCCAGCGGATCAGGGATATTAGCGCCCGGAACCAACGTCCAGGTTTGGCCGCCATTGGATGTGGTGTATAATTCAAATTCACCATTCATCGGGTCACCCATACAGAATCCGTCGTTCCGGTTGAAGAAATGGACTACGTTCGGGAAGGAGGTCGCACTGTTGAATGCGGCAGTTGTTTGGCGCGCCCAGTTTTTACCTTTGTTGAAAGTAGCATAAATTCCTTGTGCTCCGGTGGTAGATTTAAACATCGCTGCATAAGCCGTATCTTTGTTTACACCACAAATCATGGAAAATTCCAAACCGGATACTCCGGCGATTTTACCTGAAGTCCAAGAAGCTCCCCCGTTTTCGGTGCGGGTAAAATCTTGAACTCTTGCTTGCGAACCGCTTCCGTCGTAAGCGACAGCCCAAGCTACATTTTCGTCAACAGCACTAATATGGCGCAAACCTCTTGATGCTGTGGTGAATGCTGTAGCCTGAGGAATCCAGTCGGTAACATTCACCAATACTTCATGAGTTGAAGTTGCCGTGCCGTTCGTAGCTACCACTTTAATGGTATGTTCGCCAAGAGGGGTTGCTAATGTATTCCAATCGTACGAGAAACTGGCAGCCAATCCGGCTTGGATTTGTTTGCCGTCAATGTATAAGGTAATGTCGGTTGCCGTACCGGCTAACATCTTTCCGGTGATATGGAAAGCAGGGATACGGGGAACCTGTTGATTTCTTGTAATGTTGTCAAAACGAACGATCAAATTGGTATTTCCCGGTTTGATGCCGATCACGGCTGCGTTATCATTAGAGAATGTATAACCGCCGGCGCTTAAACTACCGATCGCATAATATCCGTTGGAAGAACCCGACCAACCCCAGTTGAAGTGGAATTTGTTGTCGCTGGAACGCCAACCGTCGCAAACCCATGCGTGGCCGCCTTGGCTGGGATCGGTTCCCGAATAGTAACAAGGCCGTCCTTCTTGCAACTCGCCTTTCAATAATTCGATCCAGTTGGTTTGCGTATAATCGCTCATCTTAACTTGTCTTACACTTTCATCATAGTTGAAGTAAGTAACGAAAGCATAAGGCACGTCAGAACTGAATGCACCGGAACCGTTTTTATCATAGTTCATGTTTACGGAAACGCCTGCCGAATACATAATATTCGCAACGGCCGGGCTACCGCCTTGAACCGTAACACTATTTGCCATATTGGCCCAATCGTAAGTGGTGTTGGAATAATCTACCGATTGCGTGCCATAAAGCCTGGATACGTAGGTATGCGATAAAAGGCCTTTGGCAGGAAATTGGTAAAATTTCATGATTTGCGACATACTTGTTGCTACGCAACCGGTGAGAGCATGTTTACAGATCATGGTAGCTGTGGCATCTTCCGGACACAAATCGTTGTAACCGCAACCTTGATCCCATGTTGTTGAAAGCATTTGGGGAACATCGTTTGTTCCTTTGGCAAAATTGTTATTGCGGATTTTGTTCCATTCTTTAATGGTCTCCCGGTTGCTGAGGTTGGCAGAAACGATAAAAGCAATTTCTTCACTTCTCTTGTTGATCCAACTTGTAGCTGCCGGATTTTGTTCGGAAGTACCGAAAAATCCGGTGTTTGATTGGGCCAAAACAGGAATTGCCGCATCGTCGGCCGATACAATCACAAAACCTTGGGGTTCATAATTAAACACATAAGCAGTAACGATCCCGTTGTGGGTCAACATATCGGAACTACGAAGTGTGAGGGTTTGAACTTTTGCATAATTGCGCTGGTAATTGTCGGCAACGATGCGAGCTTCATCCATTGATACCGTTTTTGCAAAACTTGTAAAAAACAGCATCAAACTGAAAGCCAGCGTAAAAACTTTTTTCATGTGTAAAAGATTTAGGTTAGTAAAATTTGCAGAGTTTAAGAGGGTAAAAGTACATAATTTCTTTATTGACAAAATAAATGCCTTTAAAAAAAAGTTTTTTTCAGAGAAAATTTTGTTCATTTCTTGTAGACGAAGGAATCGCCAACACAAATAAAATCGTAACTTTGCAGCCTTTTTTTACAATCACCATCCCATACTAACTTATTGAGTGGATTTATGTTTGAAAATTTAAGCGATAAACTCGACCGTGCCTTTAAAGTCCTCAAGGGACAGGGATATATTACTGAAATCAATGTGGCCGAAACGTTAAAGGACGTTCGCAAGGCCTTGTTGGATGCCGATGTCAGTTACAAAGTCGCCAAGGATTTTACCGATTCGGTAAAGGCCAAAGCCCTGGGACAAAATGTGTTGACGGTAGTTTCTCCCGGTCAGTTGATGGTGAAAATTGTTCACGACGAATTGACCCAGTTGATGGGAAGTACGCATGTTGATATTAATTTAAAATCAACGCCTTCTATCATCCTCATGTCGGGATTACAAGGTTCGGGAAAAACAACTTTTTCGGCCAAATTAGCCAATTTGTTGAAAACCAAACGGGGCAAGAAACCTTTGCTGGTTGCCTGTGATGTATACCGTCCGGCTGCTATCGACCAATTGAAAGTTTTGGGAGAGCAAATCGGAGTCGAAGTTTTTAGTGAGGTGGATTCAAAAAATCCGGTTCAGATTGCGCAACATGCCGTAAAATATGCCAAGGAGAATAATTTCAGTGTCGTTATTATCGATACGGCAGGGCGTTTGGCTATTGATGAGCAAATGATGACCGAAATTGCCGCCGTAAAACAGGCGGTAAATCCGCACGAAACCTTGTTTGTCGTGGATTCGATGACCGGTCAGGATGCAGTGAATACCGCAAAAGCCTTTAACGACCGCTTGAATTTTGACGGCGTTATTTTAACCAAGTTGGATGGCGATACACGCGGCGGGGCTGCGTTGACCATCCGCTCGGTGGTCGAAAAGCCCATCAAATTTGTAGGGATCGGCGAGAAAATGGATGCATTGGATGCCTTCCATCCATCGCGGATGGCCGACCGTATTTTGGGGATGGGCGATATTGTTTCGTTGGTAGAGCGTGCCCAAGAGCAATTTGATGAGGAAGAAGCCCGAAAACTCCAGAAAAAACTGGCCAAAGATCAATTTAATTTCAATGATTTTTTGGCTCAGATCAAGCAGATCAAAAAAATGGGAAATGTCAAGGATCTCATGGGCATGATTCCGGGCATGGGAAAAGCCATGAAAAACATTGATATTGATGACAATGCGTTTAAAGGAATTGAAGCCATTATCTCATCCATGACCCCCACTGAACGCGAAAATCCTGCCCTGATTAACGGAAGCCGCCGCAAGCGGATTGCATCGGGATCGGGAACCGATATTCAGGAAGTGAACCGCTTGTTAAAACAGTTTGATGATACCCGGAAAATGATGAAAATGATCAGTACCGGCGGCGTGAAACAAATGATGAAAAAAAGATAGCTGTTTTACGATAAATGATTAACTCATGAATTGAAAATTAGGAAATTAAAATATTTTTGTAACTTATTGATTAATAAACCAGAGAGATTTAGAAGCAATGAAAAAACTATTTGTATTCATTTTAACCGGATGCCTTTTTGCGAATTTACAAGCCCAAAAAATTAAAGTTAACACAAAGACCGTTGATGCAGCTGCAAAAACAACAAAAGCGGTCACAGTGAGCGATGCTGAAATAGTACGCTATACCAAAGAATACATCGATTGGATGGATGCCAATAATCCGGTATGTAAAAACGATAAATATTCGAAACGCTTGGAAAAATTGGTAGCTGGCTTGGAAAACCACGATGGCTTAAATTTGAATTTTAAAGTATATAAAGTAGTGGATGTAAATGCTTTTGCATGTGCAGACGGGAGTATCCGCGTTTGTGCCGGTTTGTTGGAAGTGATGACGGATGAGGAAGTATTGGGAGTTATTGGTCACGAGATCGGGCACGTAAAGAATGGAGATGTTAAAGATGCCTTCCGTACAGCGTTGTTGACTTCCGCCCTTAAGGATGCGGCAGCCTCTCAAGGCGGAACAGCCGCAGCGTTGAGTAACTCGCAATTAGGTTCGCTCAGCGAAGCTCTTGCCAATTCCCAGTTTTCGCAAAAACAAGAAAAGAAAGCCGATGATTATGGCTATGATTTTTTGAAATCTAGCGGAAAAAATCCCTGGGCGATGGCATTGGCTTTCGAACGTTTGAATCAAATGGAAAAAGAAAGCGGATACGGCAATGAAACTAAAAAAGAAAAATTGCTATCAACCCATCCCGAAACGGAAAAACGTGCGAAAGCGATGGCCGACAAAGCAATGAAAGATGGTTTCACCCGCCCGGAAAATAAAAAACCGGTAGAAGAAGCATCCACTAAATCTGCAACAAAAACGAAAAAATAAACATTTTCGAAACTTTCAGTGAATCTGAATGATTCTTTTTCACCATGTACCTTTAACCCTGTACCCTTTCACCAAATAACCAAATAAGTAGATGAATATCATCGACGGAAAGAAAATAGCTTCGGAAATAAAAGAAGAAATCAAAAAGCAGGTAGTTGAAATCATTGACCGTGGCGAACGCACGCCTCATTTGGCTGCGATTTTGGTCGGCGACGATCCGGCAAGCCAAACCTATGTGGCGAGCAAGGAACGTTCGTGCCGCGAAGTAGGTTTTATCTCGAGCGTTTACCGATTTCAACCGGATATTACGGAACAAAAGCTATTGGAAGTGGTCGATTTTTTGAACAACGATCCCGAAACTGACGGATTTATCGTACAACTTCCTTTGCCCAGGCATATTTCTGTGGATAAAGTCATTGAAAGCATCAACCCGGAAAAAGACGTTGACGGATTTACATCCACCAATGTCGGGAAAATGGTTTTGGGACAGTCCACCTATTTGCCGGCAACGCCTTACGGTATCGTCCAATTACTCGAACGGAGCGGGATCGAAACCGAAGGCAGGCATTGCGTGGTACTGGGACGAAGCAATATTGTCGGGACCCCCATTAGCATTATGCTTTCGCGAAAAGCAAACCCTGGAAATTGTACTGTGACCGTTTGCCATACCAAAACGCCCAATATGGCTGAGATCGCCCAAACCGCCGATATTTTAATTGCTGCGATGGGAGTACCCGAAGTCGTTACAGCCGATATGGTAAAAGACGGCGCTGTGGTGATTGATGTAGGCATTCACCGGGTGGACGACGCTTCCGTCGAGAAAGGCTACCGCATTGTCGGCGATGTAAAATATGACGAAGTTGCCAAAAAATGCAGCTACATTACGCCGGTTCCGGGAGGAGTTGGCCCCATGACCATTGTGTGCTTGTTGCAAAATACGTTCAAAGCATTTCGCAAAAATCAATCCTCATTTTAGTTTTTGAAGACACTCATCGAACAAGGTTTGCAGCTTCCTTTGATGGAAGATTTTTACACCCTTCAGGGCGAAGGATTTCATACCGGGAAAGCGGCCTATTTTTTGCGGATAGGAGGGTGCGACGTCGGTTGTTATTGGTGCGATGCCAAAGAAACCTGGAATCCGGATTTGCGAAAGCCTACCGATACCATGGAAATTGTAAACCGTGTGCTGCAACGGAAAGCCCAAACCGTTGTGATTACCGGCGGCGAACCCCTGATGTACAATTTGGATCCGCTTTGTGCCGAATTGAAAAAGAAGGACATTCAAATCCATTTGGAAACATCGGGTTCCCACCCATTTTCCGGAATTTTTGACTGGATTACGTTATCGCCCAAACGCAAAAGCCCTCCTTTGGATGCAATATATGCGAGGGCTAACGAATTGAAAGTGATTGTTTTTGAGGATGAAGATTTTTTGTGGGCGGAAGAAAATGAAAAATGGGTTTCTGGAAATTGCAAACTTTATTTGCAGCCCGAGTGGAGCCGCATGCCGCAAATGATGCAAAAGATTGTCGATTATATTTTAGAAAAGCCGCATTGGAATGTATCGCTGCAAACTCATAAGTTTATGCACATTCCTTAATTCGTTTTCAATTTTTGCGAAAGCCAGAATAACAAACCTGGAATTATAAATGGCAATGCAAATACAAAGGCCATACGTCCGACGCCCTCGCTTCCGATAATAAGAAGGTATACCACCAAAATCATTCCTCCGAGAATCATGCAAAGCCCTCCGGACTTTGGCCTTTGTAGCGATACAAAATAGCCTACAATAGGAACAAGCAGCATGAGCGTAAAAGGAAGCACTCCCCATTTTTCGTCAAAAATAAGAGACGACAAAGCCGTACTTTCGATAATCGTCAAGAAAAAAAGAATGACGAAAAGTCCCAGAATAATGGCCATCCAGTGGACAAGGAAATACAACTTTTGATTTTTCATAAGAATAAAAGCGAACCGAAAGAATATTTTTGGAAGGATGGATTATTTTAAACTTGAAAATTCATTCCGAATGGTAATGTAGTTCGAAAAAGTAAAAGGAACCGATCCGATCATCAGCGTCGGTTTTATTTTTAAAGCAATCCGGGTAGGGGAAGAACCTGCGCCGGCCAGATTCAAAGCAAAATTCAACAAAGCATCGCTGCTTTTTCCGGTAAGCGCCTGGCGTAAATCCACTTTCATCGTCATCGGGAGTGTAGCCGTATTTTGACTGGGAATTGTAAAACGTTCATTAATGATTCCTTGGGTCATCTCGATATCGTCAATCAGCAGGATCCAATCTAATTTTGAAATGCCGGCAGATGCCGAATTCGGATTTTTCCCTTCCAGATTTAACGTAAAAGTCAAAGGCAATTCTTTCCCCGATGCAATTGCTGCGGTCAGCTTTGCGGCATCCGTTAAATTCAACTGCGAAGGATTTTGGATATTCTGAACATTGACGCCTGCAAAAGCCAATTGATTGACCGATTGCACACGAAATTGACAATTGACTAAATTACTGGTTTGTTGTACCTGTTTCCACATATCACATGAAGTAAACAAACCGCAAAATAAAAGAGCAAAAATGAAATTTTTCTGTTTAGCCATAAAAACAAATAAAAGCACAATAATCTCCGGATTTTTGTGCGTAAAAATGATAGATGTAAAGAATTGAACAAAAACTGTACCTTTTTTGAATTAGATTTTGACTTTTGATGCCGAATTGAAATTATTTTGCTATTTTTGATACGTTTTTTACTTTATTTATGGCTAAACTTGTTTCTTTTTCCGAAGCTGCAACGATCGGGTTGCATGGAATGGTAATGATTGCCCGTGCAGGCGAACAAGTAAATGTATTGCAAATTGCCGATACGACAGGATCGTCAAAACATCACATTGCAAAAGTGATGCAACGGCTTGTTAAGGAAGGGCTATTGCTTTCGAACCGCGGCCCGACAGGAGGTTTTTTTCTTAAGTCTTTACCGGCTAAAATTTCCCTTTTGCAAATTTATGAAGCCATTGAAGGGAAAATCAAGATAGACCAGTGTTTTCACGAAAAAGAAATTTGTCCGTTTGGCGGTTGTATTTTGGGGGATACGGTTCCGAAAATGACAACCGAATTCGCCAATTATTTGGCTTCACACACACTGGCGGACTTACTCTGAATCACCTTTCTTCTTCCGCCGCCATAAATCAACGGATTTGTAACCAGCCGTTAAAATCGTTTCCATTTCTTCCAAATGCTTGCTTTGGGAAGCCTCTGTTTTTACGCCATACACATAACGTGCCCAGTCGCGTTGGTATCCGGGAGTCAATTTGTTCAATAAATCCAGCACCTCTTTTTTTTTGGAAAAATGCTTTTGTAAATCCGGGATCCGGTCGATGTAATCGGCAACACATTGGCTAAGCTGGGATGTTTTCTTTATCGTTGCTTGATGTTTTAGCCCAATAAGCGTGAAGGTTTCATTGTAAGCCACCATTTTGTTAAACTTGATGGAGCTTCCGTTTACATACCCGTTTTCATCCATCCGGATGCTGGGGAAGAAATCGTCCCGGCCGATGTATTCCTTGTATTGCTTGTTGCCTTTTTTGGGATAAGCAAAAAACAAATACCCGTTCGGATTCAGCAAATCATTTTTAATAGTGGCTGCTACTTGTTTTACAAATTCATCAATTGAGAAGATAAAAACAAAGATAAAATCGTATTTTTTTTTGATTGCCTCGGTGTCAAATATGATTGAATCGAAATCATGCAAACCGGCAGGAATATTCAGAACCAGTTTGTCCTTATAAGAATTGAGTTTTAGTTTTTGAAGCGTTGTGTTCATTCGATGGAGTCTGGGTTGTGAATCGGTTCCTGCTAAAATAAGATGCTATAAAATCAACAATGATTATTTTGTTTTCAAATTAACCAAAGCAATCGAAATCAGGTACGCCAGGCAAGCCAAGGGAACTAAGAAACCGATCAAATTGGACGTATGGTCAACCACAAAACCCATAATCGGAGGAATGAGCGCCCCACCTACAATGGCGGTAACCATCAATCCCGACAGTTCGTTGTCGCGTTCGGGCATTTTGTCCACCGTGATGGAAAAGATCAAGGGGAAAATGTTGGAAAACCCCAGACCAATCAACACAATACCTGTAAAAACCATTGCTTGGGTGCCTGTAAACAAAAATGCCATTCCGCATAAGGATAAAATTACGGTGAGAATCAAGAAACGCTTCGGGCTTATTTTTTCTAAAATCAGCGATCCTGCAAAGCGTCCGACCAGAATAGGGAGAAAGAATAAACTCCACGAAACCAATAATCCCAATTCGTTCAGGCCGAACTGTTCTTTCATCAAGATGGGAACGGCAGAACTCACGCACACTTCCGCTCCTACATAAAAAAAGATTCCCAAAACCATCATCAATGCATACTTATTGGAAAACAACAGATTGAAGCAGGATGCCAAAGAAGCCGGCTCGCGATCGGCTTTTTGCTCTACAACCTTGGATGCTTTGACCGACAACAACGTAATAAGTACAATAACCGAATACACCGGGAACAAAATCGTCCAGTTTAACCCGAAAGCCCATACCACAAATGGAGGTAATAAGAATCCCAACGACGAGCCGATGGCTTTTACCGATTGTGCCAACGACAAGTTACGCGAAAAATCGCCTTCGCGCGAAACATCCCGCATAATGGGATTTCCCGATACCTGCAAAATAGCGGCGCCCGCACCCAACAACAAAATGGAAGCCAACAAAAACGGGAATTGTATCTTATTTTGAGCATCTGCTGTAAAGTTGCCATACATGCCGATAGACATCGGCGCAATCAAGCCAATGGCCGCCAAGACCAAACCGATCATCAACACCTGCTTTTTACTTGTTTTGGCTTGGTAAACGCCCATCGGTACCGACAATAAGCCGAACATCAAAAATCCGACCAACGGCAACAATTGAGCCATGGTGTTGGATAAACCGAATGTGTCTTTTGCCAGACCAACCATAGGACCTACAACGTCGCCGAATCCCATGGCTAAAAAGACTAAAAAGAAAGGAGCTGCAGATGTTTTTTTCGCGTGATTCATCATAAAAAGGGATGTTTGAGTTTTGCAGGGCAAATTTAGAACTCTTTCGGTTTTACCAAAACAATTGGGAAGAAAAATAAAACAGAAGCCTTGAATTTTAGAAATCAGGATGAAATTCGTTTGTAAGATTTTGATATTCAATTGAATATTTATTCTCTTGGTTGCGAATGCAAAGGGTTTCTTTTTCGCAGCAGACAGGTTCTTTTTTGGAAATTTCCAACAAAATTCGTTTGGGCGGATGATTCGGGGAATTGGATACCTCGCAGATTCGTGCCGGGTAAAGTTTATTTAGAAATACTTCTTGTAGAAATCCTTCCTGATCGGAAAAGGGCAGGATAAAAGCCGCAATTCCATCGGGACTGAGCAGTTTGGAAACACCGGAGAGCAAAATGCTTGCGGGCAACGAATCGTTGTGACGGGCCAGGTTCCTGCTGGAGTTGTTTGATTTTAAGGAATTTGAAAAAAAAGGCGGATTGCAGACAATCAAATCGAAACAAGAATCGGACGCTTCCAAAAAATTCTGAAACGACTGATTCACGATTTGAATCCGGTTTCCCCAAGGACTATTATCCATATTTTTTATTGCCTGAAGTGCAGCAAGAGATTCTATTTCAACCCCTGTAACCATAGCCTCAAACCGTTGTGCCAACATTAAGGCGATTAGTCCGCAGCCGGTTCCGATATCCAGAATATTTTCCGGTTGAAGGGCATTTGCCCAGGCGCCCAACAATACACCATCGGTGCCGATTTTCATTTCCGACCCCGAATCATCAATTACAAACTGCTTGAACCGGAACATAGCGCTTTAGCTGAAAAATTGAAAGTAGCTTTCTTAATGATGAAGTATGAACCTTTTTCAATTGAAAATTGAAAGTGGAGAATTGAAAATGTTCCTTTTCAAGGAAGTGCAATAAACCTCAGCGGAACTCAGTGAATTCTCAGTGGTACTCAGCGTAATTTTTTTGCAGAAGAGAAAAAAGCAGAAGATTGAAAGAATTTTAAAATACAAATAAACAATTAAACAAACATTTCACCCTTCACTGTTCACATTTCACCCTGTGCGATTAAAATAGAATATTGTTAGATTATTTTTTTGTTATTCAGTCAGAGCCCCTATTCCCCCGACTTCACCGTTTTCCTCGGTTTTACCCTTTACCCTGCACCGTTCACCCATTCACACTTCACCTTTCACCCCTTTTCCCCTAAATACAAATCGATTAACCCGTCAGGAGCTGTGATTTCCACCACTTTTTTTTCGGAATCGATACGGGTAACAATTTCATCTACAATGGGAATTAAAATTTCTTTTCCTTGGAAATGGATTTCAAACAGCCATTGCGAAGGGTATTCCAGCACTTGGGCAATGGTTCCGATGTTTCCTTTTTCGGCATCCACGACTTGATACCCGATTATTTTTTGGAAAAGGATGTTTTCATCGTTTGATTCCGGCAATTGATCCTGAGGCAGTAAAAGCTCGGTTCCGACATACGTTTCGGCTTCTTCGAGGCTATCCACGTCCGCCAGCTTAACAAGGGCTTGCTGGTCGTTTTTCGGGTGGAACGATTCGATGAAAAATGGAACCCTGCTTCCGTCCAAATCTAAAAAAACGAAGGATGCGTTACCGAGAATACCTTCGATACTCAGGTCGAAATGAAAAATCAATTCGCCTTTAGAGCCAAAAGTCTTCAAAACTTTTCCCAAAACAAAAAAATCAGTATTCTTTTCCATAAACTTTCCAGGGATGGCTTTAAAGAACAAACGACCCAAATATTTTTGGGTCGTCTGCAAACACATATAACAACTTTGAGAAACTATTCTTGGTTTTCGGGAGTTGCTTCTGCTTCGGGAGCAGCTTCAACCTCAGGTGTTGTTTCAACTTCGGGAGTTGCTTCTGCAACAACTTCTTCGGCAGCGTCGGCGGCGTCAATTTCAGTAGCCAAAGTCGATTCGGAAGCCCGTTTTTTCGCAACAACCGCAGCTTTTGCTTCATTTGCTTTTACTTCAGCCTCCAAACGTTTTTTATCTTCTTGTTTTTGTTTCAAGTTGATGTCTTTCTTTGCGCTTTCGATCTTGCTTGATTTTTGGAGTTTCCATTCTTCGAATTTTGCCTGGGCTTGAGCTTCGGTCATAGCGCCTTTTGCAACGCCTTTCAGCAAATGGTGCATGTAAGCCACGCCGGTGTACTTCAAAATTGCATTCACGGTGTCGGTGGGTTGAGCGCCGACTTTTACCCAATAAAGGGTACGGTCGAAGTTAATGTTGATGGTAGCCGGGCGTGTGAGCGGATTGTAAGTACCAAGTTTTTCAATAAAACGTCCATCACGCGGTGCACGACCGTCGGCAATTACTACATGGTAGACAGGTTGTCCCTTTTTACCATATCTTTGCAATCTAATCTTGGTTGCCATTTTTAATTTAACTGTTGATTATTAATAAATTGAATTGTTTATCTCAATTGAGGGGGCAAAGGTAAGAATCTTTTTTGGAATAGTTTAACTGCTTTCCGATCTTTTTTAATCCGGCAATCAAAAATCTTTTGGCAAAACAAAACGGTAAGGATATAAAGCCGCTTCGCCCGCCGATTCAATTCCAATGCGGGGTGTTATATTAATAAGCGTCGGCTCGATGGCAATCCGGTTGTCTTCGACCCAGATCGAAGCGTTTTTTGCACACAAATCCAAACCCGAATGTGCGATTTGAATCCCCAGCAATTTCGAAACATTGCCCGGCCCGCTTCCGGCTTTGAAATCCAGGTTCGTTTTACCGCTGCGGATTTTCATGGTATCAAAACCTTCGAGCGGTTTGATGCCGCGGATAAGAATCGCTTCGGGTATGCCTTCCACATTGGTCGAAATATTGAAAAGCTGGTGAATCCCGTAACACCAAGTATACATAAGTCGTACCTCCCTGGTGGTACATATGTTCGTTTCGTCGCGTGCGCCGGTTGCCGAAAGCATGAGAAGCCCGGTCGGTAACGCCGGCGTAAGCTTCGGTTTCGGTAATGATTCCTTTACAAACCGTTCCGTCGATATCGGTACAAAGCGTTTTTCCGATTAATTCCCGTGCAATCAACAGCACATCCGTTCGGGTATAAAAACTACGGGGGAGAATCATGTTCTTTAGTGAATCGTGAGTTGTGAAATGTGAAGGGTGAAAAGGTGCAAATTGAATGGTGAAGGGTACAAGGTGAATGGTAGAAAGTGAAAGGTAGAAGGGTATTGTGTTTGTGTATTCAATTTTTATATGGTCTATGGATTTCCCCATTTCCCCTACTTCCCCCATTTCCACAATTTCCTTCATTTCCACAATTTTTCCTACTTCCCCGATTTCCACCATTTCCCCCAAATTATGCGATAAACGAAAGTGACAGGGGGGTCCCTTGTTTCAGGTTGGTGTTTGCTTTTTTCCCGAGTACTTCCTCGAAATAACGCGGATGCAAGCCGCTTGCCGGACGGATTACTTTGATATTTTCTGTGGTAAACACTTCGCCAGCTTTGATATCCTTGGAAACATAGATCGAGCGCTTGAAGAAACGGCTGTTTTTTTCGGCATCCAAAATACCATACGAGATGTGACCCAATCCCAAATAGGCACGTTTGGCTTCTTCAACCAGGGTTTTCATTTCGTGGGGTTCAAGAGAAAAAGCGCTGTCGACACCACCCTCGGCGCGGCTCAGGCAAAAATGCTTTTCAATCACGGTAGCGCCCAAAGCCACCGATGCCACAGCTACGCCAATGCCCAGCGTATGATCCGATAAACCGACGTTACAATCAAACAATTGTTGTAAATGCGGAATGGTAAGTAAGTTCGTATTTTCAGGCGTTGCCGGATAAGTGCTGGTACATTTCAACAAGGTTAAATCACGGCAACCGTTTTCTTTCAGTGTATTTACGGATTCTTCCAGTTCGGCAAGCGTGGAGGCTCCGGTCGACATAATGACGGGCTTTCCGGTTTGCGCAATCTTTTTCAGCAACGGAATGTGATTGACTTCAAATGAGGCCACTTTGTAGATTGGATTCTCCAGACTTTCCAGCAAATCAACGGCCGTTTCGTCGAAAGGGGTGGAAAGGCAAACGATTCCCCGCTTTTTGGCATGTTCAAAGATGGGTTTGTGCCATTCGAAAGGAGTGTGGGCTTCCTGGTATAAATCGTACAAATCGCGGCCGTTCCACAACGATTTGGAATCGTTGATGGTGTATACATTGCGTAAGGTAATGGTGTCGGCCGTGTAGGTTTGCAGTTTCACGGCGTCGGCACCTGCATCCGCCACAGCATCTACAATGGCCAATGCCCGTTCCAGGCTTTGGTTGTGGTTGCCCGACATTTCGGCAATGATAAACGGCGGTAAAAATTTCAGATTTTGCATGGGTTTGATTACAATTGTTTTATAACGTTGCGTATGCAGTCTTTTATCTCATTCCAAGAGATCGGGGAAAGCATTTGAGGCATGGGAGTATTTTCTGCATCAGCAAAATAACCTAAACTCTTGAGTACAAAAAAGATGGAATCATTTGGATACTTAAGCTCGTAGAGTTGGAGCATTTCTTGCAATGAGAGATTTTGGAATAAAAAATAAAGGTCAACAAAATCTTTTCGGGTAGCTCTGGTCGTAATGGCTGACAGTTTCATAGCTGCAATATCTTGTATTCCAGCCATTCGGATTCCGTCTGTGTCAATACAAGGGCGTAACCAGGGATATGGGTAATTTACGATATCAACCTTTATGTTGTCAACAGTATATTGTTTTATGTTTTTTGTGTCATTGTCTTTCAGTATTTTACATCCGTGAGAAATAAAAGCTTGTTCAATTTCGGAACTACTTGCTTCTATCTTTCCGAAAAAGTCTAAGTCAATAGAAATCCGGTGCCCTAACTGTAACGCAAGCGCAGTTCCTCCGACCAACCGAAGCTCGGAAAATAACGGAATTTGTTGAAGCTTTTTTAAAAGAACCAGTGTCGATTCTTCGACTGTAGCAGTTCGTAGCATCTAAATTGATTTTCGGGAGTGCGGGTTATGATAGATATAAAAGACAACGATTTGGGAGACAAACACTTCAAACCGGTTGCGATTTCCCTTAGTCGGTCGACACCATAATAGTTTTTGATAAGCAGCCAATCATTCATTCGGCCACGTTCCAATACACGTTCCACAACATAGTTGGCATGCTGTTCCATATCCAATTCGGAAATATTGATATCCCAAAAAAGATGTTTTGAAAATTGAAACCGGATGTTGTCCGCTTGCAGATCCATGGCGTGAATGGGTTGTCGTTGTAAAAGTAATACTCTTTTTCGAATGAACAATTAAATTGACTTTTGGTTGTCCGGTATTTCCGGGTCTATGCTTGGGAACACTCATATATTTTTTAAGACATCCACAAAAATTTCCGTTTTTCTTTGTCATTACGTTGCGTACTTGCCGGTTTCCGTCCCAGTTTCATCAGCGGCTTTTCAAAATAGCTGTAAATCACATAGCTCCCGAGTAATGAAGCAGCAATGGCAAGAGTCAGAAATGGAACAGGAGGTAATTGCAGGTACCGGTTCAGCAAGCTAAAGGCGGCATACATGATGGGATGCACCAAATAAACGGAATAACTGGCTTCGCCCAACAACGAAAGAGGCTTGTGGATGAATGCGGGTACTTTCAGGGAGAGTTTGAAAAAACCAATGCAAACAAGCAGGCAGCAAAGCGTAAATACCAGCCGGTTCAATCCTGTAATCAAATGGATGGTATTGCCCGCAACGGGATAAAAAATAAAAAGTGCCAATCCCAATCCGATCAGCAAAATAGAAGTTGCATTGCGAAAATTCTTTTTCCGGAAAAAAATACCGATCAGGAAACCGCTTAAAAACAAAAACACCTGGTTGAGGGGATTGACATAATCCTTTTTTTGATCAACGATATCTACGGCGCTGTCGAGCCGGATAAAGGCAAAATACAAATAAACGAGCAGCAGGATGGCAGAAGTAACCAACATCAATTTTTTGTGCGATTTGGTAAAAAACACAAAAAAGGGAAAGAAGAGGTAAAACACCAGTTCGTTTCCGATTGACCAAGCTCCGGTGGCAATGGAGGCGTCCCATTTGAGCAACCCGAAAAGTCCGGTAACGTTGAGGAAAAGATCGTACCAGCCGGGAATTTCCAATCCCTTGAATGCATCAATTCCCACGCGGATCAAGGTTACCAGCCACAAAAGCGGGAAAATCCGGAAAAAACGCTTCCGGAAAAAGGATAAAATATCGGTAGAATTAAACGACAGTTTGTCGTAATAAACATAAAAGAGTGTCAGGCCGCTTAATACATAAAATATGGAAACGCCATAAACCCCCACACGCCCGAAAAATGCATCCGACGAAAAATTTGCATTGGTAATCCAGGTAAGATAATGGTAAAGCATAATACCCAACGCAGCAAATCCCCTTAAGTAATCAAGGTTTGAAAGCCGTATGGCTGCATTGGTTTTGGCTTCCGTCATTATCTGTGTAATTAATTTGTAATCAATCGTTTATAGATAAAAAACAATTTGTTTTGAATGATTTCCTCTCCCGTTTTTTGAAAGGAATTTTTGAGAAATAGTTTGGAAGAGGCCTGATTGGAATTCAGTACATAAGCAACGAATGAACATTCAGTTACTTGTGAAACTACTTTTTGAATTCCCTTCTGCAAGATCAAATTTCCCAGCCCTTTTCCCCTGTATTTCTCGTCAATGGAATAACTGATCAGGTATTCGTTATTTTCTTTCCGGTCAAACCGGATGCTTCCCAGATTATTTTCACCCTCGTGCAAAATGTAAAACAAACAATTTTCATCTTGCAGTTTTTGCTCGAACCAAGCTTGGTGGCTTTTCCAGGGAATGGGTTCCGGATGGATAGCCATCTCTCGTGCCAACGGATCGTTGGCCCAGTCGAAGATGCAACGGATATCGCTTTTTTCCACTTTTCTCAATGCAAACATTTGAACACTTCCTTTAATCGTTTGTCGGAATTGCCGTCGATCAGTTGATTGATGTATTGCAGCGTATCCTTGCTTACCGGTTTGAGCATGGACTCGGCGAGCTGTATTTGATTCAGATTGCCTACCACATGACCGATGTTTTGGTTTTGGAAATAAGCTGCGATTTCTTTTTGATTCTCAACAAAATAACCGGTAATCACCGGTACTTTCAGCGCCAAACATTCAAAAAGAATGCTGCTACACGGAACAATAGCCAGGTCGGAATTGGAGATCGCGTCTGCCATTTCTTTTTCCGGCAGGTTTTTCCGCAATTTGAATTTTTCGAAATTATTCCGGGTAAACACAAATTTTTCCAATGCCTTGGCATGTTGGTAAGCAGACCCGATTACGATGGTTACCTTTCGAATTGAATCAAACGCTTGTAACTGTAATGCAGTTTTTAACGTAAGGTTGTTGGAATCGCTTCCTCCAAAGCAAATAAAAATTGTGTCAATTTCTTGCGTATTTTTTGTTTTTTTTGCATATTGTAAGAAAACCGGACGCAAAAGTAAATAATTCAAACCCAAACATAAATTTGTTTCTTTGCTCGCCGAATAATCGGAAGCCTTGGCTTGAGGGGCATGGTTAATCACGATATCAGCCACAAAATGCGTAGCATGCGTATCGTCGATACAAACCAGTTTGCAGCCTTTCTCTTTGATGGCATGCTGGTGTTTGGTCGTGAAAAAATAATTGTCCAACACCACAATTTCATCTCCTTTCAAATAAGTCAGGAAAACGCCGAAGTGCGCATCCGATTTGGGAAGTTCGATGATGGTTTCGCAGACTTTCAGTGCTTCCTGTTCGATAAAATCGGTCAAGAAACGGGTGGCAAAAATACACTTGTAATCATCCTTCAGCATGGCGGCCAAAGCCAAACTCCGGATCACGTGGCCGATGCCGATTTCGGAGTTTCCGTCTGCTCTAAAAATGATTGTCTTGGGGTTCATTTCACGTATTGTATTTTGAATCAATGTGTTTTAGGTTCTGGTGTCTTGCTAGATTTCGGCGGCTACATGAATTTTGGTCGCTTTGTTCAGCAAGTCGATCAAGGCCTGGTCTGTCCGGTATTTCAACGTCAGGTGCCCGTTCAGCTTGGGAATTTCGGGATGAGAATCCATCACCGCAAAGACACTTTCAATGCCGGGTGACAACGACCTCCGGTTCAGTTCGCGGAAAAGTGCCGAAAACATATCCAGATCTTCCTGGTAATCCAAGGTGAGGCGATAATCCCGTACCCATTTTTCCGGCAAATCGACAATGTTGTTTTTAAAAATATGCGTATTGTTACGCATATACCAGGTCATGTATTCCGAATATTCGGCCCGGCCCAGCAATTCCACGATTTTTCGCAAAGCGCTTACATTGTAAATTTCGCCGCAGGAGCCGATCGCCTGGTTCCAACTGGAAGCTGTATAATCGGCGCCGCTTTCGAAATGTTTTTGCAGTAAAAAATCGGCAATTTCGGGGGATACGCAAGGGCAATCGGCCGTGACGCGGACAATCACATCGATATCCCATCGATCACAGGCGCCCAGGTAACGGGCAATCACGTCCTCAGGATCTCCTTTCCAAAAATCGACGGAGGAGTTTTTTGCATTTTCTTCCAAAACAGCATCCTCCTCCAGGGTGGAAGTCGCCAGAATCACTTGAGTGGCGCCTTTGATGTTTTTGCAGGCATTCAGGCATAATTCCACGGAAGGAACGCCTTCAATGGGCAGAACGGCTTTTTGTTTGAGGCGTGATGATTTCATCCGGCCTGCAACGATCACTGCGACTTTGGCCTGTTTGTAATCTTCTTTGTTTAAGGCTTTTCCGGCTTCCACATCATGCACCAACACCATTCCGGATGTTTGCAGTTGTATGATTTCATCCAATTTGAGTCCGGTTTGGGAGGTCCGGCGGTAGACTAAATCTGATTTCGACACCAAAGAACCTTTGGGCAAATTCCGGCGTAAAATGGGGATTTGATACGTCGTTTGGAGGTATTTACTTTCACTAAGATTGATAAATTCGCTTTGAAAAGCATGTTGCAATTCCAGAATTTGGGCTTTTAACTGCTCCAATTCGGCCGGTGTGAACGACGAAAACCCATCGTATTTGGCCGTTTCGCGATCGAGGCAGACGTGCTTTTCAATGAATTCGCAGCCCAATGAAAGGGCGATCAGCGGCAGGGTGAATGCCATGGGCGAATTGCCGTCGGAATGGTCGGCAAAACAGAGCGGAATCCCGGGAAATTGTTTTTGTAAGGTTGCAATTTTTTGAATGCCGCTGTCTTCTACTTGGGTCGGATAAGATTGAAATCCTACTTGCAAAACGATTTTTTGGAAGCCCAATTGCAAAAAACGATTATAATAGTCTTCGATTTTCGAAAGCGGGTATCCGGAAACGTTCAGCATCAGTTGAATGGAATCCAATTTCAAAGAACCGAGCGCTTCGATGATTTCGTAATTATCCAGAACAGAGGCTTGCAGTTTGATGCCTGTAATTTCGGAGAGGTTGTTTTGCAATACTTCCACTCCGTACAAGTCAAAAATATCGAGCCAGACATCGTACGAATGATTACGGGCTTTCTCCACAATGGTTTTCCATTCTAGTTGGCTGAAAAACAAACCTTCGTAAACCGGATAATAGGAAAAATCAGGCAATGCAATCAGATCGTACTTAAATGGCTGGAATTTCACGCCGCAAGCAAGTTCTTCGGTCGGAGCGGGAAGGCTTTCCAGAATCTGGTTAAGCAATTGTAGGTCGCCCCCGTGCGAATTGGCAAACTCGTAAATTAAATAAGTAGAATTCATGTTTTGACCGTTAAAATTTTAGGATTTCCTGGATGCTTTGAATCACATAAGCGACTTCTTCATCCGTGATGCCCGGATACATGGGAATGCTAAGGCATTGCTCATAGTAACTTTCCGCATGGGGCATCGAGCCTTTTTGATATCCGAGGTTTTGGTAATACGGCAAGCAGT
The DNA here is from genome assembly GCA_031550085.1 of Lentimicrobiaceae bacterium. GTDB lineage: Bacteria > Bacteroidota > Bacteroidia > Bacteroidales > UBA4417 > UBA4417. The sequence goes on from JAVBOY010000036.1 coordinate 44,520, forward strand.
GAACCGGAATGTAATGCACCTGGGCAAAAATGCCTTTTTCGCGTAGCGAATCATACACTTGTTTGCGGTTGGGAACCTTAATGACATACAAATGGTACGCGTGGCCAATGCCGGCTGCCGGTTTTAAAACTTCTATTTTCCCCTCGAAAGCTTCGTCGTAACGGCGGGCGATTTGACGGCGTCGTTCCAGCCCTTGATCGGCTTGTTTTAATTGCGATAAGCCCAAGGCGGCATTGATGTCAGGAATGCGGTAGTTATAGCCCAAAAGTTGCATTTCGTAATACCAGCCGCCGTCGTTTTGATGCATCAAATCGGGGTTTTTGGTAATTCCATGCGAACGGAACATCAGCAGTTTTTGGTACAGCGCTTCGTTGTTGGTCGTCACCATTCCACCTTCGCCGGTGGTAATGTGTTTTACGGGGTGGAACGAAAAAACGGTCAGATCCGAGAATTTCCCATTTCCGCAAAATTGCTTTTGATTTTTCGAATCGGTGAAATAACCGCCCGGCGCATGGCAAGCATCTTCAATAATCCACAATCCGTATTCGCCGGCTAGTTTTTGGATTTTTTCTACATTCACCGGATATCCGGCAAAATCCACCGGAATGATGCCTTGATACGTTCCTTTGGGAGCATTTTTTAATAGCTTTTCGACTGCATTCAGATCGATCAATGCGGTTTCCGGGTCGATATCGGCAAAGGTGATTTTTCCGCCGCAGTAACGCACACAGTTGGCCGAGGCAGCAAAAGTGATGGGCGTGGTGATCACGTTGCTTTGCTCGTTGACACCCAAAGCCAGGCATGAAATGTGCAGGGCCGCCGTTCCGTTGGTGATGGCTACGGCGTATTTCGCTCCGACGTAATCGGCAAACGCTTTTTCAAATTCTTGGATTTTAGGACCTTGGGTCAAGAAATCGGATTGCAGGGTTTCCACCACCCAATCAATATCTTGCTGGGTAATGTGTTGTCTTCCGTAAGGGATGGGTTTCATAAGCGGGATTTTTAAGAAAGTAACTTCGCTAATTCTTCTTTTGTTCTCACATAATCAAATCCGAAAAAATAATTCATCAATTGCCATTGTTCACCAGTGACTTTTTCTTCAAAACCCGAAAAACATCGGCTGATTTCTTCTTTGCATTTTTCAAAGCCCTGCCATTCCTGCTGGCTGCGTACGCTGATTTCTTTCTTGAACTTTTCTTCCGACTCGCCCTGTTTGTATTTTACCGGTTGGTGAAATATATGAACCGGTTTTTGCAAATAGGTGCAATAGCCGATGTGGGTTCCGATGTTGTTGGTGATCACAAAATCAGCCAAAAGGATGATCGATTTTAATCTCGAAAGAAAATAACAATCGTACGAATTGCCTGCCGTCACAATGCGGTAGCCCATCTTTTCGTAAGGCGCTTGCTTGCCCAGTTCAAGATCTTTCCAATAAAGGCAAACCACCACCGCGTCGAAGGCCGGTTTTTGTTTTTCCACACAATCAATCAAGGCCTGGGTATCGTATTCCGCCCGTACAGCGTCGATGGAATGGGAAGGAATCACCAATAGTATTTTTCCCAATTGGGTTTTTAAACGGGATGCTTCCGCTTCGCTCAAAACAGGCGCCGCGTAATGAATGTAAGGCCCGATCTTAACAGCTTTTCCGTTGGTGGCGGTAATCGCTTTTTCGCGGTAATCGCTGAAGGTGATGAGTTGCTGGTGTTTTTTTCCGTCCAGCGAAAAATACAAACCGTGCTCAATCCCCAATTTGCTGTTAATCCGCTTGATACCGGCATAGTTTGTAAAACTGCGGAAAAAACCGTAAAAACTCATTCCGTGCGTGATGTGAAAAGCCGGGTAGGGAATGGGCTTTGACAGGTTTTGGTAATCGAATAAAGGCAAGGTTTTACGTTGCTCGCTGATCTCTTGACAAAGACGCCTGTTTTTTCGATGTTTGAATCGATAAAAAGGTGTAAATAAATGCTTTAGTAAAATCCGCATTTGGTTTGTGAATGGATTTTCTACCATGAGCCATCCCTTTATGCTGGTTAAACGGTAAACTGCGGATCCACATGGGCGACAATCAGGCGGCGGATTTCGTCCACGCTCAGCCACTCGGTATTGGTCCCCGAATTATATTGAAATCCTTGCGGTACGGGCTTGGCATGAAATTGCTGATAGTATTTTTCCAAATCCCAATGGGGAACCTGCGGTAAAATGGCATAATACGTGCCCAAATCAACCGTCGAGAAGGAATCGGAGGCCGTGATCATTTCTTCGTGGATTTTTTCACCCGGCCGGATTCCGACAATTTCCTGTTTACACTCGGGTGCAATGGCTTCGGCAACGTCGGTAATGCGGTAGGAGGGAATTTTGGGTACAAAAATTTCCCCGCCCCAGGCATGCTGAATGGCATGCAACACCATATCCACCCCTTCTTCCAGCGAAATATTGAAACGGGTCATGGTCGGATCGGTAATGGGCAGTACGCCTGTTTTCTTTTTTTCCATAAAAAAGGGAATCACCGAGCCGCGTGAACCCATCACGTTGCCGTAACGGACCACTGAAAAGGTCAGATCGCGGAAGCCCTTGATGTTGTTGGCGGCAATAAACAGTTTGTCCGAACAAAGCTTGGTGGCGCCGTACAAGTTGATGGGGGCAGCGGCTTTGTCGGTCGATAAAGCGACCACTTTCTTAATTCCTTTGTCCAGGGCGGCATTGATGACATTTTCAGCTCCGAATACATTGGTTTTAATGCATTCCATGGGGTTGTATTCGGCGGTAGGTACTTGTTTCAGCGCAGCGGCGTGAACAATGATGTCGATGCCTTCGCAGGCCCGCTTCAACCGCTCGCCGTCGCGTACATCGCCGATAAAGTAGCGGAGGCATTTGTATTTTTCCGTTGAAAACTTTTGACTCATCTCAAATTGCTTCAACTCATCGCGGGAGTATACCACCAGCCGTTTTACACCGGGATAGCGGGTTAAAACGGTTTCCACGAATTTTTTACCGAACGAACCGGTTCCGCCGGTCACTAATATGGAAGCTTGGTTTAAATCGGACATAAATAATGTTTGATCGATGATAGTAAAAAATTGATAAACAACCTATTGAATAAATAGTTGTTCGAAGTGTACAAAAGTACAAAAAAAGCCCGAGCAGGGCAGGAGGGTGTGGATAAATATGGGGATGAGTAATTTGTTGAGGTGTTGAATCGTTGAACTGTTTATTGGTGAAGGGGTTAAAGGTACACGGTACAGGGTAAAACTGGGGAAATCGGGGAAGTGGGGTGAAAGGTGAACGGTGCAGGGTAAATGGTTAGGAGGAAATCGGGGAAGTTGGATGGATTTTCCCTTTTCGTTTCGCCTCAATCAAAATGACCCAAAGTTCATCATTTATCATTCAATATTTAATAACCCTTTCTGCCTTAATGGCCGGACAGGGTACCTTAACTCTGCTTACCCGGTTGGTTGTGAATAAAAAATTAATAGACCATCAGCAATTGTTCTGCCGATGGTCTATCAAAAACAGGTCTTGCCTGCAAAAAAAAATTATGAAAACAGGTACAACCTGGGTGAAGGGTGAACAGTGAATAATTTGTTGAATTGTTGAACTGTTTAATTGTTTATTTAGTGAAGGGTAAAAGGTGCAAAGATTGTTGTTCGTTTTTTGCAACTTTAACTCACCATTCTAATTAAATTTAGTATCATTCTATTTTAATCGCATATGGGTGATAAGCGAGTTGTGAAACGTAAAAAGTGTTGTTGTTCGTTTGCCTGCGATTAAAAGTTCATCGTTTATCATTCAACATTCATCATTTAATAACCCGATGGGGATTTAGTTCTTGATCAACTTTTGAGTTGTTTTAATCCCTTTGTTTTGAATTTCAATAAAATAGACTCCTTGAATCAAATGGGTAACATCCATACTTTCTTTTACACTTTGAGCTTTCTTTTCCAGTAGTAATTTTCCGGAGATATCATAAATCCGGATAGTTGCCCCTGCTGCATTTTCAATATAAACTTTATCGGTCGCAGGGTTCGGGAAGACAGAAGGACGATCTTTTTCCATGGGATTTGTTCCTAAGGTTTCATTTACCGTTGGGAAAATAGCCAAATCAAATCCGGCTTCCACAGGAATTCCATACGCGTCAACAATGGTAATCCAATCCATCTCTGTTTGGCTTATATAGCTATAGCTAACGGCGCGTTTTTCTTGCCCCGGGGCAAAACATCCTTGTTTGGATGAGGCAATCACAATGATTGCACTCTCTTCTGCATATTCCGGCACCGTAATCACTACCGCAAAATCAGCAGGGACATTGGCTACAGGAGTTTCAAAAGAAAAAGTTACCGGAGCGAGTACGTCAGGAATGTCTGCCGGGGAAACGGGTTGTGAAGTTCCTAATAAGGTTGTCGGCAATCCATCGTTTACGGCATAAACTTTCGCATAAATATCCGTTGCGGAACCCCCGTCATAAGCTTTCGCTAAATACGCCATGACACTTGTTACAGTCGTGGTCATTCCCGTACTGAAGATTTGCCCGTAAGCTTCGTCTCCATAACCATTGGTTCCCGTAATATATTGCTGTTGTCCGTCAACATAAGCTTTAAGGCTATCCGGAAGCACACCACATTCCATGGTAAAGGCAGAAGGCTTTAGCTCTGTTGATTCGGATGGGTTTGAAATGACCTTCATTTTCTTTTCGGTAAAAGAAAGAGCCGGTTGTTTTTGAATCTTTTCTGTAGATGGGCTCACTTGGGCAAACAGGGAACCTCCTGTCAAAACGAATGAAGCAACTAAAAATGTAAAAATTTTTTTCATGATCATTTTAGTGTTAATTTTTTGGGTTAATAATTTTAGGGATTGGTAATTCTGAGAAATAAGAAAATTCGAGATTATTGATTTTTAATACGATAAATTTATTTGTTTATGCATTCTGGTATTTCTGATTTTTAAACGGTGAAGGTATTCTTTTTTTCGAAATGAAAGCTGATTTATCAAAAAAATAACAAAAAAATACTTTTAAATTTTTGATTATTTTTCTACATTATATAAAAATATAAAAAAATAAATCCACGAATCAAATAGAATTTATTCTTGATTTTAAAACATGTGACAATGATCTTAAAGCAAGTGAAGGGGAGGAATGGGTTAAGGGCCAAGGTACAGGTTTCATAGTGAAATGTGAACAGTGAAGCGTGAACGGGGCCATGGTACACGGTGCAAGGTGAAGGGTTGTTGAGGTGTTTATTGGGGAAATCGAGGAAGTTGAGGAAGTTGGGGGAATCGGGTGTAATTCGATTTTTAATTGAATGCGATAATTTAATCCACTACTATTCTATTTTAATCGCATATGGTGAATTGCTTGTTGAATCGTTTAATTGTTTATTTGTGACCGGTGAACAGTGAAGCGTGAAGTGGGTTGAGGGTTCAAGATACATGGTGCAAGGTGAATGGGGCAAAAATTGTTTACTTGCCAAAAAAAGTCCACTTTCAATTCTCCATTTTCAATTGAAATGCTTTCTGCTTTTTCCTTTCTGCTATTAGACCTCGTTTGCTCGTCAACTTGTTTACTAAAAAGTTTATCATTCATCGTTTATCATTCAAAAACCCATTTTCAATTTTCAATTAAAAAAAACCTAACTTGGTTTTGGGTGAAACCTAACTTGTTTTTGGGTGAAACCTAACTTGGTTTTGGATGAAACCTAACTTGGTTTTGGGTGAAACCTAACTTGGTTTTGGGTGAAACCTAACTTGGTTTTGGGTGAAACCTAACTTGGTTTTGGGTGAAACCTAACTTGGTTTTGGATGAAACCTAACTTGGTTTTGGGTGAAACCTAACTTGGTTTTGGGTGAAACCTAACTTGGTTTTGGGTGAAACCTAACTTGGTTT
>JAVBOY010000052.1:0-63091 GCA_031550085.1 Lentimicrobiaceae bacterium
TTATCCGAACGCTATGCCGAAACATTGCCCCAAATTGATATAACAATAGCCAATTTGGAAAGCAAGGTTAATGTTCACCTAAGTAAAATGGGATTCGTATGGCAATAAGAAAAGGATATAAGCAAACTGAATTTGGCATAATTCCAGAAGACTGGATTATCTGTCAATTCCAAGATGTTTTGACAACCTTTAGTAGCGGTGCAACTCCATATAGAGGTATTGCAGATTACTACAAAGGCCATATTAGATGGATTTCTAGCGGAGAACTTAATTATAATATAATAAATGAAACAATCGAACATATTTCAGAATTAGCAGCCAGAAATACAAACCTAAAAACACACAAACCTGGAACTTTTCTCATGGCCATTACTGGCTTGGAAGCAGAAGGAACCAGAGGACGGTGCGCCTTGATAGGCGCAGATTCTACTACAAATCAGTCGTGCATGGCAATTAATGGCACAAATAAAATGGATGTTAATTATTTATTTTGGTTCTATAAAAATTGGGGGAATTATTTAGCATTTAAATATTGCCAAGGCACAAAACAACAGAGCTATACTGCTGCCATAGTAAAAACATTACCTATTTGCTGTCCCCCAACTCTTGCTGAGCAAACAGCCATCGCAACTGCTTTGTCCGACATGGATGCCCATATTACCGCCTTGGAAAAAATGACTGCCAAAAAGAAATTAATAAAACAAGGCATCATGCAGCAATTGCTTACAGGCAAAAAACGCTTGCCGGGGTTTAGTGGAAAATGGGTGGAAAAGAAACTAGGGAAAATTGGAAAGACTTATGGTGGGATAACTGGAAAAACAAAAAGTGATTTTGGAGTAGGAAGCAGTTATTATATTCCATTTCTTAATGTTCTGACAAATCCAGTAATTAATGTTTCATTCTTGGAGAAAGTAAATATCAAAGATACAGAACAACAAAATAAAGCAAAAATAGGAGATTTATTTTTTAATACTTCATCGGAAACACCTGAAGAAGTTGGAATATGCTCTGTTCTACTTCAAGAGATAGAAAATTTATATTTAAACAGTTTTTGTTTTGGATATCGGATACAAGATGACGAGGTATCAGGCTTGTTTTTATCCTATTTTTTCAGGAGTAAAAAAGGACGAGAGTTAATGACATCATTAGCTCAAGGTGCTACAAGGTATAATCTTTCAAAATCACTGTTTAATTCTGTATCCTTATTATTACCTCCAACTAAATCCGAACAAGCCACCATTGCCCAAATCCTTTCTGATATGGACAATGAAATTGCAGCATTGGAAACCAAACGGGATAAATACAAGCAAGTGAAAGTGGGTATGATGCAGGAGTTGCTGACTGGAAAAATCCGTTTGGTGGTTGAGAATCAAAGACAATTGGAAGAGAAACCACAAAAGCAAGCTAACGTCCATTTTAGACGAAGTGTTTGGGCTGCTGAAATTGCGGATCGCCTTTGCGATGAACCTACATTTGGTCATGTTAAAATGGAAAAAATGATTTTCCTGACAGAGCATATATGTGGAATAGATATTGGTTCAAATTATCATCGTGACGTAGCAGGGCCATACGACAATAGAGCCATACGTTCTATTGATAGTCAGATAAAAAAACAAAATTGGTTTGAGGTTGTACGTAGGGATAAGGGGTATCGCTATATCCCTATGAAAAAACGAGGAGAGCACAAAGCTTTTTTTAATAGATACTATTCCGATGTACTGCCTGTTTTCGATAAGATTATAAATACATTTCGAACTTGGGACACTGAACGTTGTGAGATAATTGCAACTTTATATAGTGCGTGGAAGGATTTGGAAGATGCTAAACGGCAATATACGGATAATGATATAATAAATGAAGTTCTAAACAATTGGAACGAATCAAAAAAACGTATTCCGGAAGAACGCTGGTATAAAGCATTAGATTGGATGCGTAAAAACGGTTTTACACCAAATAAACAAGAATAAACCAAATGAGTACAGGAAAACAAAAAGTGAAAATAATGGTTGGTTCCACCGTATATGGGTTCGAAGACCAACTTTCACAAATAGTAGCACAGTTGAATACTTTGGGTTACGAAGCACTCAATTCTCATTATGGTAGTATAAAAGTAAATCCGAATTTTTCGAATCTGGAAAATTGTCTCAATGCCGTAGAGGAATGCGATTTATTCCTGGGAATTATTCGCCCCTACTATGGTACCGGAAATATTGGTGATAAGAATATCACTTTCGAAGAAATAAAAAAGGCGATTGAACTCAAAAAACCGTACTGGTTCTTGGTGCATAGAGATGTCGTTTTTGCACGTAACCTGTTCAAGAAAATAAAACTCAAAAGCGGCGATGCAATAGAATTGAAAGATAATAAACTGTTTGACCTGAGGTCTATTGACATCTATGAATATGTCATAAAGAATCATCTTCCAATCACGCTTCGTAATGGCAATTGGGCACAGGAATTTTACCGGTTGGATGAAATGATGATTTATATTACTGCCCAATTTTCCGACCAGAATTTCATCAATCAAGTAATCACCCAAACAAACAGCAACAATGGAAAACAATAATGTATTTATAATCGACAATTTGTTGCAACAGAACGAAAGCAATCGTTTGGAGTTTAAAACGCAACCTGTTCCCGATGAAATTGCGAGGACTATCACTGCATTTATTAACACTCAAGGAGGTGATTTAATTGTTGGGATTAATAATGACAAAAAGGTTATTGGGATTGAGAATGCAGAACAAGAAGCCGGTCGCATTCATACTATTTTGGTTGAACAAATTAAACCTACAGCGCCTATTGATATTCAGGTCATAACCTATAAAAAGAAAGAAGTCATTCTTATCAGTGTATGGGAAGGTGCTAAAAAGCCGTATCAATACAATGGTTTTATTTACAGCAGAATTGGAAGACTCACAAAATCCGTTACCGCAAATCAACTTCCTGAACTGATTTCCCAACGAAAAGAAGCCGACTTTAATTGGGAACGCATGCCATTACTAGGAGCAGAATTAACGGATTTGGATGTTCGGGAAATTCAGGACACGATTACGTATTACAATAAATATAAGAAAGATGCTAAATTTATAGATGAAGAGGATTTTTTGATTCAACTTGGATTAATCCAAAACGGGAATATTACCAATGCTTGCATGGTTTTATTTGGCAAAAACCCAACCCGCTTCATTTCACAATCAAGAATACGTTTAACTGTTTATCCATCAAAAGAAACAGGAAATAAATTCATTGAAGACATCATTTTTGAAAACAATATGTTTTTGAATATTCTAAAAATACTTCAATACCTAGATGTTATTTATGGTAAAAACATTTCTGTAGAAGGGATTCTTAGAACAGAAAAGCCTAATTATCCTCTTTTAGCCATGCGTGAAGGTATTCTGAATGCTATTGTTCATAGGGATTATAATTCAGTCAGTGGTTTTTTACAGATTTCCATTTTCTCAGATAGAACTGAAATCAGCAATTATGGTGGACTGCCCAATGGTGTTACACTAAAAGATTTAAAAACCGAACATCATTCAATCCTGCGCAACCCCGACATTGCTCAAATGGCTTTTATCAGGGAATATGTAGAACTTCTGGGAAGTGGTACATTAAGGATGATCAGGGATTGTAGGCAAAATAAATTTCCTTCACCTGTTTGGAAAGAAAAAGACAATATCATTACCGTTACATTTGCAAATGTTGGGCACAAAATGTCATCGACTGAGGGAATGGTTGAGGGGATAACTGAGGGTGTAAGCAAAGAAATTATAGAGTGGATTGAGGGAATAACTGAGGGAATAACTGAGGGAATAACTGAGGATGTAAAAGACAAGATAAAAAAAATACTATTAGTGATTTACAACGCCGAAGGCATTCGAACTGTGGATATTGAACAGAGAACAAATATTCCGGTCAAGAGTATAGAGAGATATCTAAAGCTGTTAAGAGATAACAATATCATAGAATTCAAGGGGGCAAATAGAACAGGTGGTTATTACCTCAAGCAAAAAATGTGATACCATGGATACACGAATCGGTGCAAAAGAAATCACAGTCCAAAAGCGATTGCTAAAATTGTTTGAAGACAAAAAGTTGCTGGATTATAACTATCTTGGCTATTGGGAAGACCATGAAGATAATAGCAATATTGAAGAAGAATTATTGCAACAATTTTTACGAAAAGACAATCGTTATTCCGAAGCGGAAATAAATAGCGCCATACATAAGCTAAAAACAGCCAACAATATCCATAATGGGCTTTACCATGCCAATAAGGAAATATACAGTTTGTTGCGTTATGGCGTGAACGTGGGCGTAGATGCTTCGCAAAACAAAAAGTTCGTGCAGCTCATCAACTGGGCAAATCCGCTTGCCAACGATTTTTATATAGCCGAAGAAGTAACGATAAAAGGACAAAATACCAAACGCCCTGATTTGGTCATTTATGTCAATGGTATCGCCTTAGCTGTCGTAGAACTAAAACGAAGTACTATTTCTGTTCATCATGGAATCCGTCAGAACTTGGATAACCAAACAGACGAATTTATTCCTCATTTTTTCACTACTATTCAACTCATTTTTGCCGGAAACGATACAGAAGGTTTGCATTATGGAGTTATCAAAACACCGGAGAAATTTTGGTTGCGTTGGAAAGAAGCTGCCGGTAACAAACTTCAATACAATGAACTTGACCGCAGCATACTTCAATGTTATGATAAAACACGCTTCCTTGAATATATTCATGACTGTGTTATTTTCGATGGTGGCATAAAAAAGGCTGCCCGCCCCAACCAATACTTTGCTATCAAAGCAGCACAGCCACGAGTACGAGAAAAAGACAGTGGTATTATCTGGCATTCGCAAGGCTCCGGAAAAAGTCTTACAATGATTTGGTTGGCCAAATGGATTCATGAAAATATTGATGATGCACGTGTAGTAATCATTACTGACCGTGATGAATTAGATAAGCAAATAGAAACTGCATTCAAAGATGCCGACGAAGAAGTCAAACGCACCAAATCCGGCGATGAGCTAATCCGAATTCTCAACACTGCCAATCCGTGGTTGATTTGTTCCCTCATACATAAATTCGGAACCAAGAACGACAATGATAAAATTGAAGTAGGCAGCAAAAAAGCCACTAAATCATTGGAATCTTATTTGCTGGAAGTACAAAAGAAACTACCGCCCGATTTCAAACCCAAAGGAAATATATATGTATTTGTAGATGAATGTCACCGCACACAAGGCGGCATGTTGCACGAGGCCATGAAGTCGATAATGGGCAACGATATTATGATGATTGGTTTTACCGGCACGCCATTACTCAAAACAGATAAAAAAACATCAAGCCAAGTATTTGGTACGCCAATCCATACCTATAAATTCAATGAAGCTGTAGATGACAAGGTAATTCTTGACCTTCGCTACGAAGCCCGTAATGTGGCTCAATATCTTGGAAAACAAGAAAAAATTGACGAATGGTTTGAGCTGAAAACAGCAGGGCTTTCCAATGTGGCTAAATCATTGCTTAAAATGCGTTGGGCACGAATGGAAAAGCTATTTAGCAGCAAAGAACGAATGCAACGCATTGTAGCTGATATTTGTCAGGATATGGACACCAAACGGGCTTTGGTGGGTGGCTATGGAAACGCCATGCTGGTTTCCGATAGTATTTATCAGGCTTGCCGCTACTGGGAATTATTTCAGGATACTGATTTAAAAGGACATTGTGCGGTGGTTACAAGCTACGAAGCGAATGCTTCCGATATCAAAGACGAAGCAACAGGTGCAGGCGATACAGAGGAAAAAGTAAAATATGAAATCACCAAGCGAATGATGGGTGATAAAACACCTGAGCAATTCGAAGCATGGGCAAAAAATGAATTCATCAAACACCCTGCCGACATGAAACTGTTGATAGTAGTAGATAAGTTACTTACAGGCTTCGATGCACCCTCTGCAACGTATCTATATATCGACAAACAAATGCGCGACCATAACCTTTTTCAAGCTATCTGTCGTGTAAATCGTGTAGACACAGATGAAAAAGACTACGGATACATTGTCGACTATCAGGATTTATTTGGCGCCATTCGTAACGCTATTGAGGATTACACCACCGAAGCTTTCGATGGATATGAAAAAGAAGATATACAAGACTTACTCACCAGTCGTTTGGCCGAAGCTCGTAAAGGTTTGGAAACAGCTTTGCAGGCTGTTGTTACACTTTGTGAAACTATTGTTCCCCAAACACAGGAAGCATTCTTTTCTTATTTCGTTTACAGTGAAGCTACCCCAATAGAAAATCAATTGGCCGAATGTGAAGCTAACGCCGAAAAACGGGAGAAACTCTACAAATTGGTAAATACATTAGTTCGTCGTTATATTGACTTGGCCAACGAAATGATACCAGCCGAATACACTCAGGAAGAAGCAGCCAATATCAAGAAACAGGTGGATTTTTACAATGACCTGAAAGATGAAATAAAATTAAAAAGTGGGGATGCGCTCGATTTGAAACTATACGATCCCGCCATGCGTCAGTTAATAGACAACTATGTTCGTGCTGAAGATAGTGAAAGTTTACTAAACATGGAAGACATTTCATTTTTAGACATGATTGCCGCCGATGGTGAAGAAGCTATCGACAAATTACCGAAGAATATCAAGAAAAACGAAAAGTCAGTAGCGGAAGTATTGGTTGCCAACATGCGGAAGATGATTATCAGTGAACGCCCTTCCAATCCTGCATATTTCGATAAAATTTCAGAGTTGCTCAACCAGCTTTTGCAAGAACAGAAAGACGGGAAACTACAATACAAGGAACTCATAGAAAGACTTATTGCTAAAATAAAAGAAGTCAGAGGCACAAAAAAAGCTGCTTATCCATCTTCTATTGATACCTCTGGGAAGCAGGCTTTGTATGATAACTTAAATCGAAATGAAGCATTGACCATACAACTTTATACTACAATAAAAGAGAACGCCAAGCACGGTTGGCGTGATCCTAATGTCCCCGCCAAAATGAAGCAATTGCGGAATGCGATTCGCAAAATATTGGTAGATTCAAGTGACGAAGATTTTAATAAAATCATGGAAATCATCAAAGCACAAAAAGAATATTGATGAAAATCATAACTGTCAATGGAATTTCGGTTGAAATAGAGTGGAAAGATATTAAAAACATCCATCTTACGGTTTATCCACCCGATGGACGTGTTCATGTTTCTGCACCCAAACAAATGACAGAAGATGCAATACGTTTGTTTATCATTACTAAACTAGAATGGATTGGCAAAAGAATTGAAAGCATATTACATCAAACTCGTCAAACCGAACGAGAATATGTATCCGGCGAAAACCATTATTATAAAGGAATTCGTTATCGCCTTCAAGTGATTTATCACGAAGCTCCGTCTAAAGTAGAATTAAAAGGAACGCAATTTATCAATCTGTATGTTCGCAATGGTGCAACAATAGATAAAAAGACCGAAGTATTGCGCGAGTGGTATCGCGACGAACTCAAACAAACGCTATTGCCTCTTGTCATGAAGTGGGAAAAATTATTAGACGTTCAAGTCGTTCATTGGGAAGTTAAACAAATGAAAACGCTTTGGGGTAGTTGCAATCATCGCACAAAACGGATTATTTTCAATTTAGAGTTGATAAAAAAGCCGCCACATTGCATTGAATATATTGTAGCACACGAACTTACTCATTTATTAGAACGTTTACATAATACGCGTTTTACAGCTTTGCTTGACACTCATTTACCTAACTGGCGACAAATCAAAGATGAATTAAATGAGTTTATTGTATAAGTATGAGCAACAAGACAAAAATATCCATCCGTTTTTTTGACGACCGCGAAGAACGAAACCCAGTTCCAAAACAAAATAGTACCTTTGTTTTTCTTGTTACTTCGTTATGCTGATTGGCGTCAAAAGAATCACAAATCGTGTACGGTATATCTTCAACCTGCTGTTGCAGGAAAATTGGGGATTATCCATCCGGTTTACCGAAGATCCGGAAGAATTTAAAGCATCCGAAGAACCCAAAATTTCATACAGTTTTTGTCCTGAAGGCAGCGGGCTGCATTTTGCGGCACATCCGTTGCTTTTCGAGGATTTTATTGCCCCTCAAGAAATCGATTGTTTCAGCGACCAGAATTTCCCGGCCTTTTTCAAGCAAACTGAGGATCATACAGCGCTGCCGTTTGATGTATTTGCTGCAGCTTTTTACCTGGTGAGCCGCTACGAAGAATATTTGCCCCATACCACCGATCCGCACGGGCGTTATTTGGCTTTGCAAAGCTTGGCTTTTCAAAAAGGATTCTTGCAAATTCCGCTGGTCGATTATTGGATTGAGCGGATCGGCAAACTAATTTCGGACACCTATCCTGCCCTGAAAGTACGGCCCCGCTCCTACCGTTTCGTAGCCAGCATTGATATCGACCATCCTTTTGCTTTCCGGCACAAACCGCTCATTTTCACCCTCGGCCGTTTTATAAAAACCGGATTAAAAGGCAACTTTCAGGCAATCAACAACCAACTGCAAGCTCTCTGCGGAAAAAAACAGGATCCCTTCGACACCTTCGATGTCCACCTGCAGCTGCAAGAAAAATATGGATTTGAAACCCGGTATTTCATCCTGACGGCAAATTACGGCGGTTTCGATAAAAACCGTTCGGTGGGCAACAAATATTTCAAAAATCTGGTTCCCTGGCTGGATCAACATGCGGTTGTAGGAATCCATCCGTCGTATACGTCCAATTCAAAGCCAACGTTGGTAGCACGCGAAATCGAGCGTTTGGAAAAGATGGTAAAGCGTCCCATCTCGCATAGCCGCCAGCACTTTTTAAAACTCCGGATACCGGAAACATACAGAACCCTGATTGCCCAGGGCATTTTGCATGAATATACGATGGGTTATGCCGAGCAGCCGGGATTCCGGGCTTCCATCAGCACACCCTTCCGTTTTTTCGATTTGGAAAACAATGTGGAAACGCCGCTCACCGTTCACCCGTTTGCGTTTATGGAAGAAACATTCAGCAAATACCTCAAAATACCTCCCGAAGCGTCCTGGGATTCCATCGAATCATTGATTGCCGTTATCAAAAAGGCAAACGGAACGTTTATTCCACTGTGGCACAACGATACCTTCCATCAGGAAGAATGGTTTCCTGTTTACCAAAAAATGATTGAAGCGGCCGTTTAAAGGCTTTCACCCATGACTTCCTGACGCGGGTGTTTTTCGTCGTTGACCAGATGGTACGGCCCGTTTTTGATTTTTTTATTCAATAAATACAGGAAGAGCACAAACAAGAGCGTGTAAACCAGCGAAAACAGGATCAACGAAAACCAGATCTGGCTTGTGCTTACCGACTGCGACAGGGCATCTTTGGTTCTCAGCAACCCATAAACAATCCACGGTTGGCGCCCTACCTCGGCAGCAATCCACCCCACCTGGTTGGCCAGTTGCGGAAAAATAACGCCGATTACGAATAATTTCATCAACCATTTGGTTGTAAACAAGCGGTGGCGCCACCAAAGGAAGCTTGCCAGCAACGTCATGCCGATCATGGTCAATCCCAAAAGTACCATCAAGTGGTAGGATTGGAACACCAAATTCACCGCATCGGGACGTTCGTCGGGTTGAAATGCACTCAGGCCCTTGACAGGAGCTTTAAAATCCTGATGGATTAAAAAGGAAGTTCCTCCGGGAATACCGATTCCGTGGGTCTTTTGATTTTTTTGATCTACCCAGCCCACCAGGTAAAGCGGAACCGGAGCCAACGAGTCGTAATGTCCTTCGAGGGCAGCCAATTTGGTGGGCTGATTTACCGAAACACCGCTTGCCGAACTATGTCCCGAAACCAACTGCAATACGCAAGCCACCGTGGCAAAAATCAAAGCCAGCTTAAATGCCGGAACCGAGATTTCCAGATATTTCCGTTTCAAAATATAGTAGGCATTGACGCTTAATACAAAAAATGCCCCCGTAATCACAGCAGCAATCAGCGTATGTGTGATCCGGTCGACGGTCGACGGATTAAAAACCATCGCCCAAAAGTCGGTGATTTCGGCTTTTTGAGCAGCGCCTTCACCCACAATCCGGTAACCGGCGGGAGTTTGCATCCAACTGTTTGCCACCAGAATCCAGACGGCTGAAAAGATTGACCCGATAGCAACTCCCAGGGTGGAAATAAAATGCACCCATTTGGGAACGCGGTTCCAACTGAAAAGCATGACACCCAAAAATCCCGACTCCAAAGCAAAAGCAAAAAGCCCTTCGGCTGCCAGGGCGCTGCCGAAAATATCGCCCACATAGCGCGAATAGGCCGCCCAGTTGGTGCCGAACTCAAATTCCATCACGATGCCCGAAGCTACGCCAATGGCAAAAATGATGGCAAATATCTTGACCCAGAAACGGGTCATGGTTTCCCAAATTTTATTTTTGGTCAACAAATATTTTCCTTCCATAAACACCAACACCAAGCCCAAGCCAATGCTCAAAGGCGGGAAAATGTAATGAAACGCAATGGTGTAGGCAAATTGAATGCGTGCGAGTATTTCTGCTGTCATCGGTTCCGTTTTTGGAGGTTAAAAGATATGAAAGCACTTTTTTATGCGAAATTATACTTTTTTTGCAACCGAAACACCTCAAAATGCAAAAGCCATTTTTTAACAAGCCTCAAATCAATTTTCGTAAATTTGCAGGGTTATGTTTTGTAGCATTTTCACGTTTTTTCTCGACGCATCCAACTGGAAGTTATACCTCTCAAATCCGATCCTGGTATTCGCCATTTTGCTCGCACTCATCCTGTTAGTGCCCATCCTTTTCAAAAAATTGCACATTCCCAGCGTCATTGGCTTGCTGCTGGCCGGAATTGTTATAGGACCCAACGGCCTCAACATCATTGTATTGGGCGAAAGCATGAAGCTTTTGGGTACTACGGGCTTGCTTTACTTGCTGTTTTTGGTCGGATTGGAACTTGATTTGCAAGCATTCGCAAAAAGCCGCAACCGGAGCATCATTCACGGTTTTTATACGTTTGCTATTCCCTTTTTGATGGGCTTCGCCGTTACCTTTTTCTTGCTGAAATACAGCCTGATGCCTTCGCTTTTAATCAGCAGTTTGTTTTCGGCGCATACGTTAATCTCCTACCCCATCGCCAGCCGCCTGGGAATCAGCAAAAGCGAAGTTATGAACGTCATCATCGGAGGAACCATCCTGACCGATACGGCGGTTTTCATTCTGCTTACCGTGATTTCCGGGGCTTCGGGAGGAGAGCTGAATCCGTTGTTCTGGGTAAAAATGATTGCTTCCCTGGCCGGCTTCTTATTCATCATTGTCTGGGGTGTTCCGCGAATGAGCCGCTGGTTTTTCAAAAACCTGGAAACCGACAGTGGGTCGCAATACATTTACGTGCTGCTGATTTTATTTGCTTCCGGCTTCCTGGCCCATCTGGTCGGAATCGAACCCATTATCGGCGCTTTGTTTGCCGGCCTGGCTTTAAACCGGCTGATACCACATACTTCTCCCCTGATGAACCGCGTGGTATTTATCGGAAATACCTTGTTTATTCCGATTTTCCTGATTAGCGTGGGTATGCTGGTCGATTTCAGGGCTTTTTTCACGGGTACCCATACGTTGATTTTAGCTGGAATTTTTACGGCGATTGCCATTGGGGGAAAATTCCTAGCAGCCTGGGTCACGCAAAAAACTTGCCATTATTCGCCCGTCGAGCGGAACCTGATGTTCGGCCTTACTTCGGCGCGTGCCGCATCAGTGATTGCCGTAGTAACCGTAGGGATGGAAATTCATCTGGTGGGATTGGAAGTTTTGAACGGGGTGATCATCGTTATCTTGATCTCGTGCCTGGTATCTTCTTTTGCCACGGAAATTTACGGGCGAAAAATGGCTTTGACTGCAACAGCCAACAACATCGTCAGCAATTCCGAATCGCAAGAGCGTATCCTAGTACCGGTGGCCAATCCGGCAACCGTCGAAAACCTGGTTGATTTTGCCATCCTCATCCGCCAAAACCGGACATCCCAGCCTATTTACATGCTCACAGTAGTACGGGATGACGTGAATGCCTCGGAACAGATCCTGAAGAACAACAAAGTGTATGAATCGGCTATTTCTCATGCCGCCGCATCGGATGTGAAACTGGAATTGATTTCGCGCGCCGATTTGAATATTGCCAACGGCATTTCACGCGCTATCCGCGAAACATTGATTACCAAAATGGTGATCGGCTGGAACGGGCATCATACGACATCTCATTTCTTTTTCGGCACTTTGCTGGATCAGGTATTGGTTCAATGCAAACAGATGATTACGGTCGTGAAGCTGCAAACGCCTTTGAACGTGATTTCACGTGTTATTGCTTGCGTACCGCCCAACGCCGAAAAGGAATCGGGTTGTTCGGAATGGTTGCAAACCTTGTTGCTACTTGCACAGCGGACTTCGTCGAAATTGATTTTGTATCTCCCCGAACCCTCCCTCGCGAAAATAAGCGCCTACATGGAGCAGCAAAAGATTTCCGTAGAGTGGGAAATTGTCGAAAGTTTGAAGTTGAATGAGATTTCGCCGTTTGCAGATTTGTTGCGTGAAAATGATTTGTTTGTTGTAATTTCGGCACGGAAACAAACGTTATCGCACCAAAACTACATGGAACAGTATCCGCGTGAGTTGGCAAAGAGTTTTTCAAACCGGAGTTTTATCATTATTTACCCCGAACAAAAAGATGTCGACTCGCTCGAAGCTATTGTGGACTCGGAAGAAATGAAACCGATTTTTAAGCGATAACTTTTTAGTAAACAAGTTGACGAGTAGACTAGTAAACAAGTTTCTAATTGAAAATGGAAAATTGAGAGTTGAAAATGATACCAATAAACAATTAAACAACCATTTCACTCTTCACTGTTCACACTTCACACTATACGATTAAAACAGAATAATACTAGATTAAATTATCGCATTCGATCAAAACCAAATATAGTAACCTATTTCACCTGTTTCACCTTGTACCGTTCACCGTTCACAAATAAACAGTTCAACAACTAAACAAACTACTCACCCTTCACTGTTCACACTTCACAAAAAAAACGATTCAACAACCAAGCACCTCAACATAAAAGAAATGATCGCCCCGCTTGCAGAAATATTACGGCCTACGAGTCTAGACAATTACATCGGCCAGCTCCATCTGGTCGGCGAGAATGCGATTTTACGGAATGCCATTGAAAAAAACACCGTCCACTCGATGATTTTTTGGGGGCCGCCCGGTGTCGGGAAAACCACGTTGGCCATGATCATCGCCCAGCAAAGCAAGCGCCCGTTTTATACACTGAGCGCCATCAATTCGGGCGTGAAGGACGTGCGCGAAGTGATCGAGAAAGCGAAAAACGACAGTTCGCAGCCGGTTTTGTTTATCGATGAAATCCATCGTTTCAGCAAGTCGCAGCAAGATTCGTTGCTTCATGCAGTCGAAAAAGGAATTGTGATTCTGATCGGCGCCACTACCGAAAATCCCTCGTTTGAGGTGATTTCGCCTTTGCTTTCGCGTTGCCAGGTTTACATCCTGAAAACATTGGATGAAGAGGATTTGCTGCGCATTCTGGAAATTGCCCGGCAAAAACTGGAAGAATTTTCGAATGAAAAAATCATTCTGGAAGAAACCGGAGCTTTGCTGCGGATATCGGGAGGCGATGCGCGAAAACTGTTGAATGCCATTGAATTGGTGGTAAAATCGGCGCCCCGGCAAGAAGGAGAACCGATAAAAATTACCAACGATTTGGTTTTAAAAGTGATCCAGAAAAATCTGGCGATTTACGATAAAAAAGGCGAAATGCATTACGATGTCATTTCAGCTTTTATCAAATCGGTGCGCGGAAGCGATCCCAACGCAGCCTTGTATTATTTAGCCCGCATGTTGCAAGCGGGCGAAGATTTGTTGTTTATTGCCCGCCGCATGGTGATTTTAGCTTCGGAAGATATCGGCAATGCCAATCCCATGGCTTTGATCCTAGCTAACAATTGTTTCGAGGCGGTAAATAAAATCGGTTACCCCGAAAGCCGCATCCTGTTGGCGCAAACGGTAACCTACCTGGCTACTTCGCCCAAAAGCAATTCCACGTATCTGGCCATCGACCAGGCATTGGCTTTTGTAGAAAAAACCGGCGATTTGCCGGTACCTTTGCATTTGCGCAACGCACCCACGAAATTGATGAAGAAAATGGGATACGGAAAGGATTACGAATACGCACACAACCATCCGCACCATTTTGTCAACATCGAATTTTTACCCGATGAAATTATCGGAACCAAGTTTTACGAACCGGCCGATAATGCCCGCGAACGCGAAACACGGGCCATTCTGAAACGGCTGTGGGAAGGAAAATATAATTATTAATCTTTTAGTAGACAAGTTGAGGAGTAGACAAGGTACAAGTTAACGAGTTTTAATGCAGAAAGCAGAATGGAAAAAGCAGAATGGATTACGAATGATTTTTTTTAGTAAACAAGTAGACCAGTAAACGAGGTTTACTTGCAGAAAGGAAAAAGCGGAAGGCAGAACGAATAAACAAACAACGAACAACAACCTTTTCACGCTTCACATTTCACAAATAAACAGTTCAACAACTCAACATTAAAATGACCTTCAAAGATTTTTTACCCAATATCAAACATGCCGAATCGGGCAACTTCTTTCTGCTCGCTGGTCCTTGCGTGGTGGAAGACGAAACCTCGCCTTTTGCCATTGCCGAAGAATTGATACGAATTACGGATAAATACCGAATTCCTTTTGTATTCAAGGCTTCGTACCGCAAAGCAAACCGTTCGAGCGAAAAATCGTTTACCGGAATCGGCGATGAAAAAGCATTAAACGTATTAGCCGCAATTCGTGAGAAATACAAAGTACCCATTGTGACCGATATCCACACGGAACAAGAGGCCGAACTGTCAGCCCCGTTTGTCGATATTCTGCAAATACCGGCATTTTTGTGCCGCCAAACGGAATTGCTCCGTGCAGCAGCGCGTACCGGCAATGTGGTGAATATCAAAAAAGGGCAATTCGTGTCGGGAGAGGCCATGAAATTTGCTGTCGAAAAAGTGCAATCGGCCGGAAATCCCAAAGTGATGCTAACCGAACGCGGTTCCATGTTCGGATATTCCGACCTGGTGGTCGACTATCGCAACATTCCCGAAATGCAGGCATGCGGGGTTCCGGTAGTTTTGGATGTAACACATTCGTTGCAACAACCCAACCAGCCGGGCGGCGTCACAGGCGGAAATCCACATCTGATTGAAACCATTGCCAAAGCCGGCGTAGCCGTTGGAGTGGATGGGTTATTTATGGAAACGCATCCCAATCCCGCCCTTGCCAAATCGGACGGCGCCAACATGTTGCGGTTGGATTTGATGGACGCTTTGCTCGAAAAACTCGTACGGCTGAGGGAAGCGCTATGATTAATTGAAAATGGAAAGTTGAAAATTGAGAATTGAACTTAGCGAAGCGATCTCATGAGGCGAAGCCGAATAAAATTGAAAATGAGTTTTATACGAATGAACTTTTTAGCTAACGTGTTTACAATAATCTCCGTGCAACTCTGTGAATTCTCAGTGGTTCTCAGTGTAACTTCTTAGCAGAAAGGATTTTTGATACAAATAAACAATTCAACAGTTCAACAATTAAACAAGCATTTTACTTTATGCGATTAAAATAGAATATTATTAGATTGAATTATCGTGATTTGTAAAACCAAGTATACCAACCATTTTCCCATTTCACTGTATAAACAATTAAACAGTTAAACGATTAAACAGCTACCTCACCCTTCACGGTTCACAAATAAACAGTTCAACAACTCAACGATTCAACAATTGAACAAATTTCCCCCGATTTTATGAGGATTGCAGTCAATACACGGCTTTTATTACCCAACCGGTTCGATGGAATCGGCAATTTTACTTTTGAAACCTTAAAACGCATCACGCAGCAGCATCCTGAACACGAATTTATTTTTCTCTTCGACCGCAAGCCGCAACCCGAAAGCCTGTTTTCCGAAAATATCACGCCGGTGGTATTATATCCGCAGGCGCGGCATCCTTATTTGTGGTATTTGTTTTTTGAATGGGCGGTTCCGTATGCTTTGAAAAAATACAAGGCCGATTTGTTTCTTTCTACCGACGGCTGGGTTTCGTTGCGTACGAAAGTGCCTACTGTCAACGTCATGCATGATTTGGGTTTTGAGCATTATCCTTCCCATTTGAAGCCGCTCTTCTACAAATACAGCAAATACTATTTCCCACGTTTTGCCAAAAAGGCCGTTCGGCTGGCTACCGTCTCCGAATTTTCGAAACAAGATATTTCAAAGCTTTATCAAATTCCGCCCGATACCATTGATGTGATTTATAGCGGAACACGCACCGATTACGTTCCTCTTGATGCACAAACGCAACAGGAAGTACGAAATCAATATTCACAAGGAAATCCGTATTTCCTTTATATCGGTTCCATTCATCCGCGTAAAAATCTGGAAAATCAATTCAAGGCGTTTGATTTATTCAAAACGAAAACCAACTCGCCGGCAAAGTTTGTGGTGGTGGGGGCAAAGTGGTGGGGCGACGAAATCAACGACACCCTCAACAGCCTGAAATTTAAAGAGGATATTCTCTTTTTGGGTAATTTGCCCACAGCCGAAGTAAGCCGCTTGTTGGCTTCGTCCGTTGCCTTGATGTTTGTTTCCGTTTTTGAAGGATTCGGCGTGCCCATCATGGAAGGGTTTCATGCCGAAACAGCGGTTATTACGGGAAATGTTTCTTCCATGCCGGAAATAGCCGGGGATGCGGCTCTTTTGGCGGATCCGTTTTCCGTGGAAGAAATTGCGGAAGCCATGCAAAAAATAAGTGAACATCCGGATTTGCGGCAAGATCTGATTGAAAAAGGGAAATTACGGAAAGACCTGTTTACTTGGGACAAAACCGCTGCTAAACTATGGGAGTGCATTGAAAATAGTGGAAAAATGAAAAATGAAAATTGAAAGTGAATTACAAGTAAACGAGTTAACAAGTTCCCCTTTAGAGTTTTAAAAACAACCAAATAAAAACACGCGTCAAAAAAAAAATCCATGAAATACTATATCATAGCCGGCGAAGCATCGGGCGATTTGCACGCATCCAAATTGGTTCGTGAGTTGAAAAAAATCGACGGTTCGGCTCAGATCAGGGCTTGGGGCGGCGACAAAATGCAACAAGCGGGCGCCGAACTGGTAAAACATTACCGCGACCTGGCTTTTATGGGTTTTGTGCAAGTGGCGTTGAACCTGAGAACCATCTTCCGCAACCTGGATTTTGCGAAAAAAGACATTACGGAATTCAAGCCGGATGTATTGATTCTGGTGGATTATCCGGGATTTAACCTGCGTATTGCCAAGTGGGCCAAGGAACAAAACATCCGGATCTGTTATTACATTGCGCCTCAAATGTGGGCCTGGCACCAATCGCGCATTCACAAGCTTCACAAATACTGCGATCAAACGATTGTAGTATTGCCTTTCGAGCCCGAATTCCATGCCAAATTCGGATACAAAGCCGAGTTTGTCGGCCATCCGTTGCTGGACGAAGTAAACGAAACGCCATTCTCCGATCCGGCAACATTCCGGAAAGAGCACGGCCTGGATGAGAGGCCCCTTGTGGCTTTGCTTCCGGGCAGCCGGAAACAGGAAATCAAGAAGAATCTGCCTTCCATGCTCAGCGTGGTGGATCGTTTTCCGGGGTACCAATTTGTCATCGGCGGCGTGGACAGCCTGGGAAAGAATTTTTACACCCCGTTTTTTAAAAAACAATCGGTAAAAATCGTTTTCGGACAGGCTTACAATCTGTTGCATCATGCGGATGCCGCTTTGGTTACCTCCGGAACGGCAACCTTAGAAACGGGATTGATCGGAACACCGCTGGTCGTTTGTTACAAAATCAACGGATTTATGGCTTTTCTGGCCAAGCATTTTTTACGGGTCAGATATATTTCATTGGTAAACCTGATTCTCGACAAACCGTTGGTAAAAGAATTGACCAACAACCTCAACGCCAAAACGCTCGAAGAGGAGCTGAACCTGTTGCTTTTTGATAAGGAAAAACAAGAGTTGTACCGGCAAAACTATGCCGGCCTTCGGAAATTATGCGGCGAAAGCGGCGCTTCGGCCCGGGTAGCTTCGTTAATTTACAACCGGTTTTTATCGTAACCGATAGATTTTCATTCTTTTCCAAAACTTTTAGCAGGACTTTCCCAATTTGATTTGTTTTCGTAATTTTGCAGCCTTCATATGGCTCCGTAGCTCAGGGGATAGAGCAACTGCCTTCTAAGCAGTCGGTCATTGGTTCGATTCCAATCGGAGTCGCTGAATAAAATCAAGCGTTTGTAAGCCTTTCAGAAATGAGAGGCTTTTTTGTTTTGTATTCTTTCTTTTACCGGCTCTTCCGGTAACTGAGCACCGCCCACGCATTGAACCCCAAAGCAAAGATGCAGAGTGCAAAAAGCTGGGGTAATAAATCGGCCATTCCGCTGCCTTTCAGGTATACGGCACGCATGATTTGCATAAAATATTTCAACGGATTGAGGCCGGCAATAGCTTGCGCCCAACCGGGCATGCTGCTCACCGGAGTGAACAAGCCGCTCATCAAGATGAAAATCATGATGAAAAAAAACATCACAAACATGGCTTGTTGCATGGTGCCGGAATAATTGGAAATCACCAAACCCAATCCGGAAACCACCAGGATATAAATACTCGCACAACCGTATAAGGTGAGCAGGCTTCCCACCGGGAAAAGCCGGTATACCGATGCGGCGATGCCCATTCCGATGGAAAGCACGACAAACCCGATGATCCAGTAAGGAATGAGTTTTGCCAGAATAAACAGGAACTTGTGCACCGGCGTTACATTCATTTGTTCGATGGTTCCGGTTTCTTTTTCGCTGACAATATTCAATGCCGGCAAAAAACCCGCAAGCATCGTCAGCAACATCACCATGATTGCAGGAACCATAAAGACCTTGTAGTCCAAATGCGGATTGAATTTGTTATAGGAAACAATGCTGATTACCGGTGCAACCGTCTTTCCTTTCGTCATCCCCGTTTCGTTAAGCAGTTCGCTCGAAAAGTCGCGGATGATCGACGTCAAATAGGCCGAACCCAAACTGCCTTGGGTGCCGTTCACGGCGTTTGCCGAAATCAAAACTTCGGCCGATCCGTCTTTTAGCAAGTTTTTTTCAAAATCAGGCTGTATTTCAAGGATGATATCGGATTTCCCCTGTTCAATGCTCTGCATGGCTTGCCGGTTGGTCGAAGAAACATCGGTAAGGTGAAAATAATTTGAGGAAGTGATTTTTTGCACCAGACGTTGCGAATACGTGCTGTGATCGGCATCGACGACACTGAGTTTCAGGTTCTTTATTTCCTGATTGGCCGCCCAGGGCATGACAAGCAACATCACAACCGGCAACAAAATCACCAACTTGGGCAGAAATGAATTCCTGAAAAACAGTTTAAATTCTTTTTCGATTAAAAACTTTAACATAAACGTTTAATTATCAGTTAATCAGGGTTTTAAATCTTTTGAGGCTGACAACGATTAAAAACAGCGCCATAAACACAAGGATGAGCAGTTGTTTTAAAACAAAAACCGGTTCCACGCCTTGTATCATCAGTTTGCGGACGGCTTCGATATACCAGCGTACCGGCAAAATGCTTGAAATCCATTGCAGTATCACCGGCATGCTGTCGATCGGGAAAATCATACCAGAAAGCAGCATGGTTGGCATCATCAGCCCCATGCCCGAAACCAGCATTGCCGTGACCTGCGTGTTTGCGACATTTGAAATTAGCAGCCCCAATGCCAGAGCAACCAAAATAAAAATCAACGACACCACCGTAAGCAAAAACAGGCTGCCTGCCACGGGAACTTTCAGTACAAACACCGACAGCAGCAAAATGGTGGTCAGATTGACGATGGACAGGGTAAAATAAGGTACGGCTTTCGCCAGAATAATGTAAATCGGCTTGATGGGTGAAGCCAGCAGCACTTCCATGGTTCCCATTTCCTTTTCGCGGACAATGGAAATAGAGGTCATCATGGCGCAAATCAGCATCAGAATTAAGCCCATAACACCGGGTACAAAATTATACGCTCCTTTCATCTGGGGATTGTAAAGCATTTTTAGTTGCGGCGTGATCTGCAGCGGCATGGAATAGGTTGCGAGTAGTTCTTGCTGGTACGAAGCAATGATTCCACCTGCATAATTGGTCAGCATCGTCGCCTGATTGGGATCGGTAGCATCGGCAATCAGTTGTACCGAAGCTTCGCCCGTATGCAAAAGGTTGTCCTGAAAATCATCGCCAAAAACCATGACCATATTTACTTTCCCTTGCTTGAAAACTTCCTCGATATCCTGAAAGCTGTGGAGTTCGTTCGTAATTTCAAAATATTCGCTGGCCTGGAAACGGTCGATTAACCGCTGTGTCGCAACATCTTTTGACAAATCCAGCACGGCGACCTGGGCATTTTTCACCTCGGTGGTAATGGCAAATCCGAACAGAATAATCTGAATTACAGGCATCACCAAAAGAATCAACATGGTACGCCGGTCACGGAAAATATGGAAAAACTCCTTCCTGACAAAACTCAGGAAAGGCGAGTGAAAATGGACGGATGAGGTATGTTTTTTTTTCATGAATTTCTTTTTAGTTGCGTTTTCTTCCGGTTATCCCCAAAGCTTAATTCTCACCCCGCGTCGCTTTTCTGGCCAACTGCTGGAATACTTCATCCATACTCTGAGCCTGAAATTGATTCCGGAGGTTCTGGGGCGTATCCAAAGCTTCTATTCGTCCGTCTACCATGATGGATACACGGTTGCAATATTCCGCTTCATCCATATAGTGCGTCGTCACAAAAGCAGTGATTCCGCGGTGGGCTGCCTGATAAATCAGTTCCCAAAACTGCCGGCGGGTTGCCGGATCGACTCCTCCGGTCGGCTCATCCAAAAACACTACCTGCGGCTCGTGAAAAATAGCAATCGAAAAAGCCAGTTTTTGCTTCCAGCCCAACGGCAACTCACGGACAAGCGTGTTCCGTTCGCCCACAAAACCGAGTTCTTCCAGAATTTCACCGGTTTTTTGTGCAATTTGCTTGCCAGGCATGCCATATATACCGGCAAAAAGGCGAATGTTTTCCCAGACTTTCAAATCTTCATAAAGCGAAAATTTTTGACTCATATAACCAATGTGCTTTTTCACTGCTTCCGATTGCCTGGTAATATCAAACCCGGCCACCGTTCCTTTGCCCGAAGTGGGGCGGCTCAATCCGCACAACATCCGCATGGCTGTGGTTTTTCCGGCGCCGTTGGCGCCCAAAAAACCGAATATTTCGCCTTTTTCGACCGTAAAAGAGATGTGGTCCACCGCCGTGAAATCGCCGAATCGTTTCGTCAGGTTTTCGGCTTGGATTGAGAAAGAAGAATTGGGGTTATCCATTTTGTGTTTTTGTTCTGTTGTGATACAAAGATGTCGCCACGATGTGGCTATATCGGTTTAAATCATTTTCTTTTCTACTACAAAGATGCCGCCGTGATGCGGCTTCATTCGGCTTGGATTTTTAGCGGCGTAGCCGCGAAATCTTTGTAGTAGATCGTCATCCATTCGAAAAAAGCAGCGTAGCTGCGACATCTATTTAAAAAATTCAAAAAGATATCGTTCATCATATTCTATTTCGCTCTTTTCCAATATTTCCAAATACTCTTCTCTAAACGATTCCTTTTTATGATGCTCCGGCTGATTAAAAATATATTTCGCTACCTGATTGATTTGCGAACGGGAATAGGTAAAAGCACCAAAACCGTCCTGCCATGCAAAATTCCCTTCAACTTTTCCGCTTTTATTTAAAAATTTTGAGGAGTTTGCTTTTATATCTCCTGTTAATTCAGAAATTGAAATCGTCGGATGCAAACCCAACAAAATATGGGTATGATCCGGGTTGCAATAAATTGCCAACGGCTTGCATTTGTTGTTACTGATAATTCCGGAAATGTACTTTTCAAGTTCATCTCTAAAATTTTCCCGGATAACAGATTGCCGGTATTTCACAGCAAAAACAATCTGAACATAAAGTTGGGTGTAATTATTTGCCATGTCAAATTATTATTTGTTCTTACAAAGATGTCGCCACTACGTGGCTTGATCGGTTTAAATCATTTCTTTTCTACAAAGATGTCGCCACTACGTGGCTTGATCGGTTTAAATCATTTCTTTTCTACAAAGATGTCGCCACTACGTGGCTTGATCGGTTTAAATCATTTCTTTTCTACAAAGATGTCGCCACTACTACGTGGCTTGATCGGTTTAAATCATTTCTTTTCTACAAAGATGTCGCCACTACGTGGCTTGATCGGTTTAAATCATTTCTTTTCTACAAAGATGCTGCCGCTATGCGGCTTTATCGGTTCCTACCTGTTTTTTTCTACAAAGATTTCGCCACGATGTGGCTGTATTATTTTCTTTTTCAAAAAACATCGCCGCGATTTGGCTTTTATTCAGATTGGGTTTATTTGTAGCGTCGCTGCGATATTTTTCTACGATCCTCCTGCTGAAAGTTGCATAAAGCAATCTTCAACCGTAGGCCGAATCTCTTTAATCATGATCTCCTGATGTCCCAGCTTTTCCAAATAGATCCGCAACTGTTCCATCCCAAGTTTTTCATGACTCTTTGTCAACGACTCCCCATTAACGGTCACATGATGCACATCGCCAAAAGCAAAACAGGACTTTACCGCTTCGTGCTCGCGAAGGTCTTTCAGCAAACAGAACATTTCATGACTTTGTACGGCCCACAAGGTCTCAGAAAATTGATGGACAATATTCTGCGGCGTATCTATTTTCAAAAAAGCGCCGTTTTGCATCAGTGCAATGCGGTTGCAAAGTGTTGCTTCGTCCATGTAAGGTGTCGATACCAAAATGGTAATCCCCTGCTGCCGCAATTTTTTAAGCATTTCCCACAACTCTTTCCGCGAAACCGGATCCACGCCGGTGGTGGGTTCATCCAGGAACAAAACAGAGGGTTTGTGGATCAATGCACAACTCAAGGCCAGTTTCTGCTTCATCCCTCCCGAGAGTTTCCCCGCTTTCCGGGTTTTGAACGGCTCAATTTGCTGGTAAATATCTTTGATAAGGTGGTAATTCTCCTGAATGGTGGTATTAAAAAGGGTTGCAAAAAATGCCAGGTTCTCCTCCACCGTTAAATCCTGATACAACGAAAATTTCCCGGGCATGTAACCGATCCGTTTACGGATTTCCTTGTAATCCTTCTGTACATCGCATCCATCCACCAAAGCGGTTCCACTGTCGGCGAGCATCAAGGTGGTTAAAATACGGAACAAGGTCGTCTTGCCCGCTCCGTCGGGGCCGATAATTCCGAAGATTTCGCCCTCCAAGGCTTCAAAACAGAGATTATTGAGCGCCTGTATCTGCCCGAATCGTTTGCTGATGTTTTTTACTTCGACACTTGCCATGGTTGTTTGGTGAATGGTACAGGGTTAATGGTGAAACAGGGGAAATGGGTTATTATATTTGGTTTTGATCGACTATAATAATTTAATCTAGCATTATTCTATTTTAATCGCATAGCATGAAGGGTGAAATGGTTGTTGAATTGTTTATTGGTATCAGAAATCCTTTCTGCTAAAAAGTTACACAGAGAACCACTGAGAATTCACAGAGTTACACAGAGATTTGGTGTAAGCTTGTTAACTGAAAAGGTTTATCATTTATAACCTCGTTTACTGGTCTACTCGTCAACTTGTTTACTTTTATCAAAAAACACATTTTCAATTCTCAATTTTCAACTTTCAATTTAAAAAGTTCATCGTTCATCTCTCATCATTTATCGTTAAAATTCATTTACTCGTCAACTTGTTAACTAAAAACTCATTTTCAACTCCCCATACATTCCCTTCTTGATATAGCCGTCATTTTTTACGGATATTTTTACGGCATACACCAAATTGGCCCGTTCGTCGCGGGTTTGAATGGTCTTTGGGGTAAATTCGGCTTTGTCCGATATCCAGGTTACCGTTCCGGCATATTCCTTATTGCCCGATTCCCCCATATCGGCATATACTTTTACCGCTTGCCCGATTTTGATCGATGTGAGTTGGCTTGCAGTGATATAGGCCCTCAAATACATGGTTTGCAGATCGGCTAATTTAAAAAGCACTTTACCGGGAACCGCCAGTTCGCCCGGCTCGGCATATTTGGCTAAAACCGTACCCGACATGGGAGCTTTGATGACACATTTTTTTAATTGGTCGTCCAGTTGGCGGATCTGCCATCCGGTAGCAGCGCCTTCATCGGTGATACCGGCATTTCCGGATTCCAACATGGTTTTTTGGGCCGCCAGTTGCTTTTCGAGTACGGCAATTTGCGCGGTAATATCGTCCACCTGCTTTTGATTGGCGGCATTGAGTTTTACCAAATTCTGGAAACGTTTTTGTTCGCGTCTGGCCGTTTCAATTTGTTGCTGTGTGGCGGCAATCTGCGTAGAAACATCCGTATAGCGGCTGTTGGTCGCTTTCAGTTTGGCTTCCAGTTGCTTTTTCTGGAAAAAAAGTTGTGTACTGTCGATATAGCCCACAACGGCGGCGGCTTCCACCACCTGACCTTCCTGCAAATCCAGTTGCATGATTTTGCCGTTTACTTCCGACGAAACCATCACTTCGGTAGTTTCGAACACGCCAGACGCATCGTATTTTAAATTCTTTTTTGAGCAGGAAGCCAACGCAAGAACAAATAGGGCAAAGAGAAAGTATTTTGTCGTTTTCATTTTTTATATTTTAAAGTATTTATTATCAGGAATGAAGATCTTGATCGAATTCGGTTGCTTGCATTAATTATTTACCGTGTTTTTCAAATTGTAAACGGCCATCAGCAATTGAATTTCATGCAAACTTTTAGCTTGTTTGGCAGTTTCTTCGGCGTTAACCTCCCGCAGGTAGTCGGTAACACTGAGGGTTCCGTTCTCCATTTTAGCCTCGGCCGATGTTTTTATGTTGTGCCGCAACCGGATGATTTCGTCGTCGTTGGCAAGAGTGGTCTTGAATTTTTCAATTTCGCTGCGCTGCTGATCTGCCAAAAGATTCGTATTAAAAAGAAAGGTTTCTTTTTGCGTTTCGATGTTCTGCTTGTTGATCTCAATCAATCGTTCATCATTTTTGGAAGTGTAATAATTGCCGATGCTCCACGAAGCGCGGACTCCTCCGATAAAATAGGGAGAAAAACCTTCTTTAAACATATTCAGGCCCGGTTGTCCATAACCACCTTGAAGAAAAGCGCCTAATTTCGGCCGGTTCCGCACCTGAATGTTTTCTTTTTGAACCTCCAACAAACTGCTTTGCAAACGGAACAAATCCAATTCCGGACGTTTGATGGTCGCCGTTTCAACCAGCAAATCAGCCGGAACAAGCAATGTGCTTCCTTCCGCAATATTTTCGCCGATCATAGCCGATAAAACTTTGGAATAAGCCTGGCGCATAATTTGCAATTCGCTCCTACGCTGGATGTTGTTCAATTGTTCCACCCGCACCGCATCCAAATCAGCCTGATTGGCAACGCCGTTTGCCATAAAGCTTTCGATTTTATCGTAGTTGTTTTTCAATTCCGTTGCAAAGACCTCATTCTGGGATAATTGCTTATCAATCAATAAAATTCCAAAATAAAGCCCATTCACCCGTTCCTTGAGTGCATACAAATCCACTTCAAGTTTTTGGTTTTCCACCTGCGAACCGGTTTCAATGGTTTTCTTTTGCGTACGTGTAGCGCCGCCATCCCAAAGGGTTTGGTTTACTTCGGCCGTGAGCTGGTATTGGTCTTTGCTGAGCTTCGGAACCTCTACCGACGGAATGTTAACCGGGACTTCGGTTACTTCGGACTGGTACGTGGTCCGCGCGTTGAGCGTAAGCTGCGGCAGCCAGCTTTTCCCGGCATTTTCCAAATTATACGCCTTGCTTTGCTCGATTAAACCGTATTGCTTGATTTGGGGATAATTGGCCTTGGCTTTGGCCTGGCATTGTTCCAGCGTGAGTTGCGCCTGCAAACCAAAAACAGCCCCGAAAAAGAAAAACAGGAGTGCAAATTTTCTCGCAACGACAAGGTTTATCCGTTTTTTTGTAAAATAGTTTTGGGTATCCATGGGGTTGGAATTAAATAAAAGTGATTCCTTTGAAGTTTATTTCTTTATCATCAATTGATTTAAAACAAGTTCCACATTATTCTTTTTGCGCTGCTGTAAAAAGGCTTGGTATTGCTCCTCGTTATTACCGGATAATTCCGCAATCAACGGGCTTGCAGCAAATATAAAGACATTGAGTGACACGATGTTAAGCAACAGGTCGATGGGCTGCACGGGATGAATGGTCCCCTTTGCGACCTCCTCCTCGATGGCTGCGGATAGTTTTCGTAAAATCCCTGCAGCACTCGGCATCAGCATCCGGAAAAAGGTTTTCTTCCGCTCGTCGTTGGTTAAAATCTCGTTGAAAATGAAAAACGGAAGCTTCGGATTTTCAGCAATGACATCAAAGTGGGTTTCGATTCCGAGTTTCAGTTTTTCGAAAAACGGCAAATCATGCTCAAAAATGTTGGCAAACGACCCGGCCAAGGTGGTGACCTTTTTTTGGAAAACCATATTGAACAAATTTTCTTTGGTGCGGAAATAGTAGTGCAACATCGCGTGGTTCACTCCCGCAGCCTTGGCAATGTTGGTGGTTTTCGACAAGGCATAGCCTTTATCCAAAAATTCTTGTTCCGCCGCTTGAAGGATGGATTGTTCCGTTGTTAATTCGTTATCAATCATGTTTAACTTTATTATTTAACATTTGTGTTAATTTTTGGCAAATGTAATTAACTGGGGAGAAGCTGGAATTATTTTTTGAAATTTTAACATTCCGAAAAGGGAGCCCAACAAACAAATTTTAAGGGAATCCGGCTTCACGGTGAGTTTCCAAGCTATCAGAAGATTTTTGCGATCCATATTGACCATCCGCAAACCACCACCGAAAACATTATGCACCCATTTATGATAAAAAAATATTTGCAATTTTTTGTGTTTTCCGGTTCACAATAATTTTTCAAAAAAAAGCGTTCATACAAGCAAAACAAAAACCTTACTTTTGTGAGGTTCATTCTTTAATCTTGATCTTTTTGTGAGGAAAAATATTTTACGCTTTCATTTTGTTTCGTTATGGATGCTGGCCTTGGTCGCTGTTAGCGCACAGAACAGGGGCCAAAAAACCGCCGATTTCTTAAATCTTCCTTTTTCATCGCGCATTGCTGCATTGGGAGGAAATTTTGCACCCATACATGACCATGATTTATCGCTTGCCATCGCAAATCCATCGCTTGTAACCGAGAAGATGGATAATACGTTGGCAATGACCTGGATTAACCATTTTGCAGGCATTAACAGCGGGAGCGCCGCTTATGCCCATTATTTCGGCGAAAACATCGGAACATTTACCGGAAGTATCAACTACCTGAGTTATGGCTCTTTTTCGGGGTACGACTACGTCAACGGCGCCCCGGTTCCAACATCCGATTTTTCGGCAAACGATTTGGTTTTCAATATCGGATGGGGACGTTACCTGGACTCTGTATATAAAATCGGGGCCAACCTGAAAATACTGAATTCGAATTATGAAAGCTATCATTCGTGGGGTGTTGCCGTGGATGTTGCAGCAAGTTATGTTCCCAATGACTTGTCCTGTTTGAGCATTATGTTCAAGAATATCGGGCGTCAAATCAGTTCCTTTACCGGGGACGAAAGGGAATCTTATCCCTTTGAAATTCAGGCCGGTTATTCGCACCGCTTGGCCCATGCGCCTTTTCGTTACATGGTTATTTTAACGAATTTGCAAAAATGGGATTTGACATACGACGATGGATTCGAATCCACGAACACCACCATATCGGGCGAAGAAATCAAAAAAAGTAATTTCAGCGATTTTGCCGACAAAGCATTCCGGCACGTTGTGATCGGTGCGGAATTTCTGCCTGCAAAATTTCTTTCAGCCCGGATTGCCTACAATTGGGGCAAACGCCAGGAAATGAAAATATCCGGAAATCCGGGCATGGTCGGCTTTTCGTGGGGAATTGGACTGAAAATCTCGAAGTTTAGTATTGACTACAGCCGGGGGGCTTACCACATCAACGGATCGCCAAATTACCTCACCATTTCTACAAATTTCGGCAGTTGGAAAAAGTAATTTTTCTTACTTTCGTTTCTCCATATTCGCCTAACTCCCACCTTGCAAATTGAGTAAAAGTGGATCAAAAGTATATTACACGTATTGCAAATGAACTGAATGTCCGGGAATTTCAGGTTCAAAACACCATCAATCTTCTAAAAGACGGGGCAACTGTTCCGTTTATCGCCCGTTACCGCAAGGAAATGACCGGCAGTTTGGACGAGGTTCAGATTGCCGCCGTCCGCGACCGTTACGAACAGATCCAGGAACTGGAAAAACGGCGTGAAAGCATTCTTAATTCCATTCGCGAACAGGATAAGTTGACTCCCGAACTGGAAAAACAGCTACTGGCTGCCGACACGCTCAACGAATTGGAGGATTTGTATTTGCCATACAAACCCAAACGGCGTACCCGCGCCACCGTAGCACGGGAACAAGGATTGGAGCCTTTGGCAAAAATGGTGATCAACCAAAATTCCATAAACCTTTTGGCAACAGCCAAACAATTTATCGATGTTGACAAAAATGTTCCGGACGAGGAAGTTGCTTTAGCGGGAGCTCGCGATATTATTGCCGAATGGGTCAATGAAAATAAATCGGCGCGGGAACGGATCCGCACTGTTTTTACCCGGCAAGCAGCCATTTCTTCACGCCCCGTCCGGGGAAAAGAAATGGAAGGACGGAAATACGAAGCGTATTATGACTGGAAAGAGCCGCTTTCGAGGACGCCCAGTCACCGGCTATTGGCAATGTTCCGGGGGGAAAATGAAGGCTTTCTGAAAGTCGTGATCGAGCCGGATGAAGCAGATGCACGCCAACTGCTTCACAAACAATTTGTTTTGTCGCAAAACGATTGCGGGAAACAAGTTCAGGCGGCTGTCGACGATTCGTACAAACGCTTGTTGCAACCGTCCATCGAAACGGAATTCCGAGCTTTGGCAAAAGAGAAAGCCGATCAGGAAGCGATTCGTGTATTTGCCGAAAACTTACGCCAATTGCTTTTGGCGCCGCCCTTGGGGCAAAAAAATATTCTGGCTATTGATCCGGGTTTTCGTACTGGTTGCAAAATCGTGATTTTAAACCGCCAAGGGCAGCTTTTGCACAACGAAACGATTTTTCCGCACCAGCCTCAAAATGAGGTAAAGCAAGCAGCTTCGAAAATCCAGACTTTGGTAAAAGCGTACAAAATCGAAGCCATTGCCATCGGCAACGGGACGGCAGGGCGTGAAACCGAAAATTTCATCAAACGGATTCCTTTTGATACCGACATCCTTGTACTGATGGTTAATGAAAGCGGGGCTTCGGTATATTCGGCTTCACCGGTCGCACGGGAGGAATTTCCCGATTATGATGTAACCGTTCGTGGGGCTGTGTCCATTGGCAGGCGGTTGATGGATCCGCTTTCGGAATTGGTGAAAATCGACCCGAAATCGATCGGTGTCGGGCAATACCAGCATGATGTGGATCAAAAACAGTTGCAAAAGGGGCTGCAGGACGTAGTTGTGAGTTGTGTAAACAAGGTTGGCGTGGATCTGAATCTGGCCAGCAAGCATTTGCTCAGTTATGTTTCGGGAATTACACCGGCTTTAGCCGGAAAAATCGTCGAATTCCGGGAAGGAAACGGAATTTTCACTTCACGCGAAAGTTTGCGGCAGATCCCTCGTTTTGGGAACAAGGCTTTTGAACAGGCCGCCGGATTTTTACGCATCTGGGAGAGCAAAAATCCATTGGATCGTAGTTCGGTACACCCGGAAAGTTACCATGTGGTCGATCAAATGGCAACCAAGTTGCACTGTACCGTATCGGAATTGATGGAAAGCGAAACGCTCCGCAAGCAAATTAATTTACAGGATTTTGTCACGGATAAAATCGGTTTGCCCACTTTATCGGACATTTTACAAGAACTATCCAAACCGGGCCGTGATCCGCGCGAAAAATTCGACTTTTTTGAATTTGACAAAAACGTCAATTCCATTAGTGACCTGCATGCGGGCATGGTGCTACCGGGCATCATCACAAATATCACAAATTTCGGCGCTTTTGTGGACATCGGCGTACATCAGGACGGTTTGGTACATAAAAGCCAAATTGCGGATCGCTTTGTAGCAGATCCCAATCAATTTGTAAAGCTGAATCAAAAAGTAATGGTAAAAGTGCTGGAAGTGGATATCGAACGGAAACGCATTACGCTTTCGATGCGCACAGCATAAAGAAAACGGATATATTACGAACATAAAGAATTTTTAGGGGACGGACTATGAAAAAATGGATTTTATTGGTGTTTACGGTCATCTTGTTTGCCTTTTCTGCAAAGGCACAAATATTCCGGGCAAACGCTATTGTGGGAATGAACGTATCGCAAGTAAACGGGGATGAAACGTACGGTTTTAAAAAATTCGGATTAAATGTCGGAGGCGGCGTCGAGATGCCTCTGGGAAAAAATTTCCTGACCAGTTTTGAAATTTTGTATTCCCAGAAAGGGGCTTATCAAAAAGCCTTTCGTCCCGATTCGGCCATCGACGGGATGTACCGCTTGAAACTGAATTATGCCGAAATCCCGATCCTGATTCATTACACCGACCACAAGGCGGCTGCCATCGGTTTGGGTTTTGCATGGGGACGGCTGGTCGGCACTCCCATTGAAACGGAGCAACGCTATACGCGTGATTTTGAAGACCTGGATACGGTTTATCGAAAGAATGAATTTTCGATTATCGGAGATGGCAAGTTGCGGTTGTACAAAAACCTGAAACTGAATGTCCGTTATCAATATTCGCTGGCACCCATTGCGACACGTTGGCAGATTGATTCGGCAAGCGGGAAAAAAATAGTCCGCGACCAATACAGCAGCCTTTGGTCGCTTCGTTTGATCTGGACCTTCAATGAGCCTACTTTGGAACCGGATGCCAAGAAGAAAAAAACAACCTCTTATTATTAACCAGTATGCTAAGGGCGCCAAACAGCGCCTTTATTCGTATGTATCGATCCAAAACTTGTGTGCCATGAAATTTTCATTTCTTTCTACTGCCCTATTGTGCCTTGTGATGGCGACAGCGACTGCCCAACCTCAGGAAAAAAACAGCCAAAAAGTGGTGCAAAAAAATTTCGTGGAATATTTGTCGTGGTTGCCCTCAAATTACAAACTGGATAAGGCCCGGGAATTTCCGCTCATCATTTTCCTTCATGGTTCCGGTGAACGGGGCCACGACCTGAATCTGGTCAAAAAATGGGGGCCTCCTTCCGTAGTAGAATCCCGGCCGGGATTTCAGTTTATTGTTTTATCCCCCCAATGCCCGGAAAACGAATGGTGGGATGTATCCCTGTTAAATGCGTGGCTCGATCAGATGATGAAATTATACCGCATCGACACCAGCCGGGTTTATTTAACGGGCATCAGCATGGGCGGGTTCGCTACCTGGCAATGGGCCTCGATGCATCCGGAACGGTTCGCTGCCATTGCTCCCCTTTGCGGCGGCGGCGATATCCAATTTGCTTTCCGGTTCAAAACGCTTCCCGTTTGGGCATTTCACGGATCGGACGATACTGTGGTTCCACCCAAACGGTCCACCGAAATGGTAGAAGCCATCCAATCCATCGGCGGACCTGCAAAACTTACCCTGTATGAAGGCGTTGGCCATGTATGCTGGAGAAAGCCATACGAAGAGGATTTCCTGTACAATTGGTTCCTCCAATGCAAAAAATAATCTTCAGAAAGGTGAAGAATATATCCCGTATCCGAAAAACTTTTTGTTCCTTTGTAAGTCATTGGGTTATGAAAGAACCGATTCATAATCATCGCTACACCAGAAAATTAATCCAGAATACATACTAACTAAAAAAAACAAAAATGAAGTTTAAATTTTTTACTTTGCTGGTCGCCATTCTATCGATTGGAATGGTACAGGCCCAACAAGGCAGGATTAAGTTCACCGAATACGACTTGCCAAACGGGCTGCATGTGATCCTGCATCAGGACAATTCTACACCGATTGTGGCCGTTACGATTTCGTACCATGTAGGTTCAAAAAACGAAAACCCGGAACGTACGGGATTTGCACATTTCTTTGAACATTTGATGTTTGAAGGCTCTGCCAACATTAAACGGGGAGAATATACCGACATTGTTACCAATGCCGGTGGCGAGTTGAATGCAAACACCTGGTTCGACCGCACTTTTTATTACGAAGTTTTACCCTCCAACGAGCTGGAATTGGGTTTGTGGCTTGAATCCGAACGTTTGTTGCACCTTCGAATCGACAGTGTAGGAGTTGCTACCCAACGTAGCACCATCAAGGAAGAGATGAAGCAAACCGCCGACAACCGTCCGTACGGTACCTGGATTCAGGAAATCATCAAACGGGCTTATACGGTTCACCCCTACCGCTGGCGTGTCATCGGGACACCCGAGCATTTGGATGCCGCTACCTTGCAAGAATTTATGGATTTCCATTCCACGTATTATGTCCCCAACAATGCCATTTTGAGTATTGCCGGAGATATTAATATGGAGCAAACCAAAAAATTGATCGAAAAGTACTATGGGGATATTCCTCGCGGAACCAAACCCATTTATCGCCCAACCATTGTAGAACCGGAACAAAAGGCCGAAATCCGGGATAATATTTACGATGCTAAAATTCAGTTGCCTGCCGTCATTGAAGCATATCACATGCCTGCTATGGGGACTCCTGATTTTTACTCGATCAGCATGTTAACGACCCTGTTGTCGGATGGCGAAAGCTCGCGGTTGACCAAGAGCCTGGTCGATAAGCAACAAAAAGCCTTGGCGGTACAAGCATTCCCGCTCGCATTGGAGCAACCGGGTTTATTCTGCGTGTTTGCGCTTCCTACCGTGGGAGGTGACATCAACGAACTTGAAAAGTTGATCGATGCGGAATTTGATAAGGTAAAAACAAATGAAATAGATGAAATGGAATTCCAAAAGCTTCGCAACAAAGTTGAAACCGATTACATCCAAAAAAGTACGTCGGTATCCAATGTAGCGGAAGGATTATCCGATTCTTACATGTATTTCAAAAACACCAACATGTACAACACCGAATTGGATGAGTACATGAAAGTGACCAAAGCCGATTTGAAACGCGTAGCCAATAAGTATTTAACCAAAGAAAACAGGGTGGTGCTCCATTATTTGCCCAAACCTGCCGAACAACAATAAATGGAGGACAGATCATTATGAAAAAAATATTTTTATCACTTTTTGCTGTATTAATTTCGGTTTCGTTAACCGTATCGGCACAACAAGCTAAAAAAACTCCGGCAAAACCGGTAACTAAACTCGCTCCACCCAAAGAAGTTCTGGACCGCAGTAAAATGCCGGCGCCGGGCCCTGCTCCGATTATAAACATTGCCGAACCCCAGTTTTTTGAATTGAGCAACGGTTTAAAAGTATATGTGGTTGAAGATCATAAAAACCCGATTATTGCCTATTCCTTGCAATTGGATTATGATCCGATTCTTGAGGGTGAATACGCCGGTTATACCAATATTGCCGGACAACTTTTGCGTTCCGGAACCACCCATCGGACCAAAGATCAAATTGATGAAGAAATTGATTTTATCGGCGCTGCCCTTTACACCTATCCATCGGGATTTTACGCTTCGAGCCTGACCAAACATTCGGATAAGTTGGTCACTATTTTATCAGACATTATATTGAACTCCAAATTTACAAGCGAAGAGTTGGAAAAAATCCGTAAGCAAACCTTGAGCGGCTTGGAAGCAAGCAAAAAAGAAACGTCTACGATTGCTACGAACATCCGGGGGTTGGTGAATTATGGGAAAATGCATCCTCTTGGAGAGTTTGAAACCGAAGCATCGGTGAAAAACATCACCTTGGAAAAATGCCAGGATTTTTACAGCACTTATTGGAGACCCAACATTGGTTACTTGGCTATTGCAGGTGACATTACCCTGGCAGAAGCCAAACAAATGATGGAAAAATATTTTGGCAGCTGGCAACGCAACGATGTTCCGAAAACAAAATATCCCACACCACAAGCCCCGGCCACAAACACCGTTGTGATTGTGGATGTGCCGAGCGCCGTGCAAACCAACATTCAAGTTACTTACCCGGTGGATGTAAAACCCAATTCGCCGGACGTCATTAAAAACTCCGTGGCAAACAGTATTCTGGGGGGTGGTTCAGCAGCCCGGTTGTTTAAAAACTTGCGCGAAACACACGGTTGGACTTATGGCGCTTATTCCTCAATCGGAAGCAGCCGCCTGATCAGCCGTTTTTATGCCGGCGCCGAAGTAAAAACAGCCGTTATTGACAGCGCCGTAAGCGAAATTTTGTCGGAATTGCGAAAAATGTCACAACCGGTGGAGCAAGAAGAGCTTACCCGTCAAAAAAATGCCATTGCCGGTAATTTCGCACGTTCTCTGGAAGAAACACGCACCATTGCCGATTTTGCGATTAGCACGGCAAGAAATAACCTGCCCAAGGATTACTATCAAAACTACCTGAAAAATCTGGATGCCGTTATGATTGCAGACGTTGAAGCCTCGGGAAAGAAGTATTTCCTTCCGGAGAATGCAAACATCATTGCCGTTGGAAAAGCATCGGAACTTACTGAAAAGTTGAAAAAGTTCAGCAAAACGGGAACCATTCTTTATTATGATATTGAAGGGAATCTTTATGATCCTGCGAAAAAAACAAAACCGGTTCCTGCCGGCGTAACGGCGCAAAGCGTCATTGACAATTACATCAAAGCAATCGGCGGGACTGAAAAACTGAAAAAAGTAAAGGATGTTTCCATGAGCGGTTCGTTCAACATGCAAGGAATGGAAGTCAATGCCGACCAATATATGAAGGTTCCTGACAAAGCGCTGGCACAAATGAGCATGCAGGGAATGGTGCTGATGAAACAAGTCTATAATAACGGAAAAGGATTGATGTCCGGACAGGGCCAATCCAAGGAAATGGATGCCAATGAACTTGCGGAAATGAAGGCTACAGCCCTAATTTTCCCTGAATTATATTTGAACGACCTGGGCACAAAAGCAGAATTACTGGGTATTGAAGCTATTTCGGGAAAAGATTGCTACAAGGTTCAACTGACCAACAGCCTGGGAAGCAAATCAACGGATTTCTATGAAGTAGCAAGCGGATTGAAGTTTCGTTCGGACAACGAGCAAGGTTCCACCGAATACCGCGATTACAAAGCAGTGGAAGGCGTCTTATTCCCCTTTACTGCAGTACAATCAATGATGGGAATGGATGTTGAAATTAAAATGTCACAAGTTAAAATCAATTCCAAACTCAAAGATTCGTTATTTGACTTGAACTAAAAAAGAGGAATGCTTTCAAACGGTGCCTTCTTATAGTGCCTTGTTTGGATCGCATTTAAATCTTGACTAAATCCCGGAAACCGGTTGTCTAATCATTCTTTAGATAACCGGTTTCTCTTTTCTAAAGAAGAAGTATCCGAATAGCGGTGGAGAACTGATCGGAACTGAGTTCGGAAATAAGAAACGGTATCATAAGTTGATTTTAAATACGATTAAATTCGGAGGACTTTGATATTTATAGCAAAAAAACACCGGAAATCCCATTAGACCCCGAATAAATTCAAACGATACCGAATCCGGAGGATTCGAATGGTTATAGAAAAGAATGCAAAAGGGTATTCGGCCCCGGCTGGAGTCGCACAATGCCGGATATATGATCTCTTACAAAGATTACGCGGCGATGCCGCTTATTTATTCGATATAAACCCTGATTTCTTATCCTCAGGACATTTTTTTCAAAAACACAGCTTTTTTTCTTTGAGTCCACGAAGCGGGCAAATATAAATAACTGCGGGTGTAACCCGTGGAAAAGAGTAACGATCCAAGGATTCGTCCACGAACTGGGCGAACAATCGGGTAATTCGCCCACTTCGTGGACGAGGTTTTAGAGAGGTATTCTCTGCCGTGCGTTTCACGCACGCTTATTCATATTTAGTCCCGTTGGGCCAATCAGAACGTAACAGCCCTGCCTTTAAAGGGAAAGTTCCCCTGAGGGATCAGGGAACCGTTCCGGAACTTCGGAAAGCCTCTCCGGGGGGTCGGGCAAACTTTCCCAAAAGGGGGAAAACCTCCCCGAGGAGCCGGGCTGAAATCTGGAAACGGTAGAAATGGGAGCACCGCGAAGGTACCGGATTATTTCATCAAGCGAAGATTTCCATTGAAATAAAGCCCCGGCGAAGCCGAAAAGAAAAAGTATTTCTTTTAA
Source organism: Lentimicrobiaceae bacterium (assembly GCA_031550085.1). Lineage (GTDB taxonomy): Bacteria > Bacteroidota > Bacteroidia > Bacteroidales > UBA4417 > UBA4417. Next base: position 36,549 of record JAVBOY010000052.1, read on the forward strand.
CGAATCAATAGAGAATCTATCGTTTTTCTTTTCATTTTAATATAGAGTGCCGCAGGCACGACATCTTTGAAGGAAAATCGAATTCGTCAAAGGCAAAGCACGTAATGGCGAAATAAAAAAGATGTCGCCGCCATGCAGCTTAAATAGTTGAATTTTAATTTATTTACAAACATACAATGCCCTTGGCATCGGTAATGAGCAACTTTCAGATCGAACTCAGGCATCAGGTTGGAGGTAAACGATCAAGATCGCTGAAAGAACACATGGCCATCGCCGAGAGATCGCATGGCCATCATCCAGAGATCGCATGGCCATCATCCAGAGATCGCATGACCATCATCCAGAGATCGCATGGCCATCATCCAGAGATCGCATGACCATCATCCAGAGATCGCATGACCATCATCCAGAGATCGCATGACCATCATCCAGAGATCGCATCCATCGTCCAGAAGTAGCATCGGCAGGTTGGGGCGGAAAGATGGAAATAAGCATTATTCCAAAACATAAAATCCCGTTCTTAAAGGTTGTTTAAATTTATATGACCGCATTATTTCTGAAAAGATTTCGTGTTGCTTAAAAACCACATCATACGAATATTCCACAAAGATTTCGCGGCGATGCCGCTACCCTTGCCAAGTCACAGCGTGGCGACATCTTAAGTCCTGAAAAATCGGCAACTAAAATGCAAACAACCTCTTGTGGTTCCCAAAAATGGGTGGGAAGATATGGATCAGGCTGCCAAACATTTCATTTGAATCGAACCGGGAGCATCGATTTTACCCGGAATAAAAAAAATGAGGCCGTTTTTGCAAACGACCTCATTTTTTTGGAAACTTAGTTCCGAAAGCGAAGCGGATGAACGTCCGCCGGAAACATTATTGTTTCACAATTTTCACCCTTTTCTTGTCGATGGAAAGGAAATACACCCCTTTCGCATAAGCGGAAAGATCCAATTGCAAGTAAGTGGCATTCACGTTTCTGTTTTCATACAACAATCTTCCTGCCAGATCAAAAAGTTGAACTTCCTTCATTTTCAAGTTACTCGTTTCAATGGTAAGCCGGTCTGAAACCGGGTTGGGATAAACCTTTACCTGGTTGTAAACATAGTCAATCCCGTCAATCAATTCAAATGTAACCGAAATGGTGTGGTCTCCCGTCACATTTTCAAATGTATAGCTTGTTATCGCGCCGACACTCACCTGATCCACCAGCACATCAAGCACTTTGTAACCAGCATCCGGAACCATCGTAAAAGTTTGGTTTCCTCCTTCGTTCACCACAACATCGCCATTGGGAGAAATCGTTCCGTTAGGCCCTGCCGTTGCATGAATGGTATGGGTGGTAGCGGTACCGGTTCCTGTCAGCAGCACCGTTTTATCAGTTGCGCCCGGACTGCTGAATGTAATTTCCGCCTGATAGGATCTTACTTCCGTTGGGGTAAATGTAACACTCAAGGTACCGCCGGTGGCTGCAGACCAAGTGGTTTCCAAAATCGTAAATGCAGCCTCATCCGTCCCCGATTTTACATACGTGATATTATCGGTCAGGCTAAATCCTGAAACAGACAGGGTTTTCGTAGACGGATTGGGGATCAGCACGCTATTAAAATCAAGGGCCGTCGGGTTCACCGCCAGCGTGGGCTGGGTAGCTGCTATCAGCCTAATCGATACATCATCCAACTGCAGGTGGTTGGCCGCCGAAACGGTATTCCTGACGGAGAAAATAAACTCGGCCAAGCCGGATGTGTTTTCAACCGTAACTGTTTGCGAATGCTGCGTCCAGGTTGTGGAATTTACAATGATATAGTCGTTGTAAGTTGCATAACCGCTGCCGGTAGCCCGTTCGTCGAACAATCCCGTCCGTATTTCGCCATGTCCCCGTACCCAGAATGTAATGCTGTAAGTTTGCCCGGCTTCAACACCAAGCGCTTGTGTGGTAAAGCGTTTGTGCGTGGAGGTAGAGTCAATCAACTGGCAGGAATAAGTGCCGGTATGGGCTGCAACGGAATGCTGTTTTACCGCTTCCCCTGCAAAGCTTGTTTTGGACCCAAACCAACAGTCCGGTTTTCCATTTGTCCAGTATTCGAAGCTTTCGTTACAAATAATGTTCGGAGTAGACTCTGTAACCACAATATAATGATCTTTCGTTTCGGTATCCGTTCCGTAAGGATTCGTAGCGGTTAAAGATACGGCATAAGTACCGGCTGTATTGTAGGTTATGACCGGATTCTGTACGCCGGATGTTTCCGGAGTTCCTCCTGTAAACACCCAATCCCACGATGTCGGATTTTCGGTCGACAAATCCGTAAAAGTGACCGATTCGCCAACAAATACCTGGGTCTGACTCGCTACAAAATCGGCAACCGGAGGAAGTGTCGTGCTTTTTCCCGTTCCGCTCAAATTGACTATTTTATTGTCAGCACCGGGACTGCTCAGGGTAATGATGGCACTGTGTGCACCCACCGCTTCCGGTGAGAACCTTACACTCAAAGTGCCGCCCGTGGCTGCATTCCAGGAAGTTTCCAGAATGGTAAAAGCAGCCTCATCCGTTCCTGATTTCACATACGTAATGTTGTCTGTTAAATTGTTTCCGGATATGGTCAGTGTTTGAGCGGGAGAAGTGGCGGCAACATCCACCAATCCGAAATTGATGGAAGACGGGGTCGCTACAATCGTTGGCGTTGTGGGCGACTGATACTTCACAGCTTCGTTCCATGTTTTGGCTACCCGGACTCCATCAAAACTCAAGGTTGGCGCACTGGATGCTGTTCCCTGGCGCAAAGCAAAGCCTGCCAGATAAGTGGGATCCGTGCCGGTGTTGTTGGTGGCATCGGCGGCGGCCGGTTCCGGGCTTCCAACGACCGGGTCGATAAAAATAGACGCCACATCGTTTGTTGCACCCGATACGATTTCGTATTTCAATACAATCAAATGGTCGTCTCCAAAGGTCAAAACCGGAGGTGCATACACCACATCGGCATTGTTCACTTTGGTAACGCCGACCTGATAACCGCCCGAAACGGATTTTGTATAAATCTTACCCAGGAATGTCGAAGTGGATTGTCCCATAAAATGGGCAAAATAATCGCCGGCATTTTGAGCTGCACTTAAATTAACCATAAAGGCGGCATACACCATTCCGGTTGTTACACTGCCCGGGAACGGATGATTTACGTCCTCCCCGCTGGTGGTCAAGGTTACTTTATTCCCCGTATTGGAAGGGAAATAATTCAAGTACGACAACGATCCCGAAGCAACAGTTACCGGGTTGGTGCCGGCGCCGCTATGGGCTGCCCAACCGTTTGCTGTCAGAAGGGTCCCGGCTGTGTATTCAAACGAATCAGCCCAAATAAAGTCAGATTCTACGATTCCGGTTCCGGTCAAATCGACCACTTTGTCGACTGCCCCCGGACTGCTGATGGTAAGGATGGCACTGTGATTGCCGGCCGTCAGAGGGGAATAGGTTACACTCAATGTGCCGCCTGCGGTTGCACTCCAGGATGCTTCCGAAATGGCAAATGCGGCCTCATCCGTCCCTGATTTCACGTAAGCGATGCTTCCCGTCAGATTCGTTCCAGATATGGTTACGGTTTGGGCGGCAGAAACAGTACCCGTATTGACATTTCCAAAAGGCAATGTCAATGGGTTTACAATAAGGGTGGGCGTTGTTCCTGTTCCGGTCAGATCAATTACTTTGTCCGTTGCTCCCGGACTGCTGACGGTAATAATGGCACTGTGGGTGCCGGTTGCCGTGGGTGAATAGGTTACACTCAGCGTACCGCCGGTAGCTGCACTCCAGGATGCTTCCGTAATGGCAAACAAGCCTGCATCCGTGCCCGATTTCACATAGGTAATATTGCCGGTCAAATTGGTGCCTGATATCGTTACCGTTTGCGCTATTGAGGAGGTGCCGGTGTTTACATCTCCAAAAGGTAATGCCAACGGACTGACGGTCAGAACCGGGCTTCCTGCTGAAATACCGGTTCCGGTCAACGTTACTACTTTATCTGCGGCATCCGGGCTGCTGATGGTAATCACCGCCGTTTTAACTCCTGTTGTCGCCGGAACAAAGGTTACGCTCAAGGTACCGCCGGTGGCTGCATTCCAGGATGCTTCCGTAATGATAAACGATGTTGCGTCGGTGCCCGATTTCACATAGGTAATGTTACCCGTCAGGTTGGTTCCGGATATCGTTACGGTTTGTGCAGCAGACGTACTGCCGGTATTGACATCTCCAAAAGGCAACGCCAAAGGAGATACGGCCAAAGTGGGTATTGTACTTTGTTGGTATTTCACGGCTTCGCTCCATGTTTTGGCTACCCGGACTCCATCAAAACTCAATGAGGGAGCACTGGAAGCGGTTCCCTGGCGCAAAGCAAATCCAGCCAGATAGGTTGGGTCTGTTCCCGTATTGTTGGTAGCATCGGCGGCTGCCGGTTCCGGACTTCCAACGACCGGATCAATGAAAACAGATGCCACATCATTTGTTGCACCCGATACGACTTCATATTTCATCACAATCAAATGGTCGGCTCCCAAAGTCAAAACCGGGGATGCATACACCACATCGGCATTGTTTGCTTTTGCGATACCGATCTGATAACCGCCCGAAACGGATTTTGCAAATACCTTGCCTAAGAATGTCGAAGTGGATTGTCCCATGAAATGGGCAAAATAATCGCCAGCATTTTGGGCTGCACTTAAATTAACCATAAAGGCGGCATACAAAGTTCCGGTTGTTACATTGCCCGGGAATGAATGATTTACATCTTCCCCGCTGGTCGTCAGGGTTACTTTATTCCCCGTATTGGAAGGTTCATAGTCCAAATAAGATAACGATCCCGAAGCAACGGTTACCGGATTGGTTCCGGCGCCGCTATGAGCCGTCCAGCCGTTTGCGGTTAAAAGGGTTCCGGCTGTATATGCAAACGAATCTCCCCAAACAAAATCAGATTCTGCAACACCTGTTCCGCTTAAATCGACCACCTTGTCGGTTGCACCCGGACTGCTGATGGTAAGGATGGCATTGTGCACACCGGCTGTTGCGGGTAAAAATGTCACGCTCAAGGTGCCGCCTGCAGTTGCACTCCAACTCGATTCATTAACGGTAAATGCAGCTTCATCCGTCCCCGATTTCACATAAGTGATACTCCCTGTCAGATCGGTTCCCGATATGGTTACGGTTTGGGCGGCAGAAGCAGTACCCGTATTTACATTTCCAAAAGGTAATGTCAATGGGGTTACCGTAAGCGTGGGCGTTGTTCCGGTTCCGGTCAAATCAATTACTTTGTCGGTTGCACCCGGACTGCTGACGGTAATAATGGCACTGTGTGCGCCGGCTGTGGTGGGTAAAAATGTGACACTCAACGTACCCCCCGTGGCTGCACTCCAGGATGGTTCCGTAATGGTAAACGCGGCTTCACCGGTACCCGATTTTACATAAGAGATGTTGTCCGTCAAATTAACGCCCGATATGGTTACCGTTTGCGCGGTAGAGGCAGCGCCCGTAGTGACATTTCCAAAAGGTAACGTCAAAGGATTCACAACCAAAGTAGGTGTCGTTGGGGTTGTTCCGGTTCCGGTCAGGTCAATCACTTTATCAACCGCTCCCGCACTGCTCACGGTAATGATCGCACTGTGAGCGCCGGTTGCCGTGGGTGAATAGGTGACGCTCAACGTACCGCCGGTGGCTGCATTCCAGGATGGTTCCGTAATGGTGAATGCCGCTGCGTCGGTGCCTGATTTCACATAAGTAATATTGCCGGTCAGATTCGTTCCGGAAATGGTTACCGTTTGTGCAGCAGAAGTTGTTCCTGTAGTTACATTTCCAAAAGGTAACGTCAAAGGATTCACAACCAAGGTTGGTGTCGGAGCCGCTGTAAAGCTTGCTTCAATGGCATGATTTTCCGTAACATTGGTAAAGGTATAACTACCGCTTGCAACGGCTGCGGCATTGTTCGTGCCATCGATTAAAACCTCATCAATCACATAACCGGAATTCGCCGTAATCGCAAACGTTTGATCAGCGCCATCGGCTACCGTTACCGCTCCCGAAGGGGTAATGCTACCATTGGTCCCGGCCGTAGCGGTGATAGTGTGCGGAGGTAAGCAGATGGGGTTTGAGTTGTACAGTGTTGTTGAAGTAGTAGATTTTTTAAAGAACCGTATTTGTGTGGAAATGCCTCCCGCTGTCGTCTGGTGTGCCCGTTCAGCATAAGCACGATAACCAAATCCGCTCGCAAGATTACAAGCCATTTGGTTCCCGGAGGAAGGCGTTGCGGAAGAAGATTCATGAACTTCAAACGTTCCTTGCGCTGAATTCACAACAGAGGCATAGATGATCGTCGGAGTAGTGGACAAGGAAACGGATCCGCTTCCCGTCCCCGACAAAACCAAATATTCATTCGTGGATTTATTTTTCAAAGTAAAACCTGTACCGCTTGTTGTTAATTGCCAAACATGAGCAGCATCCGTCATGGATAAAGTACTGCCGGCGGGTGTTGTGATCGTATATTTTCCCCATCCACCCGAAACGGTGGCATTCATAGCTGCAATATCATTATCAGTACCTGCCGTTCCAATAAGGGCTCCCAGCACATAATCACCATCCGCCAAAGTGCTTGCCAATGTAAATTCATTGGAGCTACCGGTTGTTTCTGTTTTGGCGTAAACGGCATGCAATGTGCCGTTTGTCAGGGGCATATAGGTGGTTCCGGCAAGATGAAGGGCCGGAGCAATGGTGGTTTCTACGATCGAAGTTTCAGCCCAACCTGCAAAGAGATATCCCTCAGAAGTACAAAGAATTGAAGGAACAGCAAGCGGTAAAACCACCCCGGCTCCGGATGAAGCTTCGGTCAGCGATGGGGTTGCGCACGAACCTGTCCCTGCATCAAAGGTTACGGTATATGCCGGCGCTAGTCCCGTTCCGCTTAAATCAACGACTTTATCGGTAGCGCCCGGGCTGCTGACGGTAAGGATGGCACTGTGGGCGCCGGCTGTGGCGGGCGAGAATGTGACACTCAACGTACCACCCGTAGCTGTGGCCCAAGAGGTTTCCGTGATGGTAAACGCGGCTTCACCGGTACCTGATTTTACATAGGAGATGTTGTCCGTCAAATTAACGCCCGATATGGTTACCGTTTGCGCCGCAGAGGCAACGCCCGTAGTGACATTTCCAAAAGGTAACGTCAAAGGATTCACAACCAAAGTAGGTGTCGTTGGGGTTGTTCCGGTTCCGGTCAGCTCAATCACTTTATCAACCGCTCCCGTACTGCTCACGGTAATGATCGCACTGTGAGCGCCGGTTGCCGTGGGCGAATAAGTGACACTCAACGTACCGCCTGTCGCTGCATCCCAAGAGGTTTCCGTAATGGCAAATGCAGCCTCATCGGTACCCGATTTCACATAGGTGATGTTGCCCGTCAAATCGGTTCCGGAAATGGTTACGGTTTGCGCTACGGATGTACTTCCGGTGCTGACATTCCCAAAGGGTAAAGCCAAAGGAGATACCGCCAAGGTTGGTGTCGGAGCCACTGTAAAGCTTGCTTCAATGGTATGATTTCCCGTAACATTGGTAAAGGTATAAGTACCGCTTGCAACGGCTGCGGCATTGTTGGTGCCATCAACTAAAACCGCATCAATCACATAACCGGAATTCGCCGTAATTGCAAACGTTTGATCGGCGCCATCGGCTACCGTAACCGCTCCCGAAGGGGTAATGCTTCCATTGATTCCGGCGGTGGCGGTAATTATATGACTAGCTGTTAATAACGTAACCGGAATTTCATTCGATGCGGCGGATAAAACAGAACCGTCCTTTGCCTTTACGGTATAATAATATGTATTTCCGGAAATCAATCCCGTGACATTCTTTGAAGTTCCTGCAACAGTAAACGGAGAACCCGCGATCGGAACTGAACCTCCGTCATTCAGGTTTCTTATTTCAAAATCATCCAAATAGATTTTACAGCCATTGTACAATCTCAATTCAAATGTCAGGCTATTTCCTGTAGGAGTAAAGGTAGTTTCTACTTTCTGCCACGATCCTTTCGTGTTAAAGTAAGTAGTTGCCGTTGGCAGTTGGATGGTAGCTCCCGTTGTCGTCCATACTCTGAAACCATTTCCGGTTGCTGACGGATCTAGATAATACCAAAATACTAACGAATGTTCGACTCCTGTGGCAACAGTTATTGTTTGTGTTATCTTTCTTGTTGCTATAACGGAAGCATACAACGAATAAGTTCCTGTATGAACCTGAGTGGTAGAAGCTTCTTCATTCATTCCTGATTCAAAGCTCCAGCCGGTTAAATCACCCGATTCAAAACCCGGATTGGTAAGCAAATTCGGAGCAAGTCCTTTTTCATAGACGTTCAATACATATTCGCTTGCTCCGGTAACGGCATTCCAATTAGCTGTAAATCCAGTAGAAGTTATTGTTGTGCCAGCAGTGGCAACAGGAGGTGCTAAAGTTCCTGTGCCGCTCAAATCAACTACTTTGTCGGTACCGCCCGGAGTACTGATGGTTAGGATGGCATTTTGAACCCCGGCTGCCGTCGGCGAATATATGACACTTAAGGTGCCGCCCGTAGCTGCATTCCATGTAGATTCCGTAATGGCAAATGCAGCCTCATCGGCTCCCGATTTCAGGTAAGTGATCGTACCCGTCAGATCCGTTCCGGAGATGGTTACCGTTTGCGCCGCAGAAGTAGATCCTATATTGATATTTCCAAAAGGCAATGTTAAAGGAGATACGGTCAGCGAGGGAATATTTACCGTCATGGTGATGGCATTCGAAGTAACGACAGCGGATGAAACACAATTTGCATCCGAGGTTAAAACGCAAGTGACCTCATCTCCATGTTGGGGTACATAGCTATAAGTTGCATCGGTACCCACATTATTATCATTTACTTTCCATTGGTAAGCCGGATTGGAGCCTTCATGCGCCAAGACAGCCGAATAAGTGACTGTAGTTCCTTGCGTTACCGTATGACCCGGATTGGCAGAAATAACAATGGAGGGATTTACTGTCGGATTTATAGTCATGGTGATATCATTGGAGGTCACAACGCTTGAACTCGCACACACTTCGCTCGATACCGTCATTTCGCAAGTAACGATATCGTTGCTTACCGGTACACAAGCATGGCTTGCTCCGACACCCACATTGGCACTGTTTATTTTCCATTGGTAAGTGGGCGTTGTGCCGCCATTTGCCGGCATCGCCGTGAAGGTCACGGAGGTTCCGGCACAAACGGTGCTATTCGGGGTAGAAATGCTGACACCCGGCGTTACGGTCGGATTCACAATCATGCTTATGCTGTTGGATGTCACCACACTCACACTGGCACAAGCTTCATCGGAAGTCATTTCACAAGTTACTTCATCATTGTCGGCCGGAGTATAGGAATAGGTAACCCCGGTTCCTGCATCGGTACCGTTCACTTTCCATTGATAAGTCGGAGCGTTTCCGCCATTCGTAGGAGCCGCCGTAAAGGTTACGGATGTTCCGGCGCAAACGGTGGTATTGGGAGTGGAAATACTTACACTCGGTGTTAAACTGCTGTTTACCGACATCGTAATCGTGTTGGATGTTGCCGTAGCAGAACTTACACAAGTTTCGTCCGATGTCATTTCGCAAGTTACTTCATCATTGTCAGCCGGAGTATAGGAATAAGTGATTCCTGTCCCTACATCGGCGCCGTTGACTTTCCATTGGTACGTAGGGGTGGTTCCCCCATGGGCAGGTGTAGCCGTAAAGGTTGCCGATGAACCCGAACAAATGCTGGTACTTGGCGTTGAAATACTTACAGCCGGAGTAAGAACGGGATTTACCGTCATCGTAATGGTATTGGATGTTGCCGTACTCGAAGTTACACAGGCTTCATTCGATGTCATCACACAAGTAACCGCATCATTATTCAACGGAGTGTAAGAATACGTAGCATCCGTTCCTGCATCGGCGCCGTTGACTTTCCATTGATAGGCCGGAGTAGTTCCTCCATTGGTTGGAGCCGCCGTAAACGTTACCGAAGCTCCGATACAAACGGTGGTATTAGGAGTGGAAATGCTTACCCCCGGTGTTAGATTATTATTGATGGTAAGCGGAAGGGTAGCGGTGTTGCTGCAACCGTTCGCATCGGTATACGTGATTCCGATGTTTTCGGAGGTAGCCGTTCCCAAGTCAACCGTAATGCTGTTTGTATTATTTCCGGCTGTAATGGTTGCTCCTGTTGGAACCGTCCAAACGAAAGTGCCTGTGGTTTGCGCAATCGAATAAATAAGTCCGGTCGAAGCCGCACATACGGTGGCATTTCCCGAAATGGTTACCGAAGGAGGCGTGCAAGCAACAAAATTTGCTTCAATGGTATGATTTCCCGTAACATCGGTAAAGTTATAACTACCGCTTGCAACGGCTGCCGCATTGTTGGCACCATCGACTAAAACCTCGTCAATGACATAACCGGAATTCGCCGTAATTGCAAACGTTTGATCGGCGCCATCGGCTACCGTAACCGCTCCCGAAGGGGTAATGCTTCCATTGGTCCCGGCGGAGGCGGTGATGGTGTGGGTTAACGGTAATGTTGTAACTGTTCCTTCTGCCGAGTTAGCCGAAGTCTGGGCGTTTCCCACAGCGCGAACAACAAAGTAATACTGCGTGTTGGGCGATAAACCCGAAACCAATAGGGAATTGGTTGCGACGCTTCTTGCCTGATAACCCAAAACATAACTTGGTGTAAACGGCGAATAGGTAATCGCAATATCATCAATGTAATGGTCTCCGGTTACATTGGTAATTCGTACCTGCTGATAGCCTTGAGCCTCCAATGCATTATGCGATTTGGTGCCCTTCGTTGTTGTTATTGCATCCGTAGCGATCGATATCCAGGAAGTTGTTTTCCCTTCTATCGACAAATTTCCTGCTGTTTGGGCACGAACGAGATAAGATATAGAGTTTATTACTCCATCATAAACTCTTGTTTCGACCTGTTTCCCGACATTTTGCAAACGAAGCGAAGGCGCTGCTGCTCCGTAATTTGTCGAAGTCGAATTTGTTGAAGTCGAATTTGTACTCCAACCTGTTAATGTGGTGTATGGTGATGCCGTGGTAAACGGTTCGGTTTCGGTTACAGGGCTTCCTGCAACTTTCGTATAAACATCCACTTCATATCCGGTAGCTCCGGCCACAATAGGCCAATTAAGCATAAAACTTGTGGTTGTGGCTAAAGAAGGCGTTAATCCCGTTGGAGCGCTCAATACGCCTGTTCCGCTCAAATCAACTACTTTGTCGGTAGCGCCCGGAGTACTGATGGTAAGAATTGCATTTTGAGCTCCGGCAGCCGTCGGCGAATACGTAACACTTAAGGTGCCGCCCGTAGCAGTATTCCAACTTGTTTCGGCAACGGTAAAGGCGGATTCATCGGCTCCCGATTTCACGTAAGTAATCGTACCCGTCAGGTCCGTTCCTGAGATGGTTACCGTTTGCGCCGCAGAAGTAGATCCCATATTGATATTTCCAAAAGGCAGTGCCAATGGAGATACGGTCAGCGACGGAGGAGATGCAATCCCTGTGCCGCTTAAATTAACCACTTTGTCGGTGGCTCCCGGACTACTAATCGTAAGAATGGCATTTTGAAGTCCGGCTGCCGTGGGTGAATATGTCACGCTCAGCGCTCCCCCGCTGGCTGCAGTCCATGTGGATTCCGTAACGGTAAATGCGGCTGCACCGGTTCCCGATTTCACATAGGTAATAACTCCGGTTAAATTGGTTCCGGAAACCGTCACCGTTTGTGCTGCGGAAGTACTACCCGTATTGACATCTCCAAAAGGCAGCGACAAAGGATTCACCGTCAAGGACGGCAATATTCCTGTCCCTTGTAAGTAAATCGTTTTGGAAAGGACTCCGCTGGTAATGTTCAGGGTGGCATCACGCAATCCTGCTCCGCCCGGAGTAAATGTAACACGAAGGGAGCCTCCCGTCCGGTCGTTCCAACCGGCTAGCGGTGTTACCGAAAAGTCGCCCGGGTTCGCGCCGGTAATTGAAGAATAATTGATATCAGCCGTTAAATTGGCGCCTGTCACCGTAAAATCTTTGGTGACCGGGGTCCCTCCTACCGTAGCATTGCCAAAATTCCATCCAGAAGTACTTACGGTAAGGCTGGGATCTGAGGTGATTCCCTTCCCGCCTAAAGAAATGTAAGAATCCGAGCCTGTCCCCGGCGTGTGAAAGACAAGAAAAATATCATACTGCCTAATTGCGGTGGGAGAAAAAGTAATACTCAATACACCGCCGGTTGTTGCGCTCCAGGATGTTCGTGTAATTGTAAATGCATTGGTATCGGCGTCTCCGACTCTTTTGTAGGTAATATTTCCGGTTAAATAGCTTCCGGACACGGTTAGCGTTTGTGCCGCAGAGGTAGTTCCTTGAACCACATTTCCAAATTTAATTTCTACCGGAGAGACATTTAAAGTAGGTACGGCTGCACCGGTTGTAAAATTGGTGCCGTTTACATAACTGCTTTCACCCGAAGCGCAAACGGTTTTCACACGCCAGTTGTAAAGGGTCGCTGGTTGTAAGCTGCTAATTGTCGTGTTTGTAGCGCTAATTCCGGCAATATCCGTCCAAGTGGCATCCGCATTTTTCTTGTATTGAACCGTATAGGTTACCGCTCCGGCAGCCGGAGCCGTCCACGAAACAGCCGCCGAATTGGGAGTAAGGGTAGCATTGGTAGGTGCTGTCGGAGCATCACAAGCAGAAGGGCTATAAGCCGTCCATGAGATATCATCAATTTTAATTTGAGCACCTGAAGTTCGAAGCTCTAAAACCACATTTCCTGATACATTTATTGGTGAAGAATAAGGTGATACCGCGTCTGAAGTCGAGCTAACTGTAATTGTAGATCCAATCTTTACTGAATTCACATATACCTCAATACTTCTTGCTCCATTACCTGTAAATGCTCTCACATAATTAAACGATAGCGTTCCCATCCCTCCTGTGTAAGTGGGAGAAGTCACTGTACCGGTGGTATTCGTACAAATTGCCTTACCATTTAGAGTTTGATCTGTTCTAGCTGATGTGGCAGTCCATACAACATTATCGGTACCTGTCCAACTACGAGCAGAATAAGTTGTGGAATTCGCTGTAGGGATGTTAGAAAAATCTTCTGTTCCCTGCCCCCAAGAGGTTGTTGCAGCTAAAAAAAACAGCGCGCACAAAGCGAACGTTTTTAAGAATCTTACATGTAAATGTTCTTTCATAATGTATTGTTTTTTATATTTTTAATTTCAAAATCTCAAAAAAAGAAAGAGGCTATTACTCAAGACAAATGTATTTTTTTTTAGGGTTGGTAACCCCGTTTCCGGAAAGTTTTTTTATTTGTGTTTCCATTTAAAAATCAAACGATTAGCAGCATATTTTTTGAAGCCAGGCCAAATTGTTGATAACTTTTCAGAACGAACGAAACTATTTCTCATCCCTCAATATCATAAAAACGAATCCATTTGTAAAATTTAGAACTATTTACCCCGAAGCAAAACTAAAGCCGGAAGGTTACGTTCGCATAAAAAAAATATTACAATTGAAAATCCCAGATACTTATCTCAACATCTATAAAATAACGCTCCATTTACAAGCCATATAAAAAACCAAATGCAAAACAGCCGGTTTCAGAATTCGATTACAGCCGGTTAAATCCTGATGATACAATTATCTCTTAACATTATGTTTACAAATATTGCTTCCCGATTCTTAAAAATCTTTGCAAAAAATGGGTCAGAAATAAAATAACCGTATTTTTGCTAACCTCAAAAATGGATCCATTTTCATAAAGCATTTAAAAACAGATGTATAAAATCGAAAAACATCCCATCCTCGACATTCCCCACGAAGATTACATCGAATTTCAATTTAACGGAAAATCCATCAAAGGTCAGCGTGGTTTAACCATTGCTGCCGCCATGCATCAAAACGGGTTTCCGGTGCACAGCCACAGTTTGGATCATCGCCAACGCAGCCTGGAATGCGGCATTGGCAAATGCGGAGCTTGTGAAATGCTGGTCGACGGAAAAATCAGCCGTATCTGTATTACCAAGGTGGACGGGATTAAGAAAGTGGAAGCCATTCCTTCGGATTATTTGCCTCAAAACGGGACCATTGACACCCAAACCGCTTTAAACGTATACCGGACCACCGTAGCTATTATCGGTTCAGGTCCTGCCGGACTGGCCGTCCGCGAAGAATTGAATAAAAACCGGATTCCGAACCTGATCATTGACAACAACGATAAAATCGGCGGACAGTTTTTAATGCAAACCCACCAGTTTTTCTTCTTTGAAAAAGAAAAGAAATTCGGCGGCATGCGCGGATTTGATATCGCCAAAACCCTTGCCGGCGAAAGCATGGAGGGTATTTTACTCAATTCCACTGTTTGGGATATCTTGGAGGGCAACCGCCTGGCCATTAAAAATACGCTTACCGAAGAGATTTTTTATGTCGATGCCCAGCATTTGGTCATTGCCACCGGAGCCGTTCCGTTTATGCCCGCTTTTAAAAACGACGATGTACCCGGAGTTTATACGGCGGCTGTCGTCCAAAAAATGATGAACAACGAGTTTACGCTTTTGGGTAAAAAAATCTTGACCGTAGGTGCCGGAAACATCGGTTACCTCACTTCGTACCAGGCCATGCAAGCCGGAGCCACCGTAAAAGCCATTATCGAAGCTCAAAACAAAGAGGGCGGCTTTCCGGTGCAAGCCAACCGCGTACGCCGCTTGGGCATCCCCATCATGACCTCTCATATATTGCTCGAAGCCATCCCGAATAAGGACAAAACCGGTGTTGTGGGCGCAGTGATCGCCGAATGCGAAAACTTCAAACCCATTCCCGGAACCGAGAAAATCATCGACGACATTGACACCATCAATATCTGCACGGGTTTGATGCCCGACAATCAATTGCTGATCAAAGGCCAGGAACTTTTCGGGCGCAACTGCCACGGCGTGGGCGATGCCATCCGCATCGGCGAAGGTACCAGCGCCGTATTACGCGGCAAGCAATGTGCTTACGAAATCATGCAAGTGCTTAACGCCCGTTTTTCGTACGATGATTATTTGGCTGTATCAAAAGAATACATCGATTCGCAACAGCATCCCACACGGATTCTCGAAAATCCGCACCGTCCCGAAAAACAACGTATGGACGACCGGGGCTTTGTTCAAATAGATTGCTTGTACGGTTTTGCCTGCAATCCCTGCCAATTCGCCTGCAAATACGGCGCCATCACCAAATCGTCGACCAGCACTGTTCCAAAAATTGATTACGATAAATGCATCGGTTGCATGGATTGCGTGTACCAATGCCCGGGATTGGCCATATTCGGTTACAACCTGCCCAAAGGCTGGCTGTTTTTGCCCATCGAATACGAAGCACACGAAGGAGCCGAAGTATTTCTGGTGGATAACAACGGCAAAAAACGGGGCGAAGGGATTATTGAAAAAATCCTTACAAAACCGAACAAAACCAATGTGGCCCGGGTAAAATCGCTGAATGTGGAAGGCGAAGCCTTGCTCGAAGTACGCGGATTTATTGTGAAAGAGAATTATCCCGAAACCTTGCAATTCAAGCCATACCAGGAAGATCCGGAAGCAAAAACCTATGTTTGTCATTGCGACGATGTAGACGAGCAGCATTTGCTGGATTGCATCGGCAGCCGGAAATTTATTTCGGTCGACGAACTGAAACATATTTCACGTTTGGGAATGGGACCTTGCCGTGGGAAACGCTGTATTCCACGCGCCAAACAATTTTTGCGTTCGCAGGGAGTTGAAGTAACCGGCGATGCAACACCCCGCGGCCCTTTGTCCAATCAGTTGACTTTGGGCGAATTGTATCCCAAAGCCGTTCATGAAAAAATTATTTTACCCACGCCCACCCACCGGATTGAAACGGTAAAAGCTTTTGTTGCCGGAGGCGGCATGGCAGGCACGTCCCTGTTCCGTTATTTGGCGGAAGCCGGTTACCAGCCCGTGATGGCAAACGACGAACGGGGCGCTTCGTGGCGCAACATTGCCGGCGGACGCCCGGCATTCAGCGTGCCCGAATTGTCGGACATTGCCACACACAACCTGGAACTCTTCAAAAAGCTGGAGGAAGATTTTTCGATCGATTTCAAACCCACCCGGTATGTGAGTTTTGCACACGATGAAGCGACTTACAACGATTTGGACGCTTCGCGGGCCTGGTCGAATGCATCCATGGTGGATGCCAAAGATTTCCAGAAAGAAATTTCCCCTTATTTTAACCCCAATTTAAAAACCTATCGTTCGGCCCTGATTACGAACGACTGCTGGCAGGCCACTCCCGGCAAAACAATCGATGCTTTGCGTAAAATCGGACAAGCCAAAGGAGGAATGGTTTTGGAAAATTCGCGGGTAGTGGATGTGGAAAAATCAGGCAACGAATACCGCATTTTGGTTTATACCCACCAAAAGGAATATATAGAATATCGTACCGAATTATTTATCAACGCATTGGGGAATGAGGCGGGTATTTTTGCCAAAAAAGTAGGCATCGAAACCGGCTTGTACCCGGTGAAACACCAGGCATTTATCACGCGCCGCCTGCCTTTACTAGGGAAAGACGGTGATGCGCTGGACATGCTGATCGACCGCCGCAGATACAAGGGCTTCTCTGCTATTTACGGCCAGCAACTAGCCGAAACCGGGCAAATTATCGGCTGCGCCTCGCCTGCCATCGATGCATTGGAAACGGCTAAAAATCAAAAGTTCAATTCACAGGATTTTTTGGAAATCGTTTCCGAAACTTTTGTCAACTGGCTGCCACAACTCTCCAATGTCGGCTTCCAAGCCGTTTGGTCGGGCTATTATTTGGAACCCCGATATATCATCGACCCGGAATTGGGCTTGTTTATCGGCATGCGCGGGCATGGTTTTATGCTTAGCCAATACATTGCCAAATTGTATGTGGATGCACTCTGTGGGAAACCGGTTCCCGGCTATTTCCACCAGTTGCGCCTTTCGGGCAAAGGGATCAGCGAAACAGCATTTAAATAAACGGCAAATCTACCAGTAGCACATTCATAAATCGATAAATCAAATAAAAACATAAAGCAATTGTTTTTTGGATAAACAAAAAATCTATTTTTGCCAAAAAAACAAAACAACAATTTTTATGATACATTGTAATCGCTGCGGAGAACCCAATAACGACTATGCCCGTTTTTGTTCGAGGTGCGGAACCTCGCTGATTGCCAACGACTCCTCCGAACCGGCTTCACCCCAGCAGCCAGAGTCTCAGGGACAATCCAAAACACCGTCGTTGAATGAGATACAACAAAAAATGTATGAACAACGCGCTCAAATGCCCGACACTTACCTTTGGCAATCCATTGTGGTTACCATTTTATGCTGTTTGCCGCTGGGTATCGGGGCGTTGATCAATTCCACGCAAGTCGAATCCCGTTTTATGCGCGGTGATATTGTGGGCGCCCAAAATGCCTCCCGCTACGCCAAAAACTTTTGCATTGCCTCGCTCGTCAGCGTGCTGGTCATTGCCGTGATCTATTGGATCTTGATTCTATTCGGAATTTTCGCCGGCGGATTCAATGAAATATTTAACCAGTATTAATCTCAAGCGCGAAAACCTCTTCTGGGGCTTGGGAATCTTTACGGGAATTCTTTTGATCGTATTCTTTGTTTTCGATCCTGAGAAAAATTTGTTGTTTCCTCCCTGCCTTTTTCACAAACTAACCGGTTATCAATGCCCGGGTTGCGGTATTCAACGGGCCGTTCACCACCTGTTGCATTTCCGGCTGGGTCAGGCCTGCCATTACAATGTGCTTGCCGTCGCGGCATTGCCGCTGATTGCACTCCTGATCTACCTCGAAAACTTGGGAGGGAAACGGCGTTTCACAAAACTACACCAACGGCTTACCAGCAGCCGCTTTTCAATCGTTGTATTAGGCCTCATCCTGGTGTATTGGGTTTTACGCAATATGTATTTGCCGCTTTAAAAACAAGTTAAATCTGCGAAAAATAAGATACAATAAATTAAACACCTGCGGCTGAAAAAGCAACCTTCTTTCTAAAATTTTGTCATTACATAAATTGATGTTCTATTTTCTGAAATAAACTAAAAACAAATCTTATGAAAAAAACAAAACAATTCCTTTTGATGGCGCTAACCATTTGCGTCATTTTATCTTTAAACACAAGCTGTGGTGACAAAGGAAAATCTAAAAAACTGCTGCCATCCAAGATTACATTATCCTTCCATGAAGACCTCGAAACCTATACAGGAAGTTATGTAATTTCTTATGATGGAGACAAACGGATTACCCAAATAGCATTCGATGACGATGGTATTTTATATGCTACTGGTACTTATTCTTACAACCCAGCTGGGCAATTAACAAAACAGGAAATGGCTTTTGCCGCATACCCGGAAGACAATTATGCTATGAATTATACTTATTCGGGAGATACAGTTCTTGTGTCCGGTTCTGAAACCGGAAGTTTCTACCGTCCTGATATCAAATATGTTTTGGATAAAAATGGCCGTCCAGTGAAAATTTATGAAGTCGATGAAGGAGAAGAACTTTTGCTTTACACTTGTACTTATGATTCGAAAGGGAATCTAGTAAAAGCTGTAGACCCGATGGGAGAGGAAATGACATTAAATTACGATGCAAAGAACGGTGTCTTTTCCAAAATCAATATGCCAACTTGGTTCTTTGTCTTTGAAGGCGCATTTGCGATCGATGATTTGGGGCTTTCCTTCAACCATGTAAATAATGCAATGAAATTAACCGTTCTGTATGATGGAGACCCTTACGGAACAGAAGAGTATGCAATTACGTATAAAGATGATTACCCCTCAAAAATAATGGCTACCAGCACTTGGGAAGATGAGCCGGTGAAAGGGAAAAAGGCCACCCATTTTTCAAGGAATCCCTTTCAAAAACGGAATGCTCCAAAGTCTGGCAATGATACATACACTTATCAGATTGATATCGAATACATTGAAAAATAATTTATTCCGGATTTAGATACAAAAAACCGCTCTCGAAGCGGTTTTTTTGTATTGTCCATTCAACGGCCGTTCTTCCGTTACAACTTTGTCCATTATCCATTACCTTTGCACGCATCTATGAAACGGAAATTTTTATTGGTTGCTATCATTTTACTGGTTGCGGGAGCAGTGATCTATTTTGCATCCTCTACCGATGCGGTAAAAAGGCAAGCCGCTAAGCTGATGCGGGTAGAGTTTATTCCCAACCAACAGTTCGAACTTAATCAAACACTTTCCTTATCGCAAAAAGACAGTATTTACAACGATTTCCGCAACCATTGCCCTTTTCATTTTCAAATGCTGGGTTTGGCCAAATTTGCCGACAGCAGCTACGTGTTTGTCGCATCGGAACCGGCTCCCTTTGTACGCATCGACAGCGTAGTCAAAGTTTTCGAAAAATTCAACATCCATGCCGAAATCAAAACACATCCTGTGGGATACGACGGCTGGGTAAAAGATATTGTGGTCTGTGTAGGTCGCGCTACTTCCGAAAATATTTCCAACCTGACCCGGAAATTGAACCAAATCCTATATTTATCCGATTACAAATCGCACGCGGTTCCGCTGCCTTTAAAAACATCCCGTGTTTACTTTTCCGGAGAGAAACTGAATTACCGCATTTCGCTTTCCGAAATCAACCAATGGTTTATCGAAGATCCGGAAGCGTTTGTCGAGTTGCCCGATACCGCAAAAACGTTTTCAATTCCCTCGATTCTCAAAGAGAAAAAAACGGGGGTATTTTACAGCCGCCAACCGGGTTTTGTTATCTGGAGCATTGATAAAAAAACGGATATTCACAAGCAGCAAACGGACATCCGGAAATTTACGCTGGACGCCGATTTGATTTTGGGTGCTGTTTCCGATTCTTCTTCCCTGGTAATCATCGGGCGCGAACGCGAATCGGATGTGATGGAATTGCCGCCGCTGAATGTGGAAACCGTTTTGTTGCTGGCTTCCATCAAAGACGGCGAACTTTCGCAAAGTCTGGATGTAAACGATTTGTTGGCAGGAAAAATGCCGAACGACAAAGACTGGTGTCCTACGTTTTTAAGTCCGCAACTCGAGCATACGGAATTCGGGCATTTGCTTACCATTACCGATGTGTTGCTGAAAGACTGGTCGGAAAACGGTACGTTGCGCTATGAAAGTTATGACTATCCCAAGCCTGCCCATTATCCCTTCGACCGGCCGTTGTTCGGCAAACTGGGTTTGTCGGAATTGGTTTACAACTGGAATACGGCCAATACCATGTTTGCTTACGATTACGACGGACTGAACTTGTATGCGCTCAACCGCACGGGATCGCTGCCGGTATCCTATTTCAATTCGCAGGCCAATTACATTTCGGCTGGACACGGGTATGAAAACACGGCTTACAATTATTTTTCGGGGCTCTGCAATACCGACCTGATCCGCGTGGTACAATACACCAGCCTGTACCAGCTGTTTATCGACAACAACATCATTTGCCGGGAAGATTCCGTAAATTATGCCGCCAAAAACAAGCCCTACCTTTTATTTTCTATCGTAAAAGGCTTGCTTACGAATATCAAAAATTTGAGTCCACAACGTTTGGATACGATTTCAAAAGAAGTGGGAAGCAAAAACTTTACCAAATACCAGCAAACGCATTTGCAAAAAGAAATTGCCGATTGGGAACGCAACAATCATCAAACCCTGCCCGAGGATCGCCGAAAAGAAGTGTATGAAAACTCTTTAATGGTCAACCAATCCGCTATCCGCATCGGATTGAGTTCTTTGCAAAATCAACTGAAAAGCTTGGATGAGAAAAACTTCACCAACTTGTGCAAATTTTTGGCTTACCCGCGCGGAAATCAACTTTCCAATTCGGCCATCAACCATATTTACGGGGTCGCACACAATGTAATCCGGACGATTTTTTCGTACAGCAAACCCAACCTGGGTAAATTGGGCGTTGATTTGTCGAACGTCAAAAACTTTTATTCCAATAGTTTGAAAAGCAGTTGTTCGCCTTGGATGAAAACGCCCTCGTTGATTATTTCCTACAATTCGCCACGACTGACGGGCGGACATAATTTATCGTCTAAAATCCGGCGGGTAAACTCCATCAACGCCGACAAAGTAATTGTGGCGTCTAACCGCCCGCAATTTGTTCCCCGGGAAGAAACTCCGGTAAGTACATCCGGTTCGCCTAAAGCGAATCCGAATCCGGGAAAAGCCAAACCTCAAAGCACAACAGCTTCTTCCAAGCCCCAACCCAACAAGGCGCTTACTCCTTCAGCCGGAAACCCCGTCCGCAAACGCACCGATGTTATTGCATCGCCAAATCGAACGCACCGGGGATTTTAACCAATCCGTTCGAAAAAAGAAAAGCCTCACAAACACTCGTTTGTAAGGCTACAATTTTTCCACCTGTTGTCCAGGCTTTTAGTCGGGGTGAAAGGATTCGAACCTTCGACCCCCTGGTCCCAAACCAGGTGCGCTAACCGGACTGCGCTACACCCCGAGTCTCTTTGCGGTGAAGGGGGGATTCGAACCCCCGGTACCGTTTCCAGTACGACAGTTTAGCAAACTGTTGGTTTCAGCCACTCACCCACCTCACCAAGAGCTTTTATTGAGGGTGCAAAATTAATAATTCCTTTTTGATATGCAACCTTTTTTTTATTTCTCGCATCTTTTTGGAGAAAGAAATAAGGTGACTTCTCTTTGAAGCGATACAATTGTTTAATTGTTAATCAATTAATGATCACCTGAAATCTATTTTAGCCACAAGGGGGTAATGATCGGAATATGCTTTGGGAATTATTTTAAAATTAGTGACGTTCATACTCTTATCCAAAAAAATATAATCAATCCGTACTGGTAACAAAAATTCGGTGTATGTTTTTCCAAAACCTTTACCGGCCAGCACAAAAGAATCATTCAACTTTTTCCGGATCTGCTGATACGCATAGGATGTGGGCGTATCGTTAAAATCGCCGCACAAAATGACCCGGTAAGGCGATTGCGAAATAACTTGTTTCAAGGTTCTCACTTGAGGGGCACGGTACTGAAAACCTTTTTTCATTTTCGAAACAATCGTCCGGAATCCCGACATTTTTGTGTTTTGAACATTGTTGTTTCCTATTTCGGAAACAAATTGGTAGTCATCTTTCCCAAAATGAAGCGATTTCAAATGGGTATTCAAAACCCGGATGGTATCCGTTTTGACAACAATATCGGTGATCAGACAATAATCGGCAAGCGAATTTGAAAAATCAACCCGCTCGGAGTAGACAATCGGATACTTGCTAAACGTGGCCAATCCAAAATTTGAGGTTCTGTTTCCTTTTTTTATCAAAGAAACAAATTGATAGTCAAATCCATTCCGTTTAGCCAATGCTTCGGTATTGTTATTTTTTACTCCATCTCCTTGATAATAATCCTGCAAACACAATACATCCGGATTTTCGCCGGAAATCAGTTCAAAAATTTGATTTCGCATGGCAGAAGGTTTGGTATTGCTCCAATTGTAAACGTCAAACTGGCGTACATTATAGGACATCAAAGTGATATCGCCGGTTGGCTTCCGGCTTTTTGCATGCCCGAATTGGATGTTTGAAGCAAAAAAAGAATACCCCAAAGCAATGGCTATTACTGAAATAAAAAAGGCCTTCCGTAAAAAAACTGCCCAAAAAAGGACAAAAAATACATTTGCCGCTAAAAAAACAGGGTATAAAAAACCAAAAAAGGCAAAAAACCAACCACGATCGGGAGGAATAAACGCAGCAAGGTAAGAAAGGCCCAAAACGAACACTGCTATTATATTCAGGAAGATTGCAAACTTTCTGAAAACTGCAGAAGTAATAGAGGGTTTCTTCGAGGATTTCGTCTTTTTATTTTTTTCTGCCATTGTAGTACAAAACAAGAATTCCCATAATGGAACTTAAAAATCTTCAACCGGGAAACAAACCATCCAACATCTACCTGACCATCCTGCAGATTTCAAATTTCCCAAACGCTTTACAAATAGGGAAGCAATCAACGGTTCTTTTCTTTGAACAGATTCAGCATTGCAAAGTTACAAAACAGTTTCATAGATATTTTAAACTTCTGTAAAAAACAGAGGATCAAACACCTAGTAATAGTGTAGATTCCGGCTGAATTTTTTACAGCTTCCGGTGAACTTTCATTTCAAAAACCGCGTTATTAATTCTCATTTAAATTTATTTTGAATAACGTTTATATCCTGTAATTTTGCAGTCAAATTAACCCATATGACCCTTATTAAAAGTATTTCAGGTATCCGGGGCACCATTGGAGGGAAACCCCACGAAGGCCTATCTCCATTGGAAATTGTACGTATTGTTTCAGCCTATGCATCTTTCATACAAAGCCGTTCCCAGAGAACCGATGCGACCGTCGTGGTCGGTTGTGACGCCCGTACATCCCGGTTTATGCTAAAGCAACTGGTTTCCGGTACGCTCATGGCGATGGGAATTCACGTGATCGACCTGGATTTGAGTACCACACCCACTGTTGAAATGGCTGTAACCGGTTTGAATGCGCAAGGAGGAATTATTTTGACGGCAAGCCACAACCCCATTCAATGGAACGCCTTAAAACTATTAAACGAACAAGGCGAATTTTTAAGTGAAACCGATGGTAGCGAACTGCTCTCCCTCTCCGATAGTGAAAATTTTACCTATGCAGATGTTTCCAGATTAGGTACGTATTCAACCGCTTCCTATTTGGAAAAACATATTGAAAAAATATTGGAATTGCCGTTGGTAGATGCCGGTGCCATCCGCAATGCAAAACTCTCGGTAGTGGTCGATGCCGTCAATTCCGTCGGAGGTATTGCCATTCCGGCTTTACTCAAGGCTTTGGGCGTACACCAGATCCACGAACTATACTGTACCCCCAACGGGAACTTCCCCCACAACCCCGAACCCTTGCCCGAAAATTTACAAGAACTTGCCAACGAGGTGGTAAAAAAGAAGGCCCATTGCGGCTTTTCCGTTGATCCCGATGTCGATCGTTTGGCGATCGTACGCGAAGACGGAGAAATGTTTGGCGAAGAATATACACTGGTTGCAGTCGCCGATTATGTTCTGCAAAACACAAAAGGAGATACGGTTTCGAACCTTTCGTCAACCCGCGCTTTAAGCGATATTACCCAAAAACACGGGCAGCAATACCATCCTGCAGCGGTTGGAGAAGTAAATGTGGTTGAAAAAATGAAAGAAACCCATGCCATCATCGGAGGAGAAGGCAACGGTGGCGTCATTTATCCCGAATTGCATTATGGACGGGATGCATTGGTTGGCATCGCGCTTTTTTTGACCCATTTGGCCAAATCGAAAAAATCCTGCTCGACCTTGCGTGAGGAGTATCCGTCTTACTACATCTCGAAAAATAAAATTACGTTGGAGAAAGGAATGAATGTGGACGAAATTTTACAAAAAATCGAGTCCAAATACCGTTCACACCCCATTAATACGGTTGACGGAGTTCGAATTGATTTTAACAACGAATGGGTACATCTACGCAAATCAAATACCGAACCCATTATCCGGATTTACTCCGAAAGCAATTCCCTTGCAAAGGCCGATGTATTGGCCCGAAAAATTGTGGACGATATCAGCCAAATTATCAAGGGGCACGAAGTTTCGGTGCAATAAAAAAAGCTTTCTGCAAAAAGCTATCGGATCAAAAACCGTCCTTGGAAGATTTCTTTTTGAAAATCAACCTTCAAAACTGCTTTGGTAAGGTTGGCGAAGTGATATGGAACGTCCCAGCGTAACCTCATCGGTATATTCCAAATCGTCCCCAATCGGAATACCTCGCGCAATGGAGCTGAACAGAACCGGATACGATTGCAATTGTTTGAATATATAAAAATTCGTCGTATCCCCTTCCACGGTAGAGGGCAATGCAAAAATAATTTCCTGGAAAGCGCCTTGCCTTATCCGGTCGACTAGGGACGAAATGCTAAGATCATTTGGTCCGATGCCTTCCATCGGTGAAATCAAACCGCCCAAAACATGGTAAAGCCCTTTGAACTGTCCGGTATTCTCTATGGCCATCACATCCCGGATATCAACCACGACACAAAGCAGGGAATGAGTCCGCAAAGGATTGCTGCATATGGCGCAAATAGGCGTATCCGAAACATTGTTGCATTCGGAACAGAACTGGATTTCATGGCGCATTTTTATAATCGCATTCCCCAACGATTCCGCATTTTGAACCGGAAGCTTCAAGATGTGCAAAGCCAAACGCAAAGCTGTTTTTTTACCAATTCCGGGCAAGCGTGAAAGCTCATTAACCGCATTTTCAACCAGCAAAGACGAAAAGTTAGAATTCATCACAAAATTAGAAAGTGGAACCAAATTTGCAGCAAAACTACAAACATTCTGCATCCAATAAAGTATTATTTTTGACGTTAATTTTTAACTTATCATACCATCCGATTCTTGATCGCAATTGCCAAAGCAGGCGTGCGTAAGCCTCAAAAGTATGTAAGTCTGTTGGATTCAATTTTTATCACACACATGAAAAAGAGCCTTCTTCTTGTTTCCTGCTTTTTTATCACATTTTTGACCGCCTTTGGCCAAAATTCACCGAATCAGACCGATGCCAAAGGTCGTAAACAAGGCGAATGGAAAAAAAAGTCCCCTGATGGAAAGGTTTTATACCAGGGGCAATTTAAAGATGACATCCCGGTAGGGAAATTCACTTATTACGATGAAAAGGGGAAAGTTTCTACTATTTTAGAATATTCCGAAGCGGGAAAACGTGCTTTTTCAACCAGCTTCTACCCTTCCGGGAAAAAGAAAGCCGAGGGAGAATACTATTTGAAGAAAAAAAACGGGAAATGGAAGTATTACTCCGAAATTGAAACCCTGATTTCCGATGAACAATATGAAAATGGCGTCTCTACGGGTTCCTGGAATACTTATTACGACAACGGAGGCGTACTGGAAACCTATTCGTGGAAAAACGGGAAGAAGCAAGGAGAATGGAAGCAGTTTTATACTGATGGCGTATTAAAGAATAAAGCCTTTTATGAAAACGGCATTCTTCAAGGACGGATGGATCATTATTACCCATCCGGAAAACAAATGATTATCGGGTACTACAAAGACGGAGCCGAAGACGGCGAATGGACGAATTTCAAAGAAAGCGGTGAGAAAGAAAGTGTTTTCACCTACAAATCAGGCGCTTTGCTGTACAAACTCTATTATGATAAAGAGCTTGAAAAAGAACTGAACTCCAAAGGCGAAAAGATTGCCGAATAAAAAAATTATCTGTTTCATTGTTATAAAAATAAAAACCCCTTTCGGGCAGGAGTGGTCGGAAGAAATTCCGGCCACTTTTTATTTATATCTATTTAATAATCAGTAATTTAATTTGTGTTATCAATTTATTTGATTATCTTTGTGCTATGATAATCAAATAATTATGGCAGTATTTAAAGATCATAG